>NZ_FZOL01000024.1 GCF_900188455.1 Pseudomonas japonica | reverse complement strand
ATCCATGGCTTCCATACCTTCAGCCATTACGGCGGTGAGGACCGGGTAGCGGTCAGGCAGGCCAACTGGAATGCCGACAAAAGCGCGATGGAGGCGCGCCTCGGCGGCCTGACCATCACCTGGACACCCAACAACGGTCCGCTGGTGACGGCGCCGACCACCTATCCCGGCGCGCGACCGGATGTGCTGGACAACATCCTGGTTCACCCGATCCCCACGGGGCGGAACAGCCAGATCACCACCTATCCCGGACACGATGCCGAGGACATCACCTGGCAGGACGTGATCCTGACGTTCCCGGCGGATTCGGGGGCGCCACCGCTTTATCTGGTGTTTGCCAAGCCGGCGGTTGAAGCGTTGGAAGTCGATGTCTACGGGGCATTCAAGGGAAGACCACGGAATGGACTTCATGTGGATCACATGCCATCACGAGCGGCGATCAAGCGTTTCATCGGGGCCAATATAGCGGACGTTGCTACTAGCGACGATTATTTGAACGGTGTGGCAAGCATTGCGATTCCAGCCAAAGTCCATCAGAGGTTCAGCGAAACTTATGGCGGTCGAAATAGCCGGAGAAAACAGCTATTGGATGCGAGTAATCTTCGCGCTGCAGTGGACAGCAACTTTGAGGCGATAACACCATATTTACTTGAGGACGGCTTTACCGAAGAAGCCCTTGAAAGCGCAAGAGCCATGATGCATCGAATCAACGAAAAACAAGGGTGGTATCAATAAATGAATGCCAAAGAAATCATTAACCTGGTCAGTAGCCTGGGTCGCACCTACAAAGATCTCGTTGCAGCTGGACAGATCCAGGATAGAGCTTTGATCCCTCTATTCAAAGAGGGGGAAAATGAGGACCTAATCTACAAACCGGCGCCAGGCATGGAACTATGGTTCTGGGCGGAGACGACCAGACTGGAAAGAATCGTGATTACTTTAATAGCTCGGACTGAGGGCACTTCCGTCTACTCTGGCGAACTACCGATACCCTTTACGCACAAGATGGACCAAGTAAGTATTCATGAAAAACTTGGCAAGCCAGATCACTCAAAAGGCCCAGCCAAACTTCCGCCTCCTTTTGGCATGACTGGGGGGTGGGATGCGTACCGTCTTGATCAAACCATACACCCCAACGCGGAGGTTGCTATTCAATTTCGTGAAGACAGATCTGCTTCCGGTTTGGCGTTTCGCCTGATCGACAAAGGACACGATTGAACTCAACAGACACTGTGAGACACCAACTGACTTGGTCACACAGGACGCAACCCCATCGCCTGTACGGCGAACTACGCAACTACATGCTGACCCTGCGCGGGGATATCCGATCCTCGGGTGATGCAGACAGAAGCCCCCGGTCGTGAGGTCGGGGGCTTTTTGGGGGCTGACCGGAAATCGCATCAAGGCTGCCAAGTATCTGTCTCAGGCCTTGCAGCGCCCTCCAGATCAAGCGCCGCACCTGTCACGGCAAGCACCCGGCAGCCTTGATGCGGTTCCCGGCAAGCCTTCAAAGATGTGTAGATGCCCATGCAGCGATAGGGCCAAAGCACCACAATGAAAGAAACGGATGGTACTGATGAGCGCTAAAGAGATTGATCGATGGGTTGCAGGGTTAGGGCAAACCTTTCAGGGGCTGGTTGCGGCAGGTGTCAGGATAAATGAATCACTTATTCCATCCCCAAGAGAAGGGGTAGCCGAAGAATTCATATCAAAGCCTGTCCCTGGCATTGAACTTTGGTTTCAAGCAAAAACGATGAAGCTCGAGCGCATCGTCGTCACCTTGAAAGGACGAATGGCGACGGTTCCAGCATATAAAGGAGAACTACCGAATCCTTTTACCCTTGAGATGACCAAACAAACAGTCCGCGCCAAGTTTGGCGAACCCTATCAATCAAAGGGGCCGGTCAAGATGCCTCTGATCGGTTTAACGGGCGGCTGGGATGCCTATCGCCTGCATGACTCCATACACCCTAATGCCGAAGTCGCCATTCAATATCTTGCAGATCAAACAGTATCTGGCTTGTCCTTCTGCCTACTTGATGCTGCGGATGATTGATAAGAGTCGGTCAATCCAACTCACGACAGACAAATCTGCTTCCGGCCTTGCGTTTCGCTTGATCGACAAAGGGCACGATTGAGCTCAACAGACGCTGTGAGACACCAACTGGCGAGCCACGCAACTACATGCTGAACCTGCGCGGGGATTTCTGATCCTTGTCTGATGCAGGCAGAAGCCCCCGGCCGTGAGGTCGGGGGCTTTTTTGGGGGGCTTCACGGGATACAGGGAGTTTGGGGTTGAATGGCGGTGGCGCTGTCGCGAGCTGATCCATTGCAGGCGGCGACACGACCCCCAAGGCCCCACCCGGGTCGATCACCCCGAATTCCGCTCACCCACCAACTTCTCCCGACGCGCCTTGTCGATCGCATGCACCCGGTCGCTGACGTTGAGCTTGGCGAACAGCTTCTTCAGATACCACTTCACGGTCTCCGCCGAGATGTTCAGCGCCAGGGCGATGCGCTTGTTCGGCATGCCCTGCACCAGCAGGTCGAGGATGTCCTGCTCGCGGCCACTGAGGTTGTACTCGGAGTGCTGGCGTACCGGCTGCTCCATGCGTGGCCGCTGAAGGCCGGCAAGGACTTGCGCCAGGTATTCCTCCAGCGCGGAGGAGGGCAGCTCGCCGCTCATTTCCATCAGCATCCGCTGCACTTGCGGCAGCTCGTCGCACAGGCTGCGCAGCATCTGGCAGCGCGCGCTGACTTCCAGCAGTTCCAGCAGCGCTTCGCGCCAACCCGTGTCGTCGAGCTGGTACAGGGCCAGGCAGTGCAGCAAGCGCACCTTCACGCAGTAGTCCAGGCGTACGTCCGGAGTCAGTTCGCGCAGGGGCGCCAGTTCGTCCAGCGCGCATTGCGGCAGGCCCTCGGCCAGGGCAATGCGCGCTCGCGAGAGGATGGCGAGCACCGGCACGTCGAAGTTGCTGCCCATCGCCGACGGGGTCAGCGCCGCGTCGGGCCGCTCCGCCAGGGTGTCCAGCCGGGTCTGCAGGCGCTTGCCGGCCTGAAGGTCGCCGCTGTGCAGGTACAGGCGGATGCGTTCGGCCAGGGCGGCAGCGGTCGTCCGTTGCAGGCCGGTGCTGCGGCCGAACAGTTGCAGGCGCTCCAGCAACTCGCTGGCACCGTCGACGTTGCCCTCCAGGAAGAGCAGGCGCGCGCCGGCCAGCAAGGCGCGCAGGTAGCTCTCGAAGAACACCCGCTCGTTCATCACTTCGATGCGCCCGCTGAGCAGGCTCTTCAGGGCGTCGAGGTCGTTGCTCTCGTAGAGCACTTCGGCGAGGTAGCCGGCGACCACACAGGCGGGCGCCGAGCGTCGGCCGAAACACTCGTCGAGGCGGAACAGCGCTTCGCTCAGGCTGGCGCTGGCACGGCTGAGGTTGCCCTTGAGGAACTGTATCCAGCCGATGAACGACTGCCGGTAGGCATAGGTCAGGCCGCGGGTGGCGCTGGGCGGCGGTTCCGGGTGATGGCTGAGGATATTCGGTACGTCGTCGTAGCGCCCGGCGCTGGCCAGGGCATAGATCAGCGCGTTGCAGGCCACGCCGTTGTGGTAGGGGTCGCCGCTGGGCGGCCAGTGTTCGAGCAGCCCGAGGGCGGACGGGCTGTTGCCGCTGAGGGCGTCGAAGGTGCGCTGGCAGACCTGGTATTCGAAAGCGCTGATGCCACCCTGGACATCGACCGCCTGCTGCAGGTCGCGCAGTTCCTGGTGCGCGCTCTGCAGGTGCAGGCCACCCAGCACCAGGGCCCAGAAGCGCGCCACGCGCAGGTGCCCGCGGCGGGTCAGTTCCGCCGCCGGCACCTTGTCGGTCCAGGCCAGGATGGTGTTGAAGTCGCCCGTGGCGAGCACGGTCATCACGCAGCGGTCGATGAGGTCGTAGGCGCGCTCTTCGCCTTCAGAGGCCAGCGCGTGGTGCACCGCTTCGACCAGGTGACCGCGGCGCTCGAACCACAGGCTGGCGCGGTAGTGGAAGGAGGGCAGGTCGATGGCATTCAGTTCGCTGCGGCACTCACGCAGAAAGGCGGAGAGGTTGGAGCGCTGTCGCGGGTTGTCGCTCTCCAGCCAGTGTCGGGCGCGCTGGTGCAGGTCGCCGAGGCTGGCCACCACGCGTTCGGCCAGGCGCTGGCGCAGGTGTTCGCCGAACAGCGCGTGGAAGCGGTACCACTTCTCGTCGTGGTCCAGCGGCACCAGCAACAGGCCGTCGGCGGCCAGGCCTTCGAGAATGCATTGGGCATTGCGTACGCCCAGCACCTCTTCGCACAGCTCGACGTTGAAGCGATCCAGCACCGACAGGCGCAGCAGCAGGTCCTGGGTTTCCCGCGGGAGAACGCTGAGGGTGTTTTCGAGGATGGTTTCGGCCAGCGGGTAGAGGCCCTTGGACCAGTCGGCGAAGTCCGGGTCCTTGCGCTCGTTGGACAGCACCAGCATCTGGATGCCGGCGATCCAGCCCTCGGTGGCCTCGAACAGGGCGCGGCAGGAGTCGGCGCTGAACGGCTCCTTCATGCGTTCGCCGAGAAACGCCTGGGTCTCGCTTTCGGAGAAGCGCAGGCTGCGCACGTTGAGCTCGTTGCCGCGGCTGCGTTGCCGGGTGCCCTCAAGGCAGGCCGGCAGTTCGGTACGCGAGCTGATCACCAGATGGAAGTTGGCCGGGGCGTACTTCACCACACGCCCGAGCAGTTCGTGCAGGCGTGGATTGTCGATGCTGTGGTAGTCGTCGAGGATCAGGTACAGCTCGTGCTCGAACTCGGCGAGCACGTTGACCAGCACGGTGAGGAAGTTGTCCAGGGTTTCGGGGCGGCCCCGCTCGTAGGTATCGACCAGCTGTCGCGGCACGGGGCATTCGGCCTGGTCAAGCGCGGCGAGCCAGTAGCCGAGGAACTGGTTCTCCTCGTTGTCGGTCTCGTCGAGGTTGATCCAGCCGACCTTGTGACCCTGTTCGATGAGGGTCTTGCGCCATTGCGCGAGCAGGGTGGTCTTGCCGAAGCCGCCGGGCGCGCGCAGCGGTATCAAGGCCTGGAAGGCGACGTTGTTCAGGCGTTCCAGCAGACGCTCGCGCAGCAGCGGGACGTGGTGGTAGCGCGGGGGCAGCAGTTTGGTAATCAACACGGCAATGGCCTGCTTTCTTTTTGTTATACCAGGTGCGTCGAGCGCGCCTGAAACTGTAGCGCAAGCATCGGGGCGGGCCTATAGCCCACCCCGATCGGGACGTCAGTAGCGACGCAGGAAGTGGATGAACAGCAGGCTGTAGATCACGTCGCCGGCCACCAGCGCCGGCAGTTGCCAGGTGATGTGGCCCAGCGCCCAGTGGCTGTAGATGGCCAGCGCCACCAGGGCTTTGCCGATGGCGCCGAGGACGATGTAGGGACGCCCGCGCACGGGATCGAGCGCGGCGTGGAGGTAGGCACCGCCGAACGTGGCGATCAGCACCAGGGCCAGGTCGCGCAGGGCCAGGTTGCTGCCGCTGCTGGGGTCGAGGCCGAGCAGCGGCGCCAGGCGCTCGTCGAAGAACAGCAAGCCGAGTACCACCGCCCAGTTGAACAGGGCGGCGCTACCCATGAGCCAGCGGGCATGGGTGTACATGGAGAGATCCTCTCGCGAGTGGGTGGGGTTCAGGCCAGGGCCTGGCGCAGATCCGCGGTGAACGGTTCGATGTAGTCGAGGAACAGGCGCTCCAGCGGGGTGCCCTCGAACCGCGGCAGGTGCAGGCCGTTCCAGTTGCCCCACAGCGGCATGCCTTCGGCTTGCCCGGTGGCGGCGACGCCGATGCCGAGCAGGGTTTTCATCGGGCCATCGCTGGCCGCGTCGTGGGCCTGTTTCCACTGCTGGTGATCCAGGTAGCGCCGCGCCACCGGGCGTCCGAGCACCCGTTCGCGCACCTCGAGCAGTTCGTCCCAACTGCAGTAAGCGCTGGCCGCCACCGGGCAGACGGCATTGCGCGAGGCCGGGTGGGCCAGCACATGGGGGATGATGCGACCCAGGTCCGTGCCGCTCGACCAGGCCACCTTCTGCGTGCCGTCGCCCATGATGCCGATCGGTTCCAGCATGTAGTACTCGGGCCACAGGCCCGCCGGAATGATGGTGAAGTCCATGCCGGCCAGCTCGATCATGCGGCGGATGAACACCTTCTGCCGGGCGGTGCGGCTGTGCACGGTGCTGGTGGTCTGCTGGGCTTCCCATTCGTAGATGAAGCCGAACTCGGAGGGCACGAAGCGTTCCACGCCGGCCTCGCGCGCGGCGTGCACAAGCGGGTACTGGGCTTCGGTGGCGCTCAGCGGCACGCACGACACCAGGTAGTCGGTGCCGCGCAGGGCGGGAATCAGCGACTCGTTGCTGGCGCAGTCCGCTTCCCGCAGCTCGACGCCGCGGGCCTGCCAGTCCGCCCACTTGCGCTGTTTCGCCGAGGCGGCCTGGGTGATTCCCAGGGAGGATTTCTCCGGCGCTTCGCCCTGGCGCAGCAGCACGCGAACATCGAACAGGTCCTGGGCAAGCAGTTCTTCGACACAAGCCGTTCCGGCGACACCGGTGGCCGAGAATACCGTTACTGTTTTTCTTGTCATGAGGGATTCCTTGGATGGCCGCCGCCCAGGCGAAACTGCCCGGGCGACAGGACGAGGTTAGGGAAAATCCCGGGTGACACGCCCCCTGCGATCGGGGGGCGGATGGGGGGCGCTCAGAATTGCTCGGGGTCCAGCGCATACAGGCTGGCGACGCCGCCGCGCAGGCAGGCGTCCAGACCGTCGATGCGCGGCAGCAGACGCTCGAAGAAGAACTGCGCGGTGGCCAGCTTGGCCGTGTGGAAGGCCGGGTCCTCCGCCTGCCTGGCGCGGGAGGTCGTGGCCATCTTCGACCACAGGTAGGCATAGGCGACGTAACCGAACAGGTGCAGGTATTCCACCGAGGCGGCACCGACCTGACGCGGGTCGGCGGCAGCCTGTCCGGCGACCCAGTGGCTGGTGTCCTGCAGGCGCTGCACGGCGCCGAGCAGTTGCTCGCGGTATTCCACCGCGCTGCTGGCGTAGTCGCGGATCTCGCCGAGAAACGCTTCGAGCGCCGCGCCAGCATCGGCCAGCACCTTGCGCCCGAGCAGGTCGAGGGCCTGGATGCCGTTGGTGCCTTCGTAGATCTGCGCGATGCGCACATCGCGGACCAACTGTTCCTGGCCCCATTCGCGGATATAGCCGTGGCCGCCGAACACCTGCTGGCCATGGATGCAGCTTTCCAGCCCGGTGTCGGTGAAGAACGCCTTGGCCACCGGGGTGAGCAGTGCCACCCGGGCCTGGGCGGCGGCGCGGTCGTGCTCGTCGTCGGCATACCTGGCCTGGTCGAGCCAGGCGCCGAGGTAGGTGGCCAGGGCGCGGCCGCCTTCGGTCAGGGCCTTGATGGTCAGCAGCATGCGCCGCACGTCGGGGTGGTGAATGATCGGGTCGGCGGGTTGGTCCTGCGCCTGCGGACCGCTGGGGGCGCGGCTCTGCAGGCGCTCGCGGGCGTACCGCACCGCGGCCTGGTACGACGCCTCGGCGCAGCCGGTGCCCTGGATGCCGATCGACAGGCGCTCGTAGTTCATCATGGTGAACATCGCCGCCAGGCCCTTGTTCGGCGCGCCGACCAGCCAGCCGACGGCACCGTCGAAGTTCATCACGCAGGTGGCCGAGGCCTTGATGCCCATCTTGTGTTCGATGGAGCCGCAGCTCACTGCGTTGCGCGCGCCGAGGCTGCCGTCGGCGTTCACCAGCACCTTGGGCACCAGGAACAGCGAGATGCCCTTGGGGCCGGCCGGGGCGTCCGGCAGGCGTGCCAGCACCAGGTGGATGATGTTTTCGGTCAGGTCCTGCTCGCCGCCGGTGATGAAGATCTTGCTGCCGCTGACCCGGTAGCTGCCGTCGGCGCGGGGTTCGGCGCGGGTGCGGATCAGGCCCAGGTCGGTGCCGGCGTGGGCCTCGGTGAGGCACATGGAGCCGGCCCAGCGGCCTTCGTACATCGGTGGCAGGTAGGTGGCCTTGAGCGTCTCGCTGGCGTGCGTGTCGATGGCCAGGCAGGCGCCGCTGCTCAGCACGGAATACAGGGTGAAGCTGGCGTTGGCCGCGTAGAGCATTTCCTCGACATGCACGGCGAGCATCTTGGGCATGCCCATGCCGCCGTGCCGCGGGTTGCCGGACAGGCCGACCCAGCCTCCCTCGATGTAGGTGGCATAGGCCTCGCGGAAACCGCTGGGGGTGCTGACGGTGCCTTCGCTCCACTGGGCGCCCTGCTCGTCGCCGCTGCGGTTGAGCGGCGCCAGGACCTGGCTGGCCAGCTTGCCGGCCTCTTCGAGAATGGCCCGGGCCATGCCGGCGTCGGGCTGGCTCTCCAGGCCAGGCAAGGCTGCCCAGGCCGACTCGGCGGCGAAGACGTCTTCGAGCAGGTAGTGGATATCGCGGATGGGCGCTTGGTAGACAGTCATGGTCCGATCTCCTGACGGGGGTGTAGGGGGGCTGTGAGCGCGCGCAGCAGCGCGGCGTGGCGCTGGCTCTCGCTGATGTCCAGGCTGGCCAGCCACAGCGGCAGGTGCTCGAACAGTTCGAGTGCCGGCACACCGTGACGGCCGGGGTTGGCGAAGCCGGCGGCGAGCAGCAGGGCGTCGAGCTTCTGGCCCAGGCGTTGGCGCAGTTGGGTGACCTGCTGGCGCTGTTCGGCGCCGAGGAAGACGGCGTCGCGCAGCGCCAGATGGAAGTACGCCGGCTGGCTCGCGTACAGGGCGAGCAGCTCGCGAGCGATGTCGTCGAGGGTGGCGGCGGGGGATGCCTGGCGCGGGCGGCGGCCGAACAGTCCGAGCAAGGCCATGTAGTGTTCCTCGATGAACTCCAGCAGCAGCTCTTCCTTGCTCGCGCAGTGGTTGTAGATCGAGCCGGCGGTCAGTTCCAGGTGGCGCGCCAGCTCGCGCAGGCTGACCTGGGCGAAGCCGCGCTCGGCGAACAGTTCCAGCGCCCGCGGGCGGTTGCGCTCGAAGCGCGAGCCGGCGGCAGCGGGTAGCGGCAAGGCGGCCAGGCGCGTGGCGGTATTCATGATCTTGCCTCCGGGCAGTACGCGCCGACGGGGCCGGAGCGGCGAGGCCGCGTCGTGGGTTGGCTGACGCCGCCCCGGCCCCGCTCAGACGCGTTCGAGGATGGTGGCGTGGCCTTGCCCGCCGCCGATGCACAGGGTCGCCAGGGCTGGGCGGCCCTGGTTCGTGGACGTGGATGTTGGGTGATCACCGGCCGGGAGCAGGGGAGGTGCTTGTACCGGGAAGCAGGGCCAGCTTATGGGATTGGCGCGCAGGCACCTCCCCCATGGCGGAGTGGACTTCGGGGGGCTGGCGGGTGGAGCGGCGCGCGCTATTCCCGTTCAGGGAACCAGCGCGGCCACGAACTGCGGTGTCGTCCGCCGACCTCCACGCAGGGAATCAGGCGCTCCGTCAGCACCGTGGTCTGGCCCACGGATTTCGCGGTGCGGTACTTGAAGCTGTGGATGCATTCGCGGTCGCCGAACTCGCAGCGGTTCAGCCGCGTGCCGCCGCAGGGCCCGTTGGCCAGGCCCTTGGGGCAGGTCTCGGGACAGACGTACAGGGTGTCTTCCAGCCGGCAACTGCCGCAGGTATCGCAGCCCACCAGCGGCCGTTTCGCCCCGCGCTCCAGCCGGTGCAGCCAGCGCGCACCGGTGGGGGACGACCACAGCGGGCGCCGCACCGCCCAACCGAAGGCGCGGCTCAGCAGGGTGGTACGGCTGAACAACTGCGCGTGAAAGGCGGACAGCAGGTGGTAGCGCAGCTTCTCCCGCGTGCTGGCTTCGACCTGCGACTCGCCCGCTTTCCAGTCCGCCTCCGGTGGATGGAAGCTCACCGCCGGCACGTCGGGCATCCGCCAGCTCTCGGCCCAGGCGCTGGCCCATTCCTGCTCGCTGCGGATCGTGCCGTGGCACTCGTCCAGCGCCTGTTCCAGTGCCAGCAACTGCTCCTGTTCGTGTACCCCGGACAGATTGATCCCGGCATAGCCCATCAGGCGCAGGCCGATGATCTGCAAGGCCAGGCGGCGTGTGGCGCGGGCCTGGGCATGGGCCTTCGACACGGCTTCCTCGGCCGCCAGCAGCACGCGTATCGACGGTGACACGGTGACCCCGGCGACATGTTCGAGCATCTTCGCCCGACCATGGGTCAGGCCCATGATGCACGCCAGCATCGGTCGCGGCGTCGGCTGGTGCCGCATCCAGTCCATGGCCTCGCGGTACTTGGCCATGTCGAAGCCCAGTTGCAGGATGAGAAAATCGGCCCCGGCGGCGAGCTTCTTCTGCGCCTTGAAATACTGCGCGCCGCCTTCCTCCTCGCGGTACTTGAACGGATTCAGCGCGGCGCCCAGCAGCCAGTGCGGACGCGCCTGGCGAACGATGCCGAGGGCCGCCACCGACTCCAGGTAGCGCACCGGGCGCTGCCCCGGTTCATGGCCATGCAGGCGGTCGCCGGTGAGCAGCAGCAACTGTTCGAGACCGAGGGCGTCCATGCGCTGCAGTTGCGCCAGCAGGTCCTGGCGCTCGCGGTCCTTGCCGGAAAAGTGCGGCATCACTGGCACGGGAGAGGAGAGCGCGGTGTACGCGTCCAGTGGCGACAGGTCGAGGTTGCCGCCGACCCGATCGGCGATCCCGGCGAGCAGCGGCCAGCCGCACAGGTGGCCGCGTTGCATCAGCGTCTCGAACGCCGCCAGGCGCTGCGGCTTGGGCACGAACTCCATGACGCAGACGAACTGCTGTTCACGCAAGGCCTGTTTCAACGGATTCATGGGGGGCGCCATCGGCTCAGTTCATCGATTGGCCGATTTTCCGACAGGCCTCTGCCCGTCCCATGTCCAAAAGCGCAGGAGAATGGTTTGAAAGAGACATGAACCGCGTTTGCATCATGAGTGAATCTCTAGATCATCGTTAGGAAAATGAGTTTGTCTCATTAAACCCCGGCCCGGACAATTCCTTCATTCATTTTTCCACCGAGGGAACTGCACATGGCCTTGGCACACAACCTGGGTTTTCCGCGCATCGGACGCGACCGTGAACTGAAGAAAGCCCAGGAAGCCTTCTGGAAAGGCGAGCTGGACGAAGCCGGCCTGCGCGCGGTGGGCCGCGACCTGCGCGCCGCTCACTGGCAGTTGCAGAAGGACGCCGGCATCGAGCTGCTGCCGGTCGGCGACTTCGCCTGGTACGACCAGGTCCTGACCCACTCGCTGACCTTCGGCGTGATCCCCGAGCGCTTCCGTGCCCACGGTGCCAGGCCGACCCTGCAGACCCTGTTCGGCATGGCGCGAGGCGTCTCCGACAGTTGCTGCGGCGGTGCCCATGCCCAGGAAATGACCAAGTGGTTCGACACCAACTACCACTACCTGGTCCCGGAATTCAGCGCCGACCAGCAGTTCGCCCTGAGCTGGGAGCAACTGTTCGAGGAAGTGGACGAAGCCCGGGCCCTGGGCCATGCGGTCAAGCCGGTGCTGATCGGTCCGCTGACCTACCTGTGGCTGGGCAAGGTCAAGGGCGCGCAGTTCGACAAGCTGGACCTGGTCGATCGCCTGCTGCCGCTGTACGACCAGATCTTCAACCGCCTGGCCGCCCAGGGCGTGGAATGGGTGCAGATCGACGAACCGATCCTGGCCCTCGACCTGCCCCAGGACTGGAAGAACGCCTACGAGCGCGTCTACAACATCCTCCAGCGCGCGCCGCTGAAGAAGCTGGTCGCCACCTACTTCGGCGGTCTGGAGGACAACCTCGGCCTGGCCGCCAACCTGCCGGTGGATGGCCTGCACATCGACCTGGTGCGTGCCCCCGAGCAGTACCCGACCATTCTCGACCGTCTGCCGGCCTACAAGGTGTTGTCCCTCGGCGTGGTCAATGGCCGCAACGTCTGGCGCTGCGACCTGGAGAAGGCGCTCGACGTCCTGCGCCACGCCGCCGAACGCCTCGGCGATCGCCTGTGGGTCGCGCCGTCCTGCTCGCTGCTGCACAGCCCGGTCGACCTGGGGCGTGAAGACGCGCTGGATGCCGAGCTGAAGAGCTGGCTGGCCTTCGCCGTGCAGAAATGCGCGGAAGTCGCCCTGCTGACCAAGGCCGTCAACCAGCCGGAAGCCGCCGACGTGCTTGCCGCCGTGGCGCACAGCCGTGCCGTGCAGGCCAGCCGCGCCGCTTCGCCGCGTATCCACAAGCCGGCGGTGCAGGCGCGCCTGGCGGCGATCGAGCCGGCGCACAGCCAGCGTCGCTCGCCGTTCGCGCAGCGCATCGTCAGGCAGCGTGCCGGTCTCGACCTGCCCGCGTTCCCCACCACCACCATCGGTTCGTTCCCGCAGACCTCGGCGATTCGCCTGGCGCGCCAGGCGTTCAAGCAGGGCACGCTGGCCGAGGCCGACTATGTCGACGCCATGCGCAGCGAGATCCGCCACGCCGTGCAGATCCAGGAACATCTGGGCCTGGACGTGCTGGTGCATGGTGAAGCCGAGCGCAACGACATGGTCGAGTACTTCGCCGAGCAGCTGGACGGCTACGTCTTCACCCGCTTCGGCTGGGTGCAGAGCTACGGCTCGCGCTGCGTCAAGCCGGCGGTGATCGTTGGCGACCTGAGCCGTCCCAAGGCCATGACCGTGGAGTGGATCCGCTACGCCCAGGGCCTCACCGACAAGGTCATGAAAGGCATGCTGACCGGCCCGGTGACCCTGCTGATGTGGTCGTTCCCGCGTGAAGACGTGAGCCGCGAAGTGCAGGCGCGGCAGCTGGCCCTGGCGATTCGCGACGAAGTGCTCGACCTGGAAGCCGCCGGGATCAGGATCGTGCAGATCGACGAAGCCGCGTTCCGCGAAGGCCTGCCGCTGCGCCGCGGTGCCTGGACGCATTACCTGGACTGGGCGACCGAAGCCTTCCGCCTGTGCGCCAGTGGCGTGCGTGACGAAACCCAGATCCACACCCACATGTGCTACAGCGAGTTCAACGACGTGATCGACTCGATCGCGGCCATGGACGCCGACGTCATCACCATCGAGACCTCGCGCTCGGACATGGAGTTGCTGGAGGCGTTCGAGAAGTTCGACTACCCGAACGAGATCGGCCCGGGCGTGTACGACATCCATTCGCCACGGGTACCGGACAAGGACGAGATGGTCCAGCTGCTGCGCAAGGCAGCGAAGCGGATTCCCGCCGCGCGCCTGTGGGTCAACCCGGACTGCGGCCTGAAGACCCGCGCCTGGCCGGAGACCGAGGCGGCCCTGGTGAACATGGTGGCCGCGGCGCGGGAACTGCGGGGGGATGCCGCGCTGGTCTGAGTGATGCGGTGATGCGGAAGAACGGGACGCGGTGCGTCCCGTTCTGTGTTTCAACGCGGGCAGCGGCGAGGGTCAGCACCTGGCAGCTTCGATGCAATTTCCCGCCAAGCCTCCCGAGAGGTGCAGATACCGCCTGCTCCCGGTCGATCTGCTGCCGATCTTTTTGTATCGCCTGATATGCAAAATATTTAGGCCTTTGCAATTTTTTATTCTTTCCTCTTCTACCTGCCCTTCATGCAGAGTCCGTCCTCCAGTGGTGAATTTCCATCCTTTCTCAACGGCAAGGCTGAATGGCCGTTTTTCGCATGGAGCACGCAATGAGTGTGAGTCAGAACCAGCACTTCGGTCTGATCGGGCAGATGTTCAAGAGCGATTACAGCTGGTTGTGCGCGCGGGTGAACCGCGCAATGAATTGCCCCCAGGGAGCCCAGGACATTGCGTCGGAAACGTTCTTGCGCGTATTGGCGTTGCCGGACCCGTCGGCGATTCGTGAACCGCGGGCGTTGCTGACGACCATTGCGCGGCGGTTGATGTATGAGGGGTGGCGTCGACAGGATCTGGAGCGGGCGTACAGGGAGACGTTGAGCCAGGCGCCACAGTTGGTGCATCCGTCGCCGGAGGAGCGCCTGGTGCTGATCGAAACGCTGCTGGAGGTCGATCGCTTGCTCAACGGGCTGTCGGCCAAGGCCAAGGCGGCGTTCCTGTATCACCAACTGGACGGGTTGACCTATGCGCAGATCGGCGAGCGCCTGCAGGTCTCGGTGAGTCGGGTACAGCAGTACATGGCGGATGCCTTCAAGCGCTGTTATCTGGCGATGGTGCAACCATGAGCCGCGGGGCGCCGGATGAGGTGATGATCGACGAGGCGGCGCAGTGGATGGCGTTGTTGCAGTCGGGGCGCGCCAGTGCGCAGGAGCAGGTGGCGTTTCGGCGCTGGCGCGAGTCGGACCCACGGCGAGAGGAGATTTTCCAACGCATGGGCGCGGGCCTGGCAGTGCTGGGCAACGAGGACTTGCGGCGCATGCCCAGGGACAGTTTGCTGCACACCTTGAATGCGCCGTCGGGGCGGCGGCACTTTTTACGCAATAGCCTGGCGCTGGCCGGCTTTGCGTCGCTGGTGGGGCTGGCCACGCGGTTGTCGGATGCCTGGACGCCGGCGGGTATGCTGGCGACCGGGACCGGTGAGCGTTTGAGCGTGACGCTGGATGACGGCAGCGCCTTGTCGCTGGCGGCGCGCAGCCGGGTGGTGCCGTTTTTCGATCGTCAGCAGCGGCTGTTGAAATTGCTCGATGGGCAATTGCTGGTGGATGTGGCCAAGGACAGCGTCCGGCCGTTCATCGTCGAAACCGCTGACGGCCGCATGCGCGCGTTGGGCACGCGTTTCCTGGTGCAGCAGCAGCCGGATCGGACGCAGATCACCATGCTCCATTCCCAGGTGGAGATCACCACCCGCGACGGCACCAGGCACGTCATCCAGGCCGGTCAGCAGGCTACGTTCAATGCCCAGGGCGTGCTGTCGCTGCAGGCTGCGACGGGCCATGAGGCCGCCTGGACCCAAGCGCTGCTGGAAGTGCGCGACCGGCCCCTGGGGGAGGTGGTCGAGGTACTGCGTGACTACCGGCGCGGCATCATTCGCGTCAGTCCGGAGGCGGCGCGTCTGCGTTTGAGTGGCGTTTTCCCGCTGGACGACACCGGCAGCGCCCTGCAACTGCTCGCCGAATCCTTGCCGGTGCGGATCGACTATCACAGTGCGTATTGGGTCGGCATCGACCTGCGCTGACAACTCCCTGCACGGCGCTCTATAAAAATCCCGTGGTTGTTGCACAACCTTGGAGCAGGCGAGCCTTCGCCCACTGATAACCCCCGTCACACCACGCCCGCGACCGTTCGACAACGCATAAGGACATGCGTGATCGGTCTAAGTGCCGCTCTATAAAAAATCAACCATCGACGCACAACCCGGCATACCCAGACAAAAGGACCGGGAGTCCTCGACGCCATGATGAATGCCAGCCCCACCCGATTTTTACTCACGCTTGCCGCGGCCGTTGTCGCCGGCACGGTTGCGGCCAGCCCGCTGGATATTCCCGCCGGCTCCCTCGACCAGACCCTGCTGAGCATTTCCCGGCAAAGCGGCAAGCGCATTTCGTTCGACCAGTCATTGGTCGAGGGTTTGCATGCGCCTGCGATCAAAGGCGACTTGAGCGCCGACGAAGCGTTGCGGATCGCCCTGCAGGGCACGGACCTGCACGGCAGCGAAGGTGCCAACGGGATCGTGGTGAATGGCGCGCCGCTGCAACCCGCCACCCAGGCCACGCAGGGGGCTGTCGAAACCCCCTCGCTGATCCCGCAGTTGCAGCGGGTCGAAGTCACCGGCAGTGCCATCCGCCGCGTCGATGCGGAGACGGCAGTGCCGGTGACCGTTCTGCGTACCGAAGAACTGAAGAAGCAGGGCGTGACCAGCACCGAGCAATTGATCAACCGTATCGCCTCCAACCAGTCCTCGGTCGGCGCCGGCCGTTCGATCGGCTCCAGCAGTGGCGGGGCGTCCTATGCGGACCTGCGCGGTATCGGCCCGAACAAGACCCTGGTGCTGCTCAATGGCCGCCGGCTGAGCAACAACGCAACCAACACGATCAACGGCTCTGGGGTCGACCTCAATACCATCCCCTTCGCGGCCATCGACCGCGTCGAAGTCCTGCGTGATGGTGCCTCGGCGCTGTACGGCACGGATGCCATCGGTGGCGTGATCAACTTCATCACCAAGAAGAGCGTGACCGAAGGCCAGCTCACGGCAGGCGGCAGTTCACCGACCCGTGCAGGCGGTGGCGACACCAGCAACTTCAGCGGCAGTTGGGGATTCGGTGACCTGGAGACCGATCGCTTCAACGTCTTCGGCGTGGTCAGCCATGACAAACAGCAGAGCCTCAAGGCCCGCGATCGCGACTACACCTACAACTATCAGCCAGGCAAGGGGCTGGATTATTCCTCGGGGATCGCTTCGCCGGCCAACTACAGCCAGGGTTCGAATGCCAGCAACCCGTTGGCGGCGTCCGGTTGCAATGGGCCAGATCTGATCCCGCGCAGTGGCATTTGCCGGCAGTCACTGTGGAACTATCTGGACCTGGTACCCGAGACGGAAAAGACCTCGTTCTTCGGCAAGGCGACCGGCCAACTGGCCGACGACCACAGCGTCAGCCTCGAATATTTCTGGGCCCGCAACCAGAACCGCACCCAACTCGGACCCAGCCCCCTGCAAGGGCTGCAGGTGCAACCCGGTACGCCGTACTACCCTGGCAACGGCATTACCCCCGGCCCGACGACGTTTGCCCTCGACCCCACTCGACCGGTGAACGTGAACTGGCGTGAAAACGACGCGGGTCCGCGTCGCCATGAAGACGACAACGTCGGCCAGCGCCTGTTGCTGACGTTCGAAGGCACGCTGGCCGGCTGGGATTACAACCTCGGCGCCGCCTACAACCAGAACAAGGTCACCAACGCGATCAAGAGCGGCTATGTCGACGATCGTGCCGTCACCGCGGGCATCAACAACGGCATCATCAACCCGTTCGGCCCACAGTCGCCGGCGGGTGCCGCGTTGCTGGCGGCCAATGCGGTGACGGGCGACTACGCCACCGGTGTGGGCCGGGTCAAAAGCGTCGACGGACGGGTCAGCCGCGACATCGGCGACTGGTTCGGCGCGGGCCCGTCGGCGCTGGCCCTGGGCGGCGAGTACCGCAAGGAAAACTTCCATCAGGACTTCGAAGACTTCGCCGCCAACGTGCAGAGTCTGGGTGTCGACCCGGCCGCCAGCGTAGCCGGCGACCGCTCGGTGTCGGCGCAGTACGCCGAGGTCAACGTGCCGGTGCTCGACAGCCTGGAACTGTCGGCCGCGGTGCGGCACGACAAGTACAGCGACTTCGGCAGCACCACCAACCCGAAATACTCGTTCCGCTTCCAGCCATTTCGCGAGCTGGTGATGCGCGGCGCCTACAGCGAAGGCTTCCGCGCGCCCTCCTTGTACGAGCTGTACAACCCCACCGCGACCACCTTCACCGTGGCCAACTACAACGATCCGCGGCTGTGCGCCGGCGGTGCGCCGAGCAATGGCGGCCTGGCCAACCGCGATTGCGCGCAACAGTTCTTCAGCCGCAATGGTGGCAACCCGAACCTCAAGCCCGAGACCGCGCGCAACGTGACGCTGGGCTTTGTCTACCAGCCGGTCAACAACCTGTCCCTGGGCCTGGATTTCTGGTGGATCAAGATCGCCAACCAGATCGCCGAGTTCCCCGAGTCGGCGGTGTTCGAGCAGCCGAACCTGTACCCCGAGCGCATCGTGCGCAAGGCCGACGGTTCGATCGATCACATCGTCACCGGCCTCGCCAACCTCGGCAAGGTCAAGACCAATGGCGTCGACGTCAGCTTCGACTACCGCTTCCCCGAGTCCCGGCTGGGCCAGTTCGGCACCAACCTGCAAGGCACCTATGTCGACCGCTACGAGTACCAGCAGCAGCTCAAGGGCGACTTCATCGACAAGGCCGGTGACTATCGCGGCGGTGAGTTCGCCTCGGCCGGCGCGGTGACCCGCTGGCGTCACAGCTGGAGCGGCACCTGGAACAAGGGCCCGTTCGGCGCCAGCCTGACCAACCGCTACACCAGCGGCTACAACGACTACAACCGCGTGTACCACGACAAGGTCGGCGCCTGGAGCGTGTGGGACCTGTCCGGCACCTACACCTGGCGTGATACCGCGCAGATCACCGTCGGCGTGCAGAACCTGTTCGACAAGGAACCGCCGTTCAGCAACCAGACCTCGACCTTCCAGAGCGGTTACGACCCGCGCTACTCCGACCCCTTCGGCCGCACCTTGTACAGCCGGGTTTCCTACAACTTTTGATCGGGTCGCGGTCGATGCCCACGCGGGTGTCGACCGTCCTGGCGAGGAGCTGCGTCCGTGATTGTGTTTCGTCCAATGCTATGGGTGCTGTTGCTGGGCCTGTGGGCCTCGTCGTCGCAGGCCCGGCCGGTGCATGCCTTGACGGTGTACGGTGAGGCGCCCAGATACCCGGCGGGTTTCAAGCATCTGAATTACGTCAACCCGCAGGCACCCAAGGGCGGCAGCTTCCGGCGTTCGTCGATGGAGGACGGGACGTTCGATCACCTGATTCCGTATGTCGACAAGGGCCTCGGCGTCGTCCAGGTCCAGGGCTGGCTCTACAGCCCGTTGGCCTATCGCTCACAGGATGAGCCCTACACCGTGTACGGGCTGGTCGCGCAAAGCATGGAGCTGGCGGATGACCGCTCGTGGATTCGCTTCTACCTCAACCCCAAGGCGCGTTTCGCCGACGGCACACCGATCACCGCGCAGGATGTGGTCTACACCTTCAACCTGCTGCGCAGCGAAGGTCGCCTGATGTACCGCCAGCGCTTCGCCGATGTCGATCAGGTGCTGCTGGAGTCGCCAGGCCGGGTGCGCTTCACCTTCAAGAGCAGCGCCGACCGCACCCTGCCGCTGGACATCGCGTCACTGCCGGTACTGCCGCGGCATTGGTGGCAGACGCGCAATTTCGCCAACGGTGGCGGCTTTGAAGCGCCGCTGGGCAGCGGTCCGTATCGCGTCAGTGCGGTGGACAACGGCCGCAGCGTGACCTTCGAGCGGGTCAAGGACTGGTGGGGCAACGACCTGCCGGTCAATCAGGGGCTGTACAACTTCGACACCCTGCGCCTGGAGTTCTTTGCCGATACCACCGTGGCGCGGCAGATCCTGCGTGCCCAGGGCTATGACTTCAATCGCGAGTTTTCGGCGACCGGCTACACCGTGGGTTACGACGGCGATGCCTTGCGCGACGGCCGTCTGCAGCGCGAACACCTGGCCCCCGCGGCGCTGCAGGACACCCAGGGTTTCATCTTCAACCTGCAGAAACCGCAGTTCCAGGACCGCCGTGTGCGCGAGGCGTTGAGCCTGCTGTGGGATTTCGACTGGAGCAATCGGCAGATGATGCACGGCATGTACCTCCGCCAGCGCAGCTTCTTTTCCCGCAGCGAACTGGCGGCCAGCCAACTGCCGGACAGCGAGGAACTGAAGCTCCTCGAACCCTGGCGTGGGCAGATCCCCGATGAAGTGTTCGACCGCGTGTACCAACCGCCCCGGACCGATGGCAGCGGACGCATTCGCGCGCAACAGGCGCGGGCGTTGAAGCTGTTGGAAGCGGCCGGCTGGACGCCCAGGGGCGACCAGTTGGTGAACGCCCGGGGCGAGCCGTTGCAATTCACCTTTCTCAGCAACCAGAAAGGTTTCGAGCGCCTGTTGTTGCCCTACAAGCGCAACCTGGCGCAGATCGGCATCGGCTTTCATATCCGCATGATCGACCCGGCGCAGTACGCCAATCGCATCCGTGCGCGGGACTACGACATGATCGTCCACGCCTATCCGCTCAACCCTTCGCCGGGTCGCGAGCTGAGCAACTACTTCGGTTCGGAAAGTGCCGATGATCCGGGCTCCACCAACTACATGGCACTGCGCAATCCGGCGGTCGATGCCCTGGTCGATGGCCTGCTGCGCGCCAATGACCGGCCAACCATGCTGCGCTACGCCCATGCGCTCGATCGCGTGTTGCAGTGGGGCTTCTACTGGATTCCCAACTACTACCCGCCGGGTACTTCATCGGTGTGGTGGAACCGCTTCGGCCGCCCGCACACCGCGCCGCTGAACGATGTCGGCATCGATACCTGGTGGGAAGCCAGCCCGACTGCGCTGACCACCGCGCAGATGCGTCAACACAGTGGGGAGCGCCAACATGCTGGCCTATAGCGCGCGCCGTTTGCTGCTGATCGTGCCGACCTTGCTGTGCATCCTGCTGGTGAACTTCTTTATCGTGCAGGCCGCCCCCGGCGGACCGGTGGAGCAGGCCATCGCGCGCTTGCAGGGCATTGGCGGCCAGGGGGCGCTGGCGGGTGGTCATGTGGAAAGCATCGGCAGCGGGTCGCGCGCGACCCGTGGCCTGGACCCGGCGCTGGTGGCGGACATCGAGCGCCAGTACGGCTTTGACAAACCCATGGGCGAACGCTTGTGGCTGATGCTCGTCAGCTACGCACGGCTGGATTTCGGCGACAGCTTCTTTCGCGGCGCCAAAGTCACCGACCTGATCCTGGAAAAGCTGCCGGTGACCTTGTCCCTGGGCATCTGGGCCACGCTGATCAGCTACCTGGTGTCGATCCCGCTGGGCATTCGCAAGGCGCTGCACCACGGCAGCCGTTTCGATGTGTGGAGCAGCGCGGCGATCATCGTCGGCCATGCCATGCCGGCGTTTCTGTTCGCCCTGCTGCTGATCGTGGTGTTCGGTGGCGGCACCTTGCTGGACTGGTTCCCGGTGCGCGGGCTGGTCTCGGAAGACTTCGCCACGCTGTCGTGGGCGGGCAAGCTGGCGGACTACTTCTGGCATCTGGTGCTGCCGGTGCTGGCCCTGGTGATCGGCGGGTTCGCCACCCTGACCATCCTCACCAAGAACAGCTTCCTGGATGAGATCAGCCGCCAGTACGTGGTGACGGCCCGGGCCAAGGGCTTCAGCGAAAGCCAGGTGCTGTACCGGCATGTGCTGCGCAATGCGATGTTGCTGATCGTGGTCGGTCTGCCCCAGGCGCTGACGACCATGCTGTTCGGCGGTTCGTTGCTGATCGAGGTGATCTTTTCCCTCGATGGGCTGGGGCGCCTGAGCTATGAGGCGGCGGTGGCGCGGGACTATCCGGTGGTGTTCGGCACGCTGTTCATCTTCACCCTGGTCGGGTTGCTGATCCGCTTGCTGGGCGACCTGTGCTACCGCCTGCTCGACCCCCGCCTGGACTTTGCCGCGAGGACTCACTGATGCCGGTTTTCTCACCGATGACACGCCGCCGCTGGCTGCACTTCACCCGCAATCGCCGCGGCTGGTGGTCGCTATGGATCTTCCTCACGCTGTTTGCGCTGTGCCTGGGCGGGGAGTTGCTGGCCAATGACAAGCCGCTGCTGGTGTCGTACCAGGGCTCGCTGCATTTCCCCGCGTTCAAGCGCTACACCGAGCAGGACTTCGGCGGCACGCTGCCGTTCCAGCCGGATTACCGCGACCGCTACGTGCGTGAATTGATCGAAGGGCAGGGCGGCTGGCTGCTGTTCCCCCCCGTGCCGTTCAGTCATGACACGGTCAACTATGAGCTCGGCGCACCGTCGCCCACACCACCCTCCGCACAGAACTGGCTGGGCACCGATGACCAGGCGCGGGATGTGCTGGCGCGGGTGATTTTCGGTGCGCGCGTATCGTTGCTGTTCGCCCTGGCGTTGACCGTGGTGAGCACGCTGATCGGCGTGGCTGCCGGCGCGTTGCAGGGCTATTACGCCGGCTGGGTCGATCTGCTGGGGCAGCGCCTGATCGAGATCTGGTCCGGGCTGCCGGTGCTGTATCTGCTGATCATCCTCTCCGGGTTCGTCGAGCCGGGCTTCTGGTGGCTGCTGGGGATCATGGCGCTGTTTTCCTGGCTGACCCTGGTGGATGTGGTGCGCGCGGAGTTCCTCCGCGGGCGCAGTCTGGAGTACGTGAAGGCCGCCCGCGCGCTGGGGGTGGGCGACTGCCAGGTGATGCTGCGGCACATCCTGCCGAACGCGCTCACGGCGACCCTGACCTACCTGCCGTTCATCCTCACCGGGTCGATATCGACCCTGGCGGCCCTGGATTTTCTCGGCTTCGGCATGCCCACCGGTACCGCGTCCCTGGGCGAGTTGATCGGCCAGGGCAAGAACAACCTGCAAGCCCCCTGGCTGGCGCTGACTGCATTTTTCGCGTTGGCGCTGATCCTGTCCCTGTTGGTGTTCATCGGCGAAGCCTGCCGCGACGCCTTCGACCCACGATCCTGATAAGCGAGTCTGTTTGTGAGTGAAGTACTGATTAGCATCCGAAATCTGCAGGTGGCCTTCGACGGGCATGAAGCCGTGCGCGGGATCGACCTGGATATTCAGGCCGGCGAGTGCCTGGCCTTGGTGGGCGAATCCGGCTCGGGTAAATCGGTGACGGCCCATTCGATCCTGCAATTGCTGCCGCCGCACATCACCCGGACCCGGGGCAGCATCCGTTATCAGGGAGAAGAGTTGCTGGGTGCCCGCCCGGAACGTCTGCGCCAGATTCGCGGCGACCGTATCGCGATGATCTTCCAGGAGCCGATGACCTCGCTGAACCCGCTGTACACCGTGGAGCGGCAAGTGGCCGAGACGCTGGCGCTGCACAAGGGCCTCGACGCCACGGCGGCGCGCGAACGGGTGCTGGAGTTGCTGGAACTGGTAGGCATCCAGCAACCGCGCCGGCGTCTGAATGCCTATCCGCACCAGCTGTCCGGTGGGCAGCGGCAGCGGGTGATGATCGCCATGGCGCTGGCGTGCGAGCCGGTGTTGCTGATCGCCGATGAGCCGACCACGGCGCTGGATGTCACCGTGCAACGGCGCATCCTGGCGTTGCTCAAAGACCTGCAGCAACGTCTGGGCATGGCGCTGTTGCTGATCAGCCACGACCTCAACGTGGTGCGCAGCATCGCCCAGCGCGTGGCGGTGATGCGCGCGGG
The DNA here is from genome assembly GCF_900188455.1 of Pseudomonas japonica. Taxonomy (GTDB): domain Bacteria; phylum Pseudomonadota; class Gammaproteobacteria; order Pseudomonadales; family Pseudomonadaceae; genus Aquipseudomonas; species Aquipseudomonas japonica. Next base: position 91,307 of record NZ_FZOL01000024.1, on the reverse strand, counting down.
CGAGATTGTCGAACAGGCCCGTTGCGAGGCGCTGTTCGCCGCGCCGCAGCATGCCTACAGCCGGCAGTTGCTGGAGGCCGAGCCGGAGGGGCGGGCGGTCAGCCGTGCTGCGGCCGACAACCTGCTGGAGGTCGACGACCTGCGGGTCTGGTTTGCCCAGGGCCACCTGCTGCGGCGCAAACCGCCGATCAAGGCCGTGGACGGTATCGACCTGCGCCTGCAGCGCGGCAAGACCCTGGGGATTGTCGGCGAGTCCGGTTCGGGCAAGTCGACCCTGGGCCAGGCGATCCTGCGCCTGATCGATGCCCAGGGCAGCATCCGCTTTCACGGGCAGGCCCTCGACCAGCTCAAGCGCAAGGCGTTGCGCCCGTGGCGGCGACGACTGCAGGTGGTGTTCCAGGACCCGTTCGGCAGCCTCAGTCCGCGCATGAGCGTGCAGCACATCATCGAGGAAGGCCTGCGCGTGCACTCCGACCTGAATGCGGCGCAACGGGAAGCCGAGGTGATCGCCGTCCTGAAGGAAGTGGGCCTCGATCCGGATAGCCGACACCGCTTCCCTCATGAGTTTTCCGGTGGTCAGCGCCAGCGCATCGCCATCGCCCGGGCACTGGTGATCAAGCCCGAACTGATCCTGCTCGACGAGCCCACCTCAGCCCTCGACCGCACCGTGCAAAAGCAAGTGGTCAGTCTGCTGCGGCGCTTGCAGGAAGAGCACGATCTGACCTACCTGTTCATCAGTCACGACCTGGCCGTGGTGCGCGCCCTGGCGCATGACGTGATCGTGATCAAGGACGGCGTGGTCGTGGAGACGGGAAGTACCGAGCAACTGTTCGACGCGCCACGGCATCCCTATACGCGGGACTTGCTGGTGGCGTCTTCGCTCAGGCGGGAGTGATAGCGAGGTGGCGGCCGTGTGGCCGCCACGGTTCAGCAGCCGAGCGGGTCGGCAAGATCCAGGAAGTCACGGGCGTTGATGTCGAACCTTGCGTCGAACGTCGTGTCGACATCGGGACCGAACTCAAGTGGCCTGGCCACGAACGCCCCAGACGCAAAAAAGCCCGCGCGAGGCGGGCTTTTTCGTTTGCCTTGAAGTCAGACTGCAACTTCAGGGCGGGGTATGGTGGCTACACAGGGACTTGAACCCCGGACCCCAGCATTATGAATGCTATGCTCTAACCAACTGAGCTATGTAGCCAAGTGGCGCGCATTATTCGCTCGAAACGGATGTCTGTCAACACTCTTTTTCAAAAAATTTTACGGGGTTTCAACCGCTTAGCCGGAAACCACCCGCGCAGCACCTCCATCACGGCAGATCCGCCAGATTGCGCCGGATTTGCCCGTGAGGGCTCCGATCCAGTAACGTGGCGCTTTGCAATCATCTGGTTGTCCGCCGAAGTCGCTGCCCATGCCCAACGCCTCCGACCCCGAGTCGCTGCCTGAAGGCCAGGAAGTCCTGCGCCTGCGCGAGATCATCGCGCACAACTCCGACTGGCTCTGGGAAGTCGATAGCCAGGGCCGCTACACCTTCTGTTCCGAGCACAGTCGGCAGATGCTCGGCTATGCCCCCGCCGACGTGCTGGGCAAGACGCCCTTCGATTTCATGCCGGCGGAAGAGGCGGCGCGGGTCGGGGCGATCTTCGCCGGGATCGTCGCCGAGCAGCGGCCCTTCGCCGGGCTGATCAACCGCAACCTGCGTTCCGACGGTCGCCTGGTGGTCCTGGAGACCAGCGGCGTACCGGTGTTCGACGCCCAGGGCATGTTCACCGGCTACCGCGGCATCGACCGCGACGTGACGCCGGCCATCGGCCCGCTGGATCGCCGCGAGGTGCAGCTCGAAGCCTTGTACGCCGCCGCTTCGGTGGCGCTCGGGCTGGTGGACCGGCAGGGCGTGCTGGTCAACGTCAACCATGCCCTCGGCCAACTGCTAGGCGGCGATGCCACACAGTTGGTGGGGCGGCCGCTGGCGGCCCTGCTGCCGGTCGAGCAACTTGACCTGGCCTACTGCCTTGCCGAACTGGAGCAGGGCGGCAGCCTTGCCGATCGCGAACTGGACTGGCGTGAGCGCACCTATCTGCTGCAGACCAGCGCGGTACGCGATCTCGACAATCAGATCCTCGGCCTGACCCTGGCCTTCAGCGACATCACCGAGCAGCGGCTGATGCGCCAGGCCCTGGCCGAAAGCAACGCGCGACTGGCCGAGGCCAATGCGCGCCTGCAGGCCCTGGCCAGCGAGGACTTCCTCACCGGTCTGCCCAATCGCCGGCGCTTCGACGAGGCGCTGCTGCAGGAGAAGGCCCGCGCCCGCCGCGAGGGGCGGCCGCTGTCGTTGCTGATGGTGGATGTGGACTACTTCAAGGTGTTCAACGACCACTACGGGCATCAGGCCGGCGACGAATGCCTGCGGCGCATCGCCCTGCTCTTGAGCCAGTCCCTGCAGCGCCCGGGCGACCAGGTCTGTCGCTACGGCGGCGAGGAGTTCGCGGTGATCCTCCCCGACACCGATGCCCAGGGGGCCCGCAGCGTGGCGCGCTACCTGTGCCATCAGGTCTTCGCCGCCCACCTGACCCATGTTGCCAGCCCGCTGCAGCGGGTGACCCTGAGCATCGGCAGCGCCAGCCACGACCCCGACCAGTCCGACGATGGCGTGCCCCTTGGTGCCTTGCTGCGAGTGGCCGACCTGGCGCTGTATCGCGCGAAGCAGGGCGGGCGCAATCGGCTGGTCCAGGGTGGAGGGGACGAGCTTGTGGCGTCCCGCTGAAGCTGTCTGTCCCAGGTAAGTGCTCAGGACAGATAGCGAGCGATCACCGCGAAGGGGCTCGCCCCCAGGCTGGAACCGGCTGCGAGAATCTTGTCATCGTGCTGCTGGAAAACCTGCACGACCACGTCGAATCCGCCTAACTGGGTGGTGACCCTGCCCTTGTCGCCGAAGGTTTCGTCCAGGTCGGTGGTGGGGTTGAAGCGCATCAGGATCAGCTTGCTGGTTTCGCTGGTGCCGAGGAGCGTGCCGCCGGTCACCAGCTTGCCATCTCGTTGCTGGATCACCGCGAGGTTCTGGGCACCCACGCCGGTGTAGTTGTCGAGCCATGGGACGCCGAGGTTGAAAGTGGGGTCCAGCGTGCCGTCGGCGAGGATTCGTGTTGTCAGGCAATGCGTTCCGGTATCGAGGACGTGTGTGGTGCCCACCGCCGCGATCTTGCCATCCACCTGCTGGCTGATTGCGCTGATATGGCTTCCCCGGCCCTGTTCGACCGTGTGGAGGACGTAGCCCTGTTCGCCGAACGCCGTATCCAGTTGCCCGTCGTTCTGGCACTGGACCAGCAGCGCTTGGCCAAAACTGCCGGCCATGAACAGGCGGCCATCCGCTAGCACTTCCAGATCGAGGATCGTATGGAGCCTGCCGATCAGCGTCATGCCCGATCCCTGATCGCCGAACGATGGATCGAGCCGGCCGTTGGCGAGGCGCACGAGCCATGTATCGAAGATGTCCAGGGTCGGGTGGACCCGAACGATCAGCAACACTTTGCCATCGGGCTGCGCCGCCACCGTCGTGATGCTGTTCGGGCCACCTTGCAGCGCCAGCAGGGCATGCCCGGCATTGCCGAATGTGCTATCCAGTTCGCCGGTGGGCCGGGTACGCAGGAGGTAGGTGTCCAACTCGCCGGACTTGCCCTGGAGTACCAGGCTGTCGTCCGGGAAAACAGCGATTCGCTCGATGCTGCTCTCGGACGGTTGCAGAGTGTAGAGGCGTTTCACCCCGGCCTCGCCGAACGTGGTGTCGGGGGTACCGTCCGCCTGCAGGCGCAGCAGTGCGATATCGTTGTCGAGCTGGCCGGTCACCAGCAACTTTCCGTCGCTGAGCTGGGCTACCCGACTCGAAAAGCCCTCGGGCAGGACGAGCACACCGCCGTCACCGAACGTGGGGTCGAGATCCCCGGAAGCCTTGGTTTCTGGTTGTCTGTTCATGGGGACGCCTCGTGTGGAGAGGTAAGAGATCCTGTTTTTTACTTTCGAATCCGCAGGTCGCCCACTAGCAGAAATATCAGGTCCGCGGGCACCTTCTCAGTCTGTCAGGCCGGCCAGCGCAGCCAGGTCCACTCATCGACGCCACCGACCGGGTTGGGCACGGTGCTCGCGGTGGGCAGCAGCGACAGGATGAGAAAGGCATCGACACCCAGGCAAGGCTGCGCCTGCGCGCTCGGCAGCACGCGCAGCAGATAGATTCCCCTGCGCCCCGTGACCCGGTCGCTCAGCTTTCCCTGCACCACAACCCGGCCATTCGCCTCCAGGCGCAGGGTCAGGCTGGTGACGCTGCGGGCGATATCGCTGGCGATCCGCTGCACGCCATACAGGCCGAAACCGGGGTCGAGCCAACCGCTCTTCAGGTGACGCGCGAGGATGAACGTGCCCGACTCGGGATCGACACTGGCCGTGAGGATCTTCCCCTCGTCCAGCAGCGTCGATTGCTCCAGGGGGATTGCCGGTGGCAGTGGCAGGTAGTCCTCGGGGGCGAATTCGCGGTCGAGGAAGGCGGGGGCTCGATTGTTGTTTTCAGTCGCCATGGCCGGTCTCTTTCCTAGGGAAACGGAGACTTGTTTTTAAGCCGAGGGAAGAAGGGCGTCTACTGACAAAAATATCAGTGGGTGCTGACTCCCGGGCCGCGCAAACCACCCGGGAGCCAGCGCCTGGCGGCGTGTCAGCCGAGGTAGCGGGCCAGGAACAGGCGGTGCGGCGAGGAGGTTCCGTCACGCAAACCGCAGACCAGGATCTTGCCGTCATCCTGCACGTTCATGCCTTGGCAGCGATCCGCACCGCCCAGATCGCTTATCACCTGGCCATTGGTGCCGAAGCTCATGTCCAGGTTGCCGTTGGAAAGCATGCGCATCAGGATCACGTCGTTCGGCACAGCGGTGGTATTGCCGGCCACCACGATCGCGCCGTCTGGCAGACAGACAACCTTCGAAGCGGTGGTCTCGTACCCCTGGAACACCATGATCTTGGGTTCGCCACCGTTGAAGGTGCTGTCCAGACTGCCGTCGGGATTCAGGCGAATGGTCAGGGTGTGGGTGCCGAAGCCGACGTTCGCCTGGCCGACGGCCAGGATCTTGCCGTCCGGCTGCACCGTCACCTGATTGATGAGCGCACTGCCCGGCGCGGGCAGCGGCACAGTGACCGCGCCGTTCACGCCGAAGGCGCGGTCCGGAGTGCCATCGGCCAGGTATTGGCTGAAGGTGGCCGTGTTGTTGTTCTGTGGCGTCAACACGTAGCTGCCGTTGGGGGTGACCGCGAAATGGCGCGACGGGAGATAGCCGAGCTGAATGTAGCCCTCGCCATTCTCGCCGAAGGAAGGATCCAGGTTACCGTTGTCCAGGCGTACGAAATACGAGACGTACGTCCCGGTATTCCACTCCACACCTGCGAGAAGCATGATCTTGCCGTCGGCCAGTGGCGACAGGGCGGTGATGAGATGGTTCTCGTGACCCATATCCAGGACGAAGTACCCGGACTCGCCGAATGTGCGGTCGAGCTGGCCATCTGGCAGGATCCGGAAGACGAACGAGTGGTGCGTGCCACTCCTGCCGAGCGGGCCGTATACCAGGGCACCATCGTCGGAGAGAACCTCCACTCTCGCAAAGCTGGCCCGTTGCGGCAGATCGATGTTGACCAGGCCTTGCTCGCCGAAAGACGTATCGAGCGCACCGCTTGGCAGATGACGGAACAGGGTGATGGCGGGAGTGATCCCGTCGCTGCAGGCACTTAGAATCCGGCCGTCGCTGAGCAGACTCGAATGGCCATCGTGCAAGCCCGAGGGGAAGGGCGCCAGGCCCGCGTCGCCGAAATCAAGATCGAGATCACCCGGGTTCCTTGGATTGTGCGGAGCATTCATGATGCGTTCCTCGACAGAGGTGGGATGAAATTCAGTTTCTACTCCCGCCAGGCGATGTTCATCTACCTGACAGAAATACCAGGTTCCCCGGTCAGGCCTTGCGGGCGCTGCGATTGACGCGCGCGGCAGCCATGGCCTAGAGTGCCGCCCCTCTCTTGCTTCCTTGCTGTAGCCGAACATGAACGCCGTCGTCCGTCCCTTCACCGCCAAGCTGCCCGTCGCCCGGGTGCTTCGCCGTGCCTGGCCGCAGGACACTGTGCTCAAGCGTCGGCGCAGCGTGCTGTTCGCCTTCACCTTCTCGCCACACCGCATCGCCGGCTGACCTTCGCGGGCCGTCCTGGCTCGTCCGTCTTCTTTCGATTTCAGCGTCTGTGCGTCCGCGCGCAAGGCCTCGGGCCTGCGTGCCGGCGGTTGTGGAGTGAGTTGTGAACAAGCGTTTTCTCTGCGGTCTGTTGTTCGTCGTGTCCATCATCGGTTTCAGCCTGGGCGCGACCCTGCCGCTGGTGTCCCTGCGCCTGCTGGAGGCAGGGGCGAGCAGCCTGCGCATCGGCCTGCTTTCGGCCATGCCCGCGGCGGGCATGATGCTCTCGGCGTTTCTCGTCGACGCCTGCTGCCGGCACCTGACCCGGCGTGTCATCTACCTGCTCAGTTTCAGTGTCTGCGCGCTCAGCGTCGGCCTGATCGAGTGGGCGTTCTCCTCGATCTACCTGCTTGCGGCCTTGCGCCTGACCCTGGGCATCGGCATGGGCGTGGCGATCATCCTGGGCGAGTCGTGGGTCAACGAACTGAGCGAGGAGCACAACCGCGGCAAGGTCATGGCCCTGTACGCCACCGCCTTCACCGGTTGCCAGATGCTCGGTCCGGCCATGCTCTCGCTGCTCGGTGCCCAGGGGCCGTGGCTGATCGTGATGGTCTCGGTGGGTTATGCCCTGGCCCTGGCCTGCATCGTCTGGAGCGTGCCCAACGACCATGTCGAGCATGGCGAGGAGGGTGAAAAGAGTTTCTCCCTGGCCGGTTTCTTCCGCGTTGCGCCGGCGCTGTGCATGGGCGTGCTGTTCTTCTCCTTCTTCGATGCGGTGGTGCTGTCGCTGCTGCCGGTGTACGCCACCCACCATGCCTACGCGGTGGGCGTGGCGGCGCTGATGGTGACGGTGATCCTGACCGGCGACATGCTGTTCCAGTTGCCCATCGGCTGGCTCGCCGACCGCTGCGAACGTACCACTCTGCACCTGGTCTGTGGCGTGGTGGCGATGCTCATCGGCCTGGCCCTGCCCTGGCTGATCCAGACGCAGTGGCTGCTGTGGCCGGCGCTGATTCTGCTCGGCGCGGTGGCCGGCGGGGTCTACACCCTGGCGCTGGTGCTGATCGGCCAGCAGTTCAAGGGCCAGGACCTGGTCACGGCAAACGCCAGCGTCGGCTTGCTGTGGGGCGTGGGCAGCCTGGTCGGGCCGCTGGTCAGCGGCGCGGCGATGGACGCGGCGCCCCATGGCTTGCCGATGGCGCTGGCGCTGATGGCGGCACTGTTCGTGTGCTTCGCGCAGTCGGCGAGTCGCCGGGCGTATCGGGTGTCGACGGTGGAGTGAGCCGCTGCACGGCGGGATCAGCGGAGGTTTCGGGTCACTCCTCCTTCGTGGAAACGTCGAGCGAGTTTGTACCTTCGACCGAGGCGCCCCAGGGATCTGTGACTACCTCGGACGATGGCGCGATAATGGTAACCCCTCTCAGAAAGACCTTTACCGGATAGGCAAACAAGGCCTTGACCTGCTTTTCCGCAGCCTCGCTGTTGGTCGCTGTCACGTTTCCCGATTTCGGGGCGTTCTTGCCGTCCACTGCTTCGGCGACGTAGAGAAACTCTGCCATGTCGATCTCCTTGCACTTGAGTGGGTGAATGACTGGGCAGATACGCTTCGCCAGAAACCGCCCTGAACGTTAGTCTGAGCGCCTGCGGCGGGCTGTCTAGCTGGCAGAAATGATAGGTAGGTCGCTCGGAGGCAACGGCTTCAGTCCTGCTCGGGGCGTACCGCGCGCAGCAGCACCTTCAACGCCGCATCGGCCTGCGCCAGGCGCGTTTCACCCTCGTCCCCCTCGGCGATCCAGAACGCCGCCTCCGTGAGGCTGCCGTAGATCAGGCGAGCCAGTGCCTCTGCCTGCTGATCCCCCATCTGCTCCAGCAAGCCTTGCAGCGATGCGATGCAATGCTGCTCCTCTCCCACCGCGGTGCCACCGAGCACCGCCCGCGCATCGCGCAACACGATGCGCTGGATCTCGGGCTCCAGCGCCATGCGCAGGTACGCCCGACAGCGATCACGCAGGCCTTGCCACGGATGCCGGGCGTTATCGGAAATCGCCTTCAGCCGTTCATCCATCTCCCCGTCGATCTGCGCCACCACGGCGGCCAACAAGCCCTTCTTGTCGCCGAAGTGGTGATACAGCGCACCGCGGGTCAGCCCGGCCTGGGCGGTGAGGTCGTCCATCGAGGCCTCGGTGTAACCGGTCTCGGCAAAGGCGCGGCGGGCAGTCGCCAGCAAGGTGGCACGGGTTTCTTCCATTTCGGCGCGGGTACGACGGGCCATCGATTGCTCCTTTAGTGGGTTTACATACGGTGCGTATGTAAATAGGATTTAAACATACGAGATGTATGTATCTTCCCCGCGCGGTGCCGTCAAGGCCGGCGCACATGCCAAGGAGCGTGCAATGCCCAACCCTTACCGAGACCTGTTCAACGCTCGCGGAGCCCGTGGCTTCGCCCTGGCCGGATTGCTGGCGCGGCTGCCATTGCCGATGACCGGTATCGGCATCATCACCCTGGTTTCTCAATTGCGTGGCAGCTACGCCCTGGCCGGCGCGCTGGCGGCGGCCTTCGTGATGACCTATGCCGTGTTGTCGCCCTGGATTTCGCGGCTGGTGGACCGGCATGGCCAGGCGAAGGTACTGCCGCTGGCAACGCTGGTCAGCGTCGCCGGCTCGGCGCTGCTGCTGGCCGGAACCTGGTGGCCACTGGGCGACTGGAGCCTGCTGCTCGGCGCGGTGCTCGCCGGCGCCATGCCGAGCCTGTCGGCCATGGTGCGGGCGCGCTGGACCGCGCTCTATCGCGGGCAGGCGCAATTGCAGACGGCGTATTCGCTGGAGACGGTGCTGGATGAAGTGACCTTCATCGTCGGGCCGCCGCTGTCGGTGGGGTTGTGTGTGGGGTTGTTTCCCCAGGCCGGGCTGCTGTTGGCGGCGTTGTTGCTGGCGTTCGGGGTTGCCGCGCTGGTCGTGCAGCGCGGCAGCGAGCCGCCGGTGACGCCAGCGGACAGCGCTGCGCGGGGTTCGCTGCTGCGCGTTGGCGAGGTGCGCGCGCTGAGCCTGTTGATGATGGCGATGGGCGTGATCGTCGGCACGGTGGATATCGTCAGTGTCGCCTTCGCCAGCGCGCTTGGCCTGCCGGCGGCGGCGAGCCTGGTGTTGGCGGCCTATGCCCTGGGCTCGTGTCTGGCGGGGTTGCTGTTCGGCGCACTGACGCTGCGCCAGCCCTTGCCGCGGCTGTTGCTGCTGGGAGCGCTGGCCACCGCGACCAGTACCCTGCCGATGCTGCTGGCCGGGTCGATTGGCGGGCTGGCGCTGGCGGTGTTCGTGGCCGGGCTGTTCTTCGCGCCGACCATGATCGTGGCGATGTCGCTGGTCGAGCGGTGCGTGCCGCCGCAGCGCCTGACCGAGGGCATGACCTGGCTGCTGGCGGGGTTGAATGTCGGGGTGGCGATGGGCGCGGCGCTGGCCGGGCAGGTGGTGGACCGGGACGGGGTGGACGCGGGATTCGTCGTGGCGCTGGTGGCGGGTGGCGTGGTGCTGCTGGTGGCCGTGTGGCAGGCCCGTTCCGGGGCGTCGAGCCGTCGCGAAATGCTGTGTGACAGGCCTGACGCGTGAGTGTCAGGGTCGTCGTGCATCCAGGTTTCGCGACGGCTGCGCCGTCGTTCGCGAACGAGCTCGCTCCCACGGGGCGGTCAGGAAATCGGCACGCTCGCCGTTGTCCTGTACCTCGCCACCGTCAGCAAGGCCTTGCAGATCTTCAGGTCGAGGATGGCGTCGCTGACCAGGGTCTGGTGCCTGGGAAGGGCTTGCCGGGGCAGGTGGTTCAGCGCGCAGAGGGCGCCCTTGAGGTGTTCGTCGACATTGCGCAGCGCGTCTTCAGGCGACAGGCCGGGACGGACGCGGAGTACCGGGGGTGGATCGGGGACGAGTTTTTTCATGGCTAATCCTCACAGTTGATTCGGATCGGCCACCGCTCGCTGCTAAACGAAAGGGTGGCGACTGTACGTGGGTTAGCAGACCGAGCTGTGAGAACCCCGGCGCACCCGGAGGTGCCCCACGCACAGCCGCCATGACAGGTTTCTGGGCGGTTGCGCATCGCTGGAGGGCTTGGCGAAGGATTGCCTCGGGGCGGGTAGGTGCATGCCTTGAAATGTGCAGCGCTCTCGAGATCGAGCGCCGCGCGGGCGGCGCTCGATCTTGAGAGCGCTGCGAATCTCCAGACAAGCACTCAAAAGACGCTCAAAAGTGCTGCAGAATCGCCCCGATCAACCCGGGAAACCGCCCGTCCAGGGCATCGGTACGCAGCGAGTTCATGTGCGTGGTACCGACCGCGCGGGTCTGCACCAGGCCGGCATCGCGCAGCACGCGGAAGTGATGGGACATGCTCGACTTCGGTCGGCCGCCGTCGAGGTCGCCGCAGCTGGCTTCGGCGACGTCGGCCAGACGACGGACGATTTCCATGCGCACGGGATCGCTCAGCGCATAAAGCACACGTTCGAGGACGAAGTCTTGAGGTTCGGGGTGTTTGTAGGCACGCATGGTTCGAATGATACCGGAGGCTTCACTAAATGCCAAAGTTCGAATACTATCGAACAATCGTATCTCGATTGTAGGAAGTATTCCCATGACTGCACTGTTCCAACCCTTCACCCTCAAGGACGTCACCCTGCGCAACCGCATCGCCATTCCGCCGATGTGCCAGTACATGGCCGAAGACGGCCTGGTCAATGACTGGCACCAGGTGCACTACGCCGGCATGGCCCGCGGTGGCGCCGGGCTGGTGGTGGTGGAAGCCACCGCGGTCGCCCCTGAAGGGCGCATCTCGCCGAACTGCACCGGCATCTGGAGCGACGCCCATGCCCAGGCGTTCGTGCCGGTGGTCAAGGCGATCAAGGCCGCCGGTTCGGTGCCGGGCATCCAGATCGCCCATGCCGGGCGCAAGGCCAGCGCCAACCGTCCGTGGGACGGCGACGACCACATCCCTGAAGGCGATGCGCGCGGCTGGCAGACCCTCGCGCCGTCGGCGATTGCCTTCGGTCACCACCTGCCGAAAACCCCGCGGGAAATGACCCTCGACGATATCGCCCGGGTTCGCCAGGACTTCGTCGACGCCGCTCGCCGCGCCCGTGACGCCGGCTTCGAATGGATCGAGCTGCACTTCGCCCACGGCTACCTGGGCCAGAGCTTCTTCTCCGAGCACTCCAACCAGCGCACCGACGCTTACGGCGGCAGTTTCGACAACCGCAGCCGCTTCCTCCTGGAAACCCTCGCCGCCGTGCGTGAAGTGTGGCCGGAGCACCTGCCGCTGACCGCGCGTTTCGGCGTGATCGAGTACGACGGTCGCGACGAACAGACCCTCGCCGAGTCCATCGAACTGGCCCGCCGCTTCAAGGCCGGCGGCCTCGACCTGCTCAGCGTCAGCGTCGGTTTCACCATTGCCGAAACCAACATCCCGTGGGGCCCGGCGTTCCTCGGTGAGGTGTCGCGCCGGGTGCGCGACGAAGCGGGTATCCCGGTGACCTCGGCCTGGGGCTTCGGCACTCCGCAACTGGCGGAGGAGGCCGTGAGCTCGCGGCAACTGGATATCGTCTCGGTGGGGCGTGCGCATCTGGCGGATCCTCATTGGGCCTACTTCGCGGCCAAGGAGCTGGGTGTGGACAAGGCATCCTGGACGCTGCCGGCGCCTTATGCGCACTGGCTGGAACGTTATCGTTGAGACGCGTTTTCGGGGGCCGGCTCGCGGCCCCCGGCATTCATTTCTCCACCGCGATGAGCCGTGACGCCTTCAGCGTCCGGTAACGCAGGTCCTCCAGGCGCCCCGGCGCCTCTTGCGCCTGGCGCCGGGCATCGAGAATGATGCCGTGGTGCGCCGAGCGATCGCACACCGGATCGGTGGCATCGGCATCGCCGGTCAGCAGGTAGGCCTGGCAGCGACAGCCGCCATGATCCTTCGTCTTCTCCGGGCACGAGCGGCAGGGCTCGGGCATCCAGTCATCGCCGCGATAGCGGTTGAAACCGAACGACTCGTACCAGATATGCCGCAGGCTGTGCTCGCGCACATTGGGAAAGCGCACCGGCAGTTGCCGCGCGCTGTGGCAGGGCAGGGCGGTGCCGTCCGGGGTGATGTCGAGAAACACGCTGGCCCAGCCGCCCATGCAGGCTTTCGGACGTTCCTCGTAGTAGTCCGGCACGACGAAGATCAGCTTGCACGGGTTGCCCTCGGCCTTGAGTCGCTCACGGTAGCTGTTGGTGATGCGCTCGGCGCGCTCCAGCTGCGCGCGGGTCGGCAGCAGGCCGGCGCGGTTGAGGTGCGCCCAGCCGTAGAACTGGCAGGTGGCGAGCTCGACGAAGTCCGCCTCCAGGGCGATGCACAATTCGATGATGCGTTCGATCTGGTCGATGTTGTGCCGGTGGGTGACGAAGTTCAGCACCATCGGATAACCGTGGGCCTTGACCGCCCGGGCCATCGCCAGCTTGTGCGCGAAGGCCTTGCGCGAGCCGGCGAGCATGTCGTTCACCTCGGCGTCGGCGGCCTGGAAGCTGATCTGGATGTGGTCGAGTCCGGCCTCGGCGAACTGCGCCAGACGCTGCTCGTCCAGGCCGATGCCGGAGGTGATCAGGTTGGTGTAGTAGCCCATCCCGCGCGCCGCGCCGATCAGTTCACCGAGGTCCGGGCGCAGCAGCGGCTCGCCGCCGGAAAAGCCCAACTGCGCCGCGCCCAGTTCGCGCGCCTGGCGGAACACCTCGATCCACTCGGCAGTGGACAGCTCGCTGCCATGCCCGGAGAAGTCCAGCGGGTTGGAGCAGTACGGGCACTGCAACGGGCAGCGCCAGGTCAGTTCGGCGAGCAGCCACAGGGGCGGCCCGACCGGCTCAGGCGAATTCGATCCAGCCGTGTGCATGGGCGCTCACCATGAAGTCGTCGACGTCTCGCGCCAGTTCCGCGGCGCCCGGGTACTGCCGGTCCAGCTCGGTGATGATGGCGGCGACGCTGCGCTGGCCGTCGAGGTGCAGGGCGATTGCCGCGGCGCTGCCGTTGAGTTTCACCATCCCTTCCGGGTAGAGCAGCACATGGCTGTTCTGCGCCGTTTCGAACTGCAGGCGGTAGCCGCGCCGCAGGCGCGGTATGCGTTGCCTGTTCATACGTTCAATCCTCGATGCCAGAGGCGCTCGCGGCTCACCGTGTGATACGGCGGGCGGTCCAGTTCGTAGGCCATGCTCAGGGCGTCGAGCAGGCTCCAGAGTACGTCGAGCTTGAACTGCAGGATCTCCAGCATGCGCGCCTGGGCCTCGGCGCTGGTGCAATGCGCCAGGGTGATCCGCAGGCCGTGCTCGACATCCCGCCGCGCCTGGCTCAGACGCCCGCGAAAGTAGGCGTAGCCGGACGCTTCGATCCAGGGGTAGTGGCGCGGCCAGTTGTCCAGGCGGGCCTGGTGGATCCGCGGGGCGAACAGTTCGGTCAGCGAACTGCCGGCGGCATCCTGCCAACTGGCGCGGCGGGCGAAGTTGACATAGGCGTCCACGGCGAAACGCACACCGGGCAGTACCCGCTCCCCCGAGAGCACTTCGTCACGCTCCAGGCCCACGGCTTCGGCCAGGCGCAGCCAGGCTTCGATACCACCGTCCTCACCGGGCGCGCCGTCGTGGTCGAGCAGGCGCTGGATCCACTCGCGGCGTACCTCGCGGTCGGGGCAGTTGGCGAGGATCGCGGCATCCTTCAGCGGAATGTTCACCTGGTAGTAGAAGCGGTTGGCGACCCAGCCCTGGATCTGCTCGCGGCTGGCGCGACCTTCGTGCATGGCCACATGGAAGGGATGATGGATGTGGTAGCAGACACCCTTGGCGCGCAGGGCCTGTTCGAATTGCGCGGGATTCATGGCGCTGGGCATGGCGCGCTCCTAGAGGTGAATCGGCATGCCGTCCCAGGCCACTTCGATGCCGTGGGCGTCGAGTTCGGCGCGTTCGGGCGAAGCCGGGTCGAGGATGGGGTTGGTGTTGTTGATGTGAATGAGCACCTTGCGTCGTGCCGGCAAGTGTTCGAGGACTTCGAGCATGCCGCCGGGCCCGCTCTGCGGCAGGTGGCCCATCTCGCGGCCGGTCTTGTCGCCGACGCCGCACAGGCGCATTTCGTCTTCCTGCCACAGCGTGCCGTCCACCAGCAGGCAGTCGGCACGTCGCATCCAGGCCAGCAGGGCCTCGTCCACCTGGCCCAGGCCCGGGGCATAGAACAGCTTGCCGCCGCTGCGCAGGTCCTCGACGAACAGGCCGATGTTGTCGCCCGGTTGCGGGTTATGCCGGTGCGGCGAATAGGGCGGTGCGGCGCTGCGCAAGGGGATGGCGGTAAAGCGCAGGCGCGGGCAGGCGGCGATCTCGAAGGGCTCGCCGTGCAGGCCGATCGACTGGTGGCGCAGCCCGCCATTCCAGTGCGAGAGCATGGGGAACAGGGGGAAGCCGCTGTTCAGGTCCTGGTGCACCACGTCGGTACACCAGACGTCGTGCGGGCAGCCTTCGCGCAGGCTCAGCAGGCCGGTGCAATGGTCGATCTGGCTGTCCAGCAGGATGATCCCGGCGATCGCCGTGTCCCGTGGTCGACGCGCCGGTTGCAGGGCGGGAAAGGCGCCGATCTGGGCGCGGATATCCGGCGAGGCGTTGCACAGGATCCACTGCTTGCCGTCGTCGGACAGGGCGATCGACGACTGCGTGCGGGCCCGCGCCAGCACCTGGCCGGTGCGCACACCGTGGCAGTTGCGGCAATTGCAGTTCCATTGGGGAAATCCGCCACCGGCGGCCGAGCCGAGAATATGGAGGTACATGACACGGAGCGCTTCGCTGAAAAAGAGCCCCGCTTGCGCGGGGCAAAGGCTTGGAGTGGTGATCGCGGTACGGCGTCGCCAGGGGGGCGCCGCCGTGCCGGGTGTCGCATCAACGGTTGGCGAAGTACAGGGTTACCTCGAAGCCGAGACGCAGGTCGGTGTAGGCGGGTTTGGTCCACATCATGCTGAAGCCCTCTTTGCGGTTGATGACACGTTAGGAGTGGATGGGCCGTCGCCGGCCCGGTACTGCGTTACTGAGCGGTCTTGGCCGTCTGTTGCGCCGCGTTGTAGTCCTCGAACTCGCGGGTCATGACATAGGCCTTGATCCGCTCGACCTGAGTGGCGTCCAGCGAGTCGGCGAAGGCCGGCATGCCCAGCGGGCGCAGGGCACCTTCGCGGACGATCTGCTGGAACAGCGCACGGCGGCCATCGTCGGTCTTGCGCAGGTCGGGAATCAGCCCGCCGCTTTTCGCCCCGACGCCGTGGCACACCGAGCAGTACGCGGCGTAGAGGCCTTTGCCCTCTTCGATTTCGGCGGCGCTGGCGTTGGTCGGATGGGGGATGCGCGCGTTGCTGGCCACCGGGGTTTCCGGGATCGGCGGCAGGCTCGCTTCACCGCCGAGCTTGAACACCAGCAGGCGGCTGATGTTGCCGACGCCCGGCGCCTTGGCCGCCTCGCCGCCGATCAGCGGGGCGACGCCGCCCCAGCCGGCCATGATCGCCACGTACTGCTCGCCCTTGTAGCTGTAGGTCATGGGGGCGGCGATCAGGCCGGTCTGGGCACCGAACGACCAGAGTTTCTGGCCCTTGTCCGCCGAGTAGGCTTCCAGGTTGCCGGTGGAGGTGCCCTGGAACACCAGGTTGCCGGCGGTGCTCAGGGTGCCGCCGTTCCAGTAGGTCGGACGCGGTACGCGCCATGCCTCTTTCTGTTTCACCGGGTCCCAGGCCAGCAGCGCGCCGCCGATCACCGACTGCGGAATGTCGGTGGCATCGGAGAAGCCGGAGGCGGTGTTGAAGCCGTTGCGGCGGACGAAGTCCTTGCCCTCGTTGCGGTACACGCCGGGGATTTCCTGGTACGGGATGTAGACCAGGCCGGTGTCCGGGTTGTATGACATGGAGTGCCAGTTGTGCGCGCCGAACGGGCTCGGCCACATCACGATGGGCTTGTCCTCGTAGCGCGCGCCGGGGGCTTCGACCGGACGGCCGGTCTTCAGGTCGATGCGTTCGGCCCAGGTCACCTTGCCGAATTTCTCGGCGGACAGCAGTTGCCCGCTTTCCCGGTCGAGGACGTAGAAGAAGCCGTTCTTCGGCGCCTGCATGATCACCTTGCGCGGCTTGCCGTCGAGTTCGAGGGTGGCCAGGGTCAGCTGCTGGGTGGCGGTGAAGTCCCAGGTGTCGCCGGGGGTGACCTGGTAGTGCCAGGCCAGCTTGCCGCTGTCCGGGCGGATGGCGAGGATCGACGACAGGTACAGGTTGTCGCCGCCGCCGGGGCTGCGCACTTCGCGGTTCCAGGGCGAGCCGTTGCCGGTGCCGACGTAGAGCAGGTCCAGTTCCGGGTCGTAGGCCATGCCGTCCCAGACGGTGCCGCCGCCGCCACCTTTCCAGTAGCTGTCGCCTTTCCAGGTCTTGGCGGCTTGCGCCAGTTCCGGGTTTTCGTGAGGCTTGGCCGGGTCGCCTGGCACGGTGTAGAAGCGCCAGGCCATCTTGCCGGTCTCGGCGTCGTAGGCGGAGAAGTAGCCGCGCACGCCGAACTCGGCGCCGCCGTTGCCGATGATCACCTTGCCTTTGACCACCCGCGGCGCGCCGGTGATGGTGTAGGGCTTGCTGTTGTCGGTGGTCTGCTGGCTCCAGAGCTGCTTGCCGGTCTTGGCGTCGATGGCGATCAGGCGGCCGTCGAGGGTGCCGATGAAGACCTTGCCGTTCCACAGCGCGACACCGCGGTTGACGGCGTCGCAGCAGGCGTCGCGGGCCTTGTCGCGGGCCAGTTGGGGGTCGAAGGTCCACAGCACCTTGCCGGTGGCGACGTCCACGGCGATGGCCCGGCTCCACGACAGCGAGGCGTAGAGCACGCCGTCGTGATACAGCGGCGTGGCCTCCAGACCGCGGTTGTTTTCCAGGTCGATGGACCAGGCCAGGCCGAGCTTGTCGACGTTGGCGGTGCTGATCTGCTTGAGCGGGCTGTAGCGTTGTTCTTCGTAGGTGCGGCCGTGGCTGAGCCATTCGCTGCCATCGGTCTGGCTGGCGACGATGGCGGCCTGGTCGACGTTGGCAGCCTGGGCGGCCGGGCCGAGCAGGGCGAGCATCAGGGCTATGGCAAGACGGGTCGGTTGCGCTGTGTTCATGTACGCGTGACTCCTGGATCTAATTGTTATGGGCGGAGTATCCGAAGGACGGCTCAGAAGATCTGAAGCAGCCGCAGGTTGATGCGGTCTTCTTCACGGAAGCCGTTTTCCACGGACATGTCGCGTCCGTAGTTGACCATCAGCTGGGTGCCCGGGGTGACGAAGTACGAGGCGCCCACGGTGAATTTGCTGGTCTCGGGCTCATCGTCCATGCGCACGCCGTCGACCTTGGTCTCGCCGCCCCACAGCCGTGATACGCCGGCGCGAACGTCGAAGCGGTCGGTGAAGTTGTAGCGCAGAAAAGCCTGGCCCTGGTACAGCGCCGACTGCTTGAGGGTGGCGCCGCTCGGGCCGAAGTCGTCGTTGTTGCCGAAGAAGGTCACGTCGCCGACCAGGTCGAGGGTGAGCTTTTCGGTCAGGCCGGTGATGTAGCCGGCCTGCAGCACGTACTTCCAGCGGTTCTCGCCGAGGTTCAGGGCATCGTCCTTGTCGTAGCTGCCGGTGGGCGCGTAGACGTAGGGGGTGATACCGAAGTACTGGCGTTTGGCCGGGTCATTCACCAGCCAGATGGTCGAGGCGAGGATCAGGTCGCCGGTGCCTTTTTCGTTGCCCAGGCCCTTGGTGTCGTCCTTGCCGCGCAGGCTGCCGAATGGCAGGAGGAACTGCGGGTCGATGATGAAATCGCCGAGTTTCATGAAATGCACGCCCCGCAGGATGCCCACGTCGGAGTCCAGGCGGGCGTCGATCGGTACCTTGTGGCCGTCGCTGTACAGTGATTTGCGTTCGGCGTGCTGGTAGTACACCACGCCCAGGTTGGTGCCTTCCGGCAGCGCGGTGTAGTCGCCGGCATCGACATCAACGGCATGGGCCGGCGGCACGATGCCGGCCAGCAGAGTAACGGCGCAGGCCAGTGGCGCGCGCAGCGGGTTCATGCGAGCTGTACCGCTCTTCGACATGTCATCACCTTTTTATTGTTTTTGTTTATGATCGTTTCCTGTGTCCCGGCCCTTAATTCACGGAAGATCCCGGACGCGGAAAGAGCTTGAGCAGGACCTGTGCCATGTTTTGAAGGTTATGAAAAAATCCTTCAATATCAATGGCTTGAATAACAATAAGGGTGATGGTCAAACAGCTTTGGCGAGCGGGTGGGCGTGGCTGTCTCAGTCTGGGACAGTCTTTGCGCCGCCCGGCTGTACCGGACTGATACAACCGTCCCGAGGCATGAGTCATGAACAAGCCTGACGATCCTTCCGCTGCCCGCGGTATCCGCGTGTATCCCACTTTCGAAGAGCGTGGCCGCGCCTTCGATGCGCAACTGATCGAGCGCTCCTGGGCGCGTTCCCTGCGCTACGGTATTTCCCCCGCCGACCGGGTGCTGTTCGAGGCCCCGCAGTTGGTTCGCCCGCGCGAGCTGCGCGAGTACGGCGGCCCGCTGCTGGAGGCGGCGCGGCCGGAAATGGAGCAGTTGCATGCGTCCCTGGCCCCGCGCGACTGGGTGCTCGCCTGCATCGACATGGACGGCGTGGTGCTCAACGCCATCGGCAAATGCAACAGCGCCAACCGCGAACTCAACCAGGTGTTCCGCCAGGGCGCGCAATTCCTCGAAACCCTGGTCGGCACCACGGCGCCGAGCTGTGCGCTGGCGGAGAAAGAGAGCGTGGTGATCTCCGGTCCCGAGCACTACCTGGAGGAGGCCCGGGCCTTCACCTGCATGGCCACGCCGATCTTCGGCGTCGATGGCGGCATCGTCGGGGTGCTGGATGCCAGTCGCAAGGGACCGGTGTCCTCGGCGTATACCCTGGAGTCGCTGGTGATTGCCGCGCGGGCCATCGAGCGGCGCCTGTTCACCCAGCTCGGCGACGTGCTGCTGGTGCACCTGCATTGCCGCCTGGATATCCTCGGCACGCCCATGGAGGGCCTGCTGGCCTTCGATGCCGGCGGCAAGCTGCGCGGGGCCAATCGTATCGCCCGTCAACTGTTCGGCGAGCCCGAGCTGCAGATCGGCATCGACTTCGCCGACCTGTTCGACATGCCGTTCGCCCATGCCGTGTGCTACCGGCGCTACGACCTCAGCGTGCCGTTCCGCCTACAGACCCACAGCGGCAGCCAGTTGCACGCCTGTGTCACGGCCTCGCCGGCCAAGGGCGCGAGCACACCCTCGCGGATCGCCTTCGAAGGGCGTCGCGCCGAGGTCGCCGAGCGCGGCCCGTGCCTGGAAGACCCGGCGGTCAGCGAGGCGCTGGAGCGGGCGCGCAAAGCCTTCGCGCGGAACATTCCGGTGCTGCTCAATGGCGAGACCGGCACTGGCAAGGAGGTCTTCGCCCGCCTGCTGCACGATGACGGACCGCGCGCCGCCGGGCCGTTCGTGGCGATCAACTGTTCGTCGATTCCGGCGAGCCTGATCGAGTCGGAGCTGTTCGGTCATGTCGAGGGAGCCTTCACCGGCAGCCGCAAGGGCGGCGCCGCGGGCAAGATCGAACAGGCCCACCGCGGCACGCTGTTCCTCGACGAGATCGGCGACATGCCGATGGAGTTGCAGGGCCGCCTGCTGCGCGTGCTGCAGGAGCGCAGCCTGTGCCGGCTGGGGGGCACCAGCCTGATCGAGGTGGACTTCGCCCTGGTCTGCGCGACCCACCGCGATCTGTTGCAGCTCACCGGCGAGCAGGGCTTTCGCGAAGACCTCTACTACCGCATCAACGGCTTCCGTGTCGCCTTGCCGGCGTTGCGCGAGCGCAGCGACCTGGCGCGGCTGATCCAGCACCTGTTGCGCGGCGAAACGTCCGGCCAGCATCCACCGGCGCTCGACGGTGTGGCGCTGAAGGCGCTGCTGGCCTACCACTGGCCGGGCAATATCCGCCAGTTGCACCAGGTGCTGCGGCTGGCGGCGGCGTTCGCCGAGGACGAAGGCATCATTCGCCTCGACCACCTGCCCGCGGAAGTGCTGCAGGCGCGTCCGCTCAGCGTGCCGCCGCTGGAGGTTCCCGAGGGCACCCTGCAGGCCTCGGAGCAGCGCGCGATCCGCGCGGCCATCGACGCCTGCCAGGGCAACCTGTCGGCGGCGGCGCGCGCCCTGGGCATCGGTCGCGCGACGCTGTACCGCAAGCTCAAGACCATGGACTGACGCGCGCGGCTTTGCGCCGCGCGCACCGCTGTTTTGCCTCGCGCACGGATTCCGGGACGGCACCTGACGCTCTAGTCTGGCGCCATCCCGTTCAGTCCTTTCGATGAGGCCCGCCATGTCCCTTGGCAATCCCGTCGCCGCCGAGTCCCGCTCGGCGCTGGCGACCTGATGACCCTGATGGCGCTGGTCATGGGCCTGGTCCTGCCGCGCCGCCTGCCCGCGCACCGGGCCAGCTACCCGGCGCTGATCGCCTCGGTGTTCGCCCTGGCCCGGCGCCATGCTGCATCAAGGCCGCCAGGTGCCTGTCTTGAGTCTTGCAGCGCTCTGAAAATCGAGCGCCGCCCGCGCGGCGCATCGCGAGCGCGCTCGCTCCTACATTTTTTGCAACGTACCTATGCCTGACAGGCCATGGTTGACCGCCTTGTGTGCACGACGCGGTATCGCGTCGACCCAACAGCTTCCCCGCGATAAATCGCCAAGCGCCAAAGGCTGGCAACGCCGCTGTCACAGGCCATGGCACGTTGCAAAAAATGTAGGAGCGAGCGCGCTCGCGATGCGCCGTGCGGACGGCGCTCGATCTGGAGGGCGCTGCAAGACTCAAGACAGGCACCTGACGGCCTTGATGCGGTCCCCCGACAAGCCTTCGAAGATGTGTAGATACCTATGTCGTCGGTGACCCGCCAGGTCGCCGAGGACGTCCGCCAGGGCCGTCTGAGCTGGGTGCTGGAAGGCTTCGAGGTCAGTCCCGGCGGTGCCAGCGGCCTGATCAACGCGCTGTACCTGCCGAGCCATCGCGATTCCAGCCGGATCCGCGCCTTCATCGCCTTCGTCGAGGAAATTCTCGCCGTCCCGGCTACACGCTGAACTGTCGCAACGACTGGTTCAGTTCGCTGGCCAGGCGTTCCAGCTGGCGACTGGCCTGGCTCGACTGATCGGCGGCCTGGGCACTGTCGTCCGCCAGCGAGGCGGCCTGGGTGACGTTCTGGTTGATGCTCTCGACCACCTGCGACTGTTCCAGGGTGGCACTGGCGATCGAGGCGTTGAGCCCGGTCAGGTTGCGCATCGACGTGGTGATCTGCGCCAGGCTCTGACCCGCCTGGCTCGCCAGTTCGACAGTGTGCGCCGAGGCCTGGCTGCTCTCGTCGATGACCTGTACCGCGGCCAGCGAGTTGTGCTGCAGGCGTTCGATCATCTCCTGGATCTGCGCGGTGGAGCTCTGCGTGCGCTGCGCGAGCAGGCGCACCTCGTCGGCGACCACGGCGAAACCGCGACCCTGCTCGCCGGCCCGGGCCGCCTCGATGGCGGCGTTGAGGGCGAGCAGGTTGGTCTGCTCGGCGATCGCGCGGATCACTTCCAGCACGTTGCTGATCTGGCTGCTTTCCTGGGCCAGGGACTGGATCACCGAGACCGCCCTGGCGATGGTGTCGTTGAGCAGGTCGACCTGCTTCAGGCCGCCGTGGATGGTGTCCTGGCCCTGCAGGGCCTGTTCTTCGGCGTTGCGCACTTCGTTGGCGGCATGCTCGGCGTTGCGGGCCACCTCCTGCACGGCGTAGGACAGCTCCTGCACCGCGGTGGCGACCAGCTCCATCTGCTGCGATTGCTCCAGGCTCTGGCGCTGCGAATCGCCGGCCAGGCTGCCGAGGGCGCGCGAGGCGTCGTCGAGGGCGCCGGCGGTGCCCAGCGAGTGCTGGATGACCCCGCGCAGCTTGCCGGTGAAGGCATTGAAATGGCCCCCAAGGGCGGTCAGTTCGTCGCGCCATTGTTCGTCGAGGCGGCGGGTCAGGTCGGCGTCGCCACTGGCGATGTTGGCCATGGCGCCCACCGCGGCATCCAGCGGCCTGGCGATGCTGCGGCCGATCAGCAGGACCAGCGCGCCGAGCAGCAGGCCCGCCACCGCGAGGATGCCCAGGGCACGCCAGGCCTGGGCCTGGAAGGCCGCCTGGACGTCGTCGACGTAGATCCCCGAGCCGATGATCCAGCCCCACGGCTTGAACAGCTCGACATAGGACACCTTCTGCACCGGCGCCTGGGCGCCCGGACGCGGCCAGCGGTAGGCGACCACCCCGGCGCCGTCGCGCTTGGCCAGGGTGACCATCTCGTCGAACGGCAGTTGCCCGTCCGGGTCGCGGGTGCCGGCCATGACTTTGCCCTGCACTGCGGGGCTGGGGTGCACGAGCATGCGTGCGTCGAGGTCTTCCAGCCAGAAATAGTCGTCGCCGTTGTAGCTCAGGCCGCGGATCTGTTCGATCGCCTGTTGCTGGGCCTGCTGGCGGTCGAGCCGGCCGCTGCTTTCCAGGCCCTGGTAGTAGCGCAGGATGCCGCTGGCGGTTTCCACCACATGGCGGGTTTTCAACGCCGCGGCGGTGTGCAGGTCGACGAAGTTCTGCCGCAGGATCAGGGCGACGAGGATGATCGGGATCAGTAGCGAGGTCAGCAGGATCAGCCAGAGACGGTGGCGGATGGGAATGTTGCGCAGGCCGGGCATGAGGGCTTCCTTGTTGTATGGCACAAAGGGGCCCAAGCAACGCCTGCGCCAGTTGCGCAGACGCCGGCGCCACGGGGATGCGCCGGGTATCTTGCGCAGGCACTGTCTCTGGATGAGACAGTGCCTGTTTCACATCGGGAATGGCGTCTCAGTTCGACGGCTGGATGAAGTCTTCCTCGAAGAATTCCCACTCCCCGCGTCCGTCGCCCTGGCGGCGCACCACTTCCATCTGGCGCAGTTCCACGCGGCGGATCTTGCCGGAAATGGTCTTCGGCAGTTCGACGACGAACTCGATGCGCCGCACCCGCTTGTACGGCGCCAGGTTGTCGCGGGCGAAGGCGAGGATCTCGCGGGCCAGCTCGGCGCTGCCCGGCTGGTCGTGGGCGAGGATCAGGAACGCCTTGGGCACCGCCAGGCGCAGCGGGTCGGGGCTGGGCACCACGGCCACTTCCATCACCGCCGGGTGTTCGATCAGCGCGCTTTCCAGCTCGAAGGGGCTGATGCGGTAGTCCGAGGCCTTGAACACGTCGTCGGCGCGACCGACGAAGGTGATGTAGCCGTCGGCGTCGATCTGCGCGGTATCGCCGGTGCGGTAGTAGCCGTCGCGCATGACCTCCGCGGTTTTCTCCGGGCTGTCCTCGTAGCGCAGCATCAGGCCCAGCGGGCGCACCGTCAGCGGCAGCGCCACTTCGCCCTCGCTGGCCGGCTGGCCGTCGGGGTCGAGCATGGTCACCTGGTAACCGGGCAGGGGACGGCCCATGGAGCCGGGTTTGAGCGGCTGGCCGGGGGTATTGCCGACCAGCGCGGTGGTTTCCGACTGGCCGAAGCCATCGCGCAGGTCGAGGCCCCAGGCGTGCTGGATCTGCTCGATGATTTCCGGGTTGAGCGGCTCGCCGGCACCGACCAGCTCGCGCAGGCGCAGCCGTGGGCGACAGGCGGCGAGGTCTTCCTGGATCAGCATGCGCCACACCGTCGGCGGCGCGCACAGGCTGGTCACGCCGTATTGTTCGAGGACGCGCAGCAGGGCGCTGGCGCTGAAGCGCGAGGTGTTGTGGATGAAGATGCAGGCGCCGGCGTTCCACGGCGCGAAGAAGCAGCTCCAGGCGTGCTTGGCCCAGCCTGGCGAGGAAATGTTCAGGTGCAGGTCGCCGGGCTGCAGGCCGATCCAGTACATGGTCGACAGGTGACCGACCGGGTAGCTCTGGTGGCTGTGCAGGACCATCTTCGGCTTCGAGGTGGTGCCGGAGGTGAAATACAGCAGCATCGGGTCGGTGGCGCGGGTGGTGCCGTCGACCTTGAACTCGCTGGAGTACTCGTGCGCCGCTTCATGCTCGACCCAGCCCGGTGCCTGCGCGCCGACACTGATGCGCGTGCAGGCGTCGGCCAGCCCGGTGAACTTCTCCAGATGCGCGCCGCCGACCACCAGGTGCCGCACCTGACCGCGTTCCAGGCGATCGCGCAGATCGTCGGCGGTGAGCAGGGCGGTGGCCGGGATCACCACCGCGCCGAGCTTGAACGCGGCGAGCATGGTTTCCCACAGGGCGATGTGGTTGCCGAGCATCAGCAGGATCCGCTCGCCGCGCTTCACGCCGAGGGCGCGCAGGTGGTTGGCGACGCGGTTGGAGCGCTGCGCCAGCTCGGCGAAGCTGTAGCGGCGTTCGCTGCCGTCCTCCTCGACGATCCACAGCGCGGTGGCCAGGTTGCCGCGGGCCATCTCGTCGAAGTAGTCGAGCGCCCAGTTGAATTCGTCGAGCTGCGGCCAGCGGAAATCGCGGCTGGCGGTGGCGTAGTCGGTACGGTGGTCGAGGAGAAAATCGCGCGCGGCGAGAAAAGCATGACGGTCGTTCATGGCGGGCGGCCCTTGATTGTTGTTATGGGGGCGATGCGGGTTCGGCCGAGTATAGGTGGGGGTGGCGCGGCGGAGTACGCGCAGAAAATCCGGGTAGATGTGCAAAAAAGCCGGAGGGATTGCGCGGGTTGTCTTACGTCTGTGCGGCGAAGGTGAGGGTGACTGGGGAAGTATCGATCTGCCATCATCCAGCCCTTCGTTCAAGCCTGCGCCCAGGCGCTTGAAGGACTTTGCCGTCATCAGGGAGAAAGCATGCGCACCCAGATCATCATTGAAGACCACGTTGTGCCTCAGTTGCTGACATCGGCGATCGAGGCCTATGAGGTGTCCCACAAGGCCCATGCCCGCGGGCGCGCCAACGACCGTCTGGAAACCTTCGGCCTGCTGTGGGGCTATGCGTTGCCGGTGCGCGAAGGCGTCCCGGCGCGTCTCGTCGCGGTGGTCGCAACCGTGGAAACCTCGGCATTGCGCCATACCGAGTGGGTCCAGCCGGATTTCGCATCGATCCGGATGAAGCGGGATTTCTTCCGCGAATACTGGCCGCAACTGGAGTTGATCGGCACCTTCCATTCGCATCCCTACAAGGACCTCAGCGAAGTCAACGACGCCAAGGGCTGGCGTGCCTCGGAGGACGACAAGGAGTTCTGGCCGGCCTTCCATGAAGAGGTCTGCCCGGACATGGATGAACTGGCTCACCTGGTCATCGCCATCACCGCCCTGGGGCGCAAGGGCAGCGCGATGCCCGATCGCCTGCCCGGCAACGAGTACACCTCCGGCTACGTGGTCAGTGCCGACATGCGCAAGCTGTGGATCAAGGGCTACACCTCGGAGCTGGACGAAGAGATCGACGACGATGCGCCGTTCGATGAGGCGTTCATGGCCGGGGACGTCGAGATGATTCGTTCCTACGAGCTGTGGAAGGACGAGGAGGTCCTGCTGGAGATCCCGTCGCTGGAAGCGCGCTTCCGCCACGAGTTGCTGCGCCGATGATCGGGCGCGCCTCACCCCGCGGACGGGGTGAGGCGCTCTGCACCGCTAGGCGCCGTCGAGGCGTTGCAGCGTGTGGCAGACCTCGAGGTTGGCCTGCACGAAGGCCTCCCAGCTGTACTGCCGGGCGTAGTGCTGGCGGTACTGGCGGTCGACGCGGCAGATGTCCGGACGGGTCTCGTAGATCAGGCAGCCCCGGTCGGCATCGTTGTAATGTCGGCAGGTGCCGTCGCCGCGGTCCAGATACTGCGTGACCTGCGCCAGATGCACATTGCGGCAGCACAGGCCGCACTGGCTGCAGGGGAACGCCGGCAAGGTCATACCAGCGAAGCCAGCCAACTGCGCGTGCTCGCCGCATTGCCCATCTCGAACGGCAATTCGATACCGCGGGCCTCCACGGCCTTTTGCAGGACCGCGCCGCGCTGGGTTTCATCGCTGCACGCCTGCAGTTCCATCGCGAAGAGCTGCAGCTCTTCCACATCCAGGTTGAATTCCAGCCGGCCCAGTTCGAGCAGGTAGCGGTCGAGCTCCGCATTGATCGCCTGGAATTCGCGGATGACCCCGGCATGCGGTGTCAGCGATTCGACGAAGGCCCACAGCTTGGCGGCCATCCCGCTGTGCAGCAGGAAATAGTTGAGGCCCAGGGTAATCACCCCGGTGACCAGCGCGCTGGCGAAGGCGGCCAGCTCGGCGCCGAACGGGAAGTTGCAGACCGGCAGCAACTGGGCGTAGGCCATGGAGCCGACCACGGTGGCGGCGCCCACCGACAACAGGCCGGTCACGGCTTTGCACAGTTCGACGAAGCTCAGCTGATCGGGGTTGAAGACCATCAGCTTGACGGCCTTGACCAACTGGCCCCAGACCTCGCGGATGATCTTGATCGCCATCGCCTGGGTGGTGGTGAGGATGTTGAACAGGGTCGTGGTCAGGCTGCCGAGGATGCCGGCGAAGGCGCCGTCCTTGAAGGCGACGAGGAAGTCGCTGAAGCGCCGTTGCACACGCGCCCAGATGCCTTTGAGCGAGCGCGTGATGCTGTCCACGAAGGCTTCGAAGCTGAACTGGTGCTTGAGTTTCTCCAGCAGGGCGGGCAGTTGCTCGCGCAGTTCGAACCAGATCTCCGCCATGACCATGCCGAGCATCTGCCGGGTGCCCATGGCGATGCCTGCGTTTCTGGCCGCGATCGCGCTGTTCTGGAGGAAGGCCGTGCTGCTGTAGTAGGCGTGGTTGATCTGGCTGTCGTAAGCGGCCCGGGCCTCGGCATCGCGCTTGAGCATGCCTTCGGCATCCACCGCCTTGAGCGCGGTGAGCTTGTTTTCGGTCTTGCGAATCTTGTCTTCCAGCTCGCGGAACTTGTGCTGCTCCTGCGGCGTGTCGCGGGGCAGGCGGGAGAGGCGCTCGCGGTCCTTGCTCAGGGTCGCCTCATTTTGGCTGATCAGGCGGGGCAGCTCGCCCAGGTATTCCTTGATGGGTGTCTGATTCTTCGACTTGTTCACGCTTTCGTGCGTGGTCTGCAGGTTGCTGCTCTGGTTGGCGAGGTTCACGCCGTCGAGCCCGGCCAGGTCGAGCCCGGGGTCGCCATGGATTTCCCTGGCGCTGATCACGTGGTCCAGGTTGCGTTGCTCATGGGCCGCCATGACGGTGTTGCGGTAGGGGTCGTGCAGCGTGCCAGCCGCCTGCCTGGCCTTGTCGGCCGCGCCGGTGGCGATGTAGTCGGCGTGCTTGTGGTAGGGCTTGTCGTCGTATCCGGCTTCAATGTGCTTGTCGTAGCGTTGCTTCGCCTCGTCCGTCGCCCAGACGCCGTTGCGCACGTTGTGGATGGTGTCGACTTCGCCGCCTTTCTTGTCCTGGAACAACAGGAAGTCCAGGCCGAAGCTGGTGACCAGGCTGGTGACGACGGTTTTTTCGAGCTCTTCGGCCCAGGGGAAATCTCGCGCGGCGGCGTGCATGGGGGCATCCCTGACGAATGAATGGAGCGAGCGGGGAGACGGGGCCTCGCGGCCCCGCGCGGGTCAGGCCGGATTGATGGCGGCGGCCTTGGTCCGGGTTTCGGCGAGCTGCTGGTCCAGGGCGACGGCGTTGAGGATCATCGAGCCATCGGCATCGGTGGCCATGACCGGGACGTTGTTCTTGTCCTTGACCACCTCGCCGTTGACTTCCTTGAGCTTGAACAGCGGGGTGGTGATCAGGTCGACGAGGATCGCGGCCAGGGCGTAGCCGTTGTCGATCAACTGCAGGATGGTGTCGCTGAACTTGGCCATTTCCACCTGCGGGTCGAGGCGACGGCTGCGCACTTCCTCGATATGGCGGTCGAGGTACTTCAGGTGTTCGAAGTACTTGTCGAACTGGCCGTACACCGACTTCAGCACATCGTTGATGTCGAAGGCATAGTCTTCCGCCTGGCTCAGCTGCTTGCGGGCCTGTTCCAGTTTGCTCACCGCGTTGTCGGCTTCCTGGCTGGCCTTGTTGGCGTTCTTCAGGGCTTCCTCGCCATGGCTGTCGTAGGCCCAGCCCGCGATGGCCAGCACCGGGCCGGCCACGGCGGCGCCGAGGATCGCGGTGCCGCCCGCCATGCCCAGGCCGCCGGTGGCGAGCGAACCGCCACCGATGGCGGCCAGGGTGGCGTTGGTCGCCGCGACACCGGCCAGCGACGAGATGGCGGTGCCGGTGGACGCCGCGCCCAGGGCCATGACCCCGCCGTACACCGCGAACCCTGCGGCCGCGCCCGCGGCGCCGGCTCCGGCGGCGGCGCCCAGCACACCGATGGCGGTGTAGCTGTAGTTCTCGACGCGCTTGAGCTTGTGCTTGGGAATGTTGAGTTCCAGTTTGTCCTGGCGACCCGCGTTCATTTTCTCCAGCAGCTTGTCGGCGAGGTTTTTGAAGTCGTTGAAGTTCTGCCCGATCCTCAGCTCTTCCTGGCCCAGCGCCTCGAGGGCCAGGACGGTGTTCCTTTCCTGCGTGTCGAAGGTTTTGCGGTTGCTGTCATAGCGCTGCTTGGCGGCGTTGACGATATCGTCGGCTTCCGAATGCTTCTGATAGCCGTCGTAGCCCTTCTTGGCGCCGTAGGCGGCAGTGACCAGCGCTGCGGCGCCGAGGATGAGAGGAAGTGGCATGGCAAGATCCTTTTCGGGGTTCGTTGGGTTCAGGCAGGTTGTGCTTGAGGTGAGGCAGGCGTGTCCTGGTAAAGCGCCTGCATCGAATTCAGGCGCCCGCGAATTTCGTCCACCCACACCGCTGGCGCGTGCAGGCGAATGTTTTCGTTCAGGGCGAAGATCCACCAGAGGGTTTCCCGGTCCAGTGGCACGGTGGCGTGCAGGCGTTTCCAGCCTTCTTCCTCGCCCTCGCTCAAGGTCTGTTGCTGGCTCAGCGGTGTTTCACTGAGCAGCACCGCGATCTGCGGGCGTACGTCGGCGATCAGTTCGACCTGGGCCTCGGCCTCACGGTGGCTGAACGCGCCGCTGGAAATGTAGGCGTCCACATCGAAGTCCTGATGCTCCAGGCTGGGTTGGTCCAGCACGCGCACTTCCTCGATACGGTGCAGGGCGAACTGGCGCAGGTCGCCATAGCCGTCGACGGAGCCGACCAGGTAGCTGACGGCATGGCGCGACACCATGCCGGCGGGGTGTATGCGCAGGCGCTTGAGCTCGCCTTTGCTGCGACTCATGTAGGCGACGTCGAGCAGTTTGCGTTCCAGCAGCCCGGTGGACACCTCGGCCCAGGTCTGCGCGCTGACGGGCGCCGGGATCAGGGTTTTGCCGTAGGGCAGGGTGCGCACCCGCCTGGCCCAGCCTGCCAGCTCGTTGCCGCCAAGACCGCCGAGAAAATTGCGGGCGCGACGAAACTGCGGGCCGAACTGATCGAGGACGGTCTGTGGCAGCAGGGTATTGAGGTGGTTTTCCGAGAGGAAAAGCGCCAGCGCGGTGGGGGCGTCCATGTCCTCCAGGTCCAGCGGTGCATCGCGGGTGAAGCTCCAGCGAAATGGTGCCTCGCTGGCATCGCAGACGAGCGAGAAGGGCATCGACAGACGATTGAGGTCACGCTGGATCGATCTCAGGGTGACGGAAAAGCCACGTTCGCGCAGTTTTTCCAGCAGCGTTGTGGTCGCGATGCGATGAGGTTCGGTGGGAATGAGGCGCAGCAAGGCAAATAGCCTGAGCAGCGTATCCTTCGCTTGTGACATGGAGGACGACCTTGTTTTAACCGCCAGTGAGTTGAATACCTGGCGCCACGTAGCCCGGATGCTACC
Organism: Pseudomonas japonica; assembly: GCF_900188455.1. Lineage (GTDB taxonomy): Bacteria > Pseudomonadota > Gammaproteobacteria > Pseudomonadales > Pseudomonadaceae > Aquipseudomonas > Aquipseudomonas japonica. The sequence continues at coordinate 61,292 of NZ_FZOL01000024.1, read as the reverse complement.
GAGAATAATGGCGCTTTGCTATTTTTGTGCGCGGGCCTGCGACCAATGTCGACAGGCCTGGCAAACTCAGGACGGCGTGGCCGGCTTGCGGGTTTCCAGCTCGCGTTTCATCTCGCTGTATTCGCAGTACAGCTCGTAGCCTTTCTTCAGCACCACGGCCAGGCCGATGACGGCCAATACGTTCTTCATGGAATGCTCCTCCTGGTCTTTCGGCTATCTTCGGCCAGGAGGGCGACAGGTTGTGTCGCGTGGGGTGGTGTTGCGCGGAAAACAATCCGGACAGCGGAAATGAAAAAGCCGCGCAAGAGCGCGGCTTTTTCATGGCGGTGGAGTCGGGTCAGACGTTGAAGCGGAAGTGCATCACGTCGCCGTCCTTGACGATGTAGTCCTTGCCTTCCAGGCGCCATTTGCCGGCTTCCTTGGCACCGCCTTCGCCCTTGTACTGGATGAAGTCGTCATAGGCGACCACTTCGGCGCGGATGAAGCCTTTCTCGAAGTCGGTGTGGATCACGCCGGCGGCCTGTGGCGCGGTAGCGCCGACGCGGACGGTCCAGGCGCGAACTTCCTGCACGCCGGCAGTGAAGTAGGTCTGCAGGTTGAGCAGGGCGTAGCCGGCGCGGATCACCCGGTTCAGGCCAGGCTCTTCCAGGCCCAGGGCCTCAAGGAACATGTCCTTCTCTTCGCCGTCGTCGAGCTCGGCGATTTCCGCCTCGATCTTGTTGCACACCGGCACTACCACCGCGCCTTCTTCTTCGGCAATGGCGCGGACCACGTCCAGGTGCGGGTTGTCCTCGAAGCCGTCTTCGGCGACGTTGGCGATGTACATCACCGGCTTGCTGGTCAGCAGGTGGAAGCCGCGGATCACGGCCTTCTCGTCGTCACCCATGTTCTTCATCAGGCTGCGCGCCGGCTTGCCTTCGGTGAAGTGCGGGATCAGTTTTTCCAGGATGGCTTTCTGCGCCAGGGCATCCTTGTCGCCGCCCTTGGCGTTGCGCGCGACCTTCTGCAACTGCTTCTCGCAGCTGTCGAGGTCGGCAAAGATCAGTTCCAGGTCGATGATCTCGATGTCGCGCTTGGGATCGACGCTGTTGGAAACGTGAATCACGTTCTCGTCTTCGAAGCAGCGCACGACGTGGGCGATGGCATCGGTCTCGCGGATGTTGGCGAGGAACTTGTTGCCCAGGCCTTCACCCTTGGACGCGCCCGCCACCAGGCCGGCGATATCGACGAATTCCATGGTGGTCGGCAGGATGCGCTGCGGCTTGACGATGGCCGCCAGGGCGTCCAGGCGGGCGTCCGGCATCGGCACGATGCCGCTGTTCGGCTCGATGGTGCAGAAGGGGAAGTTCTCCGCCGCGATGCCGGATTTGGTCAAGGCGTTGAACAGGGTGGACTTGCCGACGTTGGGCAGGCCGACGATGCCGCAATTGAATCCCATGGTGAATCCCTCTTCGTGAAGTCAGGCCTTCTGGCTGTGCAGCTCTCTCATCGCACGCGCCCATTCGCCGGCGAGGATGTCCGGCAGCACGCCGAGGGCAAAATCGATGCTGGCGTCGAGTTTGTCCTGCTCGGCGCGCGGCGCCTTGCCGAGGACGAAGTTGGACACCAGCTTGGCGTCACCCGGGTGGCCGATGCCAAGCCGCAGACGGTGAAAGTCGTTCTTGTTGCCGAGCTGCGCGATGATGTCGCGCAGGCCGTTGTGCCCGCCGTGGCCGCCGCCTTTCTTGAGCTTGGCGACGCCGGGAGGCAGGTCGAGTTCGTCGTGGGCCACCAGGATGGCATCCGGCTCGATTCGGAAGAAATTGGCCAGAGCGGCAACGGACTGGCCGCTGCGATTCATGTAGGTGGTGGGGATCAGCAGACGAACGTCATGGCCCTGATGGCTGAATTTTGCCGTCAGGCCGAAATACTTGCGGTCAGCGGTCAGGTTGACACGCTGGGCGCTGGCGATGCGTTCAACGAAAAGAGCCCCTGCGTTATGCCGGGTCTGTTCGTATTCGGGGCCGGGATTTCCCAGGCCGACGATCAACTGGATGGCGGTCACGTCAGGGGCTCTTCCTTGGAGTTGGGGGTGGCGGCGTGATCACCGCCACCCGGGCAACACCGGCGAACCGAGTAGATTACTCGGCAGCGCCTTCTGCTTCTGGAGCAACGCGCGGAGCGTGAACGTTGGCAACAGCCTTGTCATCACCGTGGGCCAGAGCGACGAACTCTACGCCTTTCGGAGCTTTCAGGTCCGACAGGTGGATGATGGTGCCGACTTCGGCGTTGGCCAGGTCGACTTCGATGAACTCAGGCAGGTCCTTGGCTTCGCAGGAAACTTCGATCTCGTTCAGGGTGTGGGAGATCTCGCCGCCTTTCTTGACCGGAGCTTCTTCGTTGACGAAGTGAACCGGAACAACGGCGGTCAGTTTCTGGCCAGCTACGACGCGAACGAAGTCAGCGTGCAGGATGGTGCCTTTCGAAGGGTGACGCTGCATGGCCTTGACCACGACGTTCTGCTTGGCGCCGTCGACGCTCAGTTCGATAACGTGGCTGAAGGCAGCTTCGTTTTCGAACAGCTTGGTGATTTCCTTGGCCAGGATGGTTACGGATTCAGCAGCTTTGTCACCACCGTAGACAACGGCAGGGATGCTGGCGGCGTGACGCAGGCGGCGGCTCGCACCTTTCCCCAGGTCAGTACGCACTTGGGCGTTCAGGATGAAATCAGTCATTTTGCATCTCCAAAATTAGCCAGCTCCGAGTGGCATTTGCGACCAATGCCGAAGCGGAGAGGGCAAAAAAGCCCCGCCCCAACAACAGGTGTTGGGGCGGGGCGCTTTACGTCAACGGAGGTTCGCCGGGCTTGCGCCTCAGCGGAACATCGCGCTGATCGATTCTTCGTTGCTGATGCGGCGAACCGCTTCGGCGACGACCGGTGCGATATCCAGCTGGCGGATACGGTCACAGGCTTGTGCGGCGGCGGACAGCGGGATGGTGTTGGTCACCACCAGCTCGTCGAGCACGGAATTCTCGATGTTCTCGATCGCGCGACCGGAGAGTACAGGGTGCGTGCAGTAGGCGTAAACCTTGGCCGCGCCGTGTTCTTTCAGGGCCTTGGCCGCGTGGCACAGGGTGCCGGCGGTATCGACCATGTCGTCGACGAGAATGCAGGTACGTCCTTCGACGTCGCCGATGATGTGCATCACTTCGGAGTGATTGGCCTTCTCGCGGCGTTTGTCGATGATACCCAGGTCGACACCCAGGGACTTGGCGACGGCACGTGCACGCACGACACCACCGATGTCCGGGGAGACGATCATCAGGTTTTCGAAACGCTGGTCTTCGATGTCATCCACCAGAACGGGGGAGCCGTAGATGTTATCTACCGGAATATCGAAGAAACCCTGGATCTGGTCAGCGTGCAGGTCGACGGTGAGAACACGGTCGATACCCACGACGGTGAGCATGTCAGCGACGACTTTGGCGCTGATGGCAACACGCGCCGAACGCGGACGGCGGTCCTGGCGGGCATATCCGAAATAAGGAATCACGGCGGTGATTCGGGACGCTGAGGAGCGGCGGAAGGCATCGGCCATCACTACCAGTTCCATCAGATTATCGTTGGTTGGCGCGCAAGTCGGCTGAATGATAAAGACGTCCTTACCGCGGACGTTTTCATTAATCTCAGTGCTGATTTCGCCGTCGGAGAACTTGCCGACAGAAACATCACCCAGTGGGATATGCAGCTGACGCACGACGCGCCGAGCCAGATCGGGGTTGGCGTTCCCCGTAAAGACCATCATCTTGGACACGCGCAGTACCTGAAGGCTGAGGGTATACCTGGATGAGTATAAGGAAAATGGCAGGGGCGGCTGGATTCGAACCAACGCATGGCAGGATCAAAACCTGCTGCCTTACCGCTTGGCGACGCCCCTGTATCTGTTGCTGCGAGTACCTGGTACTCGATTCCTAGCGCAGACTTCGTAACTTGCGATGCAACATCGAAACGTTGCTTCCCTTTGCCACGAACCCTGTTTGGGAGTCTGCAAGAAGGGCCAAAACTCTATCAGCTTCGGCTTTGTCTGGGAAGGCCCCAAACACACAACTTCCAGTGCCGGTGAGCCTTGCATTGGTGAATTTGTTTAACAAATTCAATGAGTTACGTACTTCTGGGTAACTCTGCTCAACTACCGCTTGACAGTCATTTCGACTGTTTCCCTCGGGAACGGGGCGCACTTTAATGGGCTTTGAATTACGTGTCAACAAAGGATGCGAAAAAATTTCTGCCGTACTAACAGAGACTTGCGGAACCAGCACGACGTACCAGGGTTCGTGCGGGTCGACCGGGGTGAGTTTTTCCCCGACCCCTTCGGCGAAGGCGGCGTGGCCGCGGACGAACACCGGGACGTCGGCGCCCAGGCCCAGGCCCAGTTCGGCCAGTTGGTCTTCGCCGCAGCGGGTGTTCCACAGGTGGTCGAGGCCGAGCAGGGTGGTCGCGGCATCCGAGCTGCCGCCACCGATGCCGCCGCCCATGGGCAGTACCTTGTCCAGCCAGATGTCGGCGCCCAGCGTGGTGCCGGTCAGTTGCTGCAGCTTGCGCGCGGCGCGGACGATCAGGTTGCTGTCGTGGGGCACCCCGGGGATCTCGGTGACCAGGCGGATCTCACCGTCCTCGCGGGCGGCGAAGCTCAGTTCGTCGCCGTGGTCGAGGAACTGGAACAGGGTCTGCAGCTCGTGATAGCCGTCGGCGCGGCGGCCGAGGATGTGCAGCATCAGGTTGAGCTTGGCCGGGGCCGGCAGGGTCAGTCTGCTGGTCATGTCAGTGGCCCAGCTGGCGGGGTTGCCATTCCTTGAGGACCACGGTCACGTCCAGGTCCTGGCCGTGCATCTTGATTCGCTCCGGGAGCCAGTAGCCGTTCTGCTCGGTGTAGCGGGTGTATTCCACCTGCCAGCCATCCTGTTCCAGGCTGGCCAGGCGACTGTCGCTGTCGAGGGTCAGGCGGCTCTTGCTGTCCGGAGCCGGCAGGCCGCGGACCCACCAGACCAGGTGCGACACCGGCAGTTCCCAGCCCAGTTGTTCGGCCAGCAGGGTTTCCGGGGTCGGTGCCTCGAAGCGGCCCTGGTTGGCGACTTCCAGCACCACCTGGCCCGGACGTCCGGTCAGGCGCGCGGCGCCGCGACCCAGCGGGCCGGACAGGCGGATGTCGTAGTAGTCCTGGCGCTGCAGCCAGAACAGCGTGCCGCTGCCGGAGTCCTTCGGCGCGCGGATGCCGACCTTGCCGTTGATCTGCCAGCCGTCGAGGGTGCTCAACTGCTGCTTGTGGGCCTTCCACAACTGCGGGCTGCCCTGGCCCTGGACGGCTTCGCGGGAACCGAAGCCGGCGCAACCGGCGAGCAGGGCAATCAGGCTGAAGGTGATGATGTGGCGCAGGAACATAGGCTTAGAGAGTCTCGGATCCGGTCAGGCGCAGGACGGTCTTGCGCAGGATGGGGCTGTCGGGTTGGGCTTCGAAGGCCTTGGCCCAGACCTGGCGGGCCTCGCGGCGCTTGCCGTTGGCCCAGAGCACTTCGCCCAGGTGCGCGGCGACTTCGTGATCGGGGAAGCGCTCCAGGGCACGGCGCAGCAGGCGCTCGGCCTCGTCGAGGTTACCCAGGCGATAGTTGACCCAGCCGAGGCTGTCGAGCACGGCGGGATCTTCCGGGCTGAGCAGGTGGGCTTTCTCGATCAGTTGCTTGGCTTCGCCGTAGCGCGTGGTGCGGTCGGCCAGGGTGTAGCCGAGGGCATTGAGAGCCATGGCGTTTTCCGGCTCGCGGGCGAGGATGCTGCGCAGGTCCTTTTCCATCTGCGACAGATCGTCGCGCTTCTCGGCGAGCATCGCCCGGGTATAGAGCAGGTTGAGGTCGTCCGGGTACTGCTTGATGGCTTTTTCCAGGACACGCAGGGCCTGCTCTTCCTTCTGGTTGTTGCCGAGGGTCTCGGCCTCGATCAGGTACAGCTGGATGGCGTAGTCGGGCTGGCTTTCGCGGGCTTCGTCGAGACGGCGCAAGGCTTCGTCGGTGCGCCCGTTGGCGATGAGGATATCGGCCTGGCGCAGTTGCGCCGGCAGGTAGTCGTTGCCCGGGCCGACCTGGGCGTATTCGGCCAGGGCGCCTTCGAGGTCGTTGCGTTCTTCGCGGATGCGGCCGAGGTTGAGGTGGGCGGCATCGACATGGCTGTCGCGCTCGATCAGGTCGCGCAGATAGCCGGCGGCCTCGTCCCAGGCCTTGGCTTCGAGGCTGACCAGGGCCAGGGAATAGCGCAGTTCGTCGTCGTCCGGGTACTGCTGGAGCAGGCTGGCGAACTCGACCTTGGCGTCGTCGACCCGGTCCTGCTCCACCAGCATGCGCGCGTAGGTCAGGCGCAGGCGCTTGTCGTCGGGGTTGCGCGCGATGCTCTTGCGCAGCAGCGGCAGGGCTTCGGAACCGCGGTCGAGGCTCTGCAGCAGACGTGCGCGCAGGAGGATCGGGGCGATTTCGCTGTCGTCCTTCGGCGGATGGGCTTCGAGCAGCGCCAGGGCCTGCTCGGACTTGCCGTCCTGTTGCAGCAGCAGGGCCTTGCCGAACACCAGCTGGCTGTTGTCGGGGTACTTCTGCAGCAGACGGTCGAAGCTTTTCTGCAGGCCGTCGCGGGTGTCCTGGTCGGTTTCCGCGGCGGACAGGGCGAGGAAGTCGAAGTGGGTGTCGCCCTGGCCCTGCAGGACCTTTTCCATATAGCTCATGGAGTCGTCATAGCGTCCGGCGCGGGCCAGCTGGATGGCCGCGGCGCGCTGGGCGTCGATGTTTTCCGGGTCGTTCTTCGCCCACAGCAGCGAGGTGTCCAGCGCCGACTGGTCGGCGCCGAGGTATTCGGCGATGCGGAAGGCGCGCTCGGAGATTGCCGCGTCCTGGGTCTTCTCGGCCTGGGCCATGTAGTTGTCCAGGGCGATGTCGAAGCGGTTGCGCTGCCCGGCCAGCTCGGCGACCAGCAGGCTGTACAGGGTTTCCTGGCTGAACGAGCCATAGACCGTCGGCTCGGGCGCGGCTGCCGGTGCCACGGCCTGCTGCCCGGCGGGCGCCGTGGCCTCCCCGGCGCCCGGCAGGACCTGGCAGCCCTGGAGCAGGGCAAGAGCGAGAAGCAACGCGGAAGATCTATTCATAATGAGGATTTTGAGCGGCTAACCTGCGGTCGGGCCATCATGACACAAGCGTCATGGCAAACCCACTCGCGATGGGGATTGTGGATACAGTCTATAGAGACAATCGCGAGCGGTGGTTGTTCTCGATCCAGCGAAGTAGGACAATTATCGGCTTCACGTCACAATCAGCGACCTTGAATGGCCTTTCTTGCCCTCGGTATCAACCATAAGACTGCCTCGGTAGACGTACGCGAGCGCGTGGCGTTTACCCCCGAGCAGCTGGTCGAAGCCTTGCAGCAGCTCTGCCGACTGACCGCCAGCCGCGAAGCCGCGATCCTTTCGACCTGCAACCGCAGTGAACTGTACATCGAGCAGGACCATCTGGCGGCGGACAGCGTGCTGCGCTGGCTGGCCGACTATCACCAGTTGAGCATCGACGAGCTGCGTGCCAGTGCCTATATCCATGAGGATCATGACGCCGTCCGGCACATGATGCGGGTCGCCTCCGGGCTCGATTCGCTGGTGCTCGGCGAGCCGCAGATCCTCGGCCAGATGAAGTCCGCCTATGCCGTGGCGCGCGAGGCCGGGACCATCGGCCCGTTGCTCGGACGCCTGTTCCAGGCCACCTTCAGCGCCGCCAAGCAGGTGCGCACCGATACCGCCATCGGCGAGAACCCGGTGTCGGTGGCCTTCGCCGCGGTGAGCCTGGCCAAACAGATCTTCAGTGATCTGGGGCGCAGCCAGGCGCTGCTGATCGGCGCCGGCGAGACCATCACCCTGGTCGCCCGCCACCTGCATGAGCAGGGCGTGCGCCGCATCGTCGTGGCCAACCGCACCCTGGAGCGCGCCAGCACCCTGGCCGAACAGTTCGGCGCCCACGCGGTGCTGCTGGCGGACATCCCGCAGGAGCTGGTCAACAGCGACATCGTCATCAGTTCCACTGCCAGCCAGTTGCCGATCCTCGGCAAGGGCGCAGTGGAAAGCGCGCTGAAGCTGCGCCGGCACAAACCGATCTTCATGGTCGACATCGCCGTGCCGCGGGACATCGAGCCGCAAGTCGGCGAACTGGACGACGTCTACCTGTATACCGTCGATGACCTGCACGATGTCGTCGCGGAAAACCTCAAGAGCCGCCAGGGTGCCGCCCAGGCCGCGGAGGAACTGGTCACCGTCGGCGCCGAGGATTTCATGTCGCGCCTGCGCGAGCTGGCCGCGGTGGATGTACTCAAGGCCTACCGCCAGCAGAGCGAACGCGTGCGCGACGAAGAACTGCAGAAGGCCCAGCGCCTGCTGGCCAACGGCGCCAGCGCCGAGGACGTGCTGGTGCAACTGGCCCGGGGCCTGACCAACAAGCTGCTGCATGCACCCAGCGTGCAATTGAAAAAGCTCTCCGCCGAAGGCCGCGTCGATGCGCTGGCCATGGCCCAGGAACTCTTCGCCCTCAACGAGGGCCCGACGGATAAAACCCCGCAATGAAAGCGTCACTGCTGAACAAACTGGACATACTCCAGGACCGCTTCGAGGAACTGACCGCCCTGCTCGGCGATGCCGAAGTCATTTCCGACCAGACCCGTTTCCGCGCCTATTCCCGCGAATACGCCGAAGTCGAACCGGTGGCTGCCGGCTATATGCAGTGGCGCAAGCTGCAGGACGATCTGGAGGGGGCCCAGGCCCTGCTCAAGGACAGCGATCCCGATCTGCGCGAGATGGCCGTGGAAGAAGTGCGCGAAGCCAAGGAGCAGTTGCAGGAGCTGGAAAAGCAGCTGCAACGCATGCTCTTGCCCAAGGACCCCAACGACGGGCGCAACGTGTTCCTGGAAATCCGCGCCGGTACCGGCGGTGACGAGGCGGCGATCTTCTCCGGCGACCTGTTCCGCATGTACTCGCGCTACGCCGAGCGGCGCGGCTGGCGCCTGGAAATCCTCTCGGAAAACGAGGGCGAGCACGGCGGCTACAAGGAGATCATCGCCCGGGTCGAGGGCGACAGCGTCTACGGCAAGCTCAAGTTCGAGTCCGGCGCGCACCGCGTGCAGCGCGTTCCCGAGACCGAGTCCCAGGGCCGCATCCACACCTCCGCGTGCACCGTGGCGGTGCTGCCGGAGCCGGACGAACAGGTCGCCATCGAGATCAATCCGGCCGACCTGCGCGTCGATACCTACCGGGCTTCCGGCGCCGGCGGTCAGCACGTGAACAAGACCGATTCGGCGATCCGCATCACCCACTTGCCCACCGGCATCGTGGTGGAGTGCCAGGAAGAGCGCTCGCAGCACAAGAACCGTGCGCGAGCGATGTCCTGGCTGTCGGCCAAGCTCAACGACATGCAGACCAGCGCCGCGCAGAGCGCCATGGCCTCGGAACGCAAGCTGCAGGTGGGCTCGGGCGACCGTTCCGAGCGCATCCGTACCTACAACTATCCACAGGGCCGGGTCACCGACCACCGCATCAACCTGACCCTGTACTCGCTGGACGACGTGCTGGCGGGTGGCGTGGACGCCGTGATCGAACCGCTGCTGGCGGAATACCAGGCCGACCAACTGGCCGCTTTGGGTGACTAAATGACCATCATCGCCAGCCTGCTCCGCGGCGCGGAGCTTCCCGACTCGCCCACCGCGCGTCTGGACATCGAACTGCTCCTGGCCGCCGCCATCGGCAAGACCCGCAGCTACCTGCACACCTGGCCGGAGCGCATCGTCTCCAGCGAGGCGGCGCAGACCTTCGCCGACTATCTGCAACGCCGCCGCGCCGGCGAGCCGGTGGCCTACATCCTCGGGCAGCAGGGTTTCTGGAACCTGGACCTGGAGGTCGCTCCGCACACCCTGATCCCGCGTCCGGAAACCGAGTTGCTGGTGGAAACCGCCATGCGCCTGCAGCCGGGCGACCCGGCCCGGGTCCTCGATCTCGGCACTGGCACCGGTGCCATCGCCCTGGCCCTGGCCAGCGAGCGCCGACAGTGGCAGGTGACCGCGGTGGATCGCGTCGAGGAGGCCGTGGCCCTGGCCGAGCGCAACCGCCAGCGCCTGCAACTGGACAACGTCAGCGTGCTCGCCAGCCACTGGTTCAGTGCCTTGGCTGGGCAGCGCTTCGAACTGATCATCAGCAACCCGCCCTATATCGCCGCCGCGGACCCGCACCTGGTCGCGGGCGACGTGCGTTTCGAGCCGAGCAGCGCCCTGGTCGCCGGGCAGGACGGTCTGGACGACCTGCGCCTGATCATCGCCGAGGCCCCGGCGCATCTGGTCGCGGGCGGCTGGCTGCTGCTGGAGCATGGCTTCGACCAGGCTGCCGCGGTGCGTGAACTGCTGGCCCGACACGGCTTCGAGCAGATCGAAAGCCACCTCGACCTGAACGCTCACGAGCGCATTACCCTGGGGCGCCTGCCGTGCTGAGCGACGAAGAACTGCTGCGGTACAGCCGGCAGATTCTGCTGGCGCAGATCGATATCGACGGCCAGTTGCGCCTGAAGAGCGCCAGCGCCCTGATCGTCGGCCTTGGCGGCCTCGGCTCGCCGGTGGCTCTCTACCTGGCGGCGGCGGGGGTTGGCAGCCTGCACCTGGCGGACTTCGACACGGTCGACCTGACCAACCTGCAACGGCAGATCATTCATGACGTCGCCGCGGTCGGCCAGTCCAAGGTGGATTCGGCGCTGGTGCGCTTGCGTGGGCTGAACCCGGACATCGAGCTGGTCGCCCACCGCCAGGCGCTGGACGAGGATTCCCTCGCCGCCGCGGTGGCCGCTGTCGATCTGGTGCTGGACTGCTCGGACAATTTCGCCACCCGCGAGGCGGTCAATGCCGCCTGCGTCAAGGCTGGCAAGCCCTTGGTCAGTGGCGCGGCGATTCGCCTGGAAGGGCAGTTGTCGGTGTTCGACCCGCGCCGCCCGGAGAGCCCGTGCTACCACTGCCTGTATGGTCACGGCAGCGACGCCGAACTGACCTGCAGCGAGGCCGGCGTGGTCGGCCCGCTGGTGGGCCTGGTCGGCAGCCTGCAGGCGCTGGAAGCGCTGAAGCTGCTGGCCGGCTTCGGCGAGCCGCTGGTGGGGCGCCTGCTTCTGGTGGATGCGCTGGGTACGCGCTTCCGCGAGCTGCGGGTCAAGCGCGATCCGGCCTGCGCCGTGTGCGGGAGCACTCATGGCTGACGCCGCGGCGGCGCCGGTAGGCGTGTTCGATTCCGGCGTCGGCGGTCTGTCGGTGCTGGCCGAGATCGCCCGCCTGCTGCCTGACGAGTCGCTGCTCTACGTGGCGGACTGCGGCAACATTCCCTATGGCGAGAAGTCTCCCGAGTTCATTCGCCAGCGCTGCCGCAGCGTGGCCGAGTTTTTCCAGGAACAGGGCGTCAAGGCCGTGGTCCTGGCCTGCAATACCGCCACCGTGGCCGCCGCCGCCGACCTGCGCGAGCGCTTTGCGCAGTGGCCCCTGGTGGGGATGGAACCGGCGGTGAAACCGGCTGCCGCGGCGACCCGCAGCGGGGTAGTGGGGGTCCTCGCCACCACCGGTACCCTGCAGAGCGCCAAGTTCGCCGCGCTGCTCGATCGCTTCGCCAGCGATGTACGGGTGGTGACCCAGCCATGTCCCGGCCTGGTGGAACTGATCGAGGCCGGCGACCTGAACAGCCCGGTCCTGCAACGGTTGCTACAGGGCTATGTCGAGCCCCTGCTCGCCGCGGGTTGCGACACCATCATCCTTGGCTGCACCCACTATCCCTTCCTGCGCCCGCTGCTGAGTCGAATGGTCCCGGCCTCCGTGGCGATCATCGACACCGGCGCCGCGGTAGCCCGTCAGCTGCAGCGCCTGCTCGCCGAGCGCAACCTGCTGGCCAGCGGGCCGGCACGGCCGACGCAATTCTGGACCAGCGCTGACCCCGATCATTTGAGAAACATCCTGCCTTTGCTGTGGAAGAAATCCGACGCTGTGCAAAGCTTCACTCGGTAAGTCGACAAGATTTTTACAAAGTGTCGAAATGCCACTGAACTCCTTTGTAAGCGCTGATTTCTACTAAGTTGTCTGATGAGACAAAAACCAACGAACAGGATTTCCTATAAAGGATGTTTCTCATGAAGAAACTTTGCTTGGCTGTGGTTGCAGCCGCAACCTTGGGGTACGTATTCACTGCGCAGGCCGCTGACGTCACGTTCGCCGTGGGACAGACCAGCGACTCCACCATGACCTATCGCCTCGGCCTTGAATCCGCCTGGGACGTCAGTTGGTGGCAGACCAGCGTCGGTCGCCTGACCGGCTACTGGGACGCCGGCTACACCTATTGGGACGGCGACAAAACGTCGAGCAACCACAGCCTGTCGTTCGCGCCGGTGTTCGTCTACGAGTTCGCCGGCGACTCGGTCAAGCCGTACATCGAGGCCGGTATCGGGGTCGCGGCCTTCGCCAACACCGAGCTGGAAGACAACGATCTGGGGTCCTCGTTCCAGTTCGAAGACCGCATCGGCTTCGGCCTGCGTTTCGCCGGCGGACACGAAGTCGGCATTCGCGCCATCCACTATTCCAATGCCGGACTCAGCCAGCCCAATGACGGGCTCGAGAGCTATGCCCTGCATTACCGCATGTCGCTCTGAGGCATGAACGAAAACCCCGCCGGATGGCGGGGTTTTCTTTTGCGCGGTCGTCCGCGGTCAGCGCCGCAATGGCCACAGGCTGCTCATCGACAACGCTTCCAGGACCATCTCCGGCATGCGCAGCGGCAAGCGATCGATGATCGCCAGGGCGGCGCTCTCGGCCGTCCATTGCTGGGGCAGGGCAATGCTCTGGGTGATCGGCTTCTTCAGGGTCTGCGGCGCGACCAGGGTCAGATCGATTTCCATCGGCGACAGACGAGCGCGAGCCTCGCTGAACCATTGCCCCAGGCTGTTCTGCGCGGTGGGCCATTGACTGCTTTCGTGCTGCTGCAGCGCCGTGAGGCTGCTCAGAATTCCCACGACATGGGCTTGCTGCCCGGCCACCAGCAGCGGCAGGGCACTGTCGAGGCCGTTGCGGCTGGCGGCCAGGTTACTGGCGATCAAGGCTTCGAGCATCGCGGTGCCTTGCGCCTGGTCGTCGAGGTAGTCGCAGGTGCCTGCGTTGAGGATCAGGGTGTCCAGCGCGCCCCAGTGTTCCTGGATGCATTGGGTCATGCGCTCGGCGTGGGCACTGTCGCTGAGGTCGCCGTCGAGGATCAGGCATTGTCCGGCCAGTTGTTCGGGGAGAGGGGCGAGCGGGGCTCGGCCGCTGACCGCCACCTGGTGACCGAGGGTGAGCAGGTGCAAGGCCAATGCATGACCGAGGCCGTCTCCGGCGCCGGTGACCCAGATTCGTTTTGGATGCTCAGTATTCACGGGCTGGCTCTACTTCTTGTGCTTTAGGGAGCTGCCTGAATGCGTCTATCGCTCGCTGGCGACTCATGGCCAGGTCGACGATGGGCTGTGGATAACCCTTTACCGCAAACAGGCCGCCGGGGCTGTGAACATCCTTGTCATCCAAATCTCTCAGTTCCGGTAACCAGTGTCGCAGGAAGCGTCCCTTTTTGTCGAAGCGCTCGGACTGACTCACGGGGTTGAACACCCGGAAATAGGGTACGGAGTCGGTCCCGGTGGAGGCGCTCCACTGCCAGCCACCATTGTTTGCCGCCAGATCTCCATCGATCAGGTGACGCATGAAGAATTCTTCACCCTTGCGCCAGTCGATCAGCAGGTTCTTGCTGAGGAACATCGCCACTACCATGCGCAAGCGATTGTGCATCCAGCCGGTGGCGAGCAACTGGCGCATGGCGGCGTCGACGATCGGCACGCCGGTGCGACCTTGCTGCCAGGCTGCCAGGTCTTCGGGGGCATCGCGCCATTTCACCGCCTCGGTGGCGGGACGGAAGGCCCGATGCCGCGACACCCGTGGGTAGCCGCTCAGCACATGCTTGTAGAACTCGCGCCAGAGCAACTCGTTGATCCAGCTCACCGCGCCGGGATTGCCGCTTTCGAACTCGCCCTGGTTGTTCGCCAGTGCCGCATGCAGGCACTGCCGCACCGAGATCACCCCCGCCGCCAGGTACGGCGACAATTGGCTGGTGCCGTCGATGCTCGGCACATCGCGCTGTTCAGGATAGTTGGCCATGGCATCGGCGACGAACTCTTTCAAGCGTTCACGCGCATGCTCCTCACCGGCCGGCCAGCACTCGCGCAGCGCCTCCGGCGGCGCAGGAAAACCCTCGATCGCCGTGGGGATCTCGTCACTGGCGATGCCGGTCGGTTCCTGCTTCTTCGGCAGCCTGTGCAGGGGCGGGAGGCCATGGTGGAGGCGCTGGTAGCAGACCTTGCGGAACTGGGTGAAGACCTTGAAATAGTCGCCGCTGCGGGTCAGCACCGTGCCGGGGCGGAACAGCAGCTGGTCGAGATGGGCGTGCAGGCGGATGTCGTGACGCGCCAGCAGGTCAGCGACCGCACGGTCGCGGTGCTCCTCGTTGATCCCGTATTCCTCGTTCACATGCACGTCCTGCACGCCATGCGCGCGGCAGACCTCGTGGATCACCTGGGGCGCGTTTTTCCAGTGCTCGGCGTGACGAATCAGCAGGGGGATGCCGTAGGGCGCGAGGTCGTTCTTCAGTTGGCGCAGGTTGCGCAGCCAGAAGTCGATCTTGCAGGGGGCGTCGTCATGTTCTTGCCATTGGCCGGGGCTGATCAGCCACAGGGCCAGGGTGGGGCCGCGCTCGCAGGCGGCGGCCAGGGCGGTGTTGTCGTGAATACGCAGATCGCTGCGCAGCCAGATCAATTGCATGCTGGGTTTCCGGGGACAGAGGTGTTCGGGGCAAGTGCGCCAAGTCCTTTCAGGCAGCGCAGTGCGGCCAACGGCGAGTCGAGCAGGTACCACTCGGCATCAGGTCGCGCGGCTTGCCTATGTAGAGTGACCGCGGCGCCGAACAGGAGTTTCGGCACCTCGATCAGGGTGAGACTGCGGTGCAGGCGTTCGCTGTCGGCCGCGCTATTGATGCTGAGCAGCAGGGCGCGGGCGTGCAGCCGCTCGATCGCCAGTGCCAGGTCGCGGCCCTGCAGAGGCAGGTCGAAGACCTCCACCGGATAGCCGGCATCACTGACCAGCCAGGCACACAGCCACAGCGCGGGGTCGACGGGGTACGTGTCGGCGCTGATGAGCAGTACCGGCGCGCCATTGGACTGGCGGTTGTTGTGGTACACCCGCAGCCCCAGCTTGCTGCGCAGCCAGCTATGGAAAAACGCCTGCTCGACGTTGGCGCAGGGATGCACCTGCCAGCGGGTTTCCAGATGGTCGAGCAACGGCAGCAGCAAGTGCTCGCAGAGGGTGAACGCCGGGTACAGCGCCATCGCCTGGTTGAACTGCTGGTCGAGGCGGCGCTCGGCAAGATGGGCGATGCAGTCGGTGAGCATTGCGCGCTGCGCCTGCCAGTCGTCTCCCGGGGTGGGCTGCTGCGCCGCCTGCTCATGTTCCAGCAGCGGCAGGACCTGGCTGACCGCGACGCCACGGTTGAGCCAGGACAGGATCGTCTGGATCCGTTGTACCTGCTCCTGGCTGTACAGTCGGTGCCCTTTGCTGGTGCGTTGTGGCACCACCAGGCCGTAGCGCCGTTCCCAGGCGCGCAGGGTCACCGGATTGACCCCGGTCAGCCGGGCGATTTCGCGGATCGGCAGCAGAGGCTCAGATGGCATTGCGCAGGCTCAGGTTTTCCGGGTGGGGTTGCAGGTAGACCTGGCCCAGCAGGTAGGGATCGGGGTGGTGACGCAAATGGTGTTTGAGCAGGGTCAGCGGCACGACAAGAGGCACCACGCCGGCCATGTACTGGTCGATCAGGTGGCGGATTTCCTGTTTGTCCTGCGGACCGAGGACAGGCCGCAGGTAGCCGCTCAGGTGCATCAGCACATTGCCGTGGGTGCCGCGGCTGGCGCAGCGCCGCAGGGCGGCCATCAACTGGCTGAAGTAGCGGGCGCCGAGCGCTTCGGCGTCGTCCTGGCGGGTCATGCTGCCGAGCAACTTGCCGAGGACCCGGTACTGCTCGGGGTTATGCGCCATCAACTGGTACTTGTAGCGTGAATGAAAGGCGATCAGCGCATGCCGGCTCAGGCCTTCGGCGCGCAGACGCTGCCAGTCGGCATGGGCCAGCACCCGGGTGACGAAGTTTTCCCGCAGCACCGGGTCGCACAGGCGTCCTTCTTCCTCCACCGGCAGGTCCGGACGCAGCTCGCAGAAGCGCGCGGCATACAGCCCGCTGGCGCGCTGCCGGGCCGGATAGCCGTTGGCCTGGTAGACCTTGATGCGCTCCAGCCCGCAGGACGGCGACTTCTGCATGAAGATGTAGCCGCAGATATCGTCCAGGTGCGCGGCGGTGTGTTCCGCGTAGTCACGCAGGGCGTCGGACACGTCCAGGGAGGGATCGCGACTGCCGGTCGCGCGGGGATGCTCGGGATCGCCGCTCAGGTGAATCGCCGCCCGTGGCGTGCCCAGGCCGATCGCCACTTCCGGACAGACCGGCACCAGTTCGAAATGCTCCGCCAGGACCTCGGTGCACAGGCGCGACTGCTTGTGACCGCCATTGAAGCGGACTTCCTCACCTGCCAGGCAGGCGCTGATGGCGATTTTGGGCTTGGTGTCGGGCATGATGAAACGACCTTTCTTGTACAAAGATAAAAACATGTACAACGTCACTCAGCATAGGCCGGGCGTTGTACAAGTCAATATCCTTGTAGAGGTCGTGTGGCCCGCGGGCTTTACTCCAGGTGTTCGATCAACCGGCGTGCGGCTTCCTGGCCGCTCAGCCAGGCGCCTTCGACCCGGCCCGACAGGCACCAGTCGCCACAGGCGTAGAGGCCCTGGTCGGCATCGGCGAGGACGCCCCATTCATGATTGCCGGCGGGGCGTGCGTACAGCCAGCGATGGGCCAGGCTGAAGCTCGGCGCCGGCACGGCGCAGCCGACCAGTTCGGCGAAGTCGCCGAGCAGTTGTTCGATCACGGTTTCCTTCTGCAGGTCGATGTGCTGCTTGCTCCAGGCCGACGTGGCGTGCAGGACCCAGGTGTCGAGGTGTTCTTCGCGCCCCGGTTTGCTGCGGTTGCGCGCCAGCCAGTCGAGGGCGCAGTCCTGGACGAAGCAGCCCTGCATGGGGGTGTCGAGCGGGGTGTCGAAGCCGAGGGCGACGGCCCAGGTCGGCTCCATCTGCACGCCGGCGGCGGCGGCGGCGAGTTTCGGCGTGGCGGCCAGCAGCGGTGTGGCCTGGGGCGCCGGCACGGCGACGATGACCCGGCTGAACGGGCCGTGGCTGCAGCCTTCGGTGTCCTGCAGATGCCAGTACTGCTTGCCGCGGAACACCTCGGTGATGCGGCAGCTGAAGTTCACCGTGACGTCCTTGAGCAGGCCGCGGGTGATGGCGCTCATGCGCGGTACGCCGACCCAGCGCACCTGTTCATCCGGCGAGGGCGTCAGTTGGCCGTCGCGGTAGTTGTACAACTGCGGTTTCCACTCCGCGACCCAGCCTTTCTCCTGCCATTGCTGAATCTGCTCGACGAAGCGTCGGTCGCGGGCAGTGAAGTACTGCGCGCCGAGATCGAGTGCACCGACCTCGCTGCGCTTGCTGGCCATGCGGCCGCCGCTGCCGTGCCCCTTGTCGAACAGGTGGACGGTCAACCCTTCTTTCTGCAATGCCTGTGCTGCGGAGAGTCCGGCGATGCCGGCACCGATGATCGCGATAGGTACAGTCATGATGGCCTCTTCGAACCTGTGTGAGGTACAGACAGCCGCGGCTGTCGACAAACCTGTACAACTCTGATGTTTTGTATAAGATTGATCGGCTCGTTACGACAGGTTGGCCTAATGTTTATCCCAGAGCGAACGGTCAAAAAAGTGCCTTGCTCTTAAAAATAGACCAGCCCACGCACTAGAGAGGACACGGCCATGAATATATTGCTGACCGGCGGTACCGGCCTGATTGGACAGCAACTGTGTCGTCTGTGGCTCGATCAGGGGCACCACCTGACGGTGTGGAGCCGGCACCCCGAGCAGGTTGGAAAACGCTGCGGCGCCGGCGTTCGCGGGATCGCCGAATTGCACGAATATGGCGACGCGCCGCTGGATGCGCTGGTCAATCTCGCGGGTGCGCCGATCGCCGATCGTCCCTGGAGTGCGTCACGCCGGGCCCTGCTCTGGGGCAGCCGGATCACCCTGACCGAACACCTGCTGTCCTGGCTGGAGCAGCGCGAGCAACGCCCGGCGGTGCTGGTTTCCGGTTCCGCGGTGGGCTGGTACGGCGACGGCGGCGAGCGTGAGCTGACCGAGGCCTCGCGACCGGTGAAGGAGGATTTCGCCAGCCAGTTGTGCATCGCCTGGGAAGAAACCGCGCTGCGTGCCGAAGCCCTGGGCATTCGCGTGGTGCTGGTGCGTACCGGCCTGGTCCTGTCGGCGCAGGGCGGCTTTTTGTCGCGCCTGCGCCTGCCGTTCAAACTCGGGCTGGGCGGGCCTCTGGGTGATGGTCGGCAGTGGATGCCGTGGATTCATATCGACGACGAAATCGCCCTGATCGATTTTCTCTTGCAGCGCGATGACGCCAGCGGTCCTTATAATGCCTGCGCTCCGGAGCCGGTGCGCAATCGCGAGTTCGCCCGGCGTCTGGGTCGTGCTCTGCATCGCCCGGCATTCCTGCCGCTGCCGGCACCGCTGCTCAAGGTCGGCCTGGGCGAGCTGTCGACGCTGCTGCTCGGTGGCCAGCGCGCCCGCCCGGTAAGGGCGCTGGCGGCGGGGTTCACCTTCCGTTTCAACGATGTGCAATCGGCGCTGGACGACTTGTCCCCGCGCCTCTGAAAAGGATGTTGCATGACCGATCATGCTCTGCTGCTGGTCAACCTGGGGTCGCCGGCGTCCACGTCCGTGGCCGACGTGCGCCGTTACCTCAATCAGTTCCTGATGGATCCCTGTGTCATCGATCTGCCCTGGCCGGTGCGGCGCCTGCTGGTGTCGCTGATCCTGATCAAGCGCCCGGAGCAGTCCGCCCATGCCTACGCCTCGATCTGGTGGCCGGAGGGTTCGCCGCTGGTGGTGCTGACCCGGCGCTTGCAGGAGGCCATGCGGCCGCACTGGCCCCATGGTCCGGTGGAGATCGCCATGCGCTATGGCGAGCCGGCCCTGCCCTCGGTACTGCAGCGCCTGGCTGCCCAGGGTGTGCGCAAGGTAACCCTGGCGCCGCTTTATCCACAGTTCGCCGACAGCACCGTGACCACGGTGGTGGAGCTGGCCAGGGCGACCATCGCCGAGCACAAGCTGGCGCTGGAGATGAAGGTATTGCGTCCTTTCTATGACCAGCCGGAATACGTCGACGCCCTGGTCGCCAGCGCCAGGCCTTATCTGGAGCAGGATTTCGACCATCTGCTGCTGAGTTTCCACGGCCTGCCGGAGCGCCACCTGAAGAAGCTCGATCCCACCGGTACGCACAACTTCCAGGACGCCGACTGCTGTCGCGATGCCTCGGCGGACATGCTCGCGGTCTGCTATCGCGGCCAGTGCCTGCGCACCGCCCAGGCCTTCGCGAAACAGATGGGCCTGCCCGATGGCAAATGGTCGGTGTCGTTCCAGTCGCGCCTGGGCAAGGCCAAGTGGATCGAACCGTACACCGAGGCGCGCCTGGACGAACTGGCCAGGGCCGGGGCGAAGAAGCTGCTGGTGATGTGCCCGGCATTCGTCGCCGACTGCATCGAGACCCTTGAGGAAATCGGCGACCGCGGTCGTGAGCAGTTCATCGAGGCGGGCGGCGAGGAGCTGACCCTGGTGCCGTGCCTGAACGACCACCCGCAGTGGGTCGAGGCCCTGACCACGCTCTGCGAGCGGGCCTGAAACAACGAAGGGGCTGCAGATGCAGCCCCTTCGTCATTCAAGCGAGGATGATTCCGCTCACGGCAGATGATCGTCCATCACTTTGTTCTTCCAGCCATCGTTGCCCGGCAGCAGCAAGTTCAGGGCAATCGCCACCACCGCGCACAGGGCGATGCCTTTCAGGCCCCAGTCATCCGGGCCGTCGCCGCTGCCCACCAGCACGCCACCGATGCCGAACACCAGGGTCACCGAGACGATCACCAGGTTGCGCGCTTCGCCGAGGTCGATCTTGTGGCGGATCATGGTGTTCATGCCCACCGCGGCGATGGAGCCGAACAGCAGGCAGAGAATGCCGCCCATCACCGGTACCGGAATGCTCTGCAGCAGCGCGCCGAACTTGCCGATGAAGGCCAGGGTGATGGCGAAGACCGCCGCCCAGGTCATGATCTTCGGGTTGTAGTTCTTGGTCAGCATCACCGCGCCGGTGACTTCGGCGTAGGTGGTGTTGGGCGGGCCGCCGAACAGGCCGGCGGTGGTGGTGGCGATGCCGTCGCCGAGCAGGGTGCGGTGCAGGCCAGGGGTCTTCAGGTAGTCGCGACCGGTCACGCTGCCCACCGCGATCACCCCGCCGATATGCTCGATCGCCGGGGCCAGGGCCACCGGAACGATGAACAGGATGGCCTGCCAGTTGAATGCCGGGGCGGTGAACTTCGGCAGTTCCAGCCAGGGCGCGGCGGCGATCTTGGCCACGTCGACCACGCCGAAGGCGAACGACAGGGCGAAGCCCACCAGCACGCCGGCGATGATCGGCACCAGGCGGAAGATGCCCTTGCCGAACACGGCGACGATCAGGGTGGTCAGCAGCGCCGGCATGGAGATCATCATCGCCGTGCTGTACGGCAGCAGGACCGTGCCGTCACCGGCCTTGCCCATCGCCATGTTGGCGGCGATCGGCGCCATGGCCAGGCCGATGGAAATGATCACCGGGCCGATCACCACCGGCGGCAGCAGGCGGTCGATGAACCCGGTGCCCTTGATCTTCACCGCCAGGCCCAGGAACGTGTAGACGAAGCCCGCGGCCATCACGCCGCCCATGGTCTCGGCCAGGCCGAACTGGCCCTTGGCGAGGATGATCGGGGTGATGAAGGCGAAGCTGGAGGCCAGGAACACCGGAACCTGACGGCCGGTGACGACCTGGAACAGCAGGGTGCCGAGGCCCGCGGTGAACAGCGCGACGTTGGGATCCAGCCCGGTGATCAGCGGCATCAGCACCAGCGCGCCGAAGGCCACGAAGAGCATCTGCGCGCCGGAAAGCACCTGGCGCCACAGCGGGTCGTTGAACTCGTCCCGCATGCTCAGGTGTCCTTCTGCTTGGTGCCGAAGATCTTGTCGCCGGCATCGCCCAGGCCGGGGATGATGTAGCCGTGTTCGTTCAGGCGCTCGTCGATCGAGGCGGTGTACAGCTTGACGTCCGGGTGGGCCTTCTCGACCACGGCGATGCCTTCCGGCGCGGCGACCAGGACCATGGCGCGGATGTCCTTGCAGCCGGCGCGCTTGAGCAGGTCGATGGTGGCGACCATGGAGCCGCCGGTGGCCAGCATCGGGTCGATGATCAGGGCCAGGCGCTGGTCGATCTCCGGCGCGAGCTTTTCCAGGTAGGTGTGCGCTTCGAGGGTTTCCTCGTTGCGCGCGACGCCGACGGCGCTGACCTTGGCGCCCGGAATCAGGCTGAGGACGCCGTCGAGCATGCCGATACCGGCGCGCAGGATCGGCACCACGGTGATCTTCTTGCCGGCGATCTTCTCGACCTGGACTTTGCCGCACCAGCCATCGATCTCGTAGTTCTCCAGCGGCAGATCCTGGGTGGCTTCATAGGTCAGGAGCGCGCCGACTTCCTGGGCGAGTTCGCGAAAGTTCTTGGTGCTGATATCGGCGCGGCGCATGAGGCCGAGCTTGTGGCGGATCAGCGGATGGCGGATCTCACGGATGGGCATGGGGAGGGCTCCGGAATGCGGGCAAAAAAACCGCGCTAGATTAATCTATTCGGCCACGCGTGTCCTATAGGCACACTGGACGTTAGTCCAGAAATGCTTGATCTGGTGCGTGTGGATGCGTACCTTTGCCCGCTTTTCCAAATCCTGACCACTTGGAGAGCAACATGTCCGCTGATCTCGAGCACATCCGTCAAGTCATGCGAGAAGCCGACTGCCTGCACAGCGAAGCCGACGTCGAGGCGGCGATCGTCCGTGTCGGCGCGCAGATCAGCGAAAGGCTCGCCGAGAGCAACCCGGTGGTCTTCTGTGTGATGAACGGCGGCCTGATCTTCGCCGGCAAGCTGCTGACCCAGCTGCAGTTCCCGCTGGAAGCCTCCTACCTGCACGCGACCCGCTACCGCAACCAGACCAGCGGCGGCGACCTGTTCTGGAAGGCCAAGCCGGAAGTCTCGTTCATCGATCGCGACGTGCTGATCATCGACGACATCCTCGACGAGGGGCACACGCTCAGCGCCATCGTCGACTTCTGCCGTCACGCCGGCGCCCGTGCCGTGTATACCGCCGTGCTGGTCGACAAGGACCACGAGCGCAAGGCCAGCGCCGGGCTGAAGGCCGATTTCACCGGCCTGAGCTGCGTCGACCGCTATGTCTTCGGCTACGGGATGGATTACAAAGGCTACTGGCGCAACGCCAATGGTATCTACGCCGTCAAAGGACTCTGAAGCATGAGCAAGTCGTCTTACCTGGATCAGTCGCTGTTCACCGAGATGGCGCAGAAGGCCGCGCAGAGCCCGCGCGGGCGCCAGCACCACAATTTCCACGAGATGGACGATCCCTGCCATCGCATGGCCGTTGGCCTGCAGCCGGAAACCTACATCCCGCCACACCGCCATCAGGCCCTGGACAAGGCGGAAACCCTGATCGTGCTCAAGGGCACGCTGGGCCTGCTGATCTTCGACGAGGCCGGCCAGGTCATCGACAAGCGGGTGATGCAGGCCGGCGGCGATTGCCTGGGCGTCGATCTGCCGCCCGGCACCTTCCATGGCCTGGTGGTGCTGGAGCGTGACAGCGTGATGTTCGAATGCAAGGCCGGGCCCTACCGTCCGGTGGGTGAGGGCGACATGGCGAGCTGGGCGCCGAAGGAAGGCGAACCGGAAGTGGCCGCCTACCAGGCCTGGATGCGCGCGCAGTTCGATTGATCGTTCCCGGGGCCCTGGCGCGACGCTTTGGGCCCTTGCCGCATGCTAGAGTGCCAGGCCGCCCACAAGGAGCCTGTCATGCGTGCGATTCTCCCGCTTCTCCTGTTCATCAGCCTCCCCGTGGCTGCCGCGCCGATGCACAGCCAGTTCCTGCCGCCGGATGAACAGGCGGTGCGCCAGGAGAGCCCCGAAGCCCAGCAGTTGCTGCAGGTCACCAGTTATTCGGTGGTGGTCGGCAACCAGCGTCAGTCCAATCAGCAGCCGTTGCCGATCACCTCGTCCCAGGTCATGCGCCTGAAGGGCAAGCCGTTGAGCCAGGGCGCGACCATCAGCCAGGTGCTGATCAGCTTCGACGGCGAGGGCAAGAGCCTGCGCAAGCCGGTCTACGACAGCGAAAGCCGCACCCTGACCCTGAATTATCCGCCGGCGCAGTACCAGGTGATCCTCGACCTGCTGCGCAACGACACCGTCTATGTGCAGTTCCTCAGTTACCCCAACGGACATATCTGGGCCGATGTGCACACCGGAACCCTTCGCGCGCGTTGAGTGGCGGGCCCACCGGGGGGTACACTGCCGGCCCGTGGAAAATGTCCTTGATGGTTCAGTTGGAGTCGGTAATGCGTAAAGACAAGAAGCAGGTGATTGGCGACGAAATCAGCGACGACTACGTCAAATCGTTCCTTATTTTCGAGCCGGCCGATGGCCTGACCTCGCCGTCGCACCACAAGCTGATCAAGGGCTACCGCGGTCTGCGCATCGACGACTTCGAGCGCTTCGTCGGCTTCTTCGTCGAGGCCGGCTACGACCTGGACGGCAAGGACGAGCATGGCAAGACGTTCGCCGAGGTGATCGCCGACCAGCGCAATGCGCCGGATTACATCGAGATCATCGAGAAGGCGCGCGGTTGATCTGATGGCCTCATCGCTGCGGTTCGGCGCCCCGACTTGCCAGCGATTGAATACACTACAGATCCCACAGCCATGAAAAAACGCCCAGAAGGGCGTTTTTTCATGGGAGCAGATCAGGCGTAGCTTGGCGCCGGGCTGTTCTCGACCAGGCCCAGGGCCTCGTCGTTGAACGCCGCGACCTTGTGGTACAGGTCGGCGTCGGCGGCCAGGACTTTTTCCCGCGCGGGGAAGATTTCCTTGAGCTTGGCAGCCCACTCGCCCTTGGTCTTGTCGGCGAAGCAGCGCTCGATCAGTTCCAGCATGATCGACACGGTGACCGAAGCACCTGGCGAGGCGCCCAGCAGGGCGGCCAGCGAACCGTCCTGCGCGGCCACCAGTTCGGTACCGAACTGCAGGATGCCGCCTTTCTTCGGATCCTTCTTGATGATCTGCACGCGCTGGCCAGCCACTTCCAGGCGCCAGTCCTCGGCTTTCGCCTCGGGGTAGAAGCGCCGCAGGGAGTCCAGGCGCTGCTCCATCGACTGCATCACTTCGCTGACCAGGTACTTGGTCAGGTCCATGTTGTCGCGGGCCACGGCCAGCATCGGGCCGATGTTGCCCATGCGCACCGACAGCGGCAGGTCGAGGAACGAACCGTGCTTGAGGAACTTGGTGGTGAAACCGGCATACGGTCCGAACAGCAGGGACTTCTTGCCGTCGACGACGCGGGTGTCGAGGTGCGGCACCGACATCGGCGGCGCACCCACCGCGGCCTGGCTGTAGACCTTGGCCTGGTGCTGCTTGACGATTTCCGGGTTGTCGCAGCGCAGCCACTGGCCGCTTACCGGGAAGCCGCCGAAGCCCTTGCTTTCCGGAATGCCCGACTGTTGCAGCAGCGGCAGGGCCGCGCCACCGGCGCCGAGGAAGACGAAGCGGGCGTCGACGTCGCGGCTGCCGCCGCTGTTGACGTCCTTGATGCTGACGGTCCAGCCGCTGCCGTTACGGCGCAGGCCGGTGACCCTCTTGGAGTACTTGACCTGCGCGTCGGCGCTGTTGCCCAGATGCTTGAGCAGCTTGTTGGTCAGTGCGCCGAAGTTGACGTCGGTGCCCTTGATCACGCGAGTCGCGGCAATCTTCTGGTCAGCCGGGCGGCCCGGCATCATCAGCGGCATCCATTCCTTCATCACCGATTGGTCTTCGGTGTATTCCATTTCGGCGAAGGCGTGATGCTGCTTGAGCAGCTCGTAGCGCTTCTTGAGGAAGGCAATGCCTTTCTCACCCTCGACATAGCTCAGGTGCGGCACGGGGTTGATGAACGCCCGTGGCGAACTGAACGCGCCTTTCTTGCTCAGGTAGGCCCAGAACTGCCGGGATACCTCGAACTGGGTGTTGATGTGCACCGCTTTCTTGATGTCGATGCTGCCATCGGCAGCCTGAGGCGTGTAGTTCAGTTCACACAGCCCGGCATGGCCGGTACCGGCGTTGTTCCACGGATTGGAACTTTCCGCGGCACCCGAATCCATCAACTCGACGACTTCCAGCTTGATCGCCGGATCGAGTTCCTTGAGCAGCACGGCCAGGGTGGCACTCATGATGCCCGCCCCTACCAGTACCACATCGACTGTTTCGTTCTGCGCCATTTAACGCATCTCCAAAATCTTCAGCACCTAATTGACAGCATAGGATCCCGGTCACGCGGGATCGCCATATCCGCTACTTCACAGTTTTTCCAACGTTCACGGACACCGCCAACCGGGCTCTCGACGTTGCATATGAACGCATTCGAGGGCCGGCGCGGCAATTCGACTTATGGTCGAGGCGCCCGTCGTGCGCTGTGCACCGGCTTCAGTCATCCACCGCGGATGAAGACTGATACCGGCTGATCGGGGCTGTTCGGGACACTGATGATGCTTTTGCACATACCAGACTGTTCATGCTCGCCACACTCTCGTGAAGTTGTGAAAACCCGTTTTTTCACGCTCTTTTGGAGACGTGAACCTCAAAAAGGAGCCGTGCAGGGCAGGCTCGGCAGGTTCAGGCAGAGCGTGGGGCCGAAAAAAAGCGGGCACACCGGCTTCGCAAGACCTGTGTGAACGGCTCTCTGTGGGCGTTTTGGGGGATGCCGATGCATGACATTGGCGGTGCTGCGGGGCCCGATCAGGAGACGTCCTTATAATCGGGGGCAGATTATAACGATGTCGCGGGCAGAAATGGCCTTTATTAACGACTTTTCTTGCTGACCGGTCAGGCGGCGAGGGCGCGTTGCAGCAGATTGCCGCGATGCTGTCGCACCACCCGGGCGCTGGCGGGCAGTGGGCGGTTCAGCCAGTGCAGGCCGGACTCGCTGACTTCGACCCAGCCGGCCCCGGCGGGCAACTGCTCGCAGCACTTGAAGGCCTGGCACAGACCCTGGCTGTCGAGGCGGGCGAAGTGGCGGCGTGGCTGGCGCTTGAAGAGGGACCAGAGGCTGGACATGGCGAGATACCTGTTGGGAGCTGGCGCAAGGATACGGGG
This sequence comes from Pseudomonas japonica, assembly GCF_900188455.1. Lineage (GTDB taxonomy): Bacteria > Pseudomonadota > Gammaproteobacteria > Pseudomonadales > Pseudomonadaceae > Aquipseudomonas > Aquipseudomonas japonica. The sequence goes on along the minus strand of NZ_FZOL01000024.1, from coordinate 34,763 downwards.
CGGATGATGAAACCCGTATGACAGCCGGGAATCCGCCAGGTGAAAGTGCGGTCCCATGCATGGCGAGGCCGATGACTGGCGCATGGGGCGCTGGGTATACTGGCAGCCTTTGCCGCTATTCCAGGAGAGATGAGCATGTTGCAACGTTTGTTGTTCGGTTTGATCGCTGTGACCAGCCTGACCCTGGCGGGTTGCGCCCATAGTCCGCAACAACTCAGCCCGCAACCGAAACTCACCGCCCAGCTCGCGCCCGTTGGCCATGGCCAGCCGGTCGTGGTGCGGGTGGTCGACGGCCGTGGCACCCAGACCCTCGGCACCCGCGGTGGTCTGTACCCGGAAACCAGTGCCATCACCGTCACTGGCAACGATGTCCTGCCCAAGCTGCAGGCCCAGGCCGAAGCCGCGGTGCGCCTGCTCGGCTTCACTCCGACGCCGAACGCCTACAACGCGCCGCAGTTGACCGTGACCCTGGCCGAGCTGAAGTACCAGTCGCCCAAGGAAGGCATGTACGTGACCGAAGCCACCATCGGTGCCACCTTCAAGGCTGACGTGAACAACGCCAACCGTCGCTACAGCGGCCGTTACGGTGCGTCCCTGGACCAGCGTTTCGGCATGGCGCCGAACCAGGAAACCAACACCAAGCTGGTCAGCGACGTGCTCAGCGATGCCCTGACCCGGCTGTTCAAGGATCCGACCATCGGTCAGGTCCTGGGCGAATAAGCCTTACCGTAGAAAGACAAAACCCGCGTCCTGTCGCCAGGACGCGGGTTTTTTGATTTTCGGACGATGTACAAAACCCTTGTGGGAGCGAGCTTGCTCGCGAAGGACCGCGTAAGCGGTCCCGCAGGTAGGTATCAGTGGCTGGGTTTCAGGCTGCTTCGATATGGAAATTGAGCACGCTGATGCCGGTCTGGCTGTCGACCTCCGGCAAATGATCGTGTGGATGGCCGCCCAGGGCGCAGTAGACCAGCCACTGGCGGTCCTGGACGTTGATGGCCAAACCGTCGATCAGTGCTTCCTGCTCCTCGCTCTGGGCTATCAGATAGAGGCGATCCTGGTTTTCGGCGTGCAGCATGACGGGCTCCGGTGCGTTGCGAGGGCGACAGAGTGGCCTGTGATGATGACCGGCGTGTGACGGCGACCTGTTGTTGGTCATTTGGTCGTAAAGGGCGGGCGAAAGCGGTCGGCTTGGGTAGAATGCGCGCGTTCCGTTTTTCGAGGTAAGGCGATGTCGCTGCAAATGCTCTGGGGGCTGTTCGCCGGCCACCCGGCCAAACTGATCAATCTGTTCGCCCTGCTGCTCACCTGCCCGGGTGGCATGCTCCTGCACAACGCACGCCGCCGCGCTTCGCGGGCGGTGGCCAGCCTGCCGGCGGGCGAGGCGGCGATCGACCTGCTGACGCAGCGGGTCAACCGCTTCTACTACAGCCTGGGTGGGGCGTTCCTGGCCATGGCCCTGCTGCTGTCCTGGGTCAGTACCTGGATCTGAGGTGGTACCGCTTCGCAGGCAAGCCAGCTCCTACAAGGGGCGTGTCTATCCCGTAGGAGCGTGGCTTGCCCGCGAAGGGCTGCAAAGCAGCCCCAAAAGACTCAAAGGGGCAACCCGGCCTTGACCCGATACTGATTCCGCACCGGCATCGCGTACTGCAACACCAGGTACGGCTGGTGCTCCACCGGGCACGCTTCCAGTCGCCGCTGCCACTCGGCCTGGGCCTTGGCCAGTTCCTCGGCGCCGAACACCTCGCTGGCCTTCGGCACCTGCAACTGCGGATCGGCCTCGGCCCATTGCGCATAGGCCAGGTAATGCGCCGGGAACAGCCGGTAGCCACCGAGAATCTGCTTGTCGATATGCGCGGCCAGTTGCTTGGTGTCCTCGAACTGCGCGGTCACCGGCGGGGTGAAGTTGATGTGCACCCGGCCTTTGTAGCCGGTGATGCCCAGGCCGATGCTCAGGTCATCCTCGCCTGGCGCCTTGCTGTAGCTGCCGGTGGTGGCGCGGATGTACAGCTCGCGGGCCTTGGCCTGGTCGCAGGGGTCGTATTCGTAGCTGATCGACACCGGACTCAGGTTCAGCGACTGGATCACCGTACCGAACGGCTCGTCCTTGCGGCTCATGTGGAACATCTTGAGGATCGCCGAGTCGGTGCGGTCGTCGCCGTCCTTGGCCCGGCCTTCGGCCTGGGCGATCCAGATCGATGCGCCATCGTTGCGGATCGAATGATTGATGTACGCCGAAAGCAACTGATAGGCCGCCAGCTTCTCGCGCCGGCCGCTGATGGAGCGGTGCACGATGAAGCTCTTGTTCAGGCGCATCATGTCGCTGACGAATGGCTTCTGCAGCAGGTTGTCGCCGATGGCGATGCGCGGGGTCGGCAGGCCGGCGTGATAGACGGCGTAGTTGACGAAGGCCGGGTCCATGACGATGTCGCGATGGTTGGCCAGGAACAGATAGGCGGTACCCGACTTGAACTGCTCGACACCGGTGTAGGTGACGCCATCGGTGGCACGCTCGATGGTGTGATCGACGTAGAACTCGACCTTGTCCTGCAGGGTCGCGACGCACTTCACCCCGGCGAACTCCTTGCGCAGGCGGCGGGCGATCAGCGGTTTGAGCAGCCAGCCGAAGCTTGTCGCCATCCGCGGAAAGCGGAACCGGGTAAGGATATCGAGGAATGCCGGATCGCTGAGCAGGCGTGCCAGAACGGCAGGGACCTCAGCGTCGTCATACGGTCGGATGGCATCGAATTCGCCCATCATGCTCTCTTGTTGTGAAACGGCTAGGGTAAAGGTAGGGCTGCGCCGCAAAACCGGGCTCGGGGGCGCAGGACCGGCAATTATACGCACAAGTAACAGCGGAGGCCGCGATGCTGGAGACCGAGTTCTACGTTTGTCCCTATTGCGGTGAACGGGTCGAGACCACGGTCGACCTCTCCGGTGGCGACCAGACCTATATCGAGGACTGCGCCGTCTGTTGTCGTCCGATCGTCTTCACTCTGCAGGTGCATGGTGACGAATGGATGCTCGATGTGAAACGCGAGGACGATTGATGCAGCGCATCTACGAACCGGAAAACCTGATGGAAGCCGAGGTGCTGATCGGCATGCTCGACAACGAGGGCGTCGAGGCGCATCTGGTGGGGCGCGATCTGCTCGGGGCGATCGGCGAGTTGCCGTTGCATGGCCTGCTGGGGCTGGCCGTCGCCGATGAACAGGCCGAGTACGCACGGCAACTGATCGCCGCGTACAATGCCGCCCAGCCACTTCCTGGCGATGAGCCGGAGAGTTATCCCGGAGTTCTGATTTGCTAGGTTTCGCCTGATGTGTGGACGCTACGCTCTCTTCCGCTGGTCGCCGGCCTTTGCCGCGCTGCCCGGCTTTCCCGCTGACCAGAAGGCACAGTGGAACATCTCCCCCGGCGCCCAGGTGCTGATCCAGCGCCTGGACGAGGGGCGCATGACCCTGGCCCGTGCCCGCTGGGGCCTGACCCCGCCCTGGCTGACCGACCTGACCCGCACCCCGGCCCACGCCCGCGCGGAAACCCTGGCCGACCAGCCGATGTTCCGCGACGCCTTCGCCAGGCGCCGCTGCCTGCTGCCGGCCAACGGTTTCTACGAATGGCGCGGCAACGTGCGCAAGCGCCCTTACTGGCTGACGCCGGGGGAGGGTTCGTCGTTGTTCTTCGCCGCGATCTGGGAGGCCTATCCCGTGCAGGAGCAGGTCTGGCTGAGCGTGGCGGTGGTGACCCAGGCGGCGATGAACCAGCGTCGGCCGTTGATCCTCGACGCGGCGGGGCAGGCCGCCTGGCTCGATGCGGATACGCCGCCGGCCGACCTGCACAGCCTGCTGGCCAGCTCGCCCGCCGCCTTGCGCGAGCGGGTGCTGGCGAATTTCGTCAATGATCCGAAGCTGGATGCGCCGGAGTGCCTGACCCCGGCCTGACTGGGGCCGCTTTGCGGCCCTTCGCGAGCAAGCTCGCTCCCACAGGAGTTCATGCCGCTGGTTCCTTGTGGGAGCGAGCTCGCTCGCGAAGGGCTGCGGAGCAGCCCCAAAACCTCTATACCCGGAACTGATTGATCAACCGCCGCTGCTGCTCCGCCAGCTTGGTCAACTCGGCACTGGCAGTGCTCGACTCATCGGCACCGCCCGCCACTTCATTGGCCACCTGGCCGATGTTGATCACGTTGCGGTTGATGTCCTCGGCCACCGCGCTCTGCTCCTCGGCGGCGCTGGCGATCTGGGTGTTCATGTCGTTGATCACCGACACCGCGCGGGTGATGCTTTCCAGCGCATCGGCGGCCCGCGCCGCCTGCTGCACGCTGACGTCGGTCTTGCTCTGACTGTCTTCCATGACCCGCACCACATCGCGGGTGCCCTGCTGCAGTTGCTGGATCATCTGCTGGATTTCTTCGGTGGCCTGCTGGGTCTTCTGCGCCAGGTTGCGCACTTCGTCGGCGACCACGGCGAAGCCGCGGCCTTGCTCGCCGGCCCGGGCCGCCTCGATCGCGGCATTGAGCGCGAGCAGGTTGGTCTGCTCGGCGATGGCGCGGATCGCCACGAGGATGGCGTTGATGTTCTCGCTGTCGCGGGCCAGGTTCTGCACCACGCCCACCGCGCGGCCGATCTCGTCGGCCAGGGCGGCGATGGACTGCGAGGTGTCGCGGACGATGGACAGCCCCTGGTTGGCGGCCTGGTCGGCATTGCTCGCGGCCTGGGCGGCGTGGGTGGCATTGCGCGCCACGTCCTGGGCGGTGGCGGTCATCTCATGCACCGCGGTGGCGACCAGGTCGATTTCGGCCATCTGCTTGTGCACACCCTGGTTGGTGCGGATGGCGATATCTGCGGTGTGTTCCGACGAATCGCTGACCTTCTGCACCGAACTCACCACCTGGCTGATCATGCTCTGCAGCTTGCCGAGGAACGTGTTGAAGCCCTTGGCGATGGAGCCCAGTTCGTCGTGGCGGTCGCTTTGCAGGCGGCGGGTCAGGTCGCCTTCGCCCTGGGCGATATCGTCGAGCATCGCCACCATCTGCCGCAGCGGACGGGCGATGCCGTGGGCCAGCAGCCAGATCACCAGCAGGCCGCCGGCGGCGATTGCCAGGCCGACCAGGGTCATGCCGGTGATGTCGGCACGGCGCTGGTCGCTGAGGTCGTTCTGCAGTTTTTCCGCGGCGGCCATCACCACGTTCAACGGCAGGTCCAGGAGCAGGGTCCAGCGCTGGGCGGTATCGCCGATCTGGAAAGGCAGGAACAGACGGATCTGGCCGGCTTCGCGGTCGACTTCATACACCGGTGCATCGCCGCTGACCTTCTTCAGGCTGGCGGCTTCGGCGGCTGGCAGCACGTCGCTGGCCTTCTCGCCGAACTTGCTTTCGTCCCGGGTATAGGCGACCAGGCGACCGTTGTTGGCGATCAGCGCCAGCTCGCCGGCACCGTTGTAGAGCTGGTTGTCGGCGGCCTTGAGCAGGTCCTGGATGAAGTTCACCGACAGGTCGACGCCGACGATGCCCTGGAACTGGCCGTCGATGAGCACCGGTTCGACGAAGGAGGCGAGCATCACCATCTTGTCGCCCACCTTGTAAGGCGCGGGGTCGATGGTGCAGGCGCGCTTGCTTTCCTTCGAGCACAGGTAGTACTCGCTGGCGCGCACGCCGGTGGAAAGCAGGGTGTTGTTGTTCAGGTCGACCAGTTTTTCCAGGCCGAAGCTGCCATCGGTATTGCGGTACCACCAGGGCTGGAAGCGGCCAGTGGCCGGATCGATACCCTCCACCGCTGTGCCGACGTAGCTGGCGTCGTCACGGTCCACGCCGTTCGGCTCCCAGGCGACGTAGGCGCCGAGCAGCAGCGGGTTGTCCACCAGGCTCTGCTTGAGCAGGGTGATCAGTTGCGCGCGGTCGGCTTTCAGGCGCGGGTTGCCGGCCTCGTCCTTCAGGCCCAGTTGCGCGTGGGTGGTGGCCACGCCGCGGGCGACCAGCAGCGGTGCTTCGAGGCGGCGCAGGATCTGGCTGGCCTGGGTCTGCGCCAGGGCAGTCAGGCGCTGCTCGATGACTGTGTCGAACTGTTCCTGTGTTCGCTGCTGCACCAGTTCCTGGGTCCGCGCTCCGGAAAACACCGCGTACAGCACCAGGGCGGCGACGATACTCAACACGATGGCCCCCGCGAGGGCGGCAACGGACAACTGGATCGACTTGAACTTCATGGAGAGCTCCGAGCGCAGGGAATGGTCGCCTTACCCCCGTGATATCGGCGTGAAACCGAAAAACCATTAGCCTGTCAGAGAGAAATCTTTACTTACGGCTGTGGCGCGTTCCCCTGCGCCGTCCTAGGATACGGCCCACGTCAGACGGGAGTTTTTACATGCGTAATTGGGTTGTTGTCGGTGCTTTGGGCGCTTCGCTCCTGCTGGCAGGTTGCCAGGCGGTGAACACCACCAGCGGTGGAGCGGTCGGTGTCGAGCGCAAGCAATACATGTTCAGCATGCTGTCGACCGACCAGGTCAACCAGATGTATGCGCAGTCCTACCAGCAGACCCTGGGGGAGGCGACCAACCAGGGCGTGCTCGACAAGACCAGCGCCAATGCCCGGCGCGTCCAGGCCATCGCCGATCGCCTGATCGCCCAGGCGCCGCAGTTCCGTCCGGATTCGGCGCAGTGGCAGTGGGAAGTCAACCTGATCAAGAGCGACGAGCTCAACGCCAACTGCGGTCCTGGCGGCAAGATCATTTTCTACAGTGGCCTGATCGACAAGCTGCAACTGACCGATGACGAGATCGCCGCGGTGATGGGCCATGAAATCGCCCACGCCCTGCGCGAGCATGGCCGTGAAGCGATGTCCAAGGCCTATGGCATCCAGATGGCCCGTTCCGGTGCCGGTGCCTTGCTGGGCCTGGGTGAAGACAGCCTGCAACTGGCCGATACCGTGGTCCAGTACAGCCTGACCCTGCCCAACAGCCGCAGCAACGAGAACGAAGCCGACCTGATCGGCCTGGAACTGGCGGCCCGCGCCGGCTACAACCCGAACGCCGCGATCACCCTGTGGAACAAGATGGCCAAGGCCTCGGGTGGCAGTTCGCAGCCGGAGTTCATGAGCACTCACCCGGCTTCGGACAGCCGGATTTCGTCGTTGCAGGCGGCGATTCCGAAGGTGATGCCGCTGTACGAGCAGGCCAAAAAGTAGCGGTCTGGCTACGCGCTCTCTGTAGGAGCTGGCTTGTCGTGTGACGAACCACTGCGATGGACCGCGCAGCGGTCCCGGTAGGCCTCCTCCTGGCTGTAGATCAGGAACCGGGACCGCTTCGCGGTCCATCGCGGGCAAGCCACGCTCCTACAGGGATAGCTTCAAGTTCGGCTAACCCACCCAGCCACTGGCCTGCATCGCCGCATACACCGCGATGATCGCCAGCACCACGAACGCACTCGCCGCCAGGCGCCGAATCAGGGTCAGCGGCAGTTTCTCGGCGGCGAAGTTGCCGGCCAGCACCACCGGCACGTTGGCGATCAGCATGCCCAGGGTGGTGCCGATGATCACCATGATCAGGTGCGGGTACTGCGCCGCCAGCATCACCGTGGCGACCTGGGTCTTGTCGCCGATCTCGGCCAGGAAGAAGGCGATCAGCGTGGTCACGAACGGCCCGAAGCGTCGCGCGGTGCCGGCTTCGTCGTCATCCATCTTGTCCGGGATCAGGGTCCACGCGGCCGTGGCGAGGAAGCTCGCGGCGAGAATCCAGTGCAGCACGGTGTCGCTGAAGAAACTGCCGACCCAGGCCCCCACGGCACCCGCGGCGGCATGGTTGGCCAGGGTGGCGGCGACGATCCCGGCGATGATCGGCCAGGGTTTGCGGAAGCGCGCGGCGAGGATGAGGGCAAGCAGTTGGGTCTTGTCGCCGATTTCGGCGAGGGCAACGATTGCGGTGGGAACGAGCAGCGATTCCAGCATCAGGATTCCTACGGGGGCGGGTCGACACGGCTATGACACGTACAGCCTTCCCGCCCCGGGTAAGGTGTGCGTGTCATAGGTCTTGTCAAACCCTGGATCCGTCTGATGCGGACCGTGGGTCGTGCGCGCCATGGTCTGTGGACCAAGTATGTTGACGTCGCACCGGGCGAGCAGGGCGCTCGCGGGAGACTACTCCCCTAGGACGGAGCGGATTCTGCCTACACGGGTTCGTTTGCGCAAGTGCTGTTTTTCAGCCGCGCAGGGCCCGGTAGATCTTGAATCCATTGGCCTGGGCACGCGTTTCGCAGTTGCCCAGGGCGCCTTCGATCAGCGGTTGATAGCGCAGGAAGCTGTTCGCCACCAGGCGCATTTCGCCGCCTTTTTTCAGGTGATCGGCGGATTTTTTCAGCAGGTTTTCCGATGCCTGGTAGTTGGTATGGACACCGCTGTGGAACGGCGGATTACTCAGAATGACGTCGAGTCCGCGAGGTGCGAAGTCGATGCCGTCGGCGGCGATCACCTCGCCTTCCAGACCATTGGCGGCCAGGGTCAGGCGACTGCTGGCCACAGCGAAGGCATCGACGTCGAGCAGGGTCACCCGGCTCTGTGGATAACGTCGCTTGATGGTGGCCCCGAGCACACCGGCGCCGCAGCCGAAATCCAGGACATGACCAGACGGCAACCCGTCCAGATGCTCCAGCAACAGCGCGCTACCGCGGTCCAGGCGGCCATGGCTGAATACCCCCGGCAGGCTGACGATCTGCAGCGGGCCATCGGCCAGTGGCAGTTCGAAACGCAGGGCGAGGCTGTCCAGCGACTGCGCCACCGGCGGGTTTTCCACGGTGACCTGCCACAGCTGGCAGTGTCGCGCGCTGTCCAGCTTGCGGGGCTTGCCGAAGGCATGCAGCTGTTTCGCCGCGGCCTCGATGCCGCCGCGTTTTTCCCCGACCAGATACAGCACGCGGCCGCCCAGGCGCGAGGCCAGGGCGTTGAGCAGGTAGTTGGCCAGATCGCGGGACTTGGGCAGGAACAGCACGGCGCCGTCGAACGCCACGTCCGGAACCTCCACGCCGAAATCGCTGCGGCCGGCGAAACGGGCGTTCAACAGCGCCTGGTCGCCGGCATGCCAGCTCCAGCCCCGGGCCTGTGGAAAACTGCTCAGCAGGCTGTCGGCGGGTAACCCGGCAAGCAACAGCGGGCCGGTGAACAGATCAGCCTGACGAAGCAATACTTCACTGCGCGGGTCCATGGACGGCGGCTCCTGAAAAAAGGGGCGAATTCTAGCAGAAGCCGACGCCGCTCAGCTGACCACGCGGCGTGGCGTGCCGGCGAGGAAGGCGCGGGCGTTCTCGCCGAGCTGATCGACGATGCGTTGCCGTGCCTCCACCGCGCCCCAGGCGCTGTGCGGGGTGACGATCAGGCGCGGGATATCGCCGGCCAGCAGCGGGTTGCCGTTGACCGGCGGTTCGACGCTCAGCACATCGCTGGCCGCGCCACCCAGATGGCCGGCGCGCAAGGCGTCGGCCAGGGCCTGTTCGTCGATCAGCCCGCCACGGGCGGTATTGACGATGAAGGCGCCGGGCTTGAGCAGGGCCAGTTGCGCCGCGCCGATCATGTGGCGGGTGTTGTCGTTGAGCGGGCAGTGCAGGGTCAGGGCGTCCACTTGCGGCAGCAGCTCTTCCAGACTCAGGCGGTCTTCGCGGGGCGGACGGCCGGGCAACTGGCCGAGCAGCACGCGCATGCCGAAAGCCTCCGCCAGGCGCGCCACCGCGCCTCCCAGTTCGCCGTGACCGAGCAGGCCGAGGGTCTTGCCTTCCAGCTCGACGATGGGGAAGTCCAGCAGGCAGAACTGTTTCGCCTGGGCCCATTTGCCGGCGGCGACCGCCTGCTGGTAGTCCGGCAGGCGGGTGGCCAGGGCCAGCAGCAGGGCCAGGGTGTGCTGGGCCACCGACGGCGTGCCGTAGCCCTGGCAATTGCTGACCACGATGCCCTGTTCGCGGGCGGCCTGCAGGTCGACGTTGTTGGTGCCGGTGGCGGCCACCAGGATCAGCTTGAGGTCCGGGCAGGCCTTGATCGTCGTCGCATCGAGCACGACCTTGTTGCTGATCGCCACGCTGGCGCCGCGCAGGCGCTCCACGACCTGTTCGGGCGCCGTCGCCGAATGCACGTCGAAGCGCTCGAAGCAGTCACGCAGAGCACCGAGGTCGAGGTCGCCGAGGTCCAGTGAGCTGTGATCGAGAAAGACGGCGTGGGTCATGGCGGGGCTCCTGTGGATTTCAGAGAGGGAAACAGCGATCGGGCAGTTGCTGGAGGTCGGCATCGAACGCCTGCAGCTCGCCGAGCTGGTGTTGCAACTGGTCGATCCGCTGGCGCAGCTGGGCGCTCTTCGCGGCGATGGCGGCGCGGATGTCGTCGCGGCGGGTCTGGCCGTCGGCCATTAGAGCCTGCATCTCCTTGAGGGTAAAGCCGAGCTTCTGCGCGCACTTGATCAGTACCAGCAGGTCGACGTCATGTTGCGCATACACCCGGTACTTGCCCTGGCGCCGGGGCGCGGGCAGCAGGCCGATGCTTTCGTAATGGCGAATGGTCTTGAGGGTGGTGCCGGAAAGACGGGCGGCTTCGCCGATGAACATTGCACTTCCTTGTCAGCGCAGGGCCAGGGCGCGGGTTTGCGCCAGCCAGGCCTGGCGGCGTTGCGGGGTGGAATCGAGAACCGGGCCGAACGTTAGCGTCTTTTCCGGGCGGATGCCACAGAACGCCAGGGTGGTCCGGCGCATCTGGTGCAGGCCGGGCATGCTCTGGAACCAGCGGTAGTACCACGGCGGGGTGTCCATGGTCACCAGCAGGTGGGCGTGGCGGCCGGCCAGGAGTTTTTCCGGGAACGCCGAGCCGGACTTGTAGCGGAAGGCGAAACCCGGTTGCAGGACACGGTCGAGGAAGCCCTTGAGCAGGGCGGGCACGCCGCCCCACCAGATGGGGAAGACCAGGACCAGGCGCTCGGCCCAGGCAATGGCCTGCTGGGCTTCGAGCAGGGCGGGTTCAAGGGGCTGTGGCAGGCGGTAGCCGTCGCGCAGGACGGGGTCGAAGTCGAGGCTGCCGAGGCTGATGAGGCGCACATCGTGGCCGGCGTGGAGGGCGGTGTCGCGGTAATGCCCGGCCAGGGCGGCGCAGAAGCTGTCGCTGGAGGGGTGGCCGAGGAGGATCAGGATGCGCTTGCTCATGGTGGGTTCCTGCTGGAAAGCAGGGCAGGGTGGGGGATGACCCATGGGGGAGAGTCAAGGGTTCGTGGTGATGCTCAGGGCCTCATCGCTGGCAAGCGGAGTCCCCCTCGCAAGCCCTGTTGTAACAAGTTATTAATGGGTAAGGTATCCACCCCTATTCGTTACCAAGAGCCGTCATTCGTGTACTGGGCAGAATTTCTCACCGTAGCCTTGATCCACCTGCTCGCCGTGGCCAGTCCCGGCCCGGACTTCGCCGTGGTCGTGCGGGAAAGTGTTACCCATGGCCGCCGCGCCGGGACCTGGACCGCCTTCGGCGTCGGTACCGCGATCTTCCTGCATGTCGGTTACTCGCTGCTGGGCATAGGCCTGATCGTGTCGCAGTCGATCATGCTGTTCAACGTGCTGAAATGGGCCGCCGCCGCCTACCTGATCTACATCGGCTTCAAGGCCTTGCGCGCCCAGCCCGCGGCGGCGGGGGCCGAGTCGATCCAGGTGTCGACCGTCGAGCGCACCCCGCGCGCCGCCTTCGTCGCCGGTTTCATGACCAACGGCCTCAATCCCAAGGCCACGCTGTTCTTCCTCTCGCTGTTCACCGTGGTCATCGACCCGCATACCCCGCGTCTGGTCCAGGCCGGCTACGGCGTCTACCTGGCCATGGCCACCGGCCTGTGGTTCTGCCTGGTGGCGATGCTGTTCAGCCAGGCCCGGGTGCGCGCCGCGTTCGCCCGCATGGGCCACTGGTTCGACCGCACCATGGGCGCCGTGCTGATCGCCCTCGGGGTGAAGATCGCCTTCAGCGAAATCCGCTGAACAGAGGCGCCCTGGGGCGTGACCGTTCGGTCGAAACACGGTCAAATCATTCCTTTGGCTGATTTGACCGCCGCCGCCCCGTTCTAGAGTAGTGACAGCTTTGTCCATGCCCCGTGCAACTCCAGAAAAGGGATTCCCATGTTGCAGACTCGCGTCATCGCCCCCACCGAGGGTGCGTATCAGTTCCCGCTGCTGATCAAGCGCCTGCTGATGTCCGGCAGTCGCTACGAGAAAACCCGCGAGATCGTCTATCGCGACCAGTTGCGCTACAGCTACCTGACCCTCAACGAGCGCATCGCGCGGCTGGCCAACGTGCTCACCGAGGCCGGGGTCAAGGCGGGCGATACCGTGGCGGTGATGGACTGGGACAGCCATCGCTACCTGGAGTGCATGTTCGCCATCCCGATGATCGGTGCCGTGGTGCACACCATCAACGTGCGTCTGTCGCCGGAGCAGATCCTCTACACCATGAACCACGCCGACGACCGCTTCGTGCTGGTCAACAGCGATTTCGTCGGGCTTTACCAGGGTATCGCCGGGCAACTGACCACGGTGGAAAAGACCCTGCTGCTCACCGACGGTGCGGAGAAGACCGCCGACCTGCCCAACCTGGTCGGCGAATACGAGCAACTGCTGGCCGCCGCCAGCCCGCACTACGACTTCCCCGACTTCGACGAGAACTCCGTCGCCACCACCTTCTACACCACCGGTACCACCGGCAACCCCAAGGGCGTGTACTTCACCCACCGCCAACTGGTGCTGCACACCCTGGGCGTGGCCACTGTTACCGGTAGCATCGACAGCGTGCGGCTGCTCGGCACCGACGATGTGTACATGCCGATCACCCCGATGTTCCACGTCCATGCCTGGGGCATCCCCTACGTGGCCACCATGCTCGGGCTCAAGCAGGTCTATCCCGGGCGCTACGAGCCGGACATGCTGGTCCGCCTGTGGCGCGAGGAGAAGGTCAGTTTCTCCCACTGCGTGCCGACCATCCTGCAGATGCTGCTCAACTGCAAGAACGCCCAGGACCAGGACTTCGGCGGCTGGAAGATCATCATCGGCGGCAGCGCGCTGAACCGCGCCCTGTACGAAGCGGCCAAGGCCCGCGGGATCCAGCTCACCGCCGCGTATGGCATGTCGGAAACCTGCCCGCTGATCTCCTGCGCCCACCTCAACGATGAACTGCTCGCCGGCAGCGAGGACGAGCGCATCACCTACCGGATCAAGGCCGGGGTGCCAGTGCCGCTGGTGGAAGCGGCGATCGTCGATGGCAATGGCAACTTCCTGCCGGCCGATGGCGAGTCCCAGGGCGAACTGGTACTGCGCGCACCCTGGCTGACCATGGGCTACTTCCGCGAGCCGGAGAAGAGCGAGGAGCTCTGGGACGGCGGCTGGTTGCACACCGGCGACGTGGCGACCGTCGACACCATGGGCGTGATCGACATTCGCGACCGCATCAAGGACGTGATCAAGACCGGCGGCGAGTGGATTTCGTCACTGGACCTGGAAGACCTCATCAGTCGCCATGCCGCGGTACGCGAAGTGGCCGTGGTCGGTGTTCCCGATCCGCAGTGGGGCGAACGCCCGTTCGCCCTGCTGGTGGTACGCGAGGGCGCGAGCATCGACGCGCGGGAACTCAAGGAACACCTCAAGCCGTTCGTCGAGTTGGGACACATCAACAAGTGGGCGATTCCCAGCCAGATTGCCCTTGTTACCGAAATTCCCAAGACCAGCGTCGGCAAGCTCGACAAGAAGCGTATTCGCGTCGACATCACCCAGTGGCAGGCCAGCAACAGCGCATTCCTTTCCACCCTGTAAGCCGCGCCGGCTCGTGCCTTGACCGGTGCGAGCCGCGTTCCAGAGGCTTCGCCGCCTTGTGAAATGAAAAAAATCAGCCATCCTTGCCCGGCCAGTCTTCGTGTCGCCCGCGATGGCGCTGCCATGGGCGAGGGTAATGTGCAAATCACACTTTAGAGGGATCAAGCACTACTACCTGCTGGCTATAGTCGGGTCAGGGGATTTTGAGGAATGGGGAATGCGCAAGCAGCGCACCGACATGCGGCCTGGTGTCCATCGGCCCGTTTCTTTGAAGGACTCACTGCCATAAAAATAAAGTACATGGAGTAGCGTCGATGACATCAGTAAATCTGTTCTGGCGCCGGGCGAAACTGCCCCTGGCCGTCAGCCTCGCTTCTACGCTTGCAAGTCCTGCATTCGCGGTCAGTTTCAACATCGGGGAGATCGAGGGGAGCTTCGACTCGTCGCTGTCGATCGGTGCCAGCTGGTCCACCGAGAGCCCGAACAAGAACCTGATCGGGGTGAACAATGGCGGTCGCGGCCTGTCGCAGACCTCCGACGACGGTCACCTGAACTTCAAGCGCGGTGAAACCTTCTCGAAGATTTTCAAGGGTATCCATGACCTCGAACTGAAGTACGGCGACACCGGCGTCTTCGTTCGCGGCAAGTACTGGTACGACTTCGAGCTGAAGGACGAGAGCCGCGAGTTCAAGGACATCAGCGACTCCAATCGCAAGGAAGGCGCCAAGTCCTCCGGCGGGCAGATTCTCGACGCATTCGTCTACCACAACTACTCCATCGCCGATCAGCCAGGCTCCGTGCGCCTGGGCAAGCAGGTGGTGAGCTGGGGTGAAAGTACCTTCATCGGTGGCGGCATCAACAGCATCAACCCGATCGACGTGGCCGCGTTCCGTCGTCCGGGGGCCGAGATCAAGGAAGGCCTGATTCCGGTCAACATGTTCTACGTGTCCCAGAGCCTGACCGACAACCTGTCGGCCGAGGCCTTCTATCAGCTGGAGTGGGACCAGACCGTCGCGGACAACTGCGGCACCTTCTTCTCCCAGCCGGACGTGATCGCCGATGGTTGCGATCGCAACCTGGCGGTATTGGCGCCGAACTCGAGCATCGCCTCGCCTGCCGTGCGCAATGCCCTGGCACAACTGGGCGTGACCCGTGGCTCGCCTGACGAAGGTGTGGTGGTGCGGCGCGATGGCGACCGTGATGCCCGTGACAGCGGCCAATTCGGCGTGGCGCTGCGGTACATGTTCGAGCCGCTGAACACCGAGTTCGGTGGCTACTTCATGAACTATCACAGCCGCGCGCCGATCTTCAGCGGCAAGGGCGGTCCAGCCAGCTCCTACAGCCCCAACGCCCTCGTCGGTCGCCTGGTGGCCAATGGTATACCACTGGCTCAGGCCGCAGCCCTGGCACCCACGCTGTTGCCGCTGGTGGTGGCGGGCAACTCCAGCTACTACGTCGAATACCCGGAAGACATCCGCCTCTACGGTCTGAGTTTCTCCACCACGCTTCCTACCGGCACTGCATGGAGCGGCGAAATCAGCTACCGGCCGAATGCCCCGGTCCAGCTCAACACCACCGATATCCTGTTCTCCGGCCTGACGCCGCTTGATCCGACCGCATCGGTACTCCAGGGCCGTGCAGGCCAGGACCAGCCGGGCTACCGTCGTAAGGAAATCACCCAGTTGCAGACCACCTTCACCCACTTCTTCGACCAGGTGATGGGCGCCAGCCGCCTGACGCTGGTGGGCGAAGTCGGCTGGACCCACGTCGGCGGCCTGGAAAGCAACTCCGAAGCCCGATACGGCCGCGACCCGGTCTACGGTCCAGGCCCGCTGCCGAACGGTCGTTGCCGTTCGCTCAACGCCAGCACCCTGGGCGCTGGCCCGAAGAACAACCTGACCCGCTACTGCGAAAGCGACGGTTACACCACCTCCGACTCCTGGGGCTACCGTGCCCGTGCCATCTGGGACTACCCGGACGTGTTCGCCGGTGTGAACCTCAAGCCGAGCGTGGCCTGGTCGCATGACGTCGACGGCTATTCGCCTGGCCCTGGCGGCAACTTCGAGGAAGGTCGCAAGGCCGTCAGCCTCGGTCTCGATGCCGACTATCTCAACACCTACACCGCCAGCCTGTCGTACACCAACTTCTTCGACGGCAAGTACACCACCGTGGATGATCGCGACTTCGTCGCCCTCAGCTTCGGCGTGAACTTCTAAGCGCATTTTTCAGGAAGAAGCACATGACCATGAAAAGCACCAAGACCTTTCTGAAAGCCGGCGTATTGGGCCTGTCCCTGCTGGCGAGCAGCGTGATGGCGGCGGTTTCCGCCGACGAAGCGGCCAAGCTGGGCACCACCCTGACCCCGATGGGCGCGGAAAAGGCTGGTAACGCCGACGGCTCCATCGGTCCGTGGGAGCCGCTGTCGAAGACCGCCGGCACCGCCGATGCCCGCGGCTTCCTATCCGACCCCTATGCCAGCGAAAAGCCGCTGTTCACCATCACCGCGCAGAACGTCGATCAGTACAAGGACAAGCTGTCCCCAGGCCAGCTCGCGATGTTCAAGCGCTACCCGGAAACCTTCAAGATCCCGGTGTACAAGACCCACCGCGGCGCCACCGTGCCGGACCACGTCCTGGCTGCCATCAAGCAGAACGCCACCCAGACCACCCTGGTCGAAGGCGGCAACGGCCTGAACAACTTCCACGTCTCCATACCGTTCCCGATTCCGAAGAGCGGCGTCGAGGTGATCTGGAACCACATCACCCGCTACCGCGGCGGCAGCGTGACCCGCCTGGTGACCCAGGCCACGCCGCAGCAGAACGGCAGCTACAGCCTGGTGTACTTCCAGGACCAGTTCGTCTTCCGCGATCAGATGAAGGACTTCAACCCGCAGGAACCGGGTAACGTGCTGTTCTACTTCAAGCAGGAAGTGACCGCGCCGGCGCGTCTGGCCGGTACCGTGCTGCTGGTTCACGAGACCCTCGACCAGGTCAAGGAACCGCGCAAGGCGTGGATCTACAACGCCGGTCAGCGTCGTGTGCGCCAGGCGCCGCAGGTGTCCTACGATGGTCCGGGTACCGCCGCCGACGGCCTGCGTACCTCCGACAACCTCGACATGTACAACGGTGCGCCGGACCGCTACGACTGGAAGCTGGAAGGCAAGAAGGAGCTGTACATCGCCTCCAACAGCTACAAGCTGGACTCGCCGACCCTGAAGTACGACGAAATCATCAAGCCAGGCCATATCAACCAGGATCTCGCCCGTTACGAGCTGCGCCGCGTGTGGCACGTGGTGGCGACCCTGAAGCCAGGCCAGCGCCACATCTACGCCAAGCGTGACTTCTACATCGACGAGGACACCTGGCAAGCCGCGGTGATCGACCAGTACGACGGTCGCGGCCAGCTGTGGCGGGTATCCGAGGCTCACTCCCAGAACTACTACAACGTCCAGGTGCCGTGGTACACCCTGGAAGCCATCTATGACCTGCAATCCGGTCGTTACCTGGCGCTGGGCATGAAGAACGAGGAGAAACGCTCCTACGACTTCGGCTTCACCTCGACCAAGGCCGAGTTCCAGCCGGCAGCCCTGCGTCAGTCGGGCGTGCGTTAACGTTTGACCCACTCCGTGTGATCCCCCAGAACGCCCCGGCTTGCCGGGGCGTTTTGATTGGCGGGTATCAGAAATAATCCCCCTTCCTGGCTGATTTATTACTCCTCAGCGTCATTCCTTGCCTCCAATCAATGTTGTTCTTGTTGCTTCTTGTTGTAGTCTTTTTTTCCGTACTTGCGGCAATCGCCTTCAAATGTGCCGGTTAACCCGCTAGTCTGCGCCAATCCCTCTCGCCGAGATTCCCCCAGGAAAGAACCGGCCATGACCGATCTGTCCAGCACGCAAGGGTTCACCAGCCAGACCGTGTCCGCGCTGGAAGGACGCTTCTACCGGCCGCCACTGCCCGATGGGCATGTGCCGCGGGCACGCCTGTGCCAGCGTTTGCAGGCCGGGCTCGGCGGTCGCCTGTTGCTGGTCAATGCCCCGGCCGGATTCGGCAAGAGTTCGCTGGCGGTGGAGTTCTGTCAGGGGCTGCCCGCGCAATGGCGCAGCCTGTGGCTGGGCCTGAGCAAGCGCGATGCCGATCCCGGACGCTTTCTCGAACGCCTGCTGGAAGGCCTGCAACAGCATTGCCCCAGCCTGGGCAGCCAGGCCCTCGGCCTGTTGAAGATGCGCCAGCGCCACCAGCCGTTCGCCTTCGAGGAATGGCTCGATAGCCTGCTCGACGAACTGACCCTGCACCTGCAGGGTTCGGCGCCCATTCTCCTGGTGCTGGACGACTATCACCTGGCCCAGGGCCCGGTCCTCGATCGCTGCCTGCAGTTCTTCCTCAATCACCTGCCGCCCGGGTTGGTGCTGCTGGTCACCTCGCGCCTGCGTCCGGACTGGCACCTGGCGCGCCTGCGCCTGTCGCGGCAATTGCAGGAACTCACCGAACAGGATCTGCGCCTGACCCCCGACGAGTCCTTTGCCGTGCTCGGCCAGCACCCCACGGCATTGCGCGGCCAGGCCCTGGACAACCTGGTGCAGCGCAGCGATGGCTGGGTCGCCGGGCTGCGCTTCTGGCTGCTCGCCGCCACCGAGTCCGGTGTCGACAACGCTTTGCCCCAGGCCCTGCACGGTGGCGAAGGGCTGATCCGCGACTACCTGCTGGAGGAAGTGATCGACTGCCTGCCGGCGGAGGTCCAGGCCTTCCTCAACGACACGGCCTGCCAGGACCGCTTCTGCGGCGATCTGTGCGACGCCCTGCGGGAAAGCCACGACAGTGGCGAGATCCTGCGTTACCTGCAGTCCCACCAGGTGTTCCTGGTACCGCTGGACGAGCACGGCTACTGGTTCCGCTATCACCATCTGTTCTCCGACCTGCTGCGCACCCGCCAGGCCAGCCTGCCCCTTTCCAGCCTGCACCTGCGTGCCTGCCGCTGGTTCCATGGCCAGGGCCTGCTCGACGAGGCGGTGGAGCAGGCCCTGCGTGCCGGGCACCTGGATGTCGCGGCCAACCTGGTGCAGAACCTCTCCGAGGAGCAACTGCTGGCCGAGCAGAATGTCGGCATGCTCCTGCGCTGGAAGATGGACCTGCCCGACAGCCTGCTGATCAGCACGCCGCGGCTGATCGTGCTGTACAGCTGGGCGCTGGGCCTGGCCTGTCAGCTGGACGCCGCCGAGGAGCTGGCCAGTCATCTCAGCCGCTTCCTCCCGGCGCCCTCGGCCACCGCGCAGAAATCCATGCTGGCGCAATGGCTGGCGCTGAGCGGAATCATCGCCCGCGGGCGCGGCGATCGCGAACGCACCCGGTCGTTCTGCGAGCAGGCCCTGCAGAGCCTGCCGCACAAGCGTTACGGACAGCGCCTGATGTGCCTGTCGACCCTGTCCAACCTGGCCATCGCCGACGCCGACTTCTGGCGTGCCCGCGGCTGGAACCGCGAAGCCCTGGAACTGGCCCAGCGGGTCGGCAATCCGTTGTTCGAGGCCCTGGCCCACTACGACCGCGCGCGGGTGCTGCATGCCCGCGGCGAAATCCTGCGGGCCATGGACGAAGTGCGCCAGGGCCTGCACCGCCTGCGCGGGTTGTCGTCGCAGCGGCTGTATGCGGTGCGCGCGCGGCTGATGCTCTATGAGGGTTATCTGCTGGTGGGACGCCTGCAGGCGGAAGCCGGGCGCAGTCGCCTGCGAGCCGGGCTGATCGAGGCGCGGGCCTGTCGTGATATCAGTGTGCTGATCGGCCATTGCGCCCTGGCGACCCTGGACGGGCGCGAAGGGCGCTTCGCCGAGGCCTTCGCCGAACTGGCCGAGGCCGAACGCCTGATGCATATCTGGGATGTGCCGCCGATCTTCTACCTGGCGATGATCACCCTGGTGAAATGCGAACTGTGGCTGGCCCAGGGCCGCAACGACCTGGCCGAGTCCTGGTTGCTGCGCCTGAGCCAGACCTATGGCGGCCAGCAGGCTGCCGCGGCGCCGGAGTTCCACCCGCTGCTGGCGCTGCATATCGAATGGCAGCAGGCGCTGCTGGAGCAGGCGCAAGGGCGTGTCGCCCAGGCCGGCCAGCGTCTGCAGGCGCTGCTCAATCGTGGCCAGGCCAGTGGCGGGCAGTTGCTGTGCCTGGTCACCCTGTGCCAGCAGGTCGGGCTGGCGTTGGCCCAGGGCGATCAGGCGGGCGCGCGCGAGCGTCTGGCCCAGGCCCTCGACGCCGCGCGAGGAGGCGCGCTGCAACCGTTCCAGCGGCTGCTCAACGAACATCCCGACTGGTTGCGCGAACAACTGCAGGCGCAGCCTTCGAGCCCGACGCAGATCAGCCTGCTCGCCCTGCTGCCGAGCCAGGAAAGCGCCATCAGCGCGGAAACCCTGAGTGTGCGTGAACACGCGGTGCTCAAGCTGATCGCCCAGGGCTGTTCCAACCAGGAAATCAGCGAGCAGCTGTTCATCTCCCTGCACACCGTGAAGACCCACGCCAGCCATATCAACAGCAAGCTGGGGGTCGAACGGCGCACCCAGGCGGTGGCCCGGGCCAAGTCGCTGGGGCTTTTGTAACAGGCTTATACTCCAAACTCTCCGTAGGAGCGCGGCTTGCCCGCGAAAGGACCGCAAAGCGGTCCCTGATGACACCTCAATTGGGACCGCTTTGCGGTCCTTTCGCGGGCAAGCCGCGCTCCTACGGCGGCCCGTCATCTCCACGGGTTTCCAGGGAAGTGTTACCAAAGGGATATGGCGCAGCTTTTGCTTGTATCGGATAACCGATCCGGAGCCGCCGATGAGCACAATAAAAACCGCCCCGACCTCGAATCCTCGCCTTGCCCGCGAACGCCTGTCCGTCGAGGGGCAATTGCCCGACGGTTTCCTGCGTGCCGAAATCGATGCCTCCTGGCGTCGCAGCCTCGGCCATGGGGTCACCGGTAACGCCGGCCAGGAAGTCAGCCTGACCTCCGCCGCCAGTCTCGACCTGCTGCTGGCCTGCAATCGTCCGCTGCTGGATGCCGCCAGCGCCGAGCTGGACTTTCTTGGCGCGCGCCAGGGAGAAGACAGCCTGATCATTCTGGCCAACGCCGACGCCACCATCCTCGCCATCCAGGGCGAGTCCGGCGTGCTCAGGCGCCGCGGCCTCGACGATATCGCCCCCGGCACCTGCTGGAGCGAAGCGGCCCGCGGCACCAACGCCCTGGGCACCGCGCTGGTGGAGGCGCGCACGGTGCAGATCGATTGCGGCGAACACTTCCTCGAACGCCTCAGCGACTTTTCCTGCACCTCGGTGCCGATCCACTGCCCGCAGGGCGAGCTGTTCGGTGTCCTCGACCTGACCCGCCAAGGGCCGCTCGGTCGCCTGCACGACCGCACCGCGCTGCTGGCCATGGCGGTGATGCAGATCGAAAGCCGGCTGTTCAGAAACAGCTTCCCGGAACAGATCGTCCTGGCCTTCCACAGCCGCCGGCAGTACCTCGATTCCTGCTGGCAGGGGCTGCTGGCGATCAGCCTGGACGGGCGCATTCTCGCCGCCAGCAACCAGGCCTGCCAGTTGCTGCGCTGCGAGCGTGCCAGCCTGATCGGCCAGCGCTGCGACAACCTGCTGGGCATGCGCGTCGAGCAGTGGCTGGCGCGCCTGCAGCAAGGCCAGGTCGATAGCGTCGAGACCGCCAAGGGCGCCTTTCACTACAAGACCCTGCACCTGCCGCAGCGCTCGCTGGCGGTGTCGGTGCCGGCGATCGTCAGTCGCACCGCGCCGGCGTCCGTCACTCCCACGCTGGCGTCACTGGGGGCCGGCAACGCCCGTTTCGCCCGCACCCTGCGCATGGCCCGCCAGGGCCTGGCCAGCGACCTGCCGGTGGTCCTGCTGGGAGAGACCGGCAGCGGCAAGGAAGTGGTCGCCCGTGCCCTGCACCAGGACAGCGCGCGCGCCAGCAAACCGTTCATCGCGGTGAACTGCGCGGCGATTCCCGAGGGCCTGATCGAGTCGGAGCTGTTCGGCTACCGCGAGGGCGCCTTCACCGGTTCGCGTCGTGGCGGCATGGTCGGGCGCCTGCAACAGGCCCATGGCGGCACGCTGTTCCTCGACGAAGTGGGCGACATGCCGCTGGCCCTGCAGGCGCGGCTGCTGCGGGTACTGCAGGAGCGCAAGGTGGCGCCGCTGGGCGCGGCCCAGGAGCAGGACCTGGATATCGCCCTGATCTGCGCCACCCACCGCGACCTCAAGCAGCAGGTGGCCGACCAGCAGTTCCGCGAAGACCTCTACTACCGCATCAACGGCATCAGCGTGCGCCTGCCGGCCCTGCGCGAGCGCGACGACCTGCCGGCACTGATCGACAGCCTGCTGGGCAGCCTCGGCGGCCATGGCGTGCGGCTGTCCGACGAGCTGGCACGGCTGTTCGAGGCCTATCACTGGCCGGGCAACATCCGTCAGCTGGAGATGAGCCTGCGCCTGCTCCTGGCGATGCGCGAGGAGGGCGAACAGGTGCTCGACCTCGATCACCTGCCCGAGCCGCTGCTCGATGAGCTGCGCAGCGGCGCGCCAGGGGCGCAGCCGGAGAACCTGCGCGACAGCCAGCTGGAGCTGATTCGCCAGGCCCTCGACCGTCATCATGGCAACGCCACCGCCGCCGCGGTCGCCCTGGGGATCAGCCGGGCGACGCTGTACCGCAAGCTCAAGCGGATCGCGCCGTGATCCAGCGTCTGCTCAGCCGCCTGATCGAGCATCAGGACCGGCCCGCCCTGTGTGACGCCCTGCACTGGCTGTACGGCTTTATCCGCCCGCAGCGGCTGGCCATCGTCGGTCTGCTGGGGCTGTCGATGTGCGCTACGGCGCTGGTGCTGGTGCAGCCCTGGCTGACCAAGCTGCTGATCGACGACGGCTTGCTGGCCAAGGACTTTGCGCGGCTGGCGTCGATCGCCGGGCTGATGGTTCTCGCCGGTATCCTCGGCACCCTGCTTTCCGGCCTCAATCGCTACCTGCACACGCGGCTGTCCGGGCGCATCCTGTTTGCCCTGCGCGACGCCCTGTATCGCCACCTGCAACGTCTGTCGCCGAGCTTCTTCGGCCAGCGCCGCCTGGGCGACCTGATGTCGCGGCTGGACGGCGATGTCGCCGAGATCCAGCGCTTCGCCGTGGATTCGCTGTTCTCCGCGGTATCCAGCGTGATCGGCCTGGTCTGCGCCGTGGGCATGCTGCTGATGCTGTCGTGGCAACTGTCGCTGCTGGCGCTGCTGCTGATCCCGCTGGATGTGCTCTGGTTGCGCTGGATGCGGCGCAAGGTCGAGCGCGAGGTGCGCCAGTTGCGCGAGCGCTCGGCGGACGTCTCGTCGTTTCTGGTGGAAACCCTGCCGGCGATGAAGTTCATCCAGTCCGCTGGCCAGCAACAGCGCGAGGCGCGGCGCCTCGACGGGCTGGGGCAGGGCTACATGAATCAGCTGTTGCGCGTGCAGGTCACCGAATTCTTCACCCAGGCGGTGCCCGGCACCCTGACCTCCCTGTCGCGCGCCTGCGCCTTTCTGGTCGGGGGCTACTGGGTGGTGCAGGGCACCTGGCAACTGGGCGCGCTGATCGCCTTTTCCACCTACCTCGGCATGGCGGTCGGGCCGGTGCAGAGCCTGCTCGGCCTGTACGTGGCGGTGCAGCGCATGAGCGTCAGCCTGGGCCGGGTCATGGAGTTGCGCGGGGTGGCGCCGGAAGTGGACAGCCCGGCGCGGACAACGCCGATGCCGGAACGCGGCGATCTGCAACTGCGCGGCGTGTGCTTCGCCCATCCGGGGCGCCCGCCGCTGTTGCAGCAGGTCGAAGCGAGCATCCCGCACGGCTGCAAGGTGGCCTTGAGTGGCATGTCCGGCGCCGGAAAGTCGACCCTGATCGACCTGCTGCAACGCTTCTACGATCCCCAGGACGGTCAGATCCTGCTGGGCGGTGTCGATCTGCGCGAACTCGATCTGCATGCCCTGCGCCAGCGCGTGGCGGTGGTCAGCCAGGACATCGTGCTGTTCCGCGGCAGCCTGGCCGACAACCTCGCCTACAGCGTGCCCGAGGCCAGTCGCGAAGCCATTGCCGAAGTCGCCCGCCTGGCGCGACTGGACGGGTTGATCGCCAGCCTGCCGCAAGGGCTGGACAGCCCGCTGGGCGAGCGTGGCCAGCAACTTTCCGGCGGACAGAAACAACGTATCGCCATCGCTCGCGCATTGCTCCAGAATCCCCTGCTGCTGGTGCTGGATGAAGCCACCTCACAAGTCGATGAAGACACGGAGCGAGAAGTGATTGCCGCGATAGACCAATTGTTCGCCGACCGGACCCGGATCCTGGTCAGCCACCGCCCTTCGACCCTGGCCAACGCCGATCTGCACCTGCTGCTGCAGGACGGTCGGCTGCGCGTGCGGGAGGCCGGGCATGTCTGAGGTCCGCATCGGCGTGGTCGACAGCGGCGGTCCAGCGGAGCGCCTGGCCGATGCCCGGCGCTTTCAACTGGCGGCGGTCGGCGTCAGCGAGCAGGCGGCGCGGGAGGATGCCCTGGGCCACGGCACGGCGGTGGTCGAACTGATCGCGGCGGGGGCGGGTGACCTGCCGATCCATGTCGCCCAGGTGTTCGACGAACGCGGCGTCACCAGCGCCTTGCAGGTTGCCGCCGGGATCGAATGGCTGGTCATGCGCGGCGTGCGCCTGATCAATCTCAGCCTCGGCCTGCGCGAGGATCGCCCGGCGCTGCGCGAGGCCTGCGCGGCGGCCCAGGACGCCGGCGTGCTGATCTGCGCCTCGACCCCGGCCCAGGGCCTGCCGGTGTATCCCGCCGCCTATCCGGGCGTGCTGCGCATCACCGGCGATGCCCGTTGCCAGCGCGACGAGTGGAGCTGGCTGGACAGTCCCCAGGCCGATTTCGGCGCCTGCGTGCGGGCCAAGGAGAGCCCTTTGTCCGGTGCCAGTTTCGGCTGCGCGGCGCTGACCGGACATATCGCCGCGTTCCTCCGCGACCAGCCGCATGCCAGCAACGCGCTGGTGATGGCCTGGCTGCTGCACAACGCCCATTACCGTGGCCGTGAATATCGGGGGCGGGCTTGAAGTCCATCGTCGTACTCGGTGCCGGCCCGGCGGGCGCGGCGGTTGCCCTGGGCCTGAAACGACTGGGCCACGATGTTCGCGTGGTCAGCGAATGGCGGCGTTTCGCCGCGCTGGAAGGCGTTTCGCAACGCGTGCTGGAAGCGCTGCGCAGCACGGGCCTGAAGCAGGCGCTGGCGGTGGCGGGGGAGCCTTCGCGGCGGCATGCGCGGTGGAACAGCGAGGCGCAGAGCCGCAATGTCGAGTTCCTTCTGGACCGTCCCCGTTTCGATCAGGGCTTGCGTGACGACCTGCACAACGCCGGGATCGAGGTGATCGAAGCGCGGGTGCTCGGCGTGCGCGTCGAAGACGGGCGCAGCCTGATCGAACTGGAGGGTGCGCCTGCCCTCGGTGCCGATTTCCACGTCGAGGCCCGTGGTCGCCAGGCGCCGCAACACGACAGATCCCTGGGGCGCGCCGAGCGCGGACCGGAAACCCTGAGCCTGCTCAATCGCTGGCAGGGCCCGCCCGGCAAGAGCGCCAGCGCCGTGGAAAGCCAGCCCGACGGCTGGGTGTGGATGGCGCGCCAGGCCGATGGCCGCTGCTACTGGCAGTGGACCCTGGATGTCGCCGCCACCGCGCTGCCGGACAAGGCGGCGCTGCTGGAGTTCTGCCGTGAGCGGCGCTGGCAGTCGCCATTGGCCCGGGCCTTCTTCGACAGCGATCAGGAACACGACCTGCAACTGCATGCGCGCAGCAGCACGGCGATCCTCACGCCCCTCTGCGGCGGTGCCAACTGGCTACGGGTAGGGGATGCGGCGATGGCGGTGGACCCGCTGTCGGGCAATGGCATTTTCCAGTCGCTGTCTTCCGCACTGCAGGCGCCGGCGGTGATCAACACCTTGCTGACTCATCCCGAACGCCGCGACCTGGCCCTGCGTTTCCATCAGCAACGGGTCGAGCACCTGTTCTGGCGGTTCGCCCGGCTGGGGCGGGATTTCTACCTGGAAGAACGGCGGTGGGCCGAAGAGCCCTTCTGGCAGGCGCGGCGCCACTGGCCGGACGCCGAGCCGGTGCATGCCGAAGCGGATTTCTCCAGCCTGCGCATAGAACAGGCGCCAGTGCTGCGCGAGGGTCTGGTGGACCTTGCGCCGGTGGTGATCAGCCCCGATCAGCCATTGGGCATCTGGCACCTGAATGGCGTCGAACTGGCGCCGCTGGTCAGCCGCTTGCGCGATGAACCGGCCGAACAGGTGCTGGCGCCATTGAGTCCTGAGCAGCAGCGGTATGTGCGCAGTTGGTTGCTGAGTCAGGGCTACCGCCCCTGAAACAAGGTAAAGGCGCGACACGGGACCTCATCATTGCGCTTGCTGGCCTTATCGCTGTACGGGTTCTACACAATCCTGAACGCCTGACGGTAAACCGCATCAGGGCCGCCAGGTGTTCGTCTCAACATGTGCAGCGCCCTCAAGATCGAGCGCCGCCCGCGCGGCGCATCGCGAGCTCGCTCGCTCCTACATTTTTTGCAACGTGCCATGGCCTGTGAGAGCGGCGTTGCCAGCCTTTGGCGCTTGGCGATCTATCGCGGGGAAGCTTTTAGGGGCGACGCGATACCACGTCGTACACACAAGGCGGTCAACCATGGCCTGTCAGGCATAGGCACGTTGCAAAAAATGTAGGAGCGAGCGAGCTCGCGATGCGCCGCGCGGGCGGCGCTCGATCTGAAGGGCGCTACAAGTCTCAAGACATGTGCTTCAAAAATACGTAGATACCCATGCCCACAGGGCCCATGTCGCGCTATCTACAGTGTGGATCAGGCACCAGACCCCCGTTTCGTGATGATCAGCCCCGATCAGCCCTGAGCATCTGGCACCTGAATTCTTCAAAGCTTGATCAACACCGACTTCAACTCGGTGTAGTGCTCGATCGCCGCCGCACCCATCTCGCGACCGACGCCGGACATCTTGTAGCCGCCGAACGGCAGTGCCGGGTCCAGTGCGCTGTGGCAGTTGACCCAGACCGAGCCCGACTTGATGCGCGGGATCATGCGGTGGACCGCGCCCAGGTTGTTCGACCAGATGCTCGCCCCCAGCCCGTACGGGCTGTCGTTGGCCAGGCGCAGCGCTTCGGCTTCGTCATCGAAGGGGATGGCCACCAGTACCGGACCGAAGATCTCTTCCTGCACCAGCGGGTGCTTCTGGTCGACGTCGACGATCACCGTCGGCTTGACGAAGTAGCCCGGGCCGAACTGCTCGCCGCCGCAGGCAATGGTGGCGCCGCTGCCGCGGCCCTGCTCGATGTAGTCGAACACACGTTTCTGCTGGCGCGCGGAGATCAGCGGGCCCATCTGCACGCTCGGGTCGAGGCCGTTGCCCAGCTTCATGGCGTTGGCGATCCCGGCGATGTCCGCGACCACGTTGTCGAAGTGCTTGCGGTGCACGTACAGGCGCGAGCCGGCGCAGCACACCTGGCCCTGGTTGAAGAAGATCGCCTGTGCCGCGCCCGCGGCGGCGGTGGCGAGGTCGGCGTCGGCCATGACGATGGTCGGCGACTTGCCGCCCAGTTCCAGGGTGACCCGGGTCATGTTGTCCATGGCCACCCGACCGATTTGCTGGCCGACGGCGGTGGAGCCGGTGAAGGTCAGCTTGTCGACGCGCGGGTCGCGGGTCAGGGCATCGCCGGCGACCGCGCCGACGCCGGTGACCACGCTGAGCACGCCGCTCGGGTAGCCGGCCTCAAGCACCAGTTCGGCCAGTTTCAAGGCGCTCAGCGGGGTTTCGTCGGCGGGCTTGAGGACCACGCTGCAACCGGTCGCCAGGGCCGGGCCGAGCTTCCAGCAGGCCAGCAGCAACGGGAAGTTCCAGGCGACGATGGCGCCGACCACACCCACCGCTTCGCGGCGGATGAAACCATGGAACTGGTCGTCGGGCATCAGTGGCAGCGATACATCGACGGTATGGCCTTCGATCTTGGTCGCCCAGCCGGCCATGTAGCGCAGGAAGTCGATGGACAGTTGCACGTCCATCACCCGCGCCACGACCGCGCTCTTGCCGTTGTTCAGGCATTCCAGCTGGGCCAGGATCTCGGCATCGCGCTCCATCAGGTCGGCCAGGCGCAGCAGCAGGTTCTGCCGCTCGCGCGGGCGGGCACGGCTCCATGCCGAATCATCGAAGGCCTGGCGCGCGGCACCCACCGCTCGTGCCACGTCGGCCGGTGTCGCCGCCGGCACCTGGCACAGTGCCTCGCCCGTGGCCGGATTGCGCAGGGTCAGGCGCTCGCCATCGCTGGCCTCGACCCAGTCGGCGCCGATCAACATGGTCGGCGCGCGCCGGATGAAGGCCTCGACGGCCGGATGCAGGGGGGCGGTGGTGGACATGGCAGACCTCTTTTTTCTTGTGAGTGAATGCCAGGACATGGCAACCGCTGTGCCAAGGTCGCCAATACCGGCGCGGGCCCGATGAATCCAAGGCCGCGCCGTGGGGCCGCACGCTGTGGGTGGTCCGCCGCCTGTCGCAAATTGCGACAGTTGCTGAGACTGTCTCATCAGCCTGAGACAGCTGTATCGGACTGTCTCAGGCTGTCTCAAATGTCGCGAAACGAGCCGGAAGGCTTGTCTGTCGTGGCTCGCAAGCCGCGTAAACCGGTGCCTGCAGCGTTTGGCACGCAATATGTATCGACCCCTGCAAGCGGCTCTTCGGTGTGCGCTCTGCCGCAATGTGGCCGACGGAAGAGACCTATAAGAAGTGTACGAACAATAAGAAGAACCCCGTGGGAGGTCAGTCATCGATGAAGAGAACACTCAGGTTCGCCAGCGCCGGTGGCCTGCTGGCAGTGGCGGTCAGCCTTGCTTTGCAGCCCCAGGTCAGCCAGGCCCGGGAAGGCCGGCAGATCCTTATGGAGACGTGTCAGGGTTGTCACTTGCCCGAGGGCAACGATGCCCTGAGCCGCATCAGCCACCAGCGCAAGACCCCGGAAGGCTGGCTGATGACCATCGGCCGCATGCAGACCATGCACCAGTTGCAGATCAGCGACGACGACCGGCGCACCCTGGTCAAGTACCTCGCCGACACCCAGGGCCTGGCGCCCAGCGAAACCGACGGCGTGCGCTACGCCCTCGAACGGCGGCTGAACACCGTCGAGCAGATCGAGGAACCCACCAAGCAGATGTGTGCCCGCTGCCACTCCGGGGCGCGGGTTGCCCTGCAGCGGCGGCCGGCTCAGGAATGGGAGCGGCTGGTGAATTTCCATCTCGGCCAGTGGCCGTCGCTGGAATACCAGGCACTGTCCCGCGACCGCGACTGGTTCGAGCTGGCGAAGAAGGACATGGTCCCCTTGCTGGCGCAGAAATATCCGCTGGATACCCAGGCCTGGAGCGACTGGCGCAAGTCCATGCCCAAGGCCGCGACCCTGGCCGGCGACTGGAGTTTCAGCGGTCATCTGCCGGGCAAGGGCGAGCTCAACGGGGTGATGAAGGTCAGCGCCGAGGACGGCGACCACTTCAAGGTCAGCCTCGACGGTCAGTACGCCGACGGCTCGCCCTTCAAGGGCGAGGGCAGCGCGGTGCTGTACAGCGGCTACGAATGGCGTGGCACGGTGGAGGTCGATGGCGTGAGCATGCGTCAGGTGTTCGCCGCCAGTAACGGCCAGCTGACCGGGCGCATGTTCGACAAGACCCACGACGAACGCGGCCTCGATTTCACTGCCGCGCAGCAGGGCAAGGCCCGTCTGCTGGCGGTACAGCCCGGCTACCTGAAGGCCGGCGGCGAAAGCGAACTGACCCTGGTCGGCAGCGGCCTCAGCGGCACGCCGTCGTTCGGCGCGGGCGTGGAAGTGCTGCAGGTGATCGAGAACACCCCGCAACGGATCAAGGTCCGGGTCAAGGCCGCCGCCGATGCCGCCAGCGGTCTGCAGGAGGTCAAGGTCGGTGCCCTGGGTGGCCAGCAACTGGCGCTGTACCGCGAGATCGCCGAAGTGAAGGTGGTCCCGGCCTTCTCGGTGGCGCGCGTGGGGGACAACGGTGGTTCCACGCCGAAAGTCCAGGGGCGTTTCGACGCCGAGGCCTGGGGCCAGGGTGCCGATGGCAAGGCTTATCGCATCGGCGTGTTCCCGGCCAGATGGACGGTCGAGCCCTTCGACGAGCGCGCCCGCGAGGACGAGGACGTCAAGTTCGCCGGTGTGATGCAGGCCGAAACGGGGGTCTTCACCCCGGGCGATGCCGGCCCGAACCCGGCGCGCAAGATGTCCACCAACAACGCCGGCAACCTCAAGGTCATCGCCGCCGTGGACGACGCCGGCAAGGCGCGCACCGGCGAAGGCCAGATGATCGTGACCATCCAGCGCTGGAACAACCCGCCCATCCCGTGAGTCGGCGGTTTGACCTGGCCATATCCGAGTTTTCGAGGAGGTTGTGATGGGCGCCATCCTGAACCTGGTAGAACGCAATCTGCATGAAGTGCGGGTCGACGAGGCCCGCATGCTGTTCCACATCCCCAGCAGCTCGCTGTTCGCCAGCGACGCCCTGACCGGGGAAATCATCGACGCACTGCGCCGTGAAAGCTGCTCCAGCGATGCCCTGGTGCAGCGTCTGGCGGCGCGTTTCGACGGTGCGGAAATCAACGAGACCCTGCGCGAGCTGATCGCGCTGGAGCTGGTCAGCGACGGCTCGCCGCTGAGCCCGGAGACGGCGCTCAAGCGGGTCGAGCGCACGGCGCTGAATACCGTGGTGCTCAACGTCAACACCGGCTGCAACCTGAGCTGCACCTACTGCTACAAGGAAGACCTGGACAAGCCCTCGGCGGGCAAGCGCATGGACGTCGAGACCGCGGTGGCCTCGGTGGAGATGCTGCTCAGGGAGTCGCCGGACGAGCCGGTCTACACCGTGGTGTTCTTCGGTGGCGAGCCGTTGAGCAATCGCAAGCTGATCGAGTACATGGTCGATTACTGCGAGCGGCGTTTCGCCGAGGCGGGCAAGCGTGTGGAGTTCGTCATGACCACCAACGCCACCTTGCTCACCGAGGAGATCGTCGATTACCTCAATGCCCACCGCTTCGGCTTGTCGGTGAGCATCGACGGGCCGAAGACCGTGCACGACCGCAACCGCATCACCGTGGGCGGGCAGGGCACCTACGACGTGGTGCGGCGCAAGGCCGACATGCTGCTCTCGCGCTACGACAGCCGCCCGGTGGGCGCGCGGGTGACCCTGACCAAGGGCGTCACCGATATCGAGACCATCTGGAACCACCTGTTCAACGAGATGGGCTTCGCCGAAGTCGGTTTCGCCCCGGTGACCTCGGGTGATATCAGCGCCTACAACCTCAGTGGCGAGGAACTGATCGAGGTCTTCGCCAACATGAAGGCCCTCGGCCGGCGCTATCTGGAGGCGGCGCTGGAGCATCGCAATATCGGTTTCTCCAACCTGCACCAACTGCTCACCGACATCCACGAGGGGCACAAGAAGGCGCTGCCCTGCGGCGCGGGCCTGAAGATGCTGGCGGTGGACCACAAGGGTGAATTGAACCTCTGCCATCGCTTCACCGGCTCGTCGCTGCCGACCTTCGGCAACGTCCACAGCGGGGTGAAGCAGGTCGAGCTCAACGACTTTCTCTCGCAGCGCCTGGACCGCACCAACACCGGCTGCGACAGCTGTCGCATCCGCAACCTGTGTTCCGGTGGCTGCTACCACGAGAGTTACGCCCGTTACGGCGACCCGACCCATCCGACCTACCACTACTGCGAACTGATGCGTGACTGGGTGGACTTCGGCATCGAAGTCTACAGCCGGATCATGGCCGAGAACCCGGCCTTCATCAGCCGCTACATCACCGCGCGCAAGGTCCACTGACATGAAGCATCTGAAACCGATCAACAACAAAGCGCTGAAACTGGAACAGGCCGCCGAGGAAAACCGTATCGAGGAAGTGCTGGCGATGAACTCGATCGCCGGTTGCGCCTCGACCACCGACCCGGGTTGGGAAATCGACGCTTTCGGTGGTGTCTCGTCGCTGTGCCAGCCGATGGAGTCGGACCTCTACGGCTGCTCCGACCCCTGCTGGTGGCCGGCCCAGGTGCCGGACATGATGAGCACCTTCCCCGACTGGAACAAGGACGCGCAGTCCTCCGGGGACAGCTGGCGCAACCTCGGGACCGTGTTCCCGGACGACAAATGAGCCCCCAGGCGAACAAGAAGAGGGATATCCGCATGCTCCAGATTGCAACCCGCGGCCTGGCCGCCCTGGTGGCGCTCGGCGCGACCGCCGGCCTGGCCCAGGCAGCCGACGAAGGCAAGGCGCTGAAAGCTGGCCAGGAGTACATGGCCGTCACCAACTACCCGAACAACCTGCACGTCATCGATCTTGCCAGCGACAAGCTGTACAAGACCTGCGCCATGCCCGACGCCTTCGGCCCGGGCTCGGTGCAGATGTCGCCGGACCGGCGTATCGCCTACGTGCTCAACAACCACTATGCCGATATCTATGGCGTCGAACTGGACAGTTGCAAACAGGTGTTCCACGCCAGCATCACCCAGTTGCCGGGGGAAAAGGCGCGTTCGATGTTCTCCTTCACCGTCAGCCATGACGGCAAGGAAATCTACACCGTCGCCAACCCGACCAAGCTGTTCAGCGATCACTACGAAGTGCAGGCGCCGCGGCTGGATGTCTACGGCACCGATGGTGGATTGAATGCCAAACCGCTGCGCAGCTTCCCGGCGCCGCGCCAGCTGACCATCATGCAGAGCGGCGACGACGGCACGTTGTACGTGGCCGGGCCGGACATCTACAAGGTCGACGTGAAGACCGGCAAGTTCGACGTCATCGTGCCGAGTCGCAACTGGAAACGTCCCAACTACAGTGCGCCGGACGTGCTCTACGTATGGAACCAGCAGACCTGGCGGCATGATTTCTCGCTGCTCTACACCACGGCGAAATACACCGACGAGAAGCAGGACCCGGCGACCGCAGAGAACCTGTATGGCTTCTTCAACATCGACCTGAAGACCGGCAAGACCCAGACCGTGGATTTCGGTCCGCTGACCGAGATCTACTTCAGCGGCATGCGCTCGCCGAAGGACCCGAACGTGGTGTACGGCGTGCTCAACCGCCTGGCCAAGTACGACATCAAGGAGAAGAAACTGGTCAAGGCCGCGACCCTGGATCACTCGTACTACTGCATCTCGATGAACCGGGCGGGGAGCAAGGTGTACCTGGCGGGGACGTACAACGACGTGGCGATCTTCGATGCCGACAGCCTGAAGCCACTGGGCAAGATCACCTTGCCGGGTGGGGATATGGCGATTACTACGGCGCAGGTGTTCGTGCGGTAGTCCGACCTGACGTGTTCTTGTTGTAGTTGTGGGAGCGAGCTTGCTCGCTCCCACAATGGTCTGTATTCCAGGGATACATCTCGAACGACTTCATCGCGACTGCTCTCATGTGGACTGACTACCTTGGAGGTTTTGCTCAAGGAAGTCGGTCATGTCTTATGCAGCCTCTGGACGCCTGCGTCTTGGACGGTATTCCGAGCGTGGGCGGTTGTATCTGTTGACCTGTCAGGTGGAAGGACGTTTGCCGGTCTTTCAGGAACTGCAGCCGGCCCGGATGGTGATCCGGCAGTTCCGTCAGGCGCAGGATGAAGGGGGCATCCATTCATTGGCCTGGGTGGTGATGCCCGATCACATTCACTGGCTGGTCGATTTGCAGCGGGGATCGCTGGCGTGTTTGATGCAGCGTTTCAAGTCCCGTAGTGCCCGGGCCGTCAATCAGGTCAGGCAGGGTTCGGGGCGTTTGTGGCAGCCGGGCTTTCATGACCGTGCGTTACGGCGGGAGGAGGATGTGAAGGCGGTGGCGCGTTACATCATCGCCAACCCGTTACGCGCGGGGCTGGTTGAACGGGTTCAGGATTATTCACATTGGGATGCTGTCTGGCTCTAGCCCTGGTGCCGCCTCTGGCTTGTCGGGTGTGGCATCGCGGATGAGCTGAAACAGTGCCAGGGTGACCGGGCTCAGTCTGGCAACGACACCTCTGTGGGAGCGAGCTTGCTCTCGAAGGACTGCGCAGCAGTCCCAGATCGGGTTGTTATGTTTTGCGGCCGCTGCGCGTCCGTTCGCGAGCAAGCTCGCTCCCACGGGTTGGTGGGCTTGTCGGGTGTGGTATCGCAGATGAGCTGAAACAGTACCAGGGCGACCGGGCTCAGCCTGGCAACGACACCTCTGTGGGAGCGAGCTTGCTCGCGAAGGACTGCGCAGCAGTCCCAGATCGGGTTGTCATGTTTTGCGGCCGCTGCGCGCCCGTTCGCGAGCAAGCTCGCTCCCACGGGTTGGTGGGCTTGTCGGGTGTGGCATCGCGGATGAGCTGAAACGGTACCAGGCAACTGGGCTCAACCTGGCAACGACACCTCTGTGGGAGCGAGCTTGCTCGCGAAGGACTGCGCAGCAGACCCGGATCCGGGTTGTCATGTTTTGCGGCCGCTGCGCGCCCGTTCGCGAGCAAGCTCGCTCCCACAGGACAGGTGGGCTTGTCGGGTGTGGCATCGCGGATGAGCTGAAACGGTGCCAGGCAACCGGGCTCAGCCTGGCAACGACACCTCTGTGGGAGCGAGCTTGCTCGCGAAGGACTGCGCAGCAGTCCCGGATCGGGTTGTCATGTTTTGCGGCCGCTGCGCGCCCGTTCGCGAGCAAGCTCGCTCCCACGGGTTGGTGGGCTTGTCGGGTGTGGCATCGCGGATGAGCTGAAACGGTGCCAGGCAACCGGGCTCAGTCTGGCAACGACACCTCTGTGGGAGCGAGCTTGCTCGCGAAGGACTGCGCAGCAGTCCCGGATCGGGTTGTCATGTTTTGCTGAGCTGGTCAACTTTTTCCGGACACCGCAATGTGGGAGCTCAGGCTATCTGCCGCTCATACCGGTTGGGCGGTAGATAGCCCAGGGTCGAATGC
>NZ_FZOL01000033.1 GCF_900188455.1 Pseudomonas japonica | reverse complement strand
CTCGCGACCCGCTACTGCAAGCTCGCAACAAGTTATGCGGCCATGGTCACATTGGCCTGCTGGCGGCGGTGTTTACGACACCTCATTTCGTACAGAGCCTAATATCTGATTTAAGCCGCGCTGCAAAATTACTTTGGCTTGGATGAATTATATGGCACGCTAGAAGCAGATCATAATATCGGCTCTCCAACCTGTCGCGACTGACTGCTTTTGGCCAGAAGCGATTATACCTTTTGACTCGTCAGGGACAGGCCACGAACCTCGGTTTTGGTAATTTAGCACACGCCAAGCAAATCGTAGTTTTCCCCAAAGAAAACTACTCACTGCACCACTCGATATTGTCCTGGTGAGCCTTCGACTTCGCAGTAGCGTACAACACTTTTGGCAGTGCCAGCGAAGGCATCCACGGCGCATTCACCCAATAGAAGCGCCATTACCGGGGCCACGATCTTCTCTTGGATATCTTGCATCGTATTAATCTCAGCAAGACGGAGGCTATAGACCCACTCGCTCAAATTTTCACCGGACGTTGTCCACCTGAACAACTGACCGTGTTCGAGGGTTCGCGATGAATCATCCAGAGGGAACCCCATCCAACACTCGTCAAAATCTACGGCCTTAGACCAAAAGCCTATGTGCATTAGTGGTTGATTGTTATCTAATGCCGCAATGCCAGTCCCCACGAAACTGATCTGAAAACTCAGGTGCGCGCCAATCTTTCGTTTGGGCTTTATGATTACGGGCAGAGAGTAAGCAATGTCGGTGTATACCCATTGATTGCTGTCCGTCAAAGACGCTTCTTCCCATGGTCCTGCTACAACGTATTTTCTGACCGATCCGTTGCTCAGCAGGCTATTCAGTTCCTGTTTCAACAACAAAGCGAGAACCTCACACTCTGCGCCGACTTTGGAAATGAAGGATATACACTCCGAAATAGACTTTCCGATATCAGCCATGACGGCCTCCTGCTGCATGAAAAAATATTTGTTGCACGGCGTTCACTGAGGGTGCTTCAGGTACTTTCAGGTCAACAAAACCATCGAAGCCCTTCCAGAAAATTTCGGTTCTCTGCGGTGCTAACTCCAGCGCGCCAAGTTTCTTGAAACCACAAAAAGGGCGAACTCCCAGCTTTTCGAGGAAACAAATCACCTGTTCAGACCAACGATGCAGAAGTAACTCTGAGTTCTTCAACCCATGCAAAGTATTCAATATATCGTACCAAGATCGAAGTAGAAGGTGGTCTTTCCATATGTCGTCTCGGTCTTTTGCTTCGATACCCGCACTGACCTCAGGGGCAATGAAAATGTGCAATGCTTGTTTCTGCTCATCCTGCGACAGAAAATTCTTCCATTGCTTATGGAGCTGGTCGTCACCACTCAAGGGAGCCCTCCACTTGAACTCGATCAGTAGCGACCACTTCTCCGCACCCCACCACAGCTCGACCAACATATCCGGTTCGGTTCGATTTTTTCTGGGCCAAAATCTCATTTCTGCATGTGACACCGGCCCCTCAGGGAACGCTTCTGGTCTTCCCTGTTTCGTGAGCGCCATCCAGAATGCTCCGATCGCGCTGGCAGGCAGGAAGGCTAACGGCCCCATGACTAAGGCGGTGATCTCATCTTCCTCCGAGGCTCTCTTTTCGCCGGGCTCTCGATGCCCCAGGTAGCGCTGATATACACGAGACTTATTGTGCGTTATGGCGTGCAGCACACGTTACTCCTTGAGTTCAAACTTCACTCGGGCGCAACCGCCAAGCAGAAGTCAGCCTTTACCTTGCGCACTCTGTCGCGCTTGGGAGACGAAGATAGCGCGCGGGACATAGTGCAACCATTTAGTCTGGCGTCAAGTTACTTTATGCATTTTCCCCATGAACGACGCGTAAATCGCGCCCTGACTTCTTTGAAGTCCGTTGATGTACGACCAAATTCTCGCCACTGCCCACAAAAAATTACGCCCCGCGTTCCACTGAAGAACTGGCACCTATGGGGCGGAGGTAGTTGACCGTGACCGGAAACCAACAGTCTCCTTGGATGCGGGTTTGACTCCCTTGAGTTGTCGATCGGAGAGGCGGAGGTTTTGAGCAGGCATGAGATTCTCCTCAGGCACTGATTCGGTATTCCAAAGATTGGTACCGGGTGAGCTGGAATACCGTCTGGAATACCCGAACGGCTGGAACTCAAAAACTCTCAAAAGACCGCAAAAGCGCTGGAGGCCGTGTATTTTCTGGGTTGCAGGCACAAAAAAGACGTCCGTGGACGTCTTTTTTTGATCATTTGGTGGGCCGGTGGAAGTTGAACCGCCGTCTTGATAAACCACCTCAGTTTTGTCTTCCCACTGCGATGTGTCGTTTTCCACGATGACGACGGGCATTTCATTTTCTCTCGACTGATGGCAAAAGCCTATCAAAAACGAGGAAAATTCCTACAGTTTCTACGGAAAGCTAAACGTCACTCAGGCAGCGATTGAGCTGGTCAAAAGGCCCGCCCCTAAATCCAAACCAGCAAAGGAAGTCCCAACCCACCCCCCCCCCCACCAACTTGCACCTGGCCACCATCCCCAGCAGAATGGCTGCGCAACCGCACCCCACCGATGCCCAAGAGGTTCGCCCTTGTACGCCAGATCCCTGCATATCTACGACTTCAAATGCTATGGCAAGGCTGTCCTTCGCCTGCAGTATCCGGGGCGTACGGGCAAGGGTGTGTCGAGCTTGAAGAACGTCAATCTGGTGCTCGGCGACAATGGCGGAGGAAAGTCCTCCATCCTGCGCGCACTGGCGATTGCCGCTCTCGCTCCCGCGCTTCTCGAGTCCGGCTTTGTCCCGTACCGCCTGGTGCGGCGGGCCAGGGCTGACGAGGAGGCAATCAAGGAGAGCCTGCTCAAGATCGAGGCGGTCATCACCGACGACGAGCACTTTCCCGCGTCCGCAAGAAAGAAGCTGGAACTGCTCGCCCGCCTGGAACCCCGCGGCCCGCGCAGCAGCCAGGACCGTCTGCACCTGGACAGCACGCCCGATTCGCCGATTTCCACGCTGCTCGGCGACGACTATTCTCCGGCGTTCTTCGTCGTCGGCTACGGCGCTACCCGTCGGGTGGAAACGGGCGATTTTTCGCCCGGCAGTGCACGCCGCTCACGGGGCCTGCGCTACCAGCGCATCGCGGGGCTGTTCGAGGACCAGGTCGCCTTGCGACCTCTGCAGATGTGGTTGCCACGCCTGAAATCGCGCGACGAGCAGCGCTTCCAGGAGGTCGTCGGGTTGCTCAACAGGGTGCTGCCGGCCAATGTCGTCTTCGAGGGTGAGCTCGATGAAGAAGACGATCAGTACCAGTTTCTCTTCGACGGTATCACCACACCCTTCAGTTCGTTGTCCGACGGCTACAAGGCCTTCGTCGGCTGGGTTGGCGATCTGCTCGGACATCTGTGCGATGTCGCCCCGCAGCACAAGCGTATCGACGATATTCCGGGCATGGTGCTGGTCGACGAAATCGATCTGCACCTGCATCCGGAGTGGCAACGCAGTGTCGTCCCCTCGCTGGCCAGCGCTTTCCCGAAACTGCAGTTCGTGTTCACCTCCCACAGCCCGCTGGTAGCCAGCACGGTCAAGCGCGAGAACGTGTTCATCACCGATACGGCCGCCGATGGCACGGCGACCGTGGCGCAACTGCAGGAGAGCGTCTACGGCCGAAGCATGGAGCAGTTGCTGCTGTCCTCCTACTTCGGTATGCAGACGACCCGGCCGGAATCCTTCCAGAGCGAAGGCGAGACGCTGTTTCGCAAGGCGGCCGAGGGCGATGCCGTGGCGGCCCTGGATTTTCTCGAGCGCCTGACCCAGGCCGCGCCGTTGGCCGATGACAGCGCCTCCGGCCAGGGCGGGAAACGCAAGGAATGATCAAGTACCCGATCGAGCCCGAGGCGCTGGCCCAGGAAATCGACGCGGCCGACCCGCGCTGGACCAGCAACGCCGGCAAGCGCACGCAGAAGCTGGTCGACGCGCAGCAGTTCAAGGAAAAGACTTCGATCTGGAGCACGGTCAAGCCGGTCTTCATGAAGGTGCAACTGAACAAGTGCGTGTTCTGTGAGCGCCAGTTCGAAAGCCCGCAGTACGGCACGATCGAGTTCGACCTCGAACATTTCCGGCCAAAATCCGCGGTGCTCAGCTGGCCGGATCCACAGCGTCACCCGCGGCTGCACTATCCGGTGGCAACCGGTGACGCCAGCGAGAAAGGCTACTACTGGCTGGCCTATGACCCGCTGAACTACGCGGCGTCGTGCAAGGTGTGCAACACCACGTTCAAGCTCAACTACTTCCCGATAGGCGCGGCTCGCGGCGCTCTCCTGGCGCCCATCGCCAACCTTGGCAGCGAGCAAGCGTTTCTCTGCTATCCGATTGGTGCGCAGGCGGAGGATCCCGAGGAACTGATCACCTTCGTGGCGACGGTGGCTGTCCCCACCCAGGCCGACGGACCACGACGCTTGCGTGGCCAGATCATCATTGATTTCTTCGGGCTCAACGACCGCGAGCAGTTGCACCGCGACCGCGCGCGCATGCTTGCCCTGTTCGGCCCGGCCTTGCTTGCGCAGGCGCAGGGGACGGCCAGCGAGTCCGACCTGGCATTGATCGCGCGGATGACCCAGCCGAACCTGCCTCACTCGGGTTGCCTGCGGGCCTACAAACGTCTGTGGGCAGAGGATGCGGAGCTGGCGAAGCGGATCTTCGAGCAGTGCCGGCTCTATATGCTGAGCGAAGCCGGGACGCCACCTCCGGGCGTCTGAGTCGTCCGGGAGCCACTGTCCGGCAATGATCAGCCGGGGGACTTATCCCACCTCCGACCGCCGCCGCTTGATCTGGTACATGTCCCCATCCGCATGACTGAGCAGGGTGTCCGCATCCTCCCCATCCCCCGGATAGCACGCCACCCCGATACTGCAGGACGGCATCGCCAACCCGTCAAAATCCTCCTCCAGCGGCTCGGCCATCACCGCAAGAATCTGCGCGACCTTTTCCGATACCGCGTTCTCCGAATGAATCTCGGTCAGCAGCACAATGAACTCATCGCCGCCCATCCTCGCCACCGTATCGGTTTCGCGAACGCATTCTTCCAGGCGCCGGGCAATCACGCACAGGATGCGGTCACCCATCCTGTGTCCATATTCATCGTTGATGCCCTTGAAGTCGTTGATATCGAGAAACAGCAAGGCGAACTGGCTGTTGTGCCGATGCGCGGAGAGCAGGGCGGTATGCAGCCGATCAGTGAACAGCGAACGATTGGTCAGTTTGGTCAGCGGGTCGTGATGAGCGAGGAAACGCAGCTCTTCCTCGGCCTTGGCCAGTGCGGTGATGTTGCGCGCGACGCCGATCCGCGCGCCCACCTCATCCGACCAGAACGCCGCCCAGAGGATGTAGACGACACCGCCATCCTTGCGGATATAGCGATTGCGGAAGTCGAAATGCGGCTGCCCGTTCATCACGCGAACAATCGACGCCCGGGTGGCGGCCAGGTCTTCCGGGTGCATGTAGTGGGTGATGGAGGTGCCGACCAACTCGTCGGAGCGGTAACCGAGCAAGGCCTGGCAGGCATCGCTGACGAAGACGATCTGGTCGTCCCGGTCGACGACGAACACCGTATCCAGCATCAAGTGGATCAGCTTGGGGTAGAGCGCTTGCAGGTCAACGGGCATAAGTCAGGTAGTCCGGTTGGTAACGCTTGAACATGGCCGCGACGCAAAAGGCGGCGGCGAGCCATCGGGCAGACTTCCTGTCGGCTTGGCAGCGCTCGGGGCACTGCGGCAAAAGAGCGTACATAAGCAGAAAAACAGGGATAGAAAAAGGGGACAAAAAAAGAGGTTATGGAGTTCTGGGAAATATAGCTGGCAGATTGATGGCTGGTTGTCTGTTTCGCGGGTTGTCGTTCAGTAAATCGATTGGGGCGGCAGGTTTTATGGTCGTTGCGAGGGCCAATCGTGACGGTTTGGTGAATATGCTCTCAGGGAAGTGTTGTCTAGCTGGGTGCCTGTCTTGAGTCTTGTAGCGCCTATGAGATCGAGCGCCGCCCGCGCGGCGCATCGCGAGCGCGCTCGCTCCTACATTTTTTGCAACGTGCCATGGCCTGTGAGAGCGGCGTTGCCAGTCTTTGGCGCTTGGCGATTTATCGCGGGGAAGCTGTTGGGGTCGACGCGATACCGCGTCGTACACACAAGGCGGTCAACCATGGCCTGACAGACATAGGCACGTTGCAAAAAATGTAGGAGCGAGCGCGCTCGCGATGCGCCGCGCGGGCGGCGCTCGATCTTGAGAGCGCTACAAGACTCAAGACAGGCACCTGGCGGCCTTGATGCGGTTCCCCTGGCAAGCCACCACATGTCACCCCAACAGCTCACTGATCCAGCGAATCTGCTGGCCCAGTTCCCGCAGCCTCTCCTCCGCCACCGCCTGCCTCGCCCGCGACAACCCCTCCAGCGTCTTGCGCTTCAACCGCAACAACCGCTGCCATTTGGCGATGAACGCCGCACCGCGCTCGCGCAGCAGCAACGGCCCGAAGTACAGCTCCTGTTCGCTGTACACCACCGGCCCGCTGCGCTCGGCGACGACGATCTCGTAGTCGAAGCGGTTCTCCCGCAACACCTCTTCCGCCACGATCCGATAGCCGTTGTCCATCAACCAGCGGCGCAACGGCTGCCCGCCACCATTGGGCTGCAGCACCAGGCGCTCATGACCGCCAAGGCGTTCGCGGTCGGCCTGGAGAATGTCGCGGATGGTCTCGCCGCCCATGCCGCACAGGGTGATCGCGGTAATCCCGTCCGCCACCTCGATCGCCCGCAAGCCACTGGCATGGCGCACCACGATCGCCTGCTCCAGCCCGTTCTCGCGCACGCTGCGCAGTGCCGCGTTGTACGGGGTCGACGCCACCTCGCCGGCCACCGCCGCGACGATCAGCCCACGGTGCATCAGCGCCACGGGCAGGTAGGCGTGGTCCGAGCCGATATCGGCCAGTCGCGCGCCGG
The DNA here is from genome assembly GCF_900188455.1 of Pseudomonas japonica. Lineage (GTDB taxonomy): Bacteria > Pseudomonadota > Gammaproteobacteria > Pseudomonadales > Pseudomonadaceae > Aquipseudomonas > Aquipseudomonas japonica. The sequence continues at coordinate 49,927 of NZ_FZOL01000033.1, read as the reverse complement.
CCGGGACATGGGCCGCGACGCGCTCCAGGCGGCGGGACAGGGTCTGGGGATTCAACGGGATACCTCGCAAGGACGGCAGCAGGCCAATCGGGCGGCGATTCTGGCGGGCATTCGCGCGGATTTCAAATCCCCGGCCAGGGCAGGCGGGATTCGATATGGATGTGCTTTTCCTTGCGCGGCACGAACGGGGTGTCCAGCGTTGCCAACGCCACCGACACCCAGTCGGCATGCTCGCCGCTGGCGCGCGACCAGAACAGGCTCGACCCGCAGCACCCGCAGAACTCGCGCAGCACCGTGGGCGAGGAGGCGAATGCCTTGAGCTGCTCGGCGCCTGCGACAATCCGCAATTCGCCGCGGGGCACGCTGCCGTAGCTGGCGAACGCGGCGCCGTGGCCTTTGCGGCACTGTCCGCAATGGCAGTGACTGACCGCTTTCGGCTCACCCAGCAGTTCGTAGCGCACCGCCGCGCACAGGCAGCTTCCCTGGTAGATCGTCATGGCTTGTCGGTCCTGTCGAAAGGGCGCAAGGGTAACCAGCGCGTGCCGGGCCGTCGAGCGCCGCTATTGTTCCGGGACGGCGCTCTGGCGCCAGATCAGCCCATGGGTGTCATAGCCGCGCTCACGGGCGATGCGCAGCAGTTCCTCGCGCTGCGCCGCGCCGATTTCCTTTTCCCGCGACAACAGCCACAGGTACTCGCGGTCCGGGTGCCCGACCAGGGCCACCCGGTACTGCGCATCGTGGTACAGCACCCAATACTCGCCCTTGGTCAGCCCCGGGGCGAGGCGGCTGAACCAGTTGTCGAAGCGCACCCACAGCTTGTCGGTACGCCCCGGCACCTGCGCCTCGGCGATGCCGTGGGCCTCGTTCCATTGGCCGTCGTGTTCCTTGCAGCGATTGTTCACCTCGACGCGACCGTCGTCGCGCAGGCGGTAGTGCGCCTCCGACTGCACGCAGTTGCGCTGGAAGAACATCGGCAGGCGGGCCTGTTCGTACCAGGTGCCCTGGTAACGCTCGAGGTCGACCTGCTGGGTCTCGGGCGGTGACCCCGAACGCTCGGGACTGGAGCAGCCGGCCAGGGCCAGCATCAGGCAGGACAGCAGCAGGGGCGCGCGTATCGACATGACGACCTCCGGAGGAATGAATGCACCGCTCTCCTGGTCTTTGAGGCGGGACCGTCGGGAAAGTTGTGCAAACTTTTTCCAGGCTTTGTTGTACAAATAAATATACTTGTACAACAACTGTAAAACATGAGGGCCGAGGCTCATGGTTGGCGAAAGACACTGGCTTGGCCGCCTGTGCTTCTGTCTGCTGCTGGCGACGGCGCAATCGGCCACGGCCGACTGGCGCCCCGGGGTGCCAGGCGCGCGAGCGGTCGGCGCTGGCGAGTTCAGCTGGTTCGGCCTGCGCCTGTACAGCGCGCGCACCTGGAGTGCCGTGGCGCCGCTGGATTGGGCATCCCCCTTCGCCCTGGAACTGACCTACCATCGCACGCTGTCGCGGGAAACCCTGGTCGAGGCCAGTCTCGACGAGATGCGCCGGCTCGGCGGCGACAGCCTGAGCGAGGCGACCCTCGACCGCTGGGCCGGCCTGATGCGTCAGGCCTTCGTCGATGTGCGCCCGGGGATGCGCATTACCGGGGTGTACCTGCCCGGGCAGGGCTGTCGTTTCTACGTCGACGGTCAGTTGCGTCGCCAGATCAACGAGGCGGCCTTCGCCCGAGCGTTCTTCGCCATCTGGCTCGACCCGCGGGCCCGCGAGCCACAACTGCGCCAGGCCTTGCTCGGGCGCGCCGGCACCGACCGAGGAGAATGACCATGCGCGTCTTGCTGATCCTGTTCGCCTGCCTGTTGCTCGGCAGCTGCGGCAACGTCGAGGTCGACCGCTATGCCGACCAGCAACCGCGCCTCGACCTCGCCGCCTATTTCTCGCGCCCGGTGCAGGCCTGGGGCATGTTCCAGAAGCGTTCGGGGGAAGTGGTCAAGCGCTTCCACGTAAGCATCGACAGCCGCCGCGACGGCGAGCGGCTGATTCTCGACGAGCATTTCGTCTACAGCGATGGCACCACCCAGCGCCGCACCTGGACCCTGACCCCGCAAGGCGATGGCCGCTGGATCGGGCGGGCTGGCGACGTGGTCGGCGATGCCCAGGGCCAGGTGTCCGGCAATGCCCTGCACTGGCGCTATCGCCTGGACCTGCCAGTGGATGGGCGCAACTGGGTGATGGACATGGACGACTGGATGTACCTGATGGACGAGGACACCCTGATCAACCGCACCCGCATGAGCAAGCTCGGGGTCGAGGTCGGGCAGATCACCCTGTTCTTCCGTCGCCTGCCGGAGGGCGCCCGGTGACCCGGCGCCAGGCGCCGCGCCTGGGTCTGGTGCTGGGCGACCAGCTGTCCTTCGACCTCGATCTGCTGCGTGCCCTCGACCCGGCCCGCGACGTACTGCTGATGGCCGAGGTCGAGGACGAAACCCGCTATGTGCCGCACCATCCGCGCAAGATCATCCTGGTCCTCAGCGCCATGCGCCATTTTGCCGAAGCCTTGCGTGCGCGTGGCTGGCGGGTGGAGTACGTGACCCTGGACGCGCGCGGCAACAGCGGCAGCATCGTTGGCGAACTCAAGCGCTGGCACGGGAAGCTCAAGGCTGAGGAAGTACACGTCACCGAGTGCGGCGAGTGGCGTCTGGAGCAGAGCATGCGCGCGTGCGACCTGCCCATGGTCTGGCACCGCGACCGGCGTTTTCTCTGTTCCCGCGAGGCCTTCGCGCGCTGGGCGAACGGGCGCACGCAACTGCGCATGGAAAATTTCTACCACGGCATGCGCAAGCGCAGTCAGCTGTTGCTGGAGCCGGACGGCGGGCCAGCGGGTGGTGCCTGGAATTACGACAAGGACAACCGCAAGCCGCTGCCGCGCAAGGTGCGTGGGCCGTTTACCGCGAGCTTCAAGGCGGATGCGATCACTACCGAGGTCATCGATCTGGTACGCCGGCGCTTCAAGGATCACTACGGCAATGCCGAGGGCTTCGACTACCCGGTGACCCATGTCGAGGCCGAGGCGCTGTGGCGGCACTTTCTCGAACATGGCCTGACGGCGTTCGGCGACTACCAGGACGCCATGGCCGAGGGCGAGCCATATCTGTTCCATGCGCGGATCAGCGCGGCGCTGAATATCGGCCTGCTGGACGTGCGGCGGCTGTGTGAGGACGTCGAGCGGGCCTGGCGGCGCAACGAGGTGCCGCTGAATGCGGCGGAGGGTTTCATCCGCCAGTTGATTGGCTGGCGCGAGTATGTGCGCGGCATCTACTGGCTGCGCATGCCCGAGTACGCGCAGTTGAATGCGCTGGGCAATCGCCGGCCGTTGCCCGGGTTCTACTGGGATGGCCAGACGCAGATGCGCTGCATGGCCCAGGTGATCGGGCAGACCCTGGAACTGGGCTATGCGCACCATATCCAGCGGCTGATGGTCACCGGCAACTTCGCCCTGCTGGCCGGCATCGCGCCGGCGCAGATCTGCGAGTGGTACCTGGCGGTGTACATGGATGCCTACGACTGGGTGGAACTGCCCAATACCCTGGGCATGGTGATGCATGCCGATGGCGGGTTCCTCGGTTCCAAACCGTATTGCGCCAGCGGCAAGTACATCCAGCGCATGTCCGATCACTGTGCGAACTGCGCATATCGGGTGGAGCGTGCGGTGGAGGAGGATGCCTGTCCGTTCAATGCCTTGTACTGGCATTTTCTGATGCGCCACCGGCGAACCTTCGCCGGCAATCAGCGCATGGCCTTGCTCTACGGCAATCTTGACAGGATGCAGCCGGCGCGGCGGGAAGCGCTGTGGCAGCGGGGCGAGGCGCTGCTGGCACGGCTGGATGCGGGGGAGGCGTTGTAGACGTTGTTGCACCGCGATCGCAGTGCCTGCTGCTACTGCTTTCGGGCTGCCAGACGCAGCGATAGCGGAAACCAGACCGCCCAGACCGGCGCCAGCACCAGCGTCGTCGCCATCATCCCCAAAGGCAAACCGACCCCCGTCAGCCGTGCGCCGGCCAGATAAGCCAAGGGCCCGCCAAGCAACCCGCAGAGCACCGCGAGCCACACCGGTCGAGCCAGCCCCGCCAGGCTGTGGCGCATCCCGCTGGCCAGCACCAGCCACAGCAGCGCCAGCCACAGTGGCAGCGGACGCTGGGCGAAATCGAAGACGCCGGCAGCCCCCAGCACCGTATCGAGCGCGCAGCCCGCCAGGCCGATGATCAGCAGCACGCGCAACTCAGCGATCCTTTGGCGACACAGCCACAAATGCACCAGCAACCCCGCCAGCACCGCCAGCAATAACCCCGGATACCGCGCCCCAAGCACGCACCCCCACCAGCCCGCCTGCAACCACAGGGCATTGCCGAGCAGCCAGGTGCGTGTCACTCCAGCGCCGCCCGTCGCGCCCGCGGTCCGGCCCACAGCAATTGCGCCACGCCGATCGCCCGCTCTTCGAAGCCGCCCTGGCAGTAACACAGGTAGAACTCCCACAAGCGCTGGAAGCTGTCGTCATAGCCCAGCTCGCTCAACGCCGTCCGCGACTGGCGCAGGTTGTCGCGCCAGTGGCGCAGGGTGCGCGCGTAGTCCTGGCCGAAGTCCTCCATATGCACCAGGTTCAGCGCGGTCTGCTGGCTGGCGGTGGCGAGCAGCACGCTCAGCGAGGGCAGGGCGCCGCCGGGGAAGATGTAGCGCTGGATGAAGTCCACCGAACGCCGCGCCTGGGCGTAGCGCTGGTCGCGGATGGTGATGGCCTGCAGCAGCATCAGGCCATCGTCCTTCAGCAAGCCGGCGCACTGGCGGAAGTAGGTGGGCAGGTAGCGATGACCGACCGCTTCGATCATCTCGATCGACACCAGCTTGTCGAAGCGCCCGCGCAGGTCGCGATAGTCCTCGCGCAGCACGCGGATGCGCTGCTCCAGGCCCAGCGCCCGCACCCGCTGCAGGGTGTGGGCGTACTGCGCCTCGGACAGGGTGGTGGTGGTCACCCGGCAACCGCAGCGGGTCGCCGCGTGGATCGCCAGGCTGCCCCAGCCCGTGCCGATTTCCAGCAGGTGTTCGTCGGGGCGCAGTTCGAGCTTGCGGCAGATCTCGTCGAGCTTGTGCAACTGCGCGTGTTCCAGGCTCTGCCCGGCGCTGCTGAAGCGTGCCGCCGAGTACATCATGGTGGGATCGAGCAGGCGTTCGAACAGGGCATTGCCGAGGTCGTAGTGGGCGAGGATATTGCGCCGCGAGCCGTGCCGGTCATTGCGGTTGAGCCGGTGCAGCAGGCGCAGGGCAGGGCGGCCGAAGCGCGCCAGGCCGCCTTCGAGGGCGTCCAGTACATCGAGGTTGGCAACGAACAGGCGGGTGACCGCGGCCACGTCGGGGCTGCGCCAGTAGCCGTGGATATAGGCCTCGCCGGCACCGATGGAGCCGTTTCCGGCGACCAGGCTCCAGGCCTCGTCGTCGAGGATTTCCACCTCGGCCTGCAGGGGGCTGGCGGGGTCGCCGAAACTCCACTGGCGATCCGCGCCGACCAGGCGCAGATGGCCGTGGCGCAGGCGGCGCAGTTGCGCGGTCACGGCACCGCGGGCCAGGCCGCCGAGCACGGGCGCCAGCAGCGTCGATTTGCTAACGCTCAGCGTGGGATTGGACATGCTCGGGCTCCTCGGGTTGGCCAAGGCGCAGGTCGCCGTGGCTGGGGCGGTGGTCGTGAATGGGGGTGCGCTTGAGCAGCAGGCGCAGGGCCTGCCAGTAGATCGCCGCGACGGTGCGCAGGCTCATCCAGGGGAAACTCAGGATGTGCCGGTGCAGGGCAGCGCGGTCCAGCGTCTGGCGCTGCAGGAGCAGATCGGCCTCGAAGACCCTGGCACCCTGGCGCCAGTTCTCCATATGGATGCGGATGCGCGGGCCATCGAGGCGAAAGCGCAGGCGATAGTCCATGTCCAGCGGCAGGAACGGCGAGACATGAAAGGCTTTGGCCACGGCGAAGTCATGGGGCCGCTCCGGTTGTACCGGCAGCACGTAGTGAAAGCGTTCGCGCCAGGGCGTGTTGCGCACTTCGAGCAGGATCGCCGCCAGGCGCTCGTCCTGGTCATGGCAGAAATAGAAGCTCACCGGGTTGAACGACAGGCCCCAGCAGCGTGGCTGGGTCAGCAGTTGCACACGGCCTGTCGGGGCCTGGCCGCAGGCCTGCGCCACCCGTTGCCGGACCGCCTCGGCCAGGGGCATGCCGTGCCGGGTCAGCGCCGGCAGGTAGTCGCTTTCGCGCCAGCTCAGGGGCGAAAGCCGCGAAGCGCCGAGCCAGGGCGACAGACCGAGCAGGCGCGGTTGCTCATCCAGGTCGACGAGGAACATGCCGATCCGGTAGCGAAAGCCATGGGCGCGCGGCCCCAGGCGCCGGTGGCTGACCCAGCCATGGCACAGGCAACTGTTCACAACTGCTCTCCAAAGTGTTCGGCCACGCGCAGCGCACTGACCACGCCATCCTCGTGGAAACCGTTGGCCCAGTAGGCGCCGCAGAAGTAGCTGTGGCGCTGGCCTTGCAGTTCGGCCTGGCGCGCCTGGGCGGCCACGGCGGCGAGGCTGTATTGCGGGTGGGCGTAGGTGAAGCGGGCGAGGATCCGCGCCGGGTCGATGAGCGCGGTCTGGTTGAGGCTGACGCAGAAGGTCTCGGGCGCGTCGAGGCGCTGCAGGATGTTCATCGCGTAGGTCAGCGCGGCGGGCGAGTGCGCGCCGTTGCCCAGGCGACAGTTCCAGCTGGCCCAGGCCTTGCGCCGGCGTGGCAGCAGGCGGGTGTCGGTGTGCAGGACCACGTCGTTGTCGGCGTAGCGGATGGCGCCGAGGATGTCCCGTTCGTGCTCGCTGGGGGTGTCGAGCAGGGCCAGGGCCTGGTCGCTGTGACAGGCCAGGACCACCTTGTCGAAGCGCTCCGCGCCATCGGCACTGATCACGCAGACCCCGGCGTCATCGCGCAGCACCCGCGAAACCGCGCAGTTCAGGCGGATGCGGCCGATGAACGTGCGGCACAGCGGCTCCACATAACTGCGCGAGCCGCCCTCGATCACTCGCCACTGCGGACGCCGGTTGACCGAGAGCAGGCCATGGTTGCGGCAGAAGCGCACGAAGAACTGCAGGGGGAAGGCGAGCATGTCGGCCCGCGACATCGACCAGATCGCCGAGCCCATGGGCAGCACGTAGTGCTCGATGAAGCGCTGGCCGTAGCCGTGCTGGCGCAGGTAGTCGCCGAGGCTGGTGGTTGCCTGCAGGCGCCCGCCGTCGAGGTCGGCGAGGGCCTGGCGGTTGAAGCGCAGGATATCCCGCAGCATGCCCCAGAAGCCCGGCGACAGCAGGTTGCGCCGTTGCGCGAAGAGGGTGTCGAGGGTGTGCCCGTTGTACTCCAGGCCGCTGGCCGGATCGTGCACGGAAAAGCTCATTTCGGTGGGCTGCGAGGCGACGCCGAGCTGGTCGAGCAGGCGGATGAAGTTCGGGTAGGTCCAGTCGTTGAACACGATGAAACCGGTGTCCAGCGCATAGTCCCGGCCTTGGCAGTGCACGTCGACGGTGTGGGTGTGGCCGCCGATCCAGGCGCTGGCTTCGAACACGCTGATTTCATGGCGGCGACTGAGCAGCCGGGCGCAGGTCAGGCCGGCGATACCGCTGCCGATGATGGCGATACGCATGGCGCTCAGTCCTTTTGATCGCGGGCCAGGTGCTGGCCGAGTTTCAGGCGCCAGCGCCCGGGCAGGGCGCCGAGCAGGCGCAGGATGGTGATGAACGGGAACGGAAAGGCGATCTCCAGCGGCCGTCGCTGCAGGCGCCCGACGATATGTTCCGCGGCGCGTTCGGCGCTCCAGCGTTGCGGCATGGGGAAGTCGTTGCGCCGGGTCAGCGGGGTGTCGACGAAACCGGGGCTGACCAGGGTGACATCGATACCGGCGCGGATCAGGTCGATGCGCAGCGACTCCACCAGGTAGCGCACGGCGGCCTTCGACGCGCCATAGGCGGCGGCCCGGGGCAGGGCCAGCCAGTCCACCGAACTGCCGGTCACCACCAGGTGCGGGCGCTGGCCGCGTTGCAGCAAGGGCAGCACCGCTTCCAGGCACTGGCTCAGGCCCAGCAGGTTGGTGCGCATCACCCGCTCGACCAGGGCCGTATCGAAATGGCCTGGCTCCAGGTATTCGCAGGTTCCGGCATTGAGGATCGCCAGGTCGAGCGCGCCCCAGGCCTGTTCGATCGTCTCGACCATGGCGCGGACTTCATCGGGTTGGGCGATATCGCCCGGGGTCAGCAGCACCTGCTGCGGATACTCGGTAGCCAGTTGGCGCAACGGCCCGAGCTGGCGCCCGCCCAGCGCCACCCGATGACCCTGTTCCAGCAACTGCAGCGCCAGGGCGGTACCGAGGCCGCTGCTGGCCCCGGTCAGCCAGCAGCGGCTCATGCCAGACGGCCCTTGAGCCAGGCGATCACACTGCCCAGGACCGGTACGTGTTCATAGAGCAGGGCGCCGGCATCGAAGAAGTCCTGATGCCGATGCACGCGCTCGTCCCACTGCAGATGGCTGCAACCGTCGAGGCTGATCAGGCGCCCGCCGTCCAGGCGCGGATGGCGAAAGTGCAGGGTCCAGCGCAGGTAGCCCTCGCCGGGGCGGATTTCGCTGCTGTCGTGAATGTCGTAGCGCAGCTCGCGGACATTGGCGTACAGCTGGGCGAAATAGTCCCGCAGAGCGGGCAGGCCGTGGATCTGGTGCAGCGGATCGCGAAAGACGATGTCCGCGCTGTACAACTTTTCCAGTGGTTCGAGGTTCCCCGCATTCAACAGGGAAAAGCGCTCGACAAAGCGTTCCAGGTAAAGGGACATCCGCGGCTCCGGGCAATCTTGTACAGAATGGTTTTTCTGTACAGGTATTACCCAAGGCTAGGCGGAAAGTTGTACAAGTCAAATCTTCCTGTATCGATATTCTCGGCATATTCAGACGCTGACACAGCGGGTAGGCTAGGCGCTTATAGGAAAATTCCCACACACTTCAGGAGATCCCCAATGCTTGGCGTGACCGACTATGGCGCTTTCGTCATCGCCTTCATCATCGTCCTGGCCATTCCCGGCCCTGGCAACTTCGCCCTGATCACCGCCACCGGCAAGGGCGGGATCAAGGCCGGGCTGGCGGCGACCTGCGGGGTGATTCTCGGTGACCAGGTGCTGCTGTGGCTGGCGGTGGCCGGCGTGGCCACGCTGCTCGCGGCGTACCCGGCGGCGTTCCATGTGGTGCAGTGGGCGGGCGCCGCGTACCTGGCCTGGCTGGGTCTGCGCATGCTCCTGAGCAAGCCTGGCGGCGCGCCGCGCAAGAGCCGCATGGACAATGGTCACTACCTGCGCCAGACCATGATGATCACCTTGCTCAACCCCAAGGCGATCATGTTCTACATGGCCTTCTTCCCGCTGTTCGTCGACCCGCAGCAGCATCAGGGCCTGATCACCTTCGGCTTCCTCGCCGCCACGGTGGCGGTGGTGACCTTCCTCTATGGCCTGATCGCGGTGGTCGTGACCCAGCGACTGGCCGAGCGCATGCGTGCCAATCCGCGCCTTTCCAACCTGTTCGAGCGGATGGCGGGGGCTTGTCTGGTGGGGTTCGGTATCAAGCTGGCGGCGATGCGCTGAGCATTGCGTGCGTTACCACGTACCTACGGAACGGCCGAGAACACCGAGCCGGTGATGCGTTCGCTGAGCAGTTCCAGCACGCGCATCCCCGCCAGTGAGTTGCCCGAGGCATTCAGCGCCGGCGACCACACGCAGATGCTGTAGCGCCCTGGCACCACCGCGACGATCCCGCCGCCCACGCCGCTCTTGCCCGGCAGGCCGACGCGGTAGGCGAAGTTGCCGGCTTCGTCGTACAAACCGCTGGTGGCCATGATCGCGTTGACCTGCTGCGCCTGGCGCGGGCTGAGGATCTGCGCGCCGCTGTGCGGGCAGTAGCCGCTGTTGGCGAGAAAGGCGAAACCGCGGGCGACATCGACGCAACTCATCGACAGCGCGCAGTGATGGAAATAGCTGCGCAGCACCGCGTCGACCTCGTTATGGAAATTGCCGAAGGCCTGCATCAGGTAGGCCATGGCCGCGTTGCGCGCGCGGTGCTGGTATTCCGACTCGGCGACCACGGCGTCGCTGACGATGCGCGGGTTGCCGCACAGATGGCGGACGAAGTCGCGCATCGACAGGGCCGGCGTGGCGTAGCGCGACTGGTTGATATCGCAGATCACCAGGGCGCCGGCGTTGATGAACGGGTTGCGCGGGCGGCCCTTTTCCACCTCAAGCTGCACCAGCGAGTTGAAGGCCTGGCCGGACGGCTCGTAGCCCAGGCGCGTCCAGATTTCCTCGCCGCTGTGGCTGATGGCCTGGACCAGGCTGAAGACCTTGGAAATGCTCTGGATCGAGAACGGCGTCCGGGCATCGCCCGCGCAGTGCAACTGGCCGTCGAGGCTGCAGATGGCGATGCCCAGCTGGTGCGGATCGACCTCGGCCAGGGCGGGGATGTACTGGGCGACCTGGCCCTGGGAGAGCAGGGGACGGACCTGGTCGAGGATGGCTTGCAGCATGTCTTGCATGGGCGACTGCCTGGGATGCGTGGGCGGGGAGAGTGACAGACGCTGGCGGGTGGGGGCAGGGCACTTCATCGTTGTTGCTGAAGAAAAAGGGGCCGATCACGGCCCCTGCAACCTTCACCCAATCACATACTGCAACACCACCTCCAACGGATGGCGCAACTTGCGGTCCGCCATGCGCTTGACCTGGCTGCGGCACGAATACCCGGTCGCCAGCGGTTCGCCGTCCTTGTCCAGCTTGCCGGCCCAGGACTGTTCGAAGATCACTTTCGAGGTCTCCTGATTGCGCGCCTCGTGCCCGTAGGTACCGGACATGCCGCAGCACCCCGTGGCCTCGGTCGCCAGTTTCAGCCCCAGGCGCGAGAACACCTGTTCCCACTGCTTCGTACTGGCCGGCACGTTGGTCTTCTCGGTGCAGTGCGCCAGCAGGCGGAAGCTGGCGGTCTTGCCGCCGCTCTGCTCCGGCAGCACGTCCATCAACCATTCCTGCGGCAGCAGCACTTTCGGCGAGCCTTCCAGGCCCGGCACCTTCTGGTACTCCTGGCGGTACACCAGGGTCATCGCCGGATCCAGTCCCACCAGCGGCACGCCGCAGTCGGCCAGGGCCTTGAGCTGCGTGCCGTTGCGGATCGCCGCCCTGGCGAACGCGCCGAGGAAGCCCTGTACGTGCAGCGGCTTGCCGTTGGCGCTGTACGGGGCGAGGAATACCTTGTGCCCGAGGCGATGGGCCAGGTCGATGAACGACGCCAGCAACGGCGTTTCGAAGTAGCGGGTGAAGGCATCCTGGACCAGCACGATGCTGCGCTCGCGCTGCGCCGGGGTCAGCTCGCGCAGCGCCGGCACGCTGGCCGCGCGCACGCCGCAACGCTTGAGCGTGGCCTGGAAGTTGAAACGGCTGATCAGCGGGCTGTCGACCATGCCGATGCGCTCGGCCAGCAGGCCGCCGACGAATTTCGAACCCATCACCGCGTTGTACAGCCCCGGCGCGTAGGCCAGGTACGGAATGGTGAATTCCAGCGAGCCGATCAGGTAGTCGCGCAGCGGCCGCTGGTAGCGGTTGTGGTACAGCTCGAGGAAGCGCGAGCGGAAGTCCGGCACGTTGACCTTGATCGGGCACTGCCCCGCGCAGGACTTGCAGGCCAGGCAACCGGCCATGGCGTCGTAGACCTCATGGGAGAAATCGGCCTGGCCCCGCTGCTGCGCGCGCACGTTGCGCAGGCGCTGCGGCAGGCCCTTGAGCCATGAGGTGCCGTTGGTCTTGAGCACGTCGACGTTCGCCGCCCCTTGCAGACGCAGCCATTCGCGGATCAGCGAGGCGCGGCCCTTGGGCGAATGCTGGCGCTGGCGCGTGGCTTTCCACGACGGGCACATGGCGTCGTCGGGGTCGTAGTTGTAGCAGGCACCGTTGCCGTTGCAGTGCACCGCGCTGGCGAAGCTCTGCCACACGCGCTCGTCGATCTGCCGGTCGTGCTCGCCACGCAGTGGCGCTTCGTTGACCTTGATCAGGCCCTCGGCGCTGTCCGGCGGGGTGCAGATCTTGCCCGGGTTGAGCTGGTTGTGTGGGTCGAACGCGCCTTTCAGGCGTTGCAGCGCCGGGTACAGGGCACCGAAGTATTCCGGCACGTATTCCGAGCGCAGGCCCTTGCCGTGCTCGCCCCAGAGCAGGCCACCGTAGCGCAGGGTGAGGGCGGCGACGGCGTCGGAGATCGGTTTGACCAGCGCGGCCTGGGCCGGGTCCTTCATGTCCAGGGCCGGGCGTACATGCAGCACGCCGGCGTCGACATGGCCGAACATGCCGTAGGTCAGGCCGTAGCCGTCGAGCAGGGCGCGGAATTCGGCGATGTAGTCGGCCAGTCGCTCCGGCGGTACCGCGGTGTCTTCGACGAACGGCTGCGGGCGCACTTCGCCCTCGACGTTGCCGAGCAGGCCCACCGAGCGCTTGCGCATGGTGTAGACCCGGGTCACCGCCGCCGCGCCTTCGGCCAGGGTATGACCAAGGCGCTCGACGCTCTGGTCGCCCTGCAGGTGCTGGATGAAGGCCGCGACCCGGGCGTTGACCTCGTCCGGCTCATCGCCGCAGAACTCCACCAGGTTGATGCCCAGGGTCGGCTTGCCGGGATCGGCCGGGAAGTATTCGGCGACGCTGTGCCAGACGATGTCCTGCATCGCCAGCATCAGCACCCGCGAGTCCACCGTTTCGATCGACAGCGGCTTGTGCGCCATCAGCGCATTGGCGTCGCGCAGGGCGTCCATGAAGCTGCTGTAGCGGACGTTGACCAGCACCGCGTATTTCGGGATCGGCAGGACGTTGAGCTTGGCTTCCACCACATAGCCCAGTGAACCCTCGGCGCCGCACAGCACGCTGTTGAGGTTGAAGCGGCCGGCGTCGTCGCGCAGGTGCGCGAGGTCGTAGCCGGTCAGGCAGCGGTTGAGCTTGGGGAAGGTGCTTTCGATCAGCTCGCCCTGGGTTTCCTGGATCTCCCGGGCCATGCGATAGACCGCGCCGACACGGCCGGGCAGGGCGCAGGCGGCAGCCAGGGTGGCGTCGTCCACCGGCAGGCTGTGCAGGCGCTCGCCGCCGAGCAGCACGCTGTGCAGTTCCAGCACGTGGTCGCGGGTCTTGCCGTAGGTGCAACTGCCCTGGCCGCTGGCGTCGGTGTTGATCATGCCGCCGACGGTGGCGCGGTTGGAGGTGGACAGCTCGGGGGCGAAGAACAGCCCGTGAGGCTTAAGCGCGGCGTTGAGCTGGTCCTTGACCACCCCGGCCTGGACCCGTACCCAGCGCTCTTCGACGTTGATCTCGAGGATCTGGTTCATGTGTCGCGACAGGTCGACGACGATGCCGTCGGTCAGCGACTGGCCGTTGGTCCCGGTGCCGCCGCCGCGCGGGGTCAGCTTGATCTGGCGGAAGCGCGGCTCGGCCATCAGCGTGGCGACTTTCGCCACGTCGTCGGCGTCCAGCGGGAACACCGCGGCCTGGGGCAGGCGCTGGTAGATGGAGTTGTCGGTGGCAAGCACGGTGCGGGTGCCGTAGTCGGCGCTGAACTGGCCACGGAAACCGGCGGCGCGCAGGGCATCGAGGAAGACACGGTAGTCGGCGGCGGGGGCGCTGACGGGGAGCTGGGCGATCATCGGTGGATGGCCTCTTTTTAATGGCGGCTAATCATGAATACTTGACCTGGATGTATGGTCATCCTTCGGCCAGATGGTGGATGATGCCAATGATTCCGTAGTGTCGCCACGGACACAAACGGATAATGGCGCAGCCTTTGATGAGTTTTATGAATGAATTACCGCAACCTGACCCCGTCCATGTCGCTGCTCCTGGCCTTCGAGGCCGCTGCCCGGCATGAAAGCTACACCCGCGCGGCGGAGGAACTGGCCCTGACCCAGAGCGCGGTGAGTCGCCAGGTGCAGACCCTGGAGCAGCAGTTGGGGGTGATCCTGTTCCGCCGCGAGGGGCGCACGGTCAAGCTCACCGAGGTCGGGCGCCTGTATCAGCGCGAGATCAGCGAGGCCCTCGGGCGTATCCGCAGCGCCACCCTGCATGCCATCGCCCACCATGCTGGTGGCGGCAGCCTGCGCCTGGCGACCTTGCCGACCTTCGGTTCGAAATGGCTGCTGCCGCGCCTGCATGAGTTCTATCGGCGCCATCCCGAGGTGCTGGTGCATATCAACTCGCGGATCGAGCCGGTGGATTTCGCCACCAGCGGCATCGATGCCGCCATCGTCGTCGCCACGGGCGAGCAGCCGGGGCTGATCTGCCATCGGCTGCATGCCGAGGAATTGCTGGTGATCCTCTCGCCGGCGCTGGCCGCTTCGCGTCCGTCGTGGACACCGCGGGACATCGCCCGGCAGACGCTGCTCAGCGTGACCAACAACGCCAACGCCTGGGGCGACTGGTTTTCCCACCATGGCCTGACGCACCAGTCGATGCGCCTGGGGCCGAGTTTCGAGCTGACCTCGCATCTGATCCAGGCGGTGCGCGCGGATATCGGCATAGGGCTGGTACCGCGGATTCTCATCGCCGACGAACTGGCCGAGGGCACGCTGGTCAGCCCGCTGGCGCCGTATGCCAGTGCCCGTGGCTACTACCTGGTGTACCCGCCGAGAAACCAGGCATTGCCGGCCCTGGAGGCGTTTCGCGGGTGGTTGCTCGACGCGCCGGATCTGCGCGAGGAGTGAGCGCCGCGGTGTCAGCCGCGAATACGCCCCGCGCGCAGGGTCAGCGGCCAGGTGACCAGGCGCCGGGTCGCCGGATCGCCCCACGCCTCGGCGAGCTGTTGCGCCAGGCTGTCCAGCGGACTGTGGCCGAGGGCCTTTTCCGCGGCCTTCACCGCCGACCAGGTGTTCAGGTAGCCGATCAGTTGCGCCAGGGTCCAGCGCATCTCGATGACCTGTGGCGGTACCTCGATCTCCGTGAAGGGGAAGGGCAGGTCGCGATAGCCGGTCTCGACATGGCGACGCTCCGGCGGCCAGTAGGGGGCGATGGTCTGGTAGTAGAACTGCTGCAGAGGGCGATCCAGCTCGCCTTCCAGGTGCAGCACGCCGTAGGTGATCAGGGCGATCGCCGCCTGCGGCCGGGCGATGCGCCGGGCTTCGTCGTAGAACGCCTCCAGGTCCAGCCAGTGGGCGGCCTGGGCCACGGTGATGAGGTCGACGCTGTCGGCGCTCAGGCCGCTGTCCTCGGCCAGGGCGGTGCGGTAGACCACGCCCTCGCGCGGTTCGGCGGCGGCGATCTGCGCGGCGCTGGCGTCGGTGGCGATCACCTCGTCGAAACGCTCGGCCAGGAGCACCGACAGTTGCCCGGTGCCGCAGCCGCAATCCAGGACCCGGCCGGTGCCGGGGCTGATGCTGGTGAGCTCGTCGATCAGTTCCAGGGGGTAGCTCGGTCGGTAGGCCGCATAGCCGGCGGAGCCACTGGAGAAATGATCCTTGAATGTCGAGCTTGTCATGAAACCGGCCTCTGTCTTTCTTTTTGGTCGTTCGATCCTAGCGCGTTGCGCCGGAGGTGGACATTCGACCTTTTTCTGCCCTGTGCGACAGGAAACGCCGTTATGGCGACGGCGTCGGGCGGCGCTCGCGCCAGGCCTGCTCCAGGGCGCCGGCATCCAGCGGATGCGCCGGGTCGATACCGCTGTCGGTCACCCGCACCCGCTGGCCGGCGTTCAGGGTCAACCGGTCGGCGATCCGGCTGCTGCCGGCGAGCTGGCTGACCCAGGTGGTGCCTTGCGAACGGGCGATGACGACGCGGGCGTCATGGGTTTCGACCAGGGCTTGCGGGGTGGTTACCCGCAGCGGTCTGGCGCCGGCTTCGAGGAGGATCTGGCCGGAGAGCAGGCGGATCAGGTGCTGATCGTCGCCGAACTGCAGGGCAACCGAGGAGCTCGCGTCGAGGGTCAGCTGGCTGCCGTCCGCGAGGCGCTCGCTGTGCCACTGGCCGCTGCCGGTGCTGAGGTCGGCGAGGGCGAAGTCCTCGCGCCAGTAGGGCAGGCCGAGCAGGGCCGAGGCAGCGATCAGGGCGGCCATGCCGATGGCGGTGGTGGTGCGGTTGTAGCGGGACATGGGCGGCCGTTGTGCAAGGGGTTTGGGCAACGGTAGACCATGAATCACTGGCCGGCTCGCCGACAGCTAGCGCTCCTTGCCCGCCCGCACATGCTTGACCAGCAGCTTCTCCAACTGCTCCCACAACGCCGGATCGGTACTGAACGCGACATTGAAGCGCATCCAGCCGGTAGCCTGGGAGTCCACCAGGAACAACTGTCCGGGGCCGAGCATGATGCCCTGGTCCAATGCATCGTCGACCAGCGCGGCGCTGTCGGCGATGGCCGGGTGGCGGGTCCAGATGTACATGCCTTCGTCGCTGTCGATGAAGCGCTCGAAGCCCAGCCGCGCCAGTTGCCGGCCGACCTCCTGGTGCGCTTCGGCGAGGCGCTGGCGCAGGCGCTTGAGGTGCTTGCGCCAGCGGCCGTCGGTGATCGCGGCGTAGACCACCCGTTCCATCACCTGCGATGTGGTCAGGCCCGAGCGCATCTTCAACTGCAGCAACTGCTGCATCAGCTCCGGGTTGGCCAGCATGTAGCCGACCCGCACGTTGGGCGAGATGCTTTTCGAATAGCTGCCGACATAGACCACCTGTTGCAGATGGTCGAGGCTGGTCAGGCAGGGCAGCGGCTCCTCGATCATGTCGGCGTAGAGGTTGTTCTCCACCAGGCGGAAACCGTGCTGGCTGGCCAGTTGCAGCAGGCGGTGCAGTTGCACCAGCGGGGTCCGCGAGCAGGTCGGGCTGTGCAGGTGCGGCTGGGTGAAGAACACCGTCGGACGGTGCTCGGCGAGCAGGCGTTCGAGGTGGTCCAGGTCGTAGCCGTTGGGCGTGCGTGGCACGCCGATCAGGGTCGCGCCCTGGAAGCGCAGGATGCTCATCAGGTTGGGGTAGCCGGGATCGTCCACCAGCACCACGTCCCCCGGGCGCACCAGGGTGCGCACCGCCAGGTCGAGGGCCTGGCTGGCGCCGTGGGTGAGCATCAACTGGTTCGGCGGCACGACGATGCGCAGGTCCTGCTGCAGGTTCTGCGCGGTCAGGGTGCGCAGTTCGGCCAGGCCCATGGGGTCGCCGTAGCCGCTCAGTTCGAGGACGCTGCTGGCCACCTGGCGCAGGCCGCGGCGCAGGCCGTCCTCGAACATCCAGTCGTTGGGCAGCCAGCCGCAACCGGGCTTGAACGCCAGTTGCCGGCTTTCGAAGATCTGCTGCAGGTACCACTCGGAGTTGAACGCCGGCTTGGCCGCGTCCGGCTCGCTGGCCTGGGCGTCGAGCAGATCGCTGGCGGCGCGGTTGACGAAGAACCCGGCGGTGCCGCGGCTGACCAGCAGCCCCTGGGCCACCAGGCGGTCATAGGCCTCGACCACGGTGAAGGTGCTCACCGAGTATTTCGCCGCGAACGCGCGGATCGACGGGACCTTGGCGCCGGGCTTGAGGGTCTGGTTCTCGATCGCGTCGCGCAGCCCGTTGATGATCTGGTTCACCAGCGGGGGCGAGGCGTCGGGGCGTAGTTCGAACATGGGAAAGCAGTGCCTTGGGGTGAGCAGGACGCCGGCCGCGCCTGCGCTGTATTGCATTGGCCACCTGTACAGTGCAGTGACAATCAGTGCGCACTGTGCATGGCTCTTGAGGCCGGACATTTTTACATTAGGTATCAGTTACCGCTAGATCAATGCCGTGAAGCTTCATGAACAACCGCTCGTCGAACCACGAATTGCCGATGCGAGGCTCAGCCCTCGCGTCCCACCCGCCGAGGGCGACGCCGGCAAGCGTTGTCCACGGTGTCCTCGCAGTACCTTTCAGGCTTAGCGGACGAGCCTGAGCGCGACATACCAGTTGCCCAGCACTTGGCCGTTCGTCGGCTCGGGCAGCGTTGCGCACGTCGAATCAGAGCAGCTGATGCAACAGGGGGCGCGACGCCATGTCGCGCCCCTGTCGAGTTTCCTTGGATAAAAAGAACACGGGGTAGACCACTGATGGACGCAACATCCACATCGACTTCGGCAACGAAGTCGGAGCACGAGAGCAAGCTGGCGGCTTCGCTCAAATCACGCCACCTGACCATGATGTCGATCGCCGGGGTGATCGGCGGCGCACTGTTCGTCGGTTCCGGCAGCGTGATCCACAGCGCCGGCCCGGCCGCGGTACTGGCCTACCTGGCCGGTGGCATCCTGGTGGTGCTGGTCATGCGCATGCTCGGCGAAATGGCGACCTCCTCGCCGGACACCGGCTCCTTCTCCACCTACGCCGAGCGCGCCATCGGGCGCTGGGCCGGTTTCACCATCGGCTGGCTGTACTGGGGCTACTGGGTGATCCTGATGGCCTGGGAGGCGTATGTCGCCGGCAAGATCCTGCACGGCTGGTTCCCTTCGGTGAGCATCAACGAATTCGTGCTGATGGCGACCCTGGCGCTGATCTGCGTGAACTTCTTCAACGTCAAGCACTACGGCGAGTTCGAGTTCTGGTTCGCCCTGATCAAGGTGGTGGCGATCGTCTGCTTCCTGGTGGTGTGCACCGCCGCGGTGATGAACCTGTGGCCGACCGGTGAAGTCAGCGGCATGGCCAACCTGACCGCCCACGGCGGCTTCATGCCCAACGGCATCGAGTCGGTGGTGGTGGCCATGCTCGGCGCGATGTTCGCCTTCCTCGGCGCGGAAATCGTCACCATCGCCGCGTCCGAGTCCAAGGACCCGGCCGGGCAGATCGTCAAGGCGACCAACTCCGTGGTGTGGCGCGTCTGCCTGTTCTACATCGGCTCGATCTTCCTGATCGTCTGCCTGGTGCCGTGGAACGACCCGCTGATGGGCACTTCCGGCTACGGCTCGTACCGTCGCACCCTGGAACTGCTGGGCATTCCGGGCGCCGAATTCGTGATGAACTTCGTCGTCCTGACCTCGGTCAGCAGCTGCCTGATCTCGGCGCACTACACCGCTTCGCGCATGCTGTTCTCCCTGGCTCAACGTGGCGATGCCCCGGCGATCTTCAAGATGACCCGTGCCGGCACCGGCGTACCGGTGTTCGCCATCATCGGTTCGTGCTCGATCGCGATCTTCTGTGCGCTGATCAACTTCAGCGAGGCCCTGCGTCCGAAGGACGTGCTGGATACCCTGATGAACACCACCGGCATGATCGCCATGCTGGTGTACCTGGTGATCGCCTGCTCGCAACTGAAGATGCGCCGCAAGCTGGAAGCCGAAGGCAAGCAGATCCGCCTGAAGATGTGGCTGTTCCCGTGGCTGACCTACCTGAGCATCGTGTTCATCGTCGGCTGCCTGGTGACCATGGCGTTCGTCGAGGAGTACCAGGTGCTGGTGGTTTCCACGGGTATCGCGGCGATCGTCGTGGCGTTGATCGGTGTGATCGTGCACCAGCGGGCTCTTAAACAGGCCGCCTGACGGCGCACTCCTTCGGGGCGCTTTGCGCCGCGAACGACCCCGTAGGAGCGTGGCTTGCCCGCGAAGGACCGCGCAGCGGTCCCAGATAACAGTGAGGTCGGGGACCGCTGCGCGGTCCTTTCGCAGGCAAGCCAGCTCCTACGGGGGGGCGTGGCATTTTCAGTGCTGCTTGGCCTTCCTGATCCGCAACAGGATCACCCCCAGTATCAATCCCACCACCGGCGCCAGCCCCAGCAGGGCATCCCTCGGCGCGATATGCGCCCCCAGGGTATCCAGCCCCGCGTACAGCAACTTGAACAGACTCAGCAGGTAGTAGGTGATCGCGATGATCGACAGGCCTTCCACCGCCCGCTGGATCTTGATCTGCGATTCCGCCCGGGCATTCAGGCTGCGCAGGATCTCCGCGTTCTGCTCCTCCATCTCCACCTGCACCCGTGCCTGCAACAGGTCGCCGAGGTTGGCCACGCCCTTGGCCAGGTGCTCCAGGCGCTGTTCGGTCGCCGCGCAGTAGCGCACGGTGGGCTTGAAGCGCCGTTCGATGAACATCCCCAGGCGCTGGCAATCGTCCACATGTCCTTCGCGTAGTTCCGCCAGGCGCTCGAACACCAGTTGCGCATAGGCCTGGGTCGCGCTGAAGCGGTGCCGGCTCTTCACCGTGCTGGCCACCACCTGGCGCGACAGCTCGGCGATGTCCTCCAGCAGCACCTTGGCCTGCACGCCGCTGGCCCCGGCATTGCGCTCGGAGAGGTTGACCAGGCTGCGGTCGAAACCATCCAGCTGCGGGCTCAGGGCCTTGGCCGTGCTCAGTGCCAGGGAGGCCATCATGCGGTAGGTCTCGATCTCCAGCAGCCGACGGATCATTCGCCCGAGGCGATAGGCGTTGAGCCCGCGATTGACGAACAGCAGGCGGTTGTTGCCCTGCCCGTCGAGGCGAAAATCGCTCCACACCACGGCGCTGCCGCCACCGACACTGGACCCGCTGGGATCCTTGAAGCCGTAGCGCGCCAGTTGCAGGCCGGCTTCCTCGCGCACCAGCACCTGCATCGCGTTGATGAGCTGCTCGCGGTAGGGCGCGATGGCTTCGGCCAGGGCGGCGGGCAGCTCGCTCCAGTCCGGTGCGGCATGGGGGGAGGGCCGCACCAGGGTCAGGGTGAAGAATTCGGAGTGGCGTTCCCACTTGAACGGGCAGCCGTCGAAGCGGGTGATGCCCTGCACCGCGTCGGTGTCGGCATCCGGGCAGCAGCGCCGGAGCAGGGCGTCGCACTCGCCCTGGCCGCCGATGAAGGCGAGATGAAAGACATGCGCCGGCGCGTCGAAATACAGCGACGGGCGGGCGTGCAGCTCGTTGTGCAGGGCGGTGCGTTGGGCGTGCATGTAGGGTCAGCCGTATTGTTGTGATTGTTCCGGAGTGCGCGCCCGGCGAGGGGCGCGTATCAGGGAGACAACGGCGGGTGACCAGTGAGTCACGTCACGGGGGACGGACGAAATGTCGCAGGGGCTCAGGCGTTGTTCGGGGCGCTGGCGACTGCTCTGGTGCCTCGACGTCGGTACATCAGCAACAGGAACACGAACCACAACGGCATGGCGCACAGTGCCGCGCGGGTGTCGGCTTCCAGGGCCAGCAGCGACAGGACGAAGAGCAGGAAGCCCAGGGTCAGCACGGCCATCGGCACGCCGCCGGGCATCCTGAAAGCGGAGCGCTGGTGCGCCGCCGGGTTGGCCCGGCGGTAGGCGATGTACGCGGCGAGGATCATCGACCAGGTGAAGATCACCAGCACCGCCGATACCGTGGAGATCAGGGTGAACACCGTCATCACCTCGGGAATCACGAACAGCAGGGTCAGCCCGACGAACATGCAGGCTCCCGAGAACAGCAGGCTGTACGCCGGCACGCTGAGGCGCGACAGGCGACCGAAGATCGCCGGAGCGTTGCGCCGCTCGGCCAGGCCGAAGAGCATGCGGCAGCCGGAGTACACGCCGCTGTTGGCCGAGGAGGCGGCCGAGGTCAGCACCACGAAGTTGATCATCCCGGCCGCGGCGGGGAAGCCGGCGAGCAGGAACAGTTCGACGAAGGGACTGCGGTTGGCCGGGACTTCGGCCCAGGACACCACGCTGATGATGCACACCAGGGCGAGGATGTAGAACAGCAGGATCCGCGCCGGAATGGTGTTGATCGCCTTGGGCAGGGTGCGTTCCGGGTTCTTCGCCTCGGCGGCGGTGGTGCCGATCAGTTCGGTGCCGGCGAAGGAGAACACGGCGATCTGGAAACCGGCGAAGAAACCGCTGAGGCCATGGGGGAACATCGTGCCCGGCGCGACCATGTGCCCCAGCGAAGCCTGCACGCCGTTGGCCGAGGTGAACGACGTGGCGATCATCACCAGCGCGGTGAGGATCAGCGCGACGATGGCGATGATCTTGACGATCGCGAACCAGAACTCCACCTCGCCGAAGATCCGCACCGCCAGCAGGTTCAG
The DNA here is from genome assembly GCF_900188455.1 of Pseudomonas japonica. Taxonomy (GTDB): domain Bacteria; phylum Pseudomonadota; class Gammaproteobacteria; order Pseudomonadales; family Pseudomonadaceae; genus Aquipseudomonas; species Aquipseudomonas japonica. The sequence goes on along the minus strand of NZ_FZOL01000033.1, from coordinate 27,912 downwards.
GCCGAGCAGCAGGAACAGGGTGAAGAACGCCGGCATCCACGCCGGCACATCCGGGTACCAGTACTGGAAGAACCCGGCGACCACCACCACGTCACCGACCACCGCGACACTCCAGCTCAACCAGTACGACCAGCTGAGCACGAAGCCGGCGCGCGGCCCGAGGTAGGCGGCGACGATATCGGCGAACGACTTGAAGCGCAGGTCGGACAGCAACAGCTCGCCCATGGCGCGCATGACGAAGAACAGGAAGAAACCGATGATGGCGTAGACCAGGATGATCGAGGTGCCGGCCAGGGCGATGATCTTGCCCGAGCCCATGAACAGCCCGGTGCCGATCGCCCCGCCGATGGCGATCAGTTGGATATGGCGGTTTTCCAGCGTGCGTTGCAGGTGGCCCTCGGCCGGTGGATGCGCGGGAGACGTAGGCATGCTCGAACCTCTTTTGTTGTTGTAGTGGGTCGCGGTGCCCCGCTCGGGTGGCGGGGCGGGTGTGCGTCAGGCGCTGGCTTCGAAGCCTTGCAGGACGTTCACCGCGTTGATGCCGATCTCATCGACCATGTAGCCGCCTTCCATGACGAACAGGGTCGGCAGTCCGCTGCTGGCGATGCATTGGCCCAGGCGCAGGAAGTTTTCGCTGGTGAGCAGGAAGTGGCTGATGGGGTCGTGTTCGAAGGTGTCGACGCCCAGGGAGATGACCAGGAACTCCGGGCGCCAGGCGACGATGCGCTGCAGGGCGTGGTCCAGGGCCTGCTGGTAGTGGCTCCATGTCGTGCCGCGGGGCAGCGGGTAGTTGGCGTTGCAACCTTCTCCGGCGCCGCGGCCGGTTTCCTCGGCATAGCCGGAGAAATACGGGTAGGACACCCGCGGATCGCCGTGGATCGAGGCGAAGAACACGTCCGGGCGGTCGTAGAAGATGTTCTGCGTGCCGTTGCCGTGGTGGAAATCCACATCGAGGATCGCCACCCGTTTCGCTCCCTGGGCCAGGCAGCGTTCGGCGGCGATGGCGGCGTTGTTCAGGTAGCAGTAGCCGCCCATGTATTCGCGGGCGGCATGGTGTCCCGGTGGCCGGCACAGGGCGAACGCACCGGGGGCGCCGGCGATGACCTGGTCCATGCCGGTCAGGGCCACATCGGCGCTGGCGCGCACCGCTTCCCAGGTACCGGCGGTGATCGGCGAACCGGCGTCCATGGCGTAGAAGCCCAGCTTGCCGTCGATGAAGCCCGGCTCCGGTGCGCTGGCCAGGTCGCGCACGGGCCAGACCAGGGGCAGGGCGTCATGCGATTTGCCGGTGGCGGCCCACTCGCTCCAGGCGTTCTCCAGGAAGCTCACGTAGCGCTCGCTGTGCGCGGCGACATAGCAGGCGCGGTCATGGCGCTGTTCGGCGATGACCTCGCCGAGGCCGCTGGCGCGGACCCGGGCCAGGACCGTCTCGGCCCGTTGCGGTTTTTCGAACGACGGCGTCAGGGCGCCGTCCTTGAGCTCTGAACCATGGTGCAGGCGGTGGCTGGAACTGAAAACGGTCAGCACACGGGTGTCCTCTCGTGGTGTTGTTGTGAGGACGATTTTCGCGCTGCAAGGTGGAAATTGTTTTGCTTTATTGCCGTTCAATCCGGTTAAGTGAGCAAAATCATTTTCGTGGGTTTGGTATATGAGCAAAGACCGTGCTTTCGATTCGCTGGACGGTGTCGACCGTACCTTGCTGGGGCTGCTGCAGGACGATGGGACGTTGTCCAGCGCGGCCCTGGGCGAGCGCCTTTCGATGTCGGTGACACCGTGCTGGCGGCGGCGCAAGCGCCTGGAGGAACTGGGCATCATCCGCGATTACCAGGCCAATCTGGACCGACGCAAACTGGGCTACGACGTGCTGGCTTTCGCCCAGGTGCGCTTCGGCAAGGTTTCGGACAATGCCCCGGACGAGTTCGAGCGGGCCGTGCTTGGCCTGCCGCAGGTGCTGACCTGCCACAAGGTGACGGGGGAGGCGGACTACATGCTCACGGTGGTGGCGACCGACCTGGAGAGTTACGGACGTTTCGTCGAGGAGGTGCTGCGGCGCCAGCCGGGGATCGTCTCGATCCAGTCGAGCCTGGCGTTGCGTGAGTTGAAGGCCGTGACCCGGTTGCCGGTGCCGCAGTAAAGACTTCAGGCTTCACACGGACGTTGTGGGAACCTTGGTGGCAGAGCTGTTGCCTGATGTTGCCGAGACTGATTTTCATTCGAAGCCGGTCCGGGTTTTGTCTAAGCTCTACAGCCGATTTCCCGCGATATAAGGAACGTACCTCATGAAAAAGTGGATTGCCCTGTCCGTTGCCCTGTGTGCCAGCGCCGCCGTGCAGGCAGCGGACTCGCTCAAGGTCGAACTCAAGGAAGCCACCGCCCAGGGCGAGGGCAAGAGTGTCGGCTTCGTCACCATCACCGAGAGCCCCTATGGCGCGGTGTTCACCCCCGAGCTGAGCGGCGTGGCCGCGGGCGTGCACGGTTTTCATGTGCACGCCAATCCGAGCTGCGCGCCGACCGAGGTCGATGGCAAGCCGGTACCGGCGGGTGGTGCCGGCGGGCACTGGGATCCGAAGAACACCGGCAAGCACAGCTTCCCGTGGGATGACGGCGGTCACATGGGCGACCTGCCGGCGCTGATCGTCACCGCCGACGGCAAGGCCGCGCAGCCGCTGCTGGCGCCGAAGATCAAGAAGCTGGATGACCTCAAGGGCCATGCGCTGATGATCCATGCCGGTGGCGACAACCATTCCGATCACCCGGCACCGCTGGGTGGCGGGGCGGCGCGGTTTGCCTGTGGGGTGATCAAGTAAGTCCGGCTTGAACATGAAAAATCCCGGTCATCTGGCCGGGATTTTTGTTTCGATCATTCTGGCCTCATCGCTGCATGGGTATCTACACATCTTCGAAGGCTTGTCGGGGGGCCGCATCAAGGCCGCCAGGTGCCTGTCTTGAGTCTTGCAGCGCTCTGAAGATCGAGCGCCGCCCGCGCGGCGCATCGCAGTGCATGGCGACACTCTTCCAGCGCCCTCAAGATCGAGCGCCGTCCGCACGGCGCTTCGCGAGCAAGCTCGCTCCCACAGTTTGTTGCAACGAACCTATGTCTGATAGACCGCCATTGACCGCCTTGTTTGCACGACGCGATATCAAGTCGGGCCCAAGAGACTCCCCGCAATAAATCGCCAAGCACCAAGGGCTGACAACTCAAATCCCACAGGCCATGGCGCGTTGCAACAAACTGTGGGAGCGAGCTTGCTCGCGAAGCGCCGTGTGGACGGCGCTCGATCTCAAGGACGCTAGAAGAGCATCGTCATGCACAGCGATGCGCCGCGCGGGCGGCGCTCGATCTGGAGGGCGCTGCAAGGCTTGAGGCAGGCACAGCAGTAATTCAAGCCACTGCCAGCCGCCTCCCCGGCACCGCCTCCAGCAATTCCCGGGTATACGCCTCCCGCGGTTGCTCCAGCACCTGCCGCGCCTCCCCCTGTTCCACCACCTGCCCCTGCTTCAGCACCACCACCTGGTGCGCCAGGCTGGCCACCACCGCCAGGTCGTGGGACACCAGCACATAGGCCACCCCCAGCTCCGCCTGCAATTCCCGCAGCAGATCGAGAATCTGCGCCTGCACCGACACATCCAGCGCCGACACCGGCTCGTCCAGCAGCAACAGGTCCGGCTGCAAGGCCAGGGCCCGGGCGATCGCCACGCGCTGGCGCTGCCCGCCGGACAGCTCACGCGGCAGCCGATCCAGGTAACTCGCCGGCAACTGCACCTGCTCCATCAGGCGCCGCGCGGCCTGTTCCAGTTCGCGGCCCTTGAGCAGGCCGAAGGACACCAGCGGCTCGACCACGCTCTGGTAGATGCTGAAACGCGGATCGAGGGCGGCGAACGGGTTCTGCTGCACCAGTTGCATGCGCTGGCGCAGCGGTCTGAACTGCTTCCAGGTCAGCTTGCCGATGTCCTGCCCGGCGAAGCGCACCTGCCCGCTGCTGGGCTGTTCCAGGCCGAGGGCGATGCGCAGGCTGGTGCTCTTGCCCGAACCCGATTCGCCGACGATGGCCAGGGTCTGGCCCGGATAGACCTCCAGGCTGAGGCCCTGCAAGGCCTGGAAACTGTGGCCCTGGGGCAGGCTGAAGGCCTTGCCGACGCCCTGGAAGCTGAGCAGCGGTTTCTTGCCGGTGATCGCCACGGGTAACGGCCGCGGGGTCTCGCCAAAGGCCGGCGCGGCCGCCAGCAGGTCGCGAGTATAGGCATGCGTGGGCGCCGACAGTACCTCCCGTGCTACACCGCTTTCCACCACCTCGCCCTGACGCATCACCAGCACCCGGTCGGCGCGGTCGGCGGCCACGCCAAGGTCGTGGGTGATGATCAGCAGGGCGATGCCGCGGGCTTTCACCAGTTGTTCCAGATGATCGAGGATGCGCTTCTGCACCGTCACGTCGAGGGCGCTGGTGGGCTCGTCGGCGATGATCAGTTGCGGCTCGCCCGCCAGGGCGATGGCGATCAGCACGCGCTGGCGCATGCCGCCGGACAGCTCATGGGGATACTGCGCGGCGCGCAGGGCCGGGTTGTCGATGCCGACCTGCTGCAGCAGCTCCAGGACATCGGCATCCAGCCCCGGATAGCGCCGGCCGTGGCGCAGAATCAGGCTTTCGCCGATCTGCTTGCCGATGCTCAGGGTCGGGTTGAGGCTGACCATCGGGTCCTGCGGGACCAGGCCGACCACCCGTCCGCGCAGGCGCTGCTTGCTGCGTTCGCTGGCATGGCTGATGTCCTGCCCGGCCACGGCCAGGCGCCCGCCGTCGATGCGCGCGGTCACCGGCAGCAGGCCGAGCAGGGCACTGGCGATCGTGGTCTTGCCCGAGCCGGACTCGCCGACAATGGCCAGGGTCTCGCCCGGATCGAGGTGGAAACTGACGCCGCGCACCGCCTCGGTGACGCGCCCGGCGCTGCGGTAGCTGACCTTCAGGTCCTCGACATCGATCAGGCGGCTCATCGCTGGTTTTCCTCGAAGGTGCGAGCGATATGGTTGAGGCTGAACACCACCAGCACCAGGAACAGTCCCGGCAGCAGCGAGACCCAGGGCGCGGTGATCAGGAAGTGGCGGCCGTTGGCGATCAGCGTGCCCCATTCCGCCGCCGGCGGCGCGGCGCCGAAACCGAGAAAGCTGAGGCCGGCGGTGGCGAGGATCGCCGCGCCGATATCCAGGGTGGCGAGCACCGCCACCGGCCCCCAGGCATTGGGCAGGACATGGCGCAGCAAGGTGCGCCCCCAGCTGGCCCCGCCCAGGCGCGCGGCCTCGACATAGGGCAGGGTCTTGATCCGCAGCACCTCGGCGCGAGTGGTCCGGGCGAAGCCGGGGATGATCCCGACGCCCACGGCAATCGCCACCGGAAGGGTGCCGAAGCCGATGGCGGTGACGATGGCCAGGGCCAGCAGCAGCCCGGGCAGGGCCAGCAGTACATCGACCAGGCGCATGATCACCGCGTCCAGGCGCCCACCGACGAAGCCCGAGACGATGCCCAGGCCCAGGCCGCAGACCAGGGCCAGGCCCACCGCGAGCAGGGCCGCTTCCACCGACAGGCGCGCGCCGTAGAGGACCCGGGTGTAGAGATCGCGCCCCAGTTCATCGGTACCGAACCAGTGGCCGAGGCTGGGCGGCAGCAGTTTGGCCGAAGGCTGGGTGGCGTAGGGATCGAGCTGGGTGAACAGCCAGGGCGCCAGCGCGGCGACCAGGGTGAACAGCACCAGGACCAGCGCCAGCACGAAGCCGGGCCGGCGCAGCAGCGGTCCGGCCTGGTCCCGCAGGCGTTGCAGGCGGCGCCGCGGACGCCAGGCGTCGTTGACGGGCAGGGCACGGACAAGACGGCGGTGCAGGACGGTCATCTCAGCTCACCTTGGGCGCATGGGTAATGCGCGGATCGAGAATCGGATAGAGCAGGTCCACCAGCAGGTTGACCAGCACGAAGGCGGCGGCGGACACCGTGACCACCGCCAGCACCAGGGGAATGTCCTGGCGCAGCACGGCTTCCTGGACCAGGCGGCCGACGCCGTTGCGGGCGAAGATGGTTTCCACCAGCACCGCCCCGGACACCGTGTTGCCCACCTGCAGGCCGATCAGGGTCAGCAGCGGCAGGGCGGCATTGCGAAACGCATGGCGCGCCTGGACCTGGGCACGGCTCAGGCCCTTGGCCCAGGCGGTGGCGATATAGGGCTCGCGCCAGACATCCTGGAAACCGCGCTGCAGCACCTGGGCGTACACCGCGGCGCTGGGAATGGCCAGGGTCACCGCCGGCAGCACCAGGCTGTCGAAGCCGACGCTGCCGGTGGCCGGGAACCAGCCCAGGCCGAAGGCGAAGATCTGGATCAGCAGCAGACCCATCCAGAACACCGGCACGGAAAAGCCCAGGGCCGGCAGGCGCGCGAGAAACACCTTGAGCGGCTGCCAGCGCACGTAGGCGGCCACATAGGCCAGGCCGACCCCGCCGATCAGCGACAGGACGATGGCCAGGCCGGCCAGGCTCAGGGTCTGCGGCAGGCGCTCGGCAAGGATCTCGGTGACCGGGCGATTGAGGGTCAGCGACTGGCCGAGGTCGCCCTGCAGCACACCCAGGAGCAGGTCGACATAGCGCTCCAGCAGACCCTGGTCGAGGCCGTAGTAGACCCGCGCCCTGGCCAGTTGCTCGGGCGACAGCGCATCGATCTCCATGCCCGAGGCGCTGAGCATGATGCTCAGCGGATCACCCGGCAGCAGGTAGAGGATGAAATAGGTGATGCTGTACGCGCCCCACAGCACCAGCGCGGCCTGGGCGATGCGGCCGAGCAGGTAGCGGCTCATGGCTTGACCTCGATGTCGTTGAGGAAGGCGAAGCCTTCGGCGCTCCAGCGGAAGTTGCGCACCCGTGGCGACGTCGCCGCCTGCCAGACCCGCTCATACACCGGGATCGCCGAACCCTGGTCGATCAGCAGGTCCTGCAACTGGCCGTAGGCATCGGCGCGCTGGCCGGGCGTGGTGGCGGTGAGGCCGGCGTCGAACAGGTTCTGCGCCTGGGGCAGCACGGCCGGGGCGTAGGTGTTGGTGGCCAGGGTCGAGCTGTTGGCGCTGCGCGGATCGAGGACGCTCTGCAGGACGATCGGGTCGGCGCGGGTCATGTAGGTGTAGGTCAGGTCGTAGTTGCCGGCGGCATTGGCCGCGGCCCACTCGGCGGTGGTCTGCACGCGCAGCTTGAGCTCGATGCCGACCTTGCGCAGTTGGTCCTGGATCAGCACGTCGCCGGGGGTTTCCTTGCCGGCCAGGCTGTAGACCAGGGTCAGGCGCTTGCCGTCCTTGTAGCGGTAGTTGTCCGGGCCGAGGGTCCAGCCGGCGGCGTCGAGCAGTTGCGCCGCGCCCTGCGGGTCGTAGGCCAGCTTGTCGCCCTGGCTGCGGAAGAACGGCGTGGTCACGTCGTACACCCCGTCGACCACCGGGAACTCGGCGTTGTACACGGTGCTGGCGTAGCTCTTGCGGTCGATGGCCTTGAGCAGGGCCAGGCGCACGTTGTGGTCGCCGAGGATGCGCTGGTCGCGGGTGTTGGGGTAGAGGTTCCACGCCGGGCCCGGCAGGGAGCGGCTCTGGATGGTCGCGGCATTGCGCTGGAACAGTTGCAGGTCGACTTCGGAGAACGGCACCCGCGGCCAGAGGATATCCACCTTGCCCTGCAGGAACAGGCCGTTGCGCACGCTTTCCTCGGGTACGTAGCTGACCTCGATGGCGGCCAGGTGCGCCTCGCCCTTGTTCTGCACGTTGGCCGAGGCCCAGGCATAGCCTTCGCGCCGCACCAGGCGCAGGCCGCTTTCCGGGGTGTAGTGCTCGATCTTGAATGGCCCGCTGCCGATCACCGCGCCGAGGGAGCGCTCCTTGGCGCTCTTGCGGTAGGACTCGGGGGCGAGGATCGACAGGTTGGTGGTGGAGGTGGCCTGGAGGAAGCCGGCGTTGGGTTTGTTCAGCACCAGCCTGATGGTGTACGGATCGAGGATCTCGGCGTGGTCGTAGCCGGCCAGGTAAGTGGCGCCGAAGGCACTCGGCACTTCGCTGGCGAAGGCCTTGTTGCTGTCGAAGGCGGTCTTCACGGCCTGGGCGTCGAACACCTCGCCGTTGCTGAAGGTCACCCCCTGGCGCAGGTGGAAGGTGTACGCGCGGGCGTCCGGGCTGATCTCCCAGCTCTGCGCCAGCCAGGGAATGATCTGGCCGCTCTGCGGGTCCTGGTCGGTCAGGGCCTCGACCACGTTGCGCAGGACCACCCGGTGTTCGATCCAGTAGACCTGGAACGGGTCGATGCTGACCAACTGCGTGTTGTCGCTGAAGAAGGCGATCTTCAGCGTACTGGCGGCCTGGGCATCGGCCTGGCCGGGCTTGCAGCCGGCGAGCGTCAGGCCCAGGGCCAGCAGGATGGCCGTGCTGGCCAGGGTTCGTTGCAGTCGCATGGGCGGGTCCTCCGTGAGGGCCGCACCGCATCCCGGCGGTGCGGCCGGATGGGCTTAGAAGTCGTAGGCGATCTTGCCGTACCCGTAGCCGCCCGGGTGGAAGCCGTACTGAGTCGTGGTGGTGGTCAGGGCACTGAAAGGCAGGTGTCGGGGCATGCGGCTTGGTCCATCGAAGCTGGCACTGGCCCTGGGTGTGGGTGCAGCGGGGTTGTCCGGTTTTCTTGAAGGGGAACGAGGTCGTCTGGGGTTGATCTTATTTTTATAAGAATTTCATTGGAAATTCTTTTTTGGAATATGAATATTATTCTTTTTTTGAATTTTGTTTTTTATGAATATGCATTTATTTAATTTTATTGCGAGGCGTTATGTGCGCCGCAGCGGCCTCCTGGTAGGAGCGGATAAATCCGCTCCTACAAGGGGGGGCGTTTGTAAGTTCGGGGTTTCAGATCACGAAGAACCCATGCGTCCCATCCCGTGCCAACTGCGCCACCAGGCCGAACTCCCAGTCCAGATAGCCCTGCATCGCTTCCCGCGGGTTATCCGTGCCTTCGTACGGCCGGCGATAACGGTCGCTGCGCGGCACCGCCAGGTGCGTCTCGCCCTGTTCCAGCGCGCGCCCCTCGGCGATCCAGCGGCCGGTGCCGCCTTCCAGCAGGAACACCGGCTTGCGTGTCAGCGCCTCCAGGTCCACTGCGGCGAAGCGCGCCAGCAGGCTGCTGCCGCAGGTCACCACATAACGCTCGGCGACCGGCAGTTTCTCCAGGGCCTGAGCCAACTGCGCACGGATCGCCCAATGCGCGCCGGGGATATGCCGCTGCACATAGTTGGCGCTGGTGGTGAAATCCAGCAGCACGGTGTCGCCCGCGGCCAGCCACTGCTGCAACTGCTCGCCCTGGATCGCCGGCGGCTGTGGCAGCTCCGGCAACGCTGGCTGCCAGTCGCCGGTCTCGCTGAAGTCGTCGACACCCAGGCCATCGAGCACCGCCACCTGCCAGCCCATCTGCGCCAGCCACGACGCGCTCATGTTGGCGCGCACGCCGTCGTCATCCACCAGCACGATCCTCGCTCCACGCACGCTGGCGTTGTGGTCGGTCTCCTGCACCAGTTGCCCGCCCGGGGTCGAGCGGCTGCCGGGGAGGTGGCCGCTGGCGTACTCCTCGGGGGTGCGCACGTCGAACAGGTAGGTGGTGCGCGCGGTTTCCGCCTGCCAGGCGAGCAGCCCTTCCTTGGAGATCCGCGCCACGTCAGCCTTGTCCGCTACCGCGCGGGCGCGCTGGGCGGCATTCTCGCGGGTGCTGTCGCTGACCTCGGCGAAGCGCTGCGCCTGCCCGTGGGCCAGGGATTGCCCGGCCAGGGTCCAGCCGATGGTGCCGTTGCGCAGCGCCGACACCGGGTTGGGGATGCCGGCATTCACCAGCGACTGGGTACCGATGATGCTGCGCGTGCGCCCGGCGCAGTTGACGATGACCCGGGTCGCCGGGTCCGGTGCCAGCTCGGCGACCCGCAGCACCAGCTCGGCCCCCGGCACGCTGATGCCGCCGGGGATGCTCATGGTCTGGTATTCGTCGAAACGGCGGGCGTCCAGCACCACCACGTCGGCCTTGTCGTCCAGCAACTGCTGCACTTCCTCGGCGGCCAGCGACGGCGTGTGCCGCAGCGACTCGACCAGTTCGCCGAACGCCTTGCTCGGCACATTGACGTCGCGGAACAGCTCGCCACCGGCCTCGCGCCAACCGGCCAGGCCGCCCTCGAGCACGGCCACGTCGTTGTAGCCCAGGGCCCGCAGGCGCTCGGCGGCGATCGCGGCGAGGCCTTCGCCGTCGTCATAGACGGTCACCGGCGTATCGCGGCGCGGCACCCGCGGGTAGATCTCGATCTCCAGTTTCGACAGAGGAATATTGGCCGCGAAAAGCGGGTGCTCCAGGGCGAAGGGCGCTTCTTCGCGCACATCGATCAGGGCGAGTTCATGCCTGGCCAGCAGGTGCTGGCGCAGCTCGGCATAGGAGCGGGTGGTCGCGGTGCTCATGGGGCGGGGTTCTCTTTGGACAGGTCCCAGATATTGGGCAAGCGGGTGTTGGAGTAGCCGGAAATGAACGGTTTCTCGCTGCCGTCGGCGAGGTAGACGGCGCGTTTGACCGCGCCGATGTTGGCGCCGTAGACATGGATGCTGATCGACACCTGGTCGTCGTGGGCATTGCGTACTTCATGGATATCGCCGATGCGCGGCGAGACCGCTTCGACCTGGCCGGGCGCCAGGCGTACCGCGTCACCGGCGGGGATCAGCGCGCCGCTTTCGGTGCGGGCGAAGCCCTGGGAATACTCGGCGCCGCGGAGCATGCCGATCAGGCCCCAGACCCGGTGGTCGTGGATCGGCGTGCGCTGTCCCGGGCCCCAGACGAAGCTGACCACCGAGAAGCGCTGACGCGAATCGGCATGCAGGAGGAACTGCTGGTAGCGGGTCGGGTCGGGCTGGGCCAGGTCTTCCGGCAACCAGTCGTCATGGGCGACCAGCTGCTGCAGGAGGTTCTGGCCGCGGTCGAGGATGGCGGCTTCGTCCTGCTCATGGTCGAGCAGGTCGGCGAGGTCGCCGATGAACCGGCGAAGACGGTCCAGGCGGAGCGGTTGGGTCATGGTGGTCAGGCTCGGCTGCGGTTTTCCATGACCCTAGCAATGGCTGGATGATTCTCAAAATTCAAATTGTGCATAAGCTAATATGCAAAAAATGAATTTTAAGTTGGGGCTGGCACGAATTCTTGTAGGAGCTGGCTTGCCTGCGAAAGGACCGCGCAGCGGTCCCGATAGTGGTTCCGGATATCACCGCTATTGGGACCGCTGTGCGGTCCTTTCGCAGGCAAGCCAGCTCCTACACGTCCGCGCCGCCCCCGGGAATCAGAACAACGCCAACGTATAGTCGATATTCACCCGCAGCTCATTGTCATCGCGGAACGACGCCGCCGAGGCGAAGTCATTGCGATACCAGGCATGCCGCAGGCGCACGGCGACGTTCTTCAGCGGCCCGCTCTGCACCACGTACGACAGCTCGATGTCCTTCTCGCTTTCGCTGCGATCCGCACCACCCAGCGCCGCCGGCAGTTCGATATGGCTGCCATCCAGGTAGCGCAGCATGCCCTTCAGGCCGGGCATGCCCACGGTGGCGAAGTCATAGTCGTAGCGCACCTGCCAGGTGCGCTGCTTCGGGTTGAGGAACTCGCTGCTCAACGCCCCCTCGCTGACCACCATCGGCTCGGACCCGGCGATGTACGGCATCGACGTGTCGCCATTCAGTTGCATCCAGCCCAGCCCCAGGCTGTGCCCGGCCTGGCTGTAGGTGCTCATGATGCCGAAGGTGCGGTTGTCCACCTCGCCAGCCCGGGCCGCGCCATCTTCGCGGCTGATGTGGTAGCGCACGTCGGTCTTCAGCCGGCCGCCGCCCAGGGCGCGGTTGTCGACGAAGCCGACGAAGTCCTGCTTGTAGATGTCCTCGAGTTCAGCGTGGTAGTACTTCAGGGTCAGCGGCTCGGACCACTGGTAGTCGCCGCCCAGGTAGGTGAAGGCATCCGACTGCGCCGCGCCGTTGAAGCGACGGTTGGGCGCGGCGATGCTGATCTTCTGCTGGTTGGTCGAGTCGCGCTGGTTCATGCGGTCGAGGCGCCCGGCGCTGAGGGTGAAACCGTCGAGGTCCTGGGACTTCAGGTTCACCCCGCGGAAGGTCTGCGGCAGCAGACGGGTGGGGCTGGCGAAGAGAATCGGCAGGATCGGCATCAGCGTGCCGCCCTGCAGTTCGGTCTTCGACACTTTCACCTTGCCGGTCAGGCCCAGCTCCGAATAGTCGTCACGCGGCTCGCGGTCAGTGCTGTCGAACGGCAGCAGGCCGGTGCCGGTGCGGTCCGGGCTGGAGTCGAGCTTGAGGCCGAGCAGGCCCTGGGCGTCGAGGCCGAAACCGACCGGTCCTTCGGTGTAGCCGGAACTGAAGCGCAGGATGAAGCCCTGGGCCCATTCGCGGGTCGCCGACTGCGCCGAGGTGCCCTTGTAGTCGCGGTCGAAGTAGTAGTTGCGTGCGGTGACGCTGGCCTTGCTGTCCTCGAAGAACCCCTGCGCCTGCAGGATCGGGCTGAGGGCGCTGAGGGTGAAGAACGTGCCGAGGGCCAGGGTGTTGTGCAGTCTGTTCATGCCGGTGCCTTTCTTGTTGTTGTGGGTGGACATCATTCAGGTGCGTGGAGCAGTACCCATTGCTGGTCCTGCACGCTGACCAGGGCGCGGGCACGCTGGTCGTGACCGAAGTGGTCGCTGGGGCTGAGGCTGTAGACACCGTGGGTGCCGGCGACCTCTTTGGTCTTTTCCAGCTGGTCGCGCAGGCTCTGGCGGAATTCGGCGCTGCCCGGTTGCGCGGTCTGCAGCGCCACGGGCACGGCGTTCTCGACCAGGCGCATGGCGTCGTACAGGTAGGCGCCGAACGGCGACAGGCTGCCGGCGCCGTACTCGGCTTCGTAGCGCCGCGCGTAGTCGCTGGCGATGGCTTTGGACGGGTGCGATTCCGGCAGCTTGTCCCACACCACCACCGGTCCCACTGGCAGGATCGCGCCGTTCAGGGCCTTGTCGCCGATCCGCAGGAAGGCGCTGTTGGCGGCGCCATGGGTGTGGTAGATCGTGCCCTTGTAGCCGAGCCGGCGCAGTTCGGTGTGGGGCAGGGCGGCCGGGGTGCCGGTGGCGCCGATCAGCACGGCATCGGGCTTGCTGCCCATGACTTTCAGGGCCTGGCCGCTGACCGAGGAATCGGTGCGGTTGAAGCGCTCGTCGCGCACCAGCGTGATCCCCGCCGCCGGCGCCAGCTCGCTGAGCACCTTGTGCCAGTCCTCGCCCCAGACGTCGTTGTAGCCGATATAGGCGAGGGTCTTCACCCCGGCCTGCTGCATATGCTCGATCAGCGCTTCGGCCATCAGTGCGTTGGTCTGGGCGATGGTGAAGATCCACTGCTGCTCGCCGCTCGGCGGCGTGTAGGGGGCCAGGGCGATCTGCGCGGTGCGGCTTTCCCTGGCGATCTGCGCCACCGCCGCCGAGGTCGGCACGGTGGTCGAGCCGATCAGCAGGTCGACCTGGTTTTCGCTGACCAGTTTGCGTGCGTTCTTCGCTGCGGCGGTGCTGTCGCTGGCATCGTCGAGGACCACGTATTTCACGGCCTGGCCGGCAATCTCCCTGGGCAGCAGGGACACCGTGTTGCGTTCCGGAATGCCCAGCGAGGCCCCAGGACCGGTGGTGGAGAGGACGACGCCGACGGTGAGGTCGGCCTGGGCGGCGGTCGAGATCGCGGCGACCAGCAGCAAGGGGAGGAAAGGTTTCATGCAAGCTCCTAGGTGTTGTTTTTATGGTGTCGAGCAATCGGGTGGAACGGCGCTAGGTGCCGGTAGCGCGGGCGGCCTCCGTGGTGGGTTTGCGTCCGAGGTAGCTCTCGACCACCCGCGGGTTCCGCGCGAGGTCGCCGGCCTCGCCCCGCAGGACGATGTCGCCGGTTTCGAGGACGTAGCCGTAGTCGGAGATCTTCAGCGCGGCGCGGGCGTTCTGTTCCACCAGGAGGATGGAAACGCCGCGCTCGCGCAGGGTCTTGAAGATCTCGAAGATCTCGCCGATGACCCGCGGCGCCAGGCCCAGGCTCGGTTCGTCGAGCAGCAGCAGGCGCGGCTTGGCCATCAGCGCGCGGCCGATGGCGAGCATCTGCCGTTCGCCGCCGGACAGGGTGCAGGCGGCCTGGTCGCGGCGTTCACGCATGCGCGGGAACAGGCCGAAGACTTCCTCCAGGGTCTGTTCATGATCGCGATGGCCCTGGCGGTGGCGGCTGAAGGCGCCGAGGCGCAGGTTGTCCTCGACGCTCATCAGGCCGAACAGCTCGCGGCTTTCCGGGACCAGGGCCATGCCCAGGTCGATGCGCCGGGCCACGTCGTGGTGGGCCAGCAACGGCCGGTCGGCGTAGACGATCTCGCCACGGCTCGGCAGCAGGCCGATCAGCGCCGCCATCAGGGTGGTCTTGCCGGCGCCGTTGGGGCCGATCAGGCTGACGATGCGGCCCTCGTCGAGGTGCAGGTCGAGGTTGCGCACCGCTTCCACCTTGCCGTGGCTGATCGACAGGTTGCGTACATCCAGCAGGCGAGTCATTCCACACCTCCGAGGTAGGCGGCCAGGACCGCCGGGTTTTCCTGGATCTGCGGCGGTGTGCCGCTGGCCAGGCGCTGGCCGAACTCCATGACCACGATCTGGTCGGACAGGCCCATGACGAAGTCCATGTCGTGCTCCACCAGCAGCACGCCGAGGCCCTCGCCGCGCAGTTGTTCGAGCAGTCGCGCCAGCGCCTGCTTCTCGCCATGGCGCAGGCCGGCGGCGGGCTCGTCGAGCAGCAGCAGGATCGGGTCGCTGCACAGTGCCCGGGCGATTTCGACGATGCGCTGCTGACCCAGGGCCAGGCTGCCGGCCGGGGTGTGCAGGTAGTCGCCGAGGCCGACCCGTTCGATCTGCCGCGCGGCTTCGCCGAGCAGGCTGGCTTCCTCGCCGCGCTCCAGGTGCAGCAGCGCGCGCAGCAGGCCGGCGCGGCCACGGCGGTGGGCGCCGAGGGCGACGTTTTCCAGCACGCTCATTTCCGGCAGCAGGCGCACGTGCTGGAAGGTCCTGCTGATCCCCAGGGCGGCGATGGTCCGCGGTTTCAGGCCGTCGATGCGGCGGCCGAGGAAGCTGATCTGGCCGGCATTGGGCGCGAGCACCCCGGACAGCAGGTTGAACAGGGTGGATTTGCCGGCGCCGTTGGGGCCGATCAGCGCGGTGATTTCGCCGCTGTTGATCGCCAGGCCCATGTCCTTGTTCGCCACCAGGCCGCCGAAGCGCTTGACCAGTCCTTCGGCCACCAGCAGCGGCTGGCCGTGGGCGGGCATGCCGCGGCGCGGCAGCGGGGCGGCCTGGCGAGGTACGTCGAGGTTGCGCCGGGCTTTCGGCAGCGCGGCCTGGAGCAGCGGCAGGAGACCGCCGCGTGCGTACTGCAGCATGAGGATGATGAGCACGCCGAAGAAGATCATCTCGACGTTGCCGGCATGCCCGAACAGGTGCGGCAGCAGGTCCTGCAGCAGTTGCCTGAGCAGGGTCAGCAGCGCCGCGCCGAGCAGCGCGCCCCACAGGCTGGCGACGCCGCCGAGGACGATCATGAACAGGTACTCGATGCCCATCACCACCGAGAACGGTGTCGGGTTGACCACCCGTTGCAGATGGGCATAGAGCCAGCCGGACAGGGCGGCGAGCAGGGCGGCGATGAGGAACACCTGCAGACGGCTGCGCGCGGTGTCGATGCCCATGGCCTCGGCCATGCCCGCGGCGTCCTTCAAGGCGCGGATGGCACGACCCTGACGGCTGTCGAGGAGGTTGGCGAGCAGCCACAGGCTGGCGACCAGGATCACCCCGAGCAGCACGCTGAAGTCCCCCGCGGCGCTGATCGTCCAGCCGAACAGCTCGATCGCCGGCAGGTCCTGGATGCCGCCGAAGCCGCCGAGCCCCGGCAGGTTGCCGAACAGGTAGAACAGCGCCAGGCCCCAGGCCAGGGTGCCGATCGGCAGGTAGTGCCCGGCCAGGCGCAGGGTCAGCAGGCCGAGGCAGGTGGCGACCAGCAGGGTGATGCCCAGGCCGGCGAGCAGGCCGAGCCAGGGCGACAGACCGTAGTCGGTACTGAGCACCGCCGTGGCATAGGCGCCGATGCCGACGAAGGCGGCCTGGCCGAAGGAGGTCATGCCGCCGATGCCGGTGAGCAGCACCAGGCCAAGGGCGACCAGGCTGTACAGGCCGATGTAGTTGAGCAGGGTGACCTGGAACGGCGGCAGTACCAGCGGCGCCAGGGCCATGGCGGCCAGCAGCAGAATCAGGGGAACGAGGCGACGGCGCATCAGTGGTCCTCCAGATGCGGGTGTTTCAGCGACAGCCACAGCAGCACCGGGATCACCAGGGTGAACACGATGACTTCCTTGAAGGCCGAGGCGCCGAAGTTGGCGAAGCTCTCCAGCACGCCGACGAAGAAGGCGCTGGCGGCGGCGATGGGGTAGCTGGCCAGGCCGCCGAAGATCGCGGCGACGAAGCCCTTGAGGCTGATGAGGAAGCCGGAGTCGTAGTACAGCGTGGTCAGTGGCCCGATCAGCACCCCGGACACCGCGCCGATGAAGGCGGCGAGGGCGAAGGCGCTGCGTCCGGCCAGTTGCGTGGGAATGCCCACCAGTTGCGCGCCGTCGCGGTTCAGTGCGGTGGCGCGCAGGGCCTTGCCGTACAGGCTGTGGCCGAAGAAGGCGTAGAGCAGGCCGATCAGGGCCAGGGCACAGGCGATCACCAGCAGGCTCTGCAGGCTCACGGGCAGGTCGCCGAGCATGAACGTGGCGTCGGCCAGGGAGTGGGTGCGCACGCCCTCGGCACCGAACAGCGACAGGCTGATGCCGACCAGGGCGATGTGCACCGCCACCGAGATGATCAGCAGCGACAGCACCGAAGTCTGCGCCACGCGCTGGTAGACCAGGCGGTAGAGCAGCGGGCCCAGCGGGGTGACCAGGGCCAGGGTGACGACGATCTGCAGCAGGCCGGGCAAGGCGCGCAGGTCGAGGCTGCCGAGCAGCAGCCAGAGCACGACCGGCAGGCCCAGGTAGCGCAGGGCCAGCCCCGGCAGGCGGCGGTAATGGCCGTGGCGCAGGGCGAGTGCGCTATCCAGTGCGCAGGCCAGCAGCGACAGGCCGAGCAGCAGCCACAGGGTGCCGGGCAGCAGGCCGGTCTGCAGCATGGCCAGGGTCAGGGCGCTGTAGGTCACGAAGTCGCCCTGGAACACCAGGATGGTGCGGGTGACCGAGAACACCAGGACCAGGGCCAGGGCCACCAGCGCATAGATCGCGCCCGTGGTCAGGCCGTCCTGGCCGAGGAAAGCCAGTATCGAGAGATCCATGGGGTTGCCCTCAGCGAGCGGTGGGGTAGGGAAGTGGGGGCGAGCAGGGGACGACCCTGCCGGGGCACGTAGGTGAGCGCATGGCGAGATACCTGAATGTATTTTTGTTGTTGTACGTTCCAGCCCTGGCAGGGGCCGTAGGTCATTCGTTCAAAATACACATGTGAATGTGTATGTATAGACTAGCGGGTCATGAAGGAGGGTTGTCAAGAGGGGAATGAGGAAAGGTGGGGTTTTGAAATCAGAGGATACAGTTGTGTATTTTTAGACGCGCATAGCCCTCGTAGGAGCGCGGCTTGCCCGCGAAAGGACCGCAAAGCGGTCCCAAAGTGATCTGGGACCGCTTTGCGGTCCTTTCGCGGGCAAGCCGCGCTCCTACGAGGGTATTAACCGCCAGCAAGATGGCGTCAGGCCGGCACCGCCGCCCCCTGCGGCAGCAGCAGGCCGGCCATGCGCTGGCTGCGCTCCAGGCGTTGCTGCGAGCTGTCGTCGCCATGCAGCAGCGACAGGCTGATCTGGTACGCATAGATCAGGTAGGCCCGGTCCTGCGCCTCGTCCACCGGCGTTCCCGCCTGGATCAGCAGGCCCTCGATGTAGTTCAGGCGATGGCTGTCCACCTCGTCGATCGCCTGGCGCGCCTGTTTGTCGCGGCGGGCCCAGGCGCGGATGCCCAGTTCGATGGCCGCGGCATCCTTGGCGGTCTGGCCGTGGGACGGCAGCTCCAGCAGGCGCTGCAGCTGCTGCAGCGGCGAGGCGTGGGCGTTGCGCAGGCTGAGGATGACGTCTTCGGTGGCGCGGGCGCGCCAGTTGCCGAGGATGCCTTCGAGCAGTTCGCCACGGCTCTTGAAGTGGTAGTAGAAGCTGCCGCGGGTGATTTTCAGTTCCTTGGCCAGGGTATCGACCCGGACCGCGTCGACACCGCTGCTGACCAGCACGTGTTGGGCGGCGTGAATCCAGTCTTCGCGGGTGAGGTTGGGGCGTGATGACATCGTTGTAGGGCCTTGTTCATCGAACGGGTCAGGCGCCGGGGCGGCACAGGCCGAGGGCGCGAAGGAGGGCATTCTAGCGCCCGGCGCAATGCCGAGGCTATCGCCGCCGGGGCTTGCTGGACGCGGCCCGGGGCCCTGGCAGTGTGCCGAATTCCCTCGTTTCTTGAAATACACATCTGTAGGTTGATCCCCATTATTTTGCACGGTTCCAGGTTTTTTTCGTTGACGCACGTCAAAACCCTCCCTAGCATCTAGATACAGATGTGTATGTTGAGAATAAAAACGGAGACCGCGATGAGCGCAAACGCCAAGACGTTGCTGGCCGCAGGGCACAACACCCACTACTACGAGGCTGGCCAGGGCGATGCCCTGTTCCTGCTGCACGGTTCCGGCCCGGGCGTGTCCGGCTGGAGCAACTGGGGAAAAAGCATTCCTGTATTCGCCGACCGCTGGCGGGTGATCGTGCCGGACATCGCCGGCTTCGGTTTCACCGAGTTCCAGGACGACGCGAAGTACGACATCAAGCTCTGGGTCAGTCACCTGGTCGGCATCATGGATGCCCTGGATATCCAGAAGGCTTCGTTCATCGGCAACTCCTTCGGCGGCGCGGTGGCCATCGGCCTGGCCGTGTTCGCCCCGGAGCGGGTCGACAAGCTGGTGCTGCTCGGCACCCCCGCCGGTGAATTCGTGCAGACCCCCGGCCTGCGCGGCGCCTGGGAGTACGAGCCATCGCTGGACAACATGCGCCGGCTGATGGAGCTGTTCCCTTACGACAAGGCCCTGATCAGCGACGAAATGGTCCGGTCGCGCTATGAGGCCAGCGCCCGGCCGGGGGCCCAGGACGCCCTGCGCAAGCTGATTCCGCAACCGGCCGCCGAAGGCGAAACCCTGGTCAAGGGCTTCCCAGCCGCCGCCCTGGCGAAGATCAGCGCGCCGACCCTGGTGGTCCACGGTCGCGAAGACCGCGTGGTGCCGCCGCAGTGCGGCCTGCTGATCGCCAACAGCGTGCCCAACGCCGACCTGCACCTGTTCGGCCACTGCGGCCACTGGGTCCAGAGCGAGCAGCCCCGGCGTTTCGCCGCGCTGGTCCGCGATTTCCTCGGCGAGTGACCGCCATGAGCCGAAACGTGATGGAACGGGTGCTCTGGCAACTCTGCGTCGAGCGCGCGGCGAAAGAACGCTTTCGCCAGGACGCCGCCGGCTTTCTCGAACGCTTCGAACTGGGTGAACGGGAGCGCGACATGATCCTCGGTTTCGATGTCGCCGGCCTGCAGGCCGCCGGGGTCAACCCGATGCTGACCATGGGCTTCTGGCAGGAGCTTTCGCCCGAGCGCGGCATGACGATCTACAAGCAGCGTCTGGGCTGCACCGACCAGGACAGCGCGGGGTTCTCCGCCGCGCTCAAGGGGTGACGAGATGGGCAAGATAGTTGGCGGCTTCTGGATGCCGCATGACCCGGTGATGTTCGTGGCGCCCAAGGCGCCGCCCGAAGCCCAGCGCGACGCCGTGTGGGGTGCCTACGCCGAATGCGCGCGGCGCCTCGCCGAGCTGGAACCGACCGCGGTGATCATCGTGGGTTGCGACCACTACATTCTGTTCGGCACCCATTGCCTGCCGCGCTATGTGATCGGCACCGGCGATGTCGACGGGCCGATCGACCGCCTGCCGGGCCTGCAGCGCCAGGTGGTGAAGAACCACGAGGCCCTGGCCGGGCATGTCGTCGCCCATGGCGATGCCAATGGCGTGGACTGGAGCGTGGCGCGCAGCTTCACCGTCGACCACTCGTTCTCCATCCCGCACCAACTGGTGGTGCAGCCGGCCGAGCAGTTGCTGGGCAAGACCCTGCCGAGCATCCCGGTGTACCTGGCCTGCGGCGTCGATCCCTATATCTCGCTGCGGCGCTCGGCCGACCTGGGCCGGCAGCTGCGCGCGGCGGTGGAGTCCTTCGACGCCGACGAGCGTGTGGTGATCATCGGCAGCGGCGGCATCAGCCACTGGGTCGGCACCGCCGAGATGGGCAAGGTCGCCGAGGACTTCGACCGCGAGATTCTCGCCCTTGGGGTCAAGGGCGACCTGGCCGGGCTCTGCGCCTACAGCGACGAGGAGATTCTCCGCCGCGCCGGCAACGGCGCCATGGAAATCCGCAATTTCGCCTGCGCCATGGCCGCGCTGGAACGGCCGGTGGGCGAAGTCATCGCCTACGAGGCGGTGCCGGCCTGGGTCACCGGCCTGGGCTTCGTTGAACTGAAGGAGGCATCGGCATGAGCCGCGTACTGCTGTGCCAGCGCGACGAGCTGGCCCCCGGCGAACTGAAGAAGGTCGAGCAGGCCGAAGGCGACGCCATCTGCGTCTACAACCTCGGCGGCACCTTCTACGCCACCACCGACATGTGCACCCACGCCACCGCTTCGCTGGCCGAGGGCGACCTGGAAGACGACCTGATCACCTGCCCGGTGCACTGGGGCCAGTTCCATATCCCCAGCGGGCAGGCGGTGACCTTCCCCTGCGAACGGCACCTGCGCACCTACAAGATCATCGTCACCGACCGCGAGGTCTACGCCGACGTCGCCCTGGAAGCCGACGAGGCCGTGGCCGCCGCCCAGAGCCCGGTCTGATCCGCCGTCCAACCGAATTCCCCGTGAGTCTGAACCATGGATAACAACAAGCACATTCCGCTCAGAACCATCGAATCCACGCCCTGCCTGGACAACCTCGACCGCATCTGCGACATGGAAGAGGGCCGCCTGTCCGGCAAGGTGTTCTGGGACCAGGCGATCTACGAGCAGGAGCTGGAGAAGATCTTCGCCCGCTGCTGGCTGTTCGTCGCCCACGAATCGCAACTGCCGAAGTTCGGCGACTACCTGACCACCTCCATGGGCGAGGACGAGGTGCTGGTGGTGCGGCAGAAGGACGCCTCGCTGAAGGTCTTCCTCAACGCCTGCCCGCACCGCGGCAACAAGGTCTGCTTCGCCGAGGCCGGCAATGCCCGCGGTTTCATCTGCAACTACCACGGCTGGTCGTTCGGCGCCGACGGTGGCCGACTGATGGGCATGCACGAGTCCAAGTGCTACGAAGAAAGCCACTTCGACAAGGCGAAACACGGCCTGCGCGAGGCCCGGGTCGCCACCTACAAGGGCCTGGTGTTCGCCACCTTCGCCGCCGATGCGCCGAGCCTCGAGGAATACCTCGGGCCGATGACCTGGTACCTGGACGTGATGCTCGACATGGACGAGGGCGGCAGCGAGTTCCTTGGCGGCTGCATCCGTTCCACCATCGACTGCAACTGGAAGATCGCCGCGGAAAACTTCGTCGGCGATATCCTCCATGGCGGCTGGACCCACGATTCGGCGGCCAAGGCCATGCTCGGCGGGCCGGTGGCCAATGTCGGCGAGCTGCCGGAATCCTATTCGGTGAACTGGAACGGCCACGGCTACGAATTCGCCACCGACGTGGTGGGCAATGCCGCGACCCTCGGCGAGCGCGACATCAACAAGTACCTGCATGTGCTGCGGCCCAAGGTGGCGGAGCGTCTGGGCGAGTTCCGCTCGAAGCTGATCGGGGCGATTTCCTCGTTCACCGTGTTCCCCAACTTCTCCTTCCTGCCGGGGCAGAACACCGTGCGCATCTGGCAACCGCGCGGGCCGCACAAGATCGAGCTGTTCACCTGGGTCATCGTCAACAGGAACGCGCCCCAGGAGATCAAGGACAAGTGGCGCCGCGGCGCGATGATGACCTTCTCGCCCACCGGCGTGTTCGAGATGGACGACGGCGAGAACTGGGAGTACTGCACCAAGACCGCCAAGGGCGTGGTGACCCGCTACCAGGACCTGTACGTGGGCCTGGGCATGCACACCCGCCTCGACGACAGCGAGCTGCCGGGCAATGTGTTCAAGGGCCAGCTCAACGAATGCAACGCGCGGGCGTTCTACCAGCGCTGGAAGGACCTGCTGCAGGCGTCCAGCTGGGCCGATGTGCCGGACCGCAACGGCACCCTGCGCTGAGGAGCACGAGGAATGACACAGACACCACTGGACACCCCGCTGGGCTTCGACGAAGTGCGCCGGGTCGAGCAGTTCCTGCTGCGCGAAGCGCGCCTGCTGGATGACGAATGCTGGGACGACTGGCTGCTGACCCTGAGCGAGGCGATTCACTACTGGATGCCCGGCATCGAGAACCGCCGCCGCGAGGACAAGGCCGGACCCTACACCCTGGAGCACATGGCCTTCTTCGATGACGGCATGCGCGAGCTGCAGCGCCGCGTGTCGCGTTTCAAGCAACCCTCGGCCTGGGCCGAGAACCCGCCGACGCGCAACGTGCACCTGGTGAGCAATATCGAGGTGTATGCCGGTGACGAGCCGGGGCAGTACCGGGCCTATTCCTGCTTCATCAACGTGCGCAGCCGCGGGCTCGACGAGCAGTCGCAGATCACCGGGCGGCGCGAGGACGTGCTGCGCCTGGAAGCGGACGGGTTGAAGCTGCTGCGGCGCAAGATCCTGATCCCCAACGCGATGTTGCTGTGCAAGAACATCAATACCTTCCTGTGACGTGAAGGTTGCTCATGTCCCGTAGGAGCGTGGCTTGCCCGCGAAGGACCGCAAAGCGGTCCCGATAGCAGTCAAGTCGGGGACCGCTGCGCGGTCCTTCGCGGGCAAGCCACGCTCCTACGGGGAGGCGGAGGCAAGAAGGTCATTTTTATCGAGGACTGAAACATGGCTTGGCTGAACAACCAGATCGCCCTGGTCACCGGCGGCACCGGCGGTATCGGCAGCGCCATCGTGCGGCGCTATGTCGCCGAAGGGGCGAAGGTCGCCGTCATGGGCCGCGACGCCGCGCAACTGGCGGCGCTGTCCGCCGAACTGGGCGATTCCATCATCACCGTGCAGGGCGATGTCTCGCGCTGGCAGGACAACCAGCGCGCCGTGGCGGCGACCCTCGAAGCCTTCGGCAAGCTCGACACCTTCGTCGGCAATGCCGCGGTGTTCGACTATTTCACCCGGCTCGACCGCATCGCCCCGGAAGATTTCGAAAGCGCCTTCAACACGCTGTTCTCGATCAACGTCCAGGGCTACCTGCTCGGCGCCCAGGCGGCGACCGCGGCCTTGCGCGAAAGCCGCGGCAGCATGATCTTCACCCTGTCCAACAGTGCCTTCTATGCCGGTGGTGGTGGCATTCTCTATGTCACCGCCAAGCACGCCCTGGTCGGCATGATCCGTCAGCTGGCCTACGAGCTGGCCCCGGACATCCGTGTCAACGGCGTCGCCCCCGGTGCCACCAACACGCCGATGAAGAGCCTCGAAGGCCTGAACAGCCGCAGCGTGCCGCTGAACCAGATTCCCGGTTTCGAAGCCGGTGCCGCCGCCGCGGTTCCGCTGCAACGCATCGCCGAACCCGAGGATCACACCGGCCACTATGTGCTGCTGGCCTCGCGGGAGAATGCCGGGCTGACCACCGCCAATATCATTCACAGCGATGGTGGCTGGGAGATCCGCGGCAGCGGCGCGGCGAAACACCGCAAGACCTGATTGACCCTGCGTGCTCGACAAAATGAACAAGAGAGATGCGTGATGAGCGACAGAAGCCTTAGTGCACCGCAACAACACCTGCTGGCGCTGTTCGCCGGCCTCGACCTGCCGGTACTGGCCGCGCCGATGTTCCTGGTTTCCGGGCCGCAACTGGTCTCGGCCTGCTGCCAGGCCGGCATCGTCGGCAGCCTGCCGGCGCCCAACGCGCGCACCGTCGAGCAACTGGATGCCTGGCTCGGCGAGATCGTCGCCGAGCGCGAGGCCGCACGCCTGCGCGGCGAAACCCGCGCGCCGTGGATGCTGAACATGATCGTGCACAGCACCTACGACCGTTTCGACGCCGAGCTGGAACTGGTCAAGCGCTACCAGCCGCCGATCGTTTCCACCGCCCTGGGCAGCCCCAAGCGCGTGCTGGAGGCCGTGCACGCCTACGGCGGCGTGGTGATCGCCGATGTCATCAGCCCGGCGCTGGCGCGCAAGGCGGCGGACGCCGGGGTCGATGGCCTGGTCCTGGTGTGCAACGGTGCCGGCGGGCATACCGGCAACTACAACCCGTTCGCCTTCATCGGCGAGGTGCGCCAGTTCTGGGACGGCCCGCTGGGGCTGGCCGGGGCGATTTCCTCGGGCCGCGATATCCACGCGGCGCAGGTGCTCGGCTGCGACTTCTCGCTGGTCGGCACCCGTCTGGTCGCCGCCGCGGAAAGCCTGGTGGACGATGCCTACCGCGACATGCTGGTGGCCTGCGGGCTCGACGACATCGTCACGACCAAGGCGGTCAGCGGCGTGCTCGCCAACTGGATGCGCCCATCGCTGGAGCAGGCCGGGATCGACCCGAACGCCGAAAGCCGCGCCAGCATCGACTTCTCCGGAAATATCGCCAGCGCCAACAAGGCCTGGAAGCACGTGTGGTCGGCGGGGCAGGGGGTGGGGCAGATCACCCGGCGCTACAGCGTCGCCGAGCTGGTCGACGAACTGCACCGGGGTTACCAACAAAGCCGCGCCCGCGCGCTGTAAAGGAGCATCGCCATGACTCATCCGTCCCTGCACGCCGCCGCCGAGGCCCTGGCCCGCGCGCGCGACAGCCGGACCCCGTGCCCGCGGGTTTCCGAACGCTTCGACATCCACAGCCTGGCCGACGCCTACGCCATCCAGGACCTCAACACCCGCGTCGCCCTGGCCGCGGGCCGCCGCCTGAGCGGGCGCAAGATCGGCCTGACCTCGCTGGCGGTGCAGCAGCAACTGGGCGTCGACCAGCCGGACTTCGGCATGCTCTTCGCCGACATGGAGTACCGCGACGGCGATGCCATCGACAGCAGTCGCCTGATCCAGCCCAAGGCGGAAGGCGAGATCGCCTTCGTTCTCGGCCGCGACCTGCCCCACGTCGACACCACCCTGGCCGAGCTGCTGCGCGCGGTGGACCATGTGCTGCCGGCGCTGGAAATCGTCGATTCGGCGATCGAGGACTGGAAGATCACCCTGGTCGACACCGTCGCCGACAACGCCTCGTCCGGCCTCTATGTGCTGGGCAAGACCCCGGTCAGCCTGGCCGGCCTCGACCTGGCCCTGGAGGGCATGCTCCTGGAGAAGAACGCGGCCCAGGCCGCCATCGGTCTCGGCGCGGCGTGCATGGGCAATCCGCTGGATGCCTGCCTGTGGCTGGCGCGGACCATGGCCGCGGCGGGACGTCCGCTGCAGGCCGGCGATGTGCTGCTGTCCGGGGCGCTGGGGCCGATGGTCCAGGTACAGGCCGGCGACAGCCTGCGCCTGCGCCTGACCCGTCTGGGCGAAGTGAGCTGCCGCTTCGTCTGAAGCCTGACCCGAGTCACGCCGGCCGCCAGTGCCGGTGTACGTCACAACAATAAAACCAGTGGGCGGCGGGCACCTGACCGGCCGGACCCACGAGGGCGTGCCATGTACGACATCTTCAACGACCCGACGCGGTTGGCGCCGGCGCACGTGCGCTGCGAGCCCGGCGCGGACGGCAGTTTCATCCTGAGCAACGAGGAAACCCTGCAACCCTATGCGCGCTGCATCGGCGAGTGGCTGGAGCGCTGGGCCGTGGACAGGGCGGATCATCCCTATCTGGCCGAGCGGCGCAACGGCGCCTGGTTCACCCTGACCTACCAGCAGGTGCGCCAGCGCGTCGGCGCGCTGGCCCAGGGCCTGCTGGAGCTGGACATCGCCCCGGGGCGGCCGCTGCTGATGCTCTCGGAAAACGATATCGACCAGGCCCTGCTGACCCTGGCGGCGATGCACGTGGGCATCCCGGTGTCCACGGTGTCGGTGGCCTATGCGCGCAATACCGCCGGCGGCTGCGCCAAGCTCAAGGCCATCGTCGAGGTGCTCGACCCGGCGCTGATCTTCGTCAATGACGGCGATGCCTATTGCCGCGCCATCGAGCTGGTCGCCCCGCGCTGTCCGGTGGTGGCGGCGCGCAACGCCCAGGAGCTGCCCGACGGCCTGGCCCTGCCGCTGCTGTACAAGACCGAAAGCCCGGCGGTGATGCAGGCGTTCGCGCGCATCGACGGCGACACCCCGGCGCGCTACCTGCTGACTTCCGGCTCCACCGGCTCGCCCAAGGCGGTGATCAACACCCACGGCATGCTCTGCGCCAACCAGCAGGCCATCGCCCAGTGCTGGCGCTTCATCGAACGGATCGCGGTGGTGGTGCTGGACTGGCTGCCGTGGAGCCATGTGTTCGGTGCCAACCACAACTTCAACCTGGTGCTGCGCAACGGCGGCACCCTGTATATCGACGACGGTCGCCCGCTGCCGGGGCAGATCGACCGCACCGTGGAGAACATCAAGTCGGTCAGGCCGACCCTGTTCTTCAACGTGCCGCGGGGCTACGAGGCGTTGCTGCCGTACCTGGAGCGCGACGAGGAACTGGCCCGGGCCTTGTTCGGCCGTCTCGAACTGCTGTTCTACGCCGCCGCCGCATTGCCGCAGAGTTCCTGGCAGCGCCTGTCCGCGCGGGCTGCCGAGGTGCGCGAGGCGCCGCTGTTCTTCGCCACCGAATGGGGTTCGACCGAGACCTCGCCGGTGGTCACCAGCGTGCACTTCCAGCTGGACAAGGCCGGCAATATCGGCCTGCCGGTACCGGGCACGCAGATCCGCTTCGTGCCCAGCGGCGACAAGCTGGAAATGCGCGTGAAGGGTCCGTCGGTGTTCCCGCGCTATCTCAACGATGCACAGAGCACCGCGGCGGCCTTCGACGAACTGGGCTTCTACCGCATCGGCGATGCCGGGCGCCTGGTCGATCCCGAGCGGCCGGAGCTGGGCATTCTCTTCGATGGCCGGGTCACCGAGGACTTCAAGCTCAGCAGCGGCACCTGGGTCTCGGTCGGCACCCTGCGGCCACGCCTGGTCAGTGCCCTGGCGCCCTATGCCAGCGATTGCGTGATCTGCGGGCATGACCGCGACGTGATCGGTGCGCTGGTCTATCCGACCCCGGCGCTGCGCGAACTGCTGGGCAAGGCCGGGCAGGACATGAGCGGCGCCGAACTGGCCCTGCAGGCGGAGGTCCGTCTGGCCCTGTGCGCCGGCCTGCAGGCCCTGGCCCGGGACTTCCCGGCCTCCTCGCAGCACGCCGCGCGGTTGTTGATCCTCGACACGCCGGCGAGCCTCAACGACGGCGAAATCACCGACAAGGGCTACATCAACCAGCGCGCCGCCCTGACGCTGCGCGCCGAGGCGGTCCAGCGCCTGTACGCCGACACCCTCGGCCAGGACGTGATCCTGCTCGCCGAAGTCTACGGAGAAGCGGTATGAGTCAACGCAAACTGAAAGTCGCCATCATCGGTTCCGGCAACATCGGCACCGATCTGATGATCAAGATCCTGCGCCAGGCGCAGCACCTGGAAATGTCGGTGATGGTCGGCATCGACCCGAACTCCGATGGACTGGCCCGTGCCGCGCGCATGGGCGTGGCCACGACCCACGAAGGCGTGGAAGGCCTGACCCGGATGGCACAGTTCCAGGACATCGATTTCGTCTTCGATGC
>NZ_FZOL01000001.1 GCF_900188455.1 Pseudomonas japonica | reverse complement strand
CTTCAACCGAGGCGCGCATTCTACGCTTTCCTCTAAGTCTGTCAAGCGTTTATTTTGAAGTTTTTCAGAATTTCTCGTTCAACTTCAAACACTTGCTTCAGCTACATCGGCGATTGCTCGCTGTCTGTGGGGGCGCATTCTACCGATTCAGAAAACCCCGTCAAGGGAATATTTCGAAAATTTTCAAAAATTTCACGTACTTGGCTTCACGCCCCTTCCAGCACGAAATCGCTCTTCTATATAGAAGCCGACAAGCGAGTGCCCGATCACCGTTCAAATGGCTCACAAGGCCATTCTTGAGCCAGTGCGATTATTCAACAATGTCCGACGCTTTATGCGATAAACGGCGCCCCCTGGAAAATACGACCACCATGACGGACAACAAACGAGGCAAGGGACTTTCATTTGTCAGAAGGATCCATGCACCGCGCACCATCGGCATGGGCATCGGCTTGCTCGGCGTTTACACCGGTATGGCGCCCCTCGACCCACCCACCTGGGTCTGGATCGCCATGTTCTTCAACGGGCTGGCCTGGCCCCATGTCGCCTATCTGCTCGGACTCCGATCACCGACGCCCTACCAGACCGAGCAGCGCAGCCTGTTGATCGACTCCATGACCGGCGGCTTCTGGGCCGCCGCGATGCAGTTCAATCCGCTGCCGAGCGTCACCATCCTGTCGATGATGACCATGAACAACGTTGCCGCCGGCGGACAGCGCCTGTTCCTGCGCGGCTTGTTCGCCCAGGTTGCCGGCATCCTGCTGGGCCTGGCGATATTCGGCCCGGGTCTGCAACTGGTCAGCACGACCCAGCAGGTCTATGCCTGCCTGCCGATGCTGACGCTTTACCCGCTGGCCCTGGGTTGGGTGTGCTATCGCCTGGCGATCCAGCTCGCCGAGCACAAACGCCGCCTCAGCGCCCTGAGCCGTACCGACAGCCTCACCGGCCTGCTCAACCACGGCTCATGGAAAGATCTGCTGCAACTCAAGTTCCAGACCTGCCAGCAGCAACGTCGCAGTGCAGTGATCGCCATCATCGACATCGATCACTTCAAGGGCATCAATGACAGCTACGGACATGTGGTCGGCGACGCCGTGCTGCGTCATTTGAGCAAGGAACTGAAAGGCAACCTGCGCGAGGACGATCTGGCCGGGCGCTACGGAGGAGACGAGTTCTGCGTGATCCTCCCCGAAACCACCCTGGAACAGGCCATGCGCATCATGGAGCGCCTGCGTCAGCGGGTCGCCAGCTACCGAGACGAATCCCAGCCGGCGCTGCGAATCAGCCTGAGCATCGGGCTCGCCCTCTGCCGCACCGACTTCGATGATCCGGTCGCCTGGCTCAATGAAGCCGATCGTGCCCTGTATACCGCCAAGAACAATGGCCGCGATCAGGTCAATTTCGCCAGCGCGGACAGCAGCGCCGCGAGAGTCGCCTATCCTGAGTGAAGTTCGCCCGCGCGACGCCTGTGCCGCGGGTGTTTTTCCGACAGGATCGGCACACCATGGACAGGAACGCCAGTACCCCTTCCAGCAGTTCGCGTCCAAGGCTGCACGCACGCAAACTGATTGCCGCCATTGCGCTGCTGTTCACCCTCGCTTGCGCCGTCGCGCTGGGCGCGCTGTTCCAGATCGCCTATCAGTTGAATCAGGGCGAAAGCAGCAAGAGTACCTTCTACGCCGACAAGGCCCTGCAGCAGCGACTCGACGCTTCCCGGCAGTTTCTTTCCAGCTATGCCGTGTGGGATGCCGCCTATCAGCACCTCGATGGGGAAGCCGACCGGCACTGGGCGTATATAGAGAAGAACATCGGCGAATCGCTGTACCGCGCCAGCGGCTATGAAGGGGTCTTCGTCGTCGATGACCAGCGCACCAAGTACGCTCTTTTCAAGGGGCAACCGAGCGAAGCAGCGGTCAGCGCCTATCTCGACGCCCCGCTGGCGGCGATCATCGCGCAAGCCCGCGCCCTGGCCGCGGAGCGTGGGCAACTGAGCCGCTACGTACTGTTCAACGGCTGGCCCGCCATCCTCACCGCGGCAGCGATCCGCCCGGACAACAAGGTGCTCGATGTCGATCCGCAAACCACGTCGGTGTTGCTGTTCGTCGACCAGTTGACCCAGTCCAAACTGGACAACCTGGCCGACGACGCCGGCCTCAGCGGCATGCACATCGTCAGGCAGGACCAGCAATTCGCGGATACGCCATCGCTGTCCCTCGATCCGCTCGGTTACAGCCTGCAGTGGACTACGGCGCGCCCGGGTGATCATCTGCTCTGGGCCATGTTGCCGCCCTTGCTCGGCGCCATGCTGGTGCTGGCATTGCTGATGGTGTGGTTCTTCCGCTATGCGCTGCGCACCTCGCGGCAGATCGACGACAACCTGAACCATCTGCAGGCCAGCAATCAGGCGCTGGAAGCCAGCGAACAGCGTTTTCGCGCGGTCGCCGAAGCGGCGTCCGACTGGATCTGGGAAACCGACCGACAACAACGCCTGACCTATCTCTCGCAACGCTTCGTGGACGTCACCGGCTACCAAACCAGCGACTGGCTCGGCCAGCCGCTGAACCTGCTGCTCAGCGGCGATACCACCCCGTTGGGCGCCTGGCTCGACGACCTCGACGACCCCACCGGCCAACAGACGTCCCACCTGCGCTGCGCCTACCGCGACCAGCACAATGTGCTGCGTTTCTGCCGACTCTCGGCGCGGCCGATTCGATTAAACGGCAAACCCGCGGGATTTCGCGGCACCGCCAGCGATATCACCGACGAAGTCGCCGCCCATGCGCGCATCCAGCACCTGTCCATGCACGACGCCCTGACCGGCCTGGCCAACCGCAACAAACTTTCGCGCTTCCTCGAACAGGCCCTGCTCAAAGGCCAGGAGGCGACGCCACTGACCTTGATCCTGCTCGATCTGGACAGTTTCAAACCGATCAACGACTCCCTCGGCCACACCGCCGGCGACGCCGTGCTGCTGGAGGTGGCCGCACGCCTGCGGGAAAGCACCCGCGATGGTGACCTGGTGGCGCGCCTGGGCGGCGACGAGTTCGTCCTGGTCATCGCCAATATGGACAATCGCAACGAAATCGATCGCTTCTGCGCACGCCTGATCGAAAGCCTGCACCAGCCCATCCACTATGAAGAGCATGGCTTGCACATCGGCGCCAGCCTGGGCATCTCGCAGACCCGCGTGCAGGGCTTCGATGCCGGCGAGCTGATTCGCTGTGCCGATGTCGCCCTGTATCAGGCCAAGGCCGAGGGCAAGAACACCTGGCGCTATTTCTCGGTGGAGATGAACCAGCAGATCCAGTACCGCCGACAACTGGAGAACGATCTGCGCCGGGCGGTGAAGAATCACGAATTCGTTCTGCATTTCCAGCCGCGCTACCGCCTGCAGACCCTGGAAATCGTCTCGGTCGAAGCGCTGGTGCGCTGGCAGCACCCGGTCGAAGGTCTGCTCGGCCCGGACACGTTCATTCCCCTGGCCGAACAGACCGACCTGATCGTCCCCCTGGGGCTCTGGGTGCTGCGCCGCGCCTGCGAGATCGCCCGGGACTGGCCAGCGCCGCTGCTGGTCTCGGTCAACCTGTCACCCGCGCAGTTCTCGCGCAGCGATGTGGTCGCCGATGTCCGCCAGATCCTCGTCGAGACCGGCTTCGCCGCGCAACGCCTGGAACTGGAGATCACCGAGAACGTCATGCTCAACGACATCGAAGGTGCGCTGGGTACCATGAATGCCCTGAAAGAGCTCGGCGTGCGCCTGAACATGGACGATTTCGGTACCGGCTACTCCTCGCTGGGCTACCTGCGCACCTACCCGTTCGACAGCATCAAGATCGACAAGCGCTTCGTCGCCGGACTCAGCAGCGACAACAACGACCGCGCCGTGGTCCAGGCCATCATCAACCTGGGCAAGGCCATGGGCCTGACGGTGACGGCCGAGGGCGTGGAAAACGAGCAGCAACTGCTCGCCCTCGGCATGGAGCAATGCCACGAAGTGCAAGGCTTCTATCTGAGCCGGCCGCTGGAGCAGGAAGCGTTCGAGGCACTGCTGCAACGCCATCCGCTAAGCCACGACCGGGCCGGCTAGGCCAGGCGCCGACGCTGGGCCATGATCTCCGGCAGGTCGCGACGCCGCTGATAGACCCGCAGCGGCTCGCTGACATTGAGGCGGTCATCGACGTTCTGCTCCAGCAACACATCGATCAGTTCGCGACTGAGGGTCATGACCTCGCCCTCGCCGGCCTGCCAGACGAACTCGCTGCTGGGGGTGATGCTGTCGTCGGCCACGTCCATGCCGAACGAGTCCTCGCTGAAACGCACGATGTGTTTGCCGAGCTTGCGGTGGAAACCGACGAAGCCCTTGAGCTGGTCGGCGGCGGCGCAGATGGCCTGGGAAGTGATGTGCATGTCAAACCTCGCTGAAAACACCCGACTGGATGCAGGTCGAAAGGAGTTGGCACGCAAGAGAAGGGGCAGTCCTCTGATGGGAATGCTCGAATGTTCCAAGGGTACTGGAAATTGCCTACCGCTTGTGCCGAATTTTCTTCCAAGCTGTGGATGCTCGCTACACTAGGCATCCACGCTTGTGTCCGGTGTTCGATTCCTGATGAAAAATGCCCCCCTTTCAGACAGCGCTACCATTGGCCGGATCAGCGTGATTCCGGCCATTCTGCAGGTCATCAGCGAAACCACCGGGCTGCGCTTCGCCGCCGTCGCCCGGGTCACCGAAGCGCGCTGGACGGCCCTGGCGGTGCTCGACACACTGGGATTCGGGGTGACCGTGGGCGGCGAGCTGGATGTGTCCACCACTCTGTGCAACGAGATCCGCCTGGCGCGAAAGACCATCGTCATCGACCGCGCCAGCGAAGACCACGAGTACTGCGAACACCCGACACCGCGCCTGTACGGTTTCGAAAGCTATATCGCGGTACCGTTGTTGCGTAGCGACGGCAGTTTCTTCGGCACCATCTGTGCCCTCGACCCATTGCCGCACGCGCTCAGGGGTAGCGCGATCCAACCGATGATGGAGGCCTTCGCGCGCCTGCTGTCGATCCAGATCGAGAGCGAGGAAAGTGCCCAGCGCACTGAAATTGCCCTGGAAAAGGAGCGTGAAATCGCCGGTCTGCGGGAGAAGTTCATTGCCGTGCTCGGTCACGACCTGCGCAACCCGCTGTTCGCCATCACCGCCGGCGCCGAGTTGCTGAGCAAGCGCCTGACCGATGAGCGCTCACGAACCATTGCCGAGCACATCCTCACCTCCGGCCATCGCGCCACCCAACTGGTCCGCGATGTCCTCGACTTCGCCCGTGGTCGCCTGGGCGACGGCATCACCCTGAACATCCAGCCCTGCCCCGACCTCGACCAGGCACTGCGGCACGTCGCCGCCGAACTGCAGCGGGTGCATCCGCTGCGCGTGATCGAACTGGACATCGGCGACCTGTCGGAACTGAATTGCGATCGCGAGCGCATCTGCCAGGTGCTCTCCAACCTGATCGCCAATGCCCTGCAGCATGGCGACGAAAGCGGGCCGATCAGGATTCGCGCAGGCATCCTCGACGATCAGTTCATCCTCAGCGTGCACAACACCGGCGAGCCCATCGCCCCCGCGATCATGACGCAGATGTTCGAGCCGTTCTCCCATCCCGCCTCGGATGCGCCGCAGGTCGGTCTCGGGCTGGGCCTGTATATCGCCAAGCAGATCGCCCTGGCCCATGGCGGACGCATGGAAGTGCGCTCGTCCGCCGAGGCCGGAACCCTGTTCAGTCTGTATCTGCCACTGGATCGAGCTGCGCCGTCAGCAACTGCGCCAGCCAATCCATGAACGAACGCACACGTGGCGGCAGGTAGCGCTGGCGGGCGTAGAGTAGTGAAATCGGCATGCTCGGCGGTACGTGTGCCGGCAGAAAAGCGCGCAAGCGCCCGGACGCCAGGTAGTCGCGCACGCCGACATGCGGCACCTGGATGATCCCCAATCCGGCCAGCGCGGCGCTTTCATAGGCATCGGTGTTGTTCGCGGTGATCGCACCGGCCATTTCCACGAAGTGGGTCGTACCGCCGTGCTGATACTCGAAACCGGCGCTGCGAGTACCGAGGGTTTGCACGTAGTGCACCAGTTGGTGATGGCCCAGGTCCGCCAGCGATGTCGGCGTGCCATAACGCTCGAGGTAGGCGGGACTGGCGCAGTTGACCATCGCCAGACGTCCCAGTGGCCGTGCCACGACCGCCAGGTCGCTGAGCGCACCGATGCGCAGCACACAGTCGAAACCCTCGCGCAGCAGGTCGACCTGGCGATCGGTGCAACTGACCTCGACGCTGAGCCCCGGATGGCGCGCCAGGAACTCCGGCAGACGCGGCAGGATGATGCGCCGGGCCATGCGCGTTGGCAGGTCGACCCGCAAACAGCCGCTGAGATCGGCCGGATCGGCGCGAAACAGGCCTTCGATTTCCTCCAGGCGCGAGAGCAGTTCCTTGCTCCGCTCGTAGAGTTGCAGACCGTCCTGGGTCGCCTGCACCCGCCGCGTCGAGCGATTGAACAGGCGCGCGCCGAGCTGGCTTTCCAGGGTGCGGACCTGTTCGGAGACGGTGGAGCGCGGCAGGCCCAGTTGCTCGGCGGCCAGGGTGAAGCTGGCCAGTTCATTGACCCGGATGAAGGTACGCAACAGTTCCGGCTTGAGCATGGGCGGACACCTTATTGTTCGAGGATGGCGAACAGTATTTCCGAAATTCGTGGATCTATCAGGAAAACAACGACCAATAGACTTCCCTCAACGTCAATGTCACCCAACGAGGTACCGCACATGTCCCGCAAGATCGCACTCATCACCGGCGCCAGCCGTGGCCTGGGCAAGAACGCCGCACTGCATCTGGCCAAACAGGGTTTCGACATTATCGGCACCTACCACAGCAAGGCCGGCGAGGCGCAGACGCTGGTGAGCACCCTGCAACAGTCCGGCGCCCGCGCGGCCATGCTGCAACTGGACGTGGGCGACAGCGCCAGCTTCGCCGCCTTCGCCAGCAGGCTGCGCGACACCCTGGAGAACGACTTTGGCCGGAACAGCCTGGATGTGCTGGTGAACAACGCCGGGATCGGCATCAACGTGCCCTTCGCCGAGACCAGCGAAGCGCAGTTCGACCAGTTGCTGAACATCCAGCTCAAAGGTCCGTTCTTCCTGACCCAGCACCTGCTGCCGCTGCTCGCCGACGGCGGCCGGATCATCAACATCTCCACCGGCCTGACTCGCTTCGCCTTGCCCGGCTATGCCGCCTACGCCGCGATGAAAGGCGCCATGGAAGTGCTGACCCGCTACCAGGCCAAGGAACTGGGGGCCCGCGGCATCCGCGTGAATATCCTCGCGCCTGGGGCGATCGAGACCGATTTCGGTGGCGGCGTGGTGCGTGACAACGAAGGGGTCAACGCCTTCATCGCCGGCAATACAGCACTGGGCCGGGTCGGCCTGCCGGACGACATCGGTGCGGCCATCGCCGTCCTGGCCAGCGAGGGTGCCGGCTGGGTGACCGGTCAGCGTCTGGAGGTCTCCGGCGGCATGTTCCTCTGAGTGCCGGGCTCGCCCAGGACCGCCTGCAACTGCGCCAGTGCCGGCAGTTGCAGGGCCTGGGCGGCATAACACAGGCCGACCCGACGACTCGGCGCGGCGCCCGGGCAAGGGCGCCACTGCACACCGGGATGGTGCTCCACCAGGGATTGCGGCAGCAGCGCCTGGCCCAGCCCCGCCGCGACCAGATACACCGCCTGCTGCAGGGTCGCCGCCTGCCCCACCGCGTCCTGCGCCGCTTCGCCGTAGAAACCGAGCAGGCGCTGGTGAGAAGCGTCCCGCGGACAGATGATCCAGCGTTGTCCGCTGCCGGCCACCGGCAGCGCCAGGACGAACGGCTCCTCCCACAACGGCAGGAACAGTTCGTCCTCGCAGCACAGGGTCTCCACGCCCAGGCGCGCATCGCCGGCGCAACCGTCGAGCAGGGTCAGTTGCAATGGCGGCAGCGCCGCGCTCGCCATGCGAATGAACGACTCCACATGAGCCGCGGCGATATCCGCCTCGATCCCCAACTGCAGCGAAATCTGCCGGCGCCCTTCGCGGAACTGCCTGCCCAGGGCTTCGGCCTCGGCCACCATGCGCTGCGCCTGCGGATACAGGACCCGCGCCGGCTCGCTGACCTCCACGCCACGGGCCTGACGCCGGAACAACTGCACGCCCAGTTCGTCTTCCAACTGGCGGATGGTCACCGACAGCGATGGCTGCGCCACGCACAGGCGCTGGGCGGCGGCGGTGATGTTGCGTTCCTCGAAGACGGCGATGAACGCTTTCAGGTGTCGTATATCCATAGTCTTTTCCGATGCCAGCCAGCGGAATAAGCCGTTTCTCAAGCCTTTCCGCGCTCAATAGAATTCAGTCATTCAATTCGATTATGCCTTGGAGGTCATCATGCTCAAGCCCCTGATCATCATCACCGGTGCCAGTTCCGGCATCGGCGAAGCCTGCGCCCGCCTGTTCGCCGCCGCCGGCCATCCGCTCCTGCTGCTGGCCCGGCGCCTGGAACGGATGCAGGCGCTGAACCTGCCCAACAGCCTGTGCCGCGCCGTGGACATCCGCGATCGCCAGTCCTTCGCCGCCGCCGTGCGCGAAGCCGAGGCCGCCTTCGGCCCGGCCGATGCCTTGATCAACAACGCAGGGGTGATGCTCCTCGGTCATATGCACGAACAGGACCCGGAGCAATGGGAGCGCATGCTCGACATCAACGTGAAGGGCCTGCTCAACGGCATCCACCTGCTGGTGGGCGGGATGATCGAGCGCCGCCACGGCACCCTGATCAACGTCAGTTCGGTGGCCGGACGCAAGACCTTCCCCAACCACGTGGCCTACGTCGGCACCAAGTTCGCCGTGCACGGGATTTCCGAGAACCTGCGCGAGGAGCTGTCGCCGCACAACGTGCGGGTGGTGACCATCGCCCCGGGTGCGGTGGAAACCGAGCTGCTCGGCCACACCACCGACGAGGGCATCAAGCAGGGCTACCAGCAATGGAAGCAGCAGGACATGGGCGGCCAGGTACTGGCGGCCGACGATGTGGCCAGTGCCATCGCCTATGCCTACCAGCAGCCGCAGCACGTGTGCATTCGTGAAATCGTCCTGGCGGCGACGCGCCAGCAACCCTGAGCGGGAAACCGGGGTGCGGTGCCGGACAGGAAAAATCGCAGGCAAAAAAAATGGGCGACCGAAGTCGCCCTAAATGCCTTGCGTGCTCGTTGTATCGGGAAGGATCAGCGGTCTTTGCGCTTCTGCGAGTCCTTCCAGATGAAAAGTCCAAAACCGGCGAAGAAAACAAACATCAATCCGACCGTGACGACGCCAGCGACAACCACATTATCGAAGAACATGTCGGCCTCCATTTGCCTGTGCCTGTCCGATGAGTGAACAGTAGCGAATGTGCCGGGAGGGAAAATTGACCGAAATCAATGGCGCCACGAGCGGGCGCCGAAGGCGGGTGCAGGTTTGACCTGCATCAAGATTTTCAGCGCTTGCCGGGTTTGCCCTTGGGCTTTTTCTTCGGCTTTTTCGCGCTGGCGATCGGCATGGCCTGCTCGAAGGCCTTGCGCACTTCGTTCAGGCGTTTGTCGTTGAGGTCGTGAATGCGACGGGCGCGCTCGGCGCCGAAATCGATCAGGTTGTCGTCTTGGCTCATGGTGGGCTCGGAGGCGGACAGCGAAGGCATCATGATGAAGCCGACTAGACTTCGATGTCCACCAGCAGGCCCTGGCGGTTCTCGCCCCCCATCAGCGGGGCGACCGGCACGGTCTTGTCGGCGTTCAGGTCATCGCCGGGCAGCGGATGGTACGGATCGTCGGGGGACTCGTCGGCGGCCTGCTGGCCATGGCGCTGGCCCTGACGGCGACGCTGCTCCTCGCGCAGCAACAGCGCGGCCTGCTCCGGGTCGCGGTGCTTGAGGTCGATGGCGCCCTCGCTGGAGGAAGGTTGCGTCGGCACCACGGGCTTGATGTCCGGGGTCGGCTTGACCGGGTCCATTTGCTGCGTGATGGGGGCAGCGCTCAGCGGAATCAGCGGTGGCAGCATGGCGTTCGGTCTCCTGTCACCCGTTATATCGGCTCGTTCTATCCAGGCTTGAGCCTTCGACCAGCGTCCACAAGCAATATTGCAGGATGCCGCGCAGTGCTCGACGAACGGGTATCGACGCCCGCTCGGCCGCTCGATAGCCGGAATCTTTGGCCTGGATGCCGCTATCCGTTAAGATAGTCAGCTTTTTCATGGCGGGAGTCAGGCAGTATGGCGCAGCAGTATCAACCGGGACAACGCTGGATCAGCGACAGCGAAGCCGAGCTGGGTCTGGGTACCGTTCTGGCACAGGACGGCCGCTTGTTGACCGTGCTCTACCCGGCTACCGGCGATACACGCCAGTACTCGTTGCGCAACGCCCCGCTGACCCGGGTGCGCTTCTCGCCAGGTGACCAGATCACCCATTTCGAAGGCTGGAAACTGACCGTTCGCGAAGTCGAGACGATCGACGGCCTGCTGGTCTATCACGGCCTCGACGCGCAGAACCAGGCGCGCACCCTGCCGGAAACCCAACTGTCCAACTTCATTCAGTTCCGCCTGGCCAGCGACCGCCTGTTCGCCGGGCAGATCGACCCGCTTTCGTGGTTCTCGCTGCGCTACAACACCCTGGAACACACCAGCCGCCAGTTGCAGTCGTCGCTGTGGGGCCTGGGCGGCGTGCGCGCCCAGCCGATCGCGCACCAGCTGCACATTGCCCGTGAAGTGGCCGACCGTATCGCCCCTCGGGTTCTCCTGGCCGACGAAGTAGGCCTGGGCAAGACCATCGAAGCCGGCCTGGTGATCCATCGCCAACTGCTCTCCGGCCGTGCCAGCCGCGTGCTGATCCTGGTTCCGGAAAACCTCCAGCACCAGTGGCTGGTGGAAATGCGCCGGCGCTTCAACC
Source organism: Pseudomonas japonica (assembly GCF_900188455.1). Classification (GTDB taxonomy): domain Bacteria; phylum Pseudomonadota; class Gammaproteobacteria; order Pseudomonadales; family Pseudomonadaceae; genus Aquipseudomonas; species Aquipseudomonas japonica. The sequence goes on along the minus strand of NZ_FZOL01000001.1, from coordinate 521,405 downwards.
TGCAGGTCGCCCTGTTCGATGCCGAGCGTTTCATCGAGAGCGACGCCAGCAATCCGTTCGAGGACGCGCAACTGGCACTGGTCGCCCTGGAATGGCTGACCGAGGACGACAAGGCCCAGGACGCGCTGTTCGCCGCGGGCTGGGACCTGCTGGTGGTGGACGAAGCGCATCACCTGGTCTGGCATGAAGACCAGGTCAGCCCGGAGTACGCGCTGGTCGAACAGCTCGCCGAGGTCATTCCCGGCGTCCTGCTGCTGACCGCGACCCCGGAACAGTTGGGCCAGGACAGTCACTTCGCCCGTCTGCGCCTGCTCGACCCGAACCGTTTCCACGACCTGGCCGCCTTCCGCGCCGAGAGCGAGCACTATCGCCCAGTGGCCGAAGCCGTTCAGGAACTGCTCGACAACGGCCGCCTTTCAGACAAGGCTCACGCCACCATCCAGGGCTTCCTCGGTGCCGAGGGCGAAGCGCTGCTGGCCGCGGTCAACGATGGCGACACCCAGGCCAGCGCCCGCCTGATCCGCGAACTGCTGGACCGCCACGGCACCGGCCGCGTGCTGTTCCGCAATACCCGCGCCGCGGTGCAGGGTTTCCCGCATCGTCAATTGCACGCCTACCCGCTGCCCTGCCCCGACCAATACATGGAACTGCCGGTCGGCGAGCACGCCGAGCTGTACCCGGAAGTCAGCTTCCAGGCCCAGGGTGACAGCGACGAGGAAAACCGCTGGTGGCGCTTCGACCCGCGGGTCGACTGGCTGATCGATACCCTGAAGATGCTCAAGCGGGTCAAGGTCCTGGTCATCTGCGCCCACGCCGAAACCGCCATGGACCTGGAAGACGCCCTGCGCGTGCGTTCCGGCATCCCGGCCACGGTATTCCACGAAGGCATGAGCATCCTCGAACGCGACCGCGCGGCGGCCTACTTCGCCGACGAGGAATTCGGCGCCCAGGTGCTGATCTGCTCGGAAATCGGCAGTGAAGGTCGCAACTTCCAGTTCGCCCACCATCTGGTGCTGTTCGATCTGCCGGCGCACCCGGACCTGCTGGAGCAGCGCATCGGTCGTCTTGACCGGATCGGCCAGAAGCACACCATCGAACTGCACGTTCCGCACTTGCAGAACAGCCCGCAGGAGCGTCTGTTCCAGTGGTATGACCAGGCCCTGAACGCGTTCCTCGCCACCTGCCCGACCGGCAACGCCCTGCAGCACCAGTTCGGCCCACGCCTGCTGCCGCTGCTGGAAGACACCGATGACGGCCAGTGGCAAGCGCTGATCGACGAGGCCCGCGGCGAGCGCGAGCGTCTCGAAACCGAGCTGCACAGCGGTCGCGACCGTCTGCTGGAGCTCAATTCCGGCGGTGCCGGCGAAGGCCAGACGCTGGTGGAGGCGATCCTCGAACAGGACGACCAGTTCGCCCTGCCGATCTACATGGAAACCCTGTTCGACGCCTTCGGCATCGACAGCGAGGACCACTCGGAAAACGCCCTGATCCTCAAGCCGAGCGAGAAGATGCTCGACGCCAGTTTCCCGCTGGGCGACGACGAGGGCGTGACCATCACCTACGACCGTGACCAGGCGCTGTCCCGCGAGGACATGCAGTTCCTGACCTGGGAACACCCGATGGTGCAGGGCGGCATGGACCTGGTGCTGAGCGGCTCGATGGGCAACACCGCCGTCGCGCTGATCAAGAACAAGGCGCTCAAGCCGGGCACCGTGCTGCTGGAACTGCTCTACGTCAGCGAAGTGGTCGCCCCGCGGGCGCTGCAACTGGGTCGCTACCTGCCACCGGCGGCACTGCGCTGCCTGCTCGACACCAACGGCAACGACCTGGCACCGCGGGTGGCCTTCGAAACCCTCAACGACCAGCTGGAAAGCGTGCCGAAAGCCAGCGCCAACAAGTTCATCCAGGCCCAGCGCGACGTGCTGACGCCCCGTATCAATGCCGGCGAAGCCAAGGTCATGCCGCGTCATGACGAGCGCGTGGCTGAAGCGCAACGACGCCTGGCGGCGGAAACCGACGAGGAACTGGCGCGCCTGACCGCGCTGCAGGCGGTCAACCCGACGGTACGCGACAGCGAGATCGTGGCGCTGCGCAAGCTGCGCGAGGATGGTCTGGCAATGCTGGACAAGGCGGCGCTGCGGCTGGAGGCGATTCGGGTTCTGGTCGCCGGTTGATTCCGACCTGATCCCGCCAGCAACACAAAACCCTGCGGGAGCTGGCTTGCCAGCTCCCGCAGGGTCCACGCAAAACTAAGTGGCCTCGGCTGCCTTGCCTGCCTCCATTTGCCCCTCCTCCAGCATCCCCGCCTTCATCCGCTGCGCATCCCGGGCAAAACTCCGCGCCGCCAGCAGCAGGAACACCAGGGTCATCAGCAGCGCCAGCGGAATCAGCCCCATGGCATCATGCAGGCCGACCGCCTTGAACGCCTCGGACATCTCCACCGCCCCCGCCTCCAGCATCGCCGCCTTGGCGTAATGGTCCGACAACGACCCCACCACCACCGGCCCCAGCCCACCGCCCAGCAGATACAGTCCGGCGAAGAACAGCGCCATCGCCGTCGCCCGCAGACGCGGCTGGACCACGTCCTGGATGGCGGTGTAGACGCAGGTGTAGAAGTTGTAGGCAAACAGCCAGCCGATGCCGAACAGGGCCACGAACACGCCGATCTCCACCCGCCCGGCATACAGCGCGATGCCGGTGCCCAGCGTCGCCACCAGCATGCTGAAAGCGCCGAACAGCAGGCGTCCATTGGCCCTGCGCTGATGAACCTTGTCGGCGATCCAGCCACCCAGGGTCAGGCCGATGAGGCCAGTCACGCCGACGATCACCCCGGTCGCCACCGCCGCCTGCTGCAGCGGCAACTGAAAATAGCGCTGCAGCATCGGCACCATGAACGAGTTGCAGGCATAACTGGCGAAGTTGTAGGCCAGCCCCGCCAGCACCAGCCAGCCAAACGTGGGAATGCTCAGTACCCGACGCAGCGGCCGGTCCAGCGGTGCCTGCGACGAGGCCACGGTTTCCGCGGCACCCCGCGCCGGCTCGCGGATGAAGAACACGAACACCGCCAGCAGCAGCCCCGGCACCGCGGCGATGAAGAACGGCGCGCGCCAGCTGCCGAAGTACTGGACCATCGCGCCAATGCTGAAGAAGGCCAGCAGCAACCCCAGCGGCAGGCCGAGCATGAAGATCCCCATGGCCCGTGCGCGACGCTCGGCGGGAAACAGATCGCCGATCAGCGAGTTGGCCGCCGGCGCATAGCTGGCCTCGCCGATCCCCACACCCATGCGCACCAGCAGGAAGCTCCAGAAACTGCCGACCATGCCATTGACCGCGGTCAGCCCGCTCCACACCGTCAGCCCCCACCCCATCACCTTGCGCCGCGACCCGGTATCGGCCAGGCGTCCCAGCGGCAGGCCAGCGATGGCGTAGACCAGCGTGAAGGCGGTACCGATCAGACCGATCTGCAGATCGCTCAGGTGCCACTCCAGGCGAATCGGCTCGATGACGATGGCGGGAATGGTCCGATCGAAGAAATTGAACAGGTTGACCAGGAACAGCAGGAACAGAATGCGCCAGGCATTGGCCGCTTGGGTGGGGCTGTGCATCGTTCGATCCCTCGTCGTTTTTCTTGGTGTGCGCTGCACGCCGCTGAGAATCTAGAGGGCAATCCGGGCACTGTCTGCCATCATCCATCGGGCTGAGGACGGGCAATTGTAACTATTTGCGCCATTAGAACTATCGGCGATAACGCTTATACCCCAATCATTGAAATCAATCTGCCATTAACTCCGATGGCATCAGTCGGTCTTTCTATACTCAATTCCAAAAGAGTCTCCAGGCGGTTTGGGGGACGAGTGCAAACTCGACTGAACTGAGAGGCGCGCTATGGATTGGCTCCACAGGCTGCTCGCCGCACACCCGGCCGGACACTTCGCCATCGAGGCTCACCACAATCCCTACCTGATCCTGCTCGCCTATCTGGTGATGTGCGCGGGCAGTTTCGCCACCCTCGACATCATCGAGCGCATCGGCGATGCGGAACAGGCCAGCGCGCGCCGGCGCTGGAAAGTCCTCGGCGCCTGTTGCCTGGCGTGCAGCGTGTGGGCGATGCACTACATCGGCATGCTCGCCTTCGAGACCTCACTGGACGTCCACTACGACATGTTCCTCACCGGCGTGTCGCTGCTGATCATGCTGTTCGCCGCGCTGCTGGCCATGAGTTTTCTCGGCCAACCATTGCCAAGCACCCGTCACTACTGCATGGCGGCGCTGTGCGTCGCTGCGGGGGTGGCGATCATGCACTACACCGGCATGGCCGCGATGCGCTCCAACGCCCAGCAGTACTACGACCCGACCCTGGTGCTGGCCTCGGTGGTGGTGGCGCTGGTCGCCGCACTGCTGCCGCTGCTGATGGCACGCTACCTGCGCCAGGGACGCAGCGCCTCCCCGCTGCTGTTCAAGTACAGCGCCGCCGTGGTGATGGCCGCCGGTATCATCGCCACCCACTACACCGGCATGTGCGCCCTGAGCCTGATTCTCCCGGGCGGGACCGCACCGCAGATGACCGTCACCGACAACAGCCTGCAACTGAGCCTGACCATCGCCGTGATCACCCTGCTGATCAGTGGCAGTTGCATCAGTGCGGCGCTGTCGGACAAGAAGCTGCAAAGCAAGGAACAGGACCTGCGCCGGGTCAACACCCTGCTCAGCCAACTGGATCAGGCCCGGGTCTCGCTGCAGCAGGCGGCGCACTACGACGCCCTGACCAACCTGGTCAACCGTCGCGGCTTCAACCAGATCTTCGCCGAACGCCTCGCCGAACGGGCCCAGGCCGGCGGCATGCTGGGGGTGATGTTCCTCGACATCGATCACTTCAAGCGCATCAACGACAGCCTCGGCCACGACGCCGGCGACCGTTTGCTCAAGGCCATCGCCCATCTCATCAACTCCGCCACCCGCGCCCAGGATGTGGTGGCGCGCCTGGGTGGCGACGAATTCTGCATCCTGTTCTATCTGAAACATCCGGAAGAGGCTCGCGGCCTCGCCCTGCGCATCCTGCAGAAAGTCCGCGACCCCATCGACCTGGGCGGACGGCGCATGGTGATGACCACCAGCATCGGCATCAGCCTGTACCCCACCGACGGCAGCACCTGTGACGAACTGCTCAAGCACGCCGACCTGGCGCTGTACCAGTCCAAAGGCAGCGGGCGCAACAAGGCGCATTTCTTCAGCGACAACCTCAAGACCCGCGCCACGCTCGAACTGCAACTGGAAGAGGAACTGCGCATTGCCCTGCACGAAGACCTCGGCCTGTGCCTGCACTACCAGCCGATCTACGAGCTCGCCAGCGGCAAGGTGAGCAAGCTGGAAGCGCTGATCCGCTGGCAGCATCCGCAGCATGGCCTGCTCAGTCCCGACCGCTTCATCGGCATCGCCGAAACCAACGGCCTGATCGCCGAGCTCGACCTGTGGGTGCTGCGACGGGCCTGCCACGACCTGGCGGAACTGAGCCAGCACGGCTTCGGCGACCTCAAGGTCACGGTGAACTGCTCGGCCCTCACCCTCGGTCGCGAGGAACTAGCCCAGGAAGTCGAGGACGCCCTGCACGGCGCCGGGCTGGCGGCCTGGCGCCTGGAGCTGGAAGTCACCGAGAACGCCCTGATGGCCAATATCCACAGCACCATCGCCCTGCTGCGACGCATTCGCGAACAGGGCGTGTCGCTGTCCATCGACGACTTCGGCACCGGCTATTCCTCCCTGGCCTACCTCAAGCGCCTGCCACTGGACACCCTGAAGATCGATCGCTCGTTCATTCAGGACGTGCCGCGCTCACGGGCCGACAACAACATCGTCCAGGCGATCATGGTCATGGCCCACACCCTGCACCTGAAGGTGATCACCGAGGGGGTGGAAACCGAAGAACAGTACGATTTCCTCCAGCAACTGGGCTGCGATGCGATCCAGGGCTACCTGCTCAGCCGCCCGGTGCCGCTGGAGGACCTGCGCGGTGTGCTCACGACCCTGAACCACCGCGAGGACAGCCTCATGGCTTGCTGCGATACAGATCAATCAGCGTCGCAGGATCTTTTTCCAGATAACCCTGACTGCCATGCAGGCGCATCAGCTGCGCGGCCAGGCCGCTGAGTGGCGTCGCCGAGCCCTGCTCCCGAGAAAATTTCACCGCGGTATCGAGATCCTTGAGCAAGGTGCGCACATGCCACTTCACCGGCTCGAAGCGACTCTCGGCCATCTGCGGAGCGAGGATCTGCAACGGTTTCGAATCGGCGAAGCCACCGGCCAGGGCCTCGGCGATCAGGCTGGCATCGACTCCGGACTGTTCGGCCAGCGCCACCACCTCGGCGATCACCAGGGCATTGCAGGCCACGATCATCTGGTTGCAGGCCTTGGTCACCTGCCCCGCGCCCACGCCCCCCATATGGGTCACCCGTTGACCGAGCGCCAATAGCGCCGGACGTACGCGCTCAAGGTCCGTCGCCTCGCCACCGACCATGATCGCCAGAGTGCCCGCCTCGGCTCCCGGGGTGCCACCGGATACCGGCGTATCCAGCCAGCTCATGCCCGTGGCGGCCTTCAACTGCGCGGCCATGTCCCGAGTGGCCGTGGGTTCGAGGCTGGAGAAATCCACCAGCAACTGACCGGCCCTGGCCTTGCTGACAATGCCGGCATCGCCGAAGACGACCTCGCGCACCACGCCGGTATCGGCCAGGCACAGCATCACCACATCGGCGGCATCGCACAGTTCACCCGGGGTCTCGACCTGACGGGCGCCCGCCTCGACCAGTGGCGCGCATTTGTCCGGCGAGCGGTTCCACACGGTCAACTGATGACCGGCCGCCAGCAGCCGGCGACACATGGGCAGGCCCATCAGGCCGATACCGGCGAACCCCAGGGACAAAGGCAGTGAATTGCTCATCTACAGCTCCAGACAATTAAAGAAGTTGACGGGTTGGACGATTCAGAAACTGGCACGACGGGAAAACCCCTAGGGTTTATAGGGTAAAACCCTATCGCTCACGCCAGAGACGCGCTGATACAGTCGCGAAACTTATCCAGGGATGGCTCAATGATATCGACTGTTGAAAGGCCTTCCCCCCAGGCACATGGCGCAAAATGACCTCCAAGAATACTCCTGCCACCGTGATTTCCGAGCTGCTTTCAGCCACCGCGCCCACTTCTTACGGGACCCGCAGTTATTACAGCCAGCCCACGCTGAGCCCACAGCAATACCTGTACTTCACCGAACCCGACACCCAGCGCATCCTCGACAACCTCGACGGCCTGCGTGACCTGGTGTTTCCGCCGAGCCTGCATGTCGAGGACGATGCGCAACTGCGCCTGGATCAGCAGTTCCCTTCGGTGTGCCTGATCGGCTTGGGTCGTTGCGGCTCGAACATCGCCCTGGACGTCGCCGAGCTGGTCTACAACGCGCGGACCTTCTACCTCAACGAATTCAACAACGACGACCGCGCCGGCAACGATCCGACCTGGAATCCCGCGCACTGGATCCGCAACAACCTGCGTCTGGTCCAGGCCAAGAGCGCCAAGCCGGTGTTTCTCGTCGAGCCGCTGGTGATGCTCGGCGACCTGGACAAGGACATCGCCGGGCGCATTCGTTTTTCCCGCAAGGGTGAGAAGAGCGGTTTTCTGCGCGACTACAGCAAGATGAAGATCATGGACCTGTCCGAGGTCCACGCCGGTGGTGCCGGTAACGCGCCGATCCTCGGCCAGTATCTGGCGAAGATCATCCTCAACAAGGAAACCCATCGCTTCTCCAGCGCCGACTGGAAACTGATCCACTCGTACCTGATCGACTCCTGCGGGATCAAGGCCAACCAGTCGCGGCTGTACTTCTATATCTTCAGCGCCGGCGGCGGCACCGGCTCGGGCATGGCCTCGGAATTCGGTCTGGCCCAGCAGTTCTCCTACATGAACAAGACCTTCGACACCAAGCCGGCCGACGAGCAGGATGGCGAGGCGGGTCATTCGTTCGTCTTCGAGCCGATCTTCACCAGCGGCATCTGCGTGCTGCCGAACATTTCCGATCATCGCAGCGAGATGTCCGAAGCCCTGCACATCAACGCCGGCCGCCTGTTGTGCAAATACCTGTCGGAAGAATGGGACTTCTCTTACAACTTCGATAACGAAGACAGCAGCGAAGCCAGCGTGATGGGGCGTATCCGTCCATGGAACGCGATGATGCTGATTTCCAACGACATCATGCGTTACGCCGAAGAAAGCGACGACGGCAATATCCAGAACATCGACGTCAACGCCATGGAGAAGCACGCCAACCAGTACATCTCCCAGCAGATCTTCAACATCCTCACCGCCCAGGCGGTGACCACCGACTACGACCAGAACTATTTCCGCCGCGCCGGCATCGACATCGGCGAGACCATCCGCCTCGACGCCAACGACCTGTTCATGAGCCTGGCCGGCCCCGTGGCAATCGCCTACGCCGAATCCGTAGTCCCGGAAACCCCGGGGCAGAATTCGGAAAAAGGTTTCAAGGTGTTCGAGAAGGAACAGCCACGCCTGAACATCGACGACCTGTTCTTCCGCTCCATCGACCTGCCGCACTTCAACAAGGACACCCAGGCCATCGAGGGCATCAGCCTGCTGCCGATCGAGTCGAAACGCTACCGCGCCGCCCTGGAGCAGTACCGCAACTCCGGCTGCGACGCCGCGGCGCTGCATGACCTGCATTTCTTCAAGAACTGTTCGTCGGTGGTCTCGATCGTCTCGCTGCCCAAGGACTACAAGCTGTCCTACATGGACCTGAACCGGCTCAAGACCCACCTCAACAACCTGTTCCCCAACACCACCCTGAAACGCTACGCCCTGGTGATCGGCGCCTCGGCCAACCTGTCGCTGACCACCCTGATCGCCAAGAGCCCGTGCCTGTCGGATGATTTCCTGACCCTGATCGTGGCCTTCATCAAGCGCTGCTTCGCCAGGGCGCCCTACCGCTTCGACGAGACGCTGGACAACGCCATCCTCGACTTCATCACCCGCGAGGAATTCGAGGACGAGCGCATCGACGAGTTGCTCAACGAATTCGAGAATCCAGCGAAGATCCTCGATACCAACTGGTACGCGATCAAACCGATGTACGAGAAGAAGTACCGCGAGTTGATCAATGACAAGAACAAGTTCGTGTCGATCAACGATATTCGCCTGTCGCGGGAGTGCGTGAAGAAGGCGGTGAAATATTTGCGTGAAATTTATCGGCACCGCATCGGCAAGACCAAGGTCATTTCCCTCAATAGCCATACCGGGAAAGTCGACTACTAAGTTTTCGCGCAGACAGAAACGGGGCGTCCATCGGACGCCCCGTTTTCATTGGTGCCGCTTTTTACCCGTGCCGACTGTTACCGCCCGATCAGGGTGCGAGGGGACTGTTACCAACCGTCACCCTGCTTGAACGGTCTCACGCACCAAAATGGTCTGGCTGTGCGTTTTTGCGCACCAAATAAGAGCCGGCTTACAGCGATTTGCGTTCCTGGATCACGATGAACGGCGAAACCACCACCGCCCAGATCTCTGGATCGCGGTTCTGCAGGTCAAGTGCCTGCTCCGAGCTGACCGCTCCGACAGTGCCAGCATTACGCCACAGGGCCACGCTTTCGGCACGATTCTCGGCCATTGCCTGTGCGACTTCGATCAGGTCGAGGCAAGGGTCGACCCAAATCAGGTCACCCTTTGCCCAAAAACGCTCCAAGGCTTTCCACTCGATTACCGCAGTCTCGCCGAGCAATTTGGCATAGAGGGTGCTTGGTTCATCAGTCATGGGTTCCACCAAAAATAATCCGGCTCAAATGAAAGGCCGTTATTTTTGCAGAAAAACCCAGTTTCAAATAAGTAATTGGTCGGCAGGATCAACGAAGCCAAACGTTTCCGGACACTTCCGGACGAGCAGAAGACGCTTTTTTGTATCTTTATGTCGACCAGGCGACACCCGCGGTTTTTGCCTCGGCGGGCCTGCTTTTCAAGCGATGAAGCAGCGCTCTACACTGTACCGGTACAGTTGCCAGGGCATTCACCGGGGGCGAAACCGGAAAGTCAGGCTGCGATACGGCGTGGCCGTACCGGGTCTGTCAGGTCCTCTGCCCTGGCGCAAGGACGATAAAAATTACAACAGAATGAGTGGAGCACTATGAGTAAGGCTACTAAACAGATTTCCAAGCTGTTCGCCGCGATGGTTCTGGCCGGCGTCGCCAGCCATTCCTTCGCCGCCGATACCATCAAGATCGGCATCGCCGGCCCGAAGACCGGTCCGGTGACTCAATACGGTGACATGCAGTTCATCGGTGCAAAACAGGCCATCAAGGACATCAACGCCGCCGGCGGTGTGGATGGCAAGATGCTCGAAGCCAAGGAATACGACGACGCCTGCGATCCGAAACAGGCCGTGGCCGTAGCCAACAAGGTGGTCAACGACGGCGTCAAGTTCGTCATCGGTCACCTCTGCTCCAGCTCCACCCAGCCAGCGTCCGACATCTACGAAGACGAAGGCGTGATCATGATCACCCCGGCTGCCACCAGCCCGGAAATCACCACTCGCGGCTACAAGCTGATCTTCCGCACCATCGGCCTGGACAGCGCCCAGGGCCCTGCCGCCGGCAACTACATCGCCGACCACGTCAAGCCGAAAGTCGTCGCGGTCCTGCACGACAAGCAGCAGTACGGTGAAGGCATCGCCACCGCAGTCAAGTCCACCCTGGAGAAGAAAGGCACCAAGGTTGCCGTCTTCGAAGGCCTGAACGCCGGTGACAAGGACTTCTCCTCGATCATCCAGAAGCTCAAGCAGAACAACGTCGACTTCGTCTACTACGGCGGCTACCACCCGGAACTGGGTCTGATCCTGCGTCAGGCGCAGGAAAAAGGCCTGAACGCCAAGTTCATGGGTCCGGAAGGCGTCGGCAACGACTCCATCTCGCAGATCGCCCAGAACGCTTCCGAAGGCCTGCTGGTCACCCTGCCGAAGTCCTTCGACACCGACCCGGAGAACAAGAAGATCGTCGACGCCATCAAGGCCGACGGCAAGGATCCTAGCGGTCCGTTCGTGTTCCCGGCCTACTCGGCTGTCGAGCTGATCGCCCAGGGCATCAAGAAAGCCGGTAGCCAGGACACCGACAAGGTAGCCGCGGCCATCCATGCCGGTACCTTCAAGACCCCGACCGGCGAACTGTCCTACGACGAAAAAGGCGACCTGAAAGACTTCAAATTCGTGGTCTACGAATGGCATTTCGGCAAACCGAAAACCGAAGTCTCCCCTCAGTAATACCGTCTGACACATGACCGAAAAGCCCACTGTGCGAGCAGTGGGCTTTGTTTTACGAGGTTCATGGACCCGTTTCCCGCGATCCGGGATCGGGTTCACCTGAAAATCTTAAAACCGTCACCAGCGGTTCCCTGGCAGCGCATGCGTCGAAGTGGCCCCAGACCACAAGACCGTGCCGGGTACAGACCCACCAGCGAAATGCGTATCAGGTTTTTAGGAGCGCTGTAATGCCTGAGATCTATCACTTTTTCCAACAGCTGGTTAATGGTCTGACCATTGGCAGCACCTATGCCTTGATAGCCATTGGCTACACAATGGTTTACGGCATCATTGGAATGATCAACTTCGCCCATGGCGAGGTGTACATGATTGGTTCCTACGTGGCCTTCATCGTCCTTGCCGGACTGGCCATGATGGGTATCCACTCTCTGCCGCTGCTGATGACCGCCGCGTTCCTCGCGACGATCGTCGTTACCAGTGCCTATGGCTACAGTATCGAACGGGTCGCCTACCGGCCGTTGCGTAACAGCAACCGCCTGATCCCGCTGATTTCCGCCATCGGCATGTCGATCTTCCTGCAGAACACCGTCCTGCTTTCCCAGGACTCCAAGGACAAATCCATTCCCAACCTGATCCCGGGGAGCATCTCCTTCGGCCCGGGCGGCGCGGAAGAAGTCCTGATTTCCTACATGCAGATCCTGGTCTTCGTGGTCACCCTGATCGCCATGACCGGTCTCACCCTGTTCATCTCCCGCTCGCGTCTGGGCCGGGCCTGCCGGGCCTGTGCCGAAGACATCAAGATGGCCAACCTGCTGGGGATCAACACCAACAACATCATCGCCCTGACCTTCGTCATCGGTGCCGCCCTGGCAGCCGTGGCCGCGGTGCTGCTGAGCATGCAGTACGGCGTGATCAACCCCAACGCGGGCTTCCTGGTGGGTCTCAAAGCCTTCACCGCGGCAGTGCTCGGCGGCATCGGCAGTATCCCGGGCGCCATGCTCGGCGGCCTGGTGCTGGGTGTGGCCGAAGCCTTCGGCGCTGACATCTTCGGTGACCAGTACAAGGACGTCGTGGCGTTCGGCCTGCTGGTTCTCGTCCTGTTGTTCCGTCCGACCGGCATCCTCGGCCGTCCGGAGGTTGAGAAAGTATGAACAGACATCTCAAAGCGGCGTTCTTCAGCGCCCTGCTGGTCTGGGCCGTGGCCTTCCCGGTGCTTGGCCTGAAACTCAGCATCGTCGGCATCAACCTGGAAGTGCATGGCCAGGGTCCCTTCACCCTCGGCGTGATCGCCCTGTGTTCGGTGCTGATGTTCCTGCGCGTGCTGTTCGACAAGCAGTGGAGCGCGGCGATGCGTTCGCGTGACCGCGGCCCATTGATCCCGCCCAAGGTCAGCAATTACCTGACCCTGCCGAAGACCCAGCGCTACATCATCCTCGGCCTGATCGTGCTCGCCCTGGTCTGGCCGTTCTTCGGCTCGCGCGGCGCGGTCGACATCGCCACCCTGATCCTGATCTACGTCCTGCTCGGCCTCGGCCTGAACATCGTGGTCGGTCTGGCTGGCCTGCTCGACCTGGGTTACGTCGGTTTCTACGCCGTCGGGGCCTACAGCTACGCGCTGCTCTCGCACTACTTCGGCCTGAGCTTCTGGGTCTGCCTGCCGATCGCCGGCCTGATGGCCGCCACCTTCGGCTTCCTTCTCGGCTTCCCGGTACTGCGCCTGCGCGGTGACTACCTGGCCATCGTGACCCTCGGTTTCGGTGAGATCATCCGTCTGTTCCTGCGCAACCTGACCGACCTCACCGGCGGTCCGAACGGCATCAGCAACATCGAGAAACCGACCTTCTTCGGCCTGACCTTCGAACGCAAGGCCGCCGAGGGCATGCAGACCTTCCACGAGTTCTTCGGGCTGGAATACAACTCGATCAACAAGGTGATCTTCCTCTACCTGGTGGCCCTGCTGCTGGCGCTGCTCGCGCTGTTCGTCATCAACCGCCTGCTGCGCATGCCGATCGGACGTGCCTGGGAAGCGCTGCGTGAAGACGAGATCGCCTGCCGCGCGCTGGGCCTGAACCCGACCGTGATCAAGCTCTCGGCGTTCACCCTGGGTGCCTGCTTCGCCGGTTTCGCCGGCAGCTTCTTCGCCGCTCGCCAGGGTCTGGTGACACCGGAGTCGTTCACCTTCATCGAATCGGCGATCATCCTCGCCATCGTCGTGCTCGGCGGCATGGGCTCTCAGCTGGGCGTGATTCTCGCGGCCATCGTGATGATCCTGCTGCCTGAGCTGATGCGCGACTTCAGCGAGTACCGCATGCTGATGTTCGGCGCCCTGATGGTGTTGATGATGATCTGGCGTCCGCAGGGCCTGCTGCCTATGCAACGTCCACACATGGAGCTGCGTCGATGAGCCGCGAAATTCTGAAAGTCAGCGGCCTGAGCATGCGCTTCGGCGGCTTGTTGGCGGTCAACGGCGTGGCCCTGACCGTCAAGGAAAAACAGGTGGTTGCCCTGATCGGTCCGAACGGCGCCGGCAAGACCACCGTGTTCAACTGCCTGACCGGCTTCTACAAGCCCAGCGGCGGCACCATCCTCCTCGACGGCCAACCGATCCAGGGCCTGGCCGGTCACCAGATTGCCCGCAAGGGCGTGGTGCGGACCTTCCAGAACGTGCGTCTGTTCAAGGAAATGACCGCCCTGGAAAACCTGCTGATCGCCCAGCACCGCCATCTCAACACCAACTTCCTCGCGGGTCTGTTCAAGACTCCGGCATTCCGTCGCAGCGAGAAGGAAGCCATGGAGCGGGCGCAGTACTGGCTGGAGAAGGTCAACCTGACCGAATTCGCCAACCGCACCGCCGGCACCCTGGCCTATGGTCAGCAACGCCGCCTGGAAATCGCCCGCTGCATGATGACCCAACCGCGCATCATCATGCTCGACGAGCCCGCGGCCGGCCTGAACCCCAAGGAAACCGAGGACCTCAAGGCGCTGATCGCGTACCTGCGTGAATCCCACGACGTCACCGTGCTGCTGATCGAGCACGACATGAAGCTGGTCATGAGCATTTCCGACCATATCGTCGTGATCAACCAGGGCACGCCCCTGGCCGATGGCACGCCGGAACAGATCCGCGACAACCCTGACGTGATCAAAGCCTACCTGGGGGAAGCGTAAATGCTGCAGTTCGAAAACGTTTCCACCTTCTATGGCAAGATCCAGGCGCTGCACTCGGTCAACGTGGAAATCCGCCAGGGCGAGATCGTCACCCTGATCGGTGCCAACGGTGCCGGCAAGTCGACCCTGCTGATGACCCTCTGCGGTTCGCCACAGGCTCACAGCGGCAGCATCAAGTACCTGGGTGAAGAGCTGGTCGGCCAGAGTTCTTCGCACATCATGCGCAAGAGCATTGCCGTGGTGCCGGAAGGCCGTCGGGTGTTCTCGCGCCTGACGGTCGAGGAAAACCTGGCGATGGGTGCCTTCTTCACCGACAAGCGCGAGATCCCGGACCTGATGGACAAGGTGCTGCATCTGTTCCCGCGACTGAAGGAACGCTTTGCTCAGCGTGCTGGCACCATGTCCGGCGGCGAGCAGCAGATGCTCGCCATCGGCCGGGCGCTGATGAGCAAGCCCAAGCTGCTGCTGCTCGACGAGCCGTCGCTGGGCCTGGCGCCGATCATCATCCAGCAGATCTTCGACATCATCGAACAGCTGCGCCGCGACGGCGTGACCGTGTTCCTGGTGGAGCAGAACGCCAACCAGGCGCTGAAGATCGCCGACCGCGCCTATGTGCTGGAAAACGGCCGGGTGGTGATGCAGGGCACGGGTGAAGCACTGCTGACCGATCCGAAGGTGCGCGACGCCTATCTGGGCGGTTGAGTCCTCTGTTTCCGGGGCTGCTTTGCAGCCCTTTCGCGGGCAAGCCGCGCTCCTACGGGTTGCATGCACAGCGTAGGAGCGCGGCTTGACCGCGAAAGGGCGCACAACGACCACAGATTTTTCTGACATAACTTAACTTGTGATCCCACCCCACCCTGCGTACCGTTGAAAACTTTCTGGCCGAGATCTCGGAGTTTTCCTCGATGCGTATCGTCCCTTCCCTGTTCGTCGCCGCCCTGCTGCCGCTGTTCGCCGGCTGCCAGTTGCTCGCCGACCAGCCGGAAACCGTCTCCACCGCCGGCATGACCCGCCTGCAAGGCGAACTCAGCGCCGCCAATGGCCAACTGCTGTTCAAACCGTGCACGGAAAGCCGGCGCTTCGTCATCCAGGACAGCGGTAATACCGGTCTGCTGCAGGAAGCCGCGACCCTGGCCGCCACCCCCGGCACCCTGTTCGCCGACCTGCGCGGCACCCTGTCAGCCAGCCAGGGCAACAGCGCCGACGGCCAGTTCAACGTGCACCAGCTGTACCGCGTCGAACACTCGGCGAGTGCCTGCACCGACCCCAACTTCAAGCGCATGACCCTGCGCGCCTTCGGCCAGGAGCCGTTCTGGAACCTGAACGTCAGCGGCCAGGGCATGGTTCTCAACCGCCCCGAGCAGCCACCGCTGGCCCTGCCCTATCTGGAAGAACAGATGCCCGGCGGCGGCATCAGTGTCAGCAGCGAAGCCAACGGCCAGAAGGTCGAGCTGTGGCTTGCCCCGCAACGCTGCGTCGACGTCGCCACGGGCGGCGTCAGCCACCTGACCGCGCAACTGCGCCTGGATGGCCAGACCCTGCAAGGCTGCGGCTACTACGGCGGTTCGCGCAACGACTGACCACCGGCGCGCATTCAGTCTGCCTGTCGAGCTGACGAAACCTTTATACTCGGCGGTTTGTGTAACGCCGCCGGCCCCTTCATGGCCGGGATACTGGACCCTGTCATGCTACGAATCACCGAACTGAAGCTGCCGCTGGATCATCCCGACGAAGCCCTGCGCGACGCCATCGTGCAACGCCTGGGCATCGACGACGCCGAGCTGCTCGACTTCACCATCTTCAAGCGCAGCTACGACGCGCGGAAGAAGAACACCGAACTGCTGTTCATCTATGCCATCGACCTCAACGTGCGTGACGAGGCGGCGGTACTGCGCACGTTCGCCGACGACCACAATGTCGTCATCGCTCCGGATGTCAGCTACAAGCCGGTGGGCAATGCCCCACAAGGTGGCCTGGCCGAGCGGCCGATCGTGGTCGGCTTCGGCCCCTGCGGCATCTTCGCCGGTCTGATCCTGGCCCAGGCCGGCCTGCGTCCGATCGTGCTCGAACGCGGCAAGGAAGTGCGCCAGCGCACCAAGGACACCTGGGGCCTGTGGCGCAAGAGCGTGCTCAACCCCGAGTCCAATGTGCAATTCGGCGAAGGCGGCGCCGGGACCTTCTCCGACGGCAAGCTGTACAGCCAGATCAAGGACCCGAAACACTACGGCCGTAAGGTTCTTCACGAGTTCGTCAAGGCCGGCGCGCCGGAAGAGATCCTCTACGTCAGCAAGCCACACATCGGTACCTTCCGCCTGACCGGCATGGTCGAGAACATCCGCGAGGAAATCATCGCCCTGGGCGGCGAGGTGCGTTTCGAGCACAGGGTCACCGACCTGCTGATGGAAGACGGTCAGTTGCACGGCGTGGTCCTGCACAACGGCGAGGAACTGCACTCGCGCCACGTGGTGCTGGCCCTCGGCCACAGCGCCCGCGACACGTTCCGCATGCTCCACAGCCGTGGCGTGTACATGGAAGCCAAGCCCTTCTCCATCGGCTTCCGTATCGAACACCCGCAGTCGCTGATCGACAAGGCGCGCCTGGGCAAATATGCCGGCCACCCGAAACTCGGCGCGGCCGACTACAAGCTCGTGCACCACGCCAAGAACGGTCGTTCGGTCTACAGCTTCTGCATGTGCCCGGGCGGTACCGTGGTCGCCGCCACCAGCGAGCCGGGGCGCGTGGTCACCAACGGCATGAGCCAGTACTCGCGCAACGAGCGCAACGCCAACTCCGGCATCGTCGTCGGCATCACCCCCGAGCAGGATTATCCGGGTGGCCCGCTGGCCGGTATCGAGCTGCAGGAGCGCCTGGAAGCCCACGCCTACGTGCTGGGTGGCAGCAACTACCAGGCGCCGGCGCAACTGGTCGGCGACTTCGTTGCCGGACGGCCGTCGACCGCGCTGGGCAGCGTCGAACCATCGTACAAGCCGGGCATCAGCCTGGGCGACCTGGCACCGAGCCTGCCGGACTTCGCCATCGAGGCGCTGCGCGAGGCGATCCCCGCCTTCGATCGGCAGATCAAGGGCTACAACCTGGCGGATGCGGTGCTGACCGGCATCGAGACGCGTACCTCGTCGCCGCTGCGGATCACCCGTGACGAGAGCCTGCAGAGCCTGAACCTGAAGGGATTGTTCCCGGCGGGTGAAGGGGCGGGTTATGCCGGAGGGATTCTCTCCGCGGGTGTCGATGGCATTCGTATCGCCGAGGCCGTGGCCAAGAGCATGCTCGGGATTTCCGAGTAAATCTCCCGGGCCTCATCGCGGGCAACGCCCGCTCCCACAGGATCCGCGGCGCACACGGACCTTGTGGGAGCGGGCGTTGCCCGCGATGAGGCCACTGCTGTTATCAGATCCCTTCGCGCAGCACACTCTCCGGCAACGCCTCCCCCCGCTCCACACACCCGGCCACCAGCGCAATCAACGGCTCCAGATCGAACCCCTGGGCCTTGAGCCACTGCTCATCGTAATAGGTCGTCGCATAGCGCTCGCCGCTGTCGCACAGGATCGCCACGATCGACCCCGACTCCCCCGCCGACTGCATATGCAACGCTGCCTGCAATGCGCCGACCAGGTTGGTCCCGCTCGATCCCCCCACCCTGCGCCCCAGGCGCCTGGCCAGGTAGTGCATGGCCGCCAGCGACAGGGCATCCGGCACCTTGACCATGGCGTCGATCACCGCCGGCAGGAATGACGCCTCGACCCGCGGCCGGCCGATGCCCTCGATCCGCGAGCCGCAGTCCAGGCGCAGCTCGCGGTCGCCCGTGCGATAGCAGTCGAAGAACACCGAACGCTCGGCATCGGCGCACAACACCCGGGTCGGATGCCGGCGGTAGCGCACGTAGCGGCCCAGGGTCGCGGTGGTACCGCCAGTGCCCGGACTGGAAATCAGCCACGCCGGCTCGGCATGTCGCTCGAAATGCATCTGGCTGAAGATCGACTCGGCGATGTTGTTGTTGGCGCGCCAGTCGGTGGCGCGCTCGGCGTAGGTGAACTGGTCCATGAAATGCCCGCCGCTTTCCCGCGCCAGACGCTCGGACTCGGCGTAGATCTGCGTCGGGTCCTGCACCAGGTGCGGCCTGCCACCATAGAACTCGATCTGGGCGATCTTTTCCCGCGAGGTGGTCGCCGGCATCACCGCGATGAACGGCAGGCCGAGCAGACGGGCGAAATAGGCTTCGGAAATCGCCGTGGAGCCACTGGACGCCTCGATCACCGGCGCACCGGGACGCAGCCAGCCATTGCACAGGGCATAGAGAAACAGCGAGCGGGCCAGACGGTGCTTGAGGCTGCCGGTGGGATGGCTGGACTCGTCCTTGAAATACAGGTCGACATCCGCAAAGCCGGCCATCGACAGCGGAATCAGATGGGTATCGGCGCTGCGCTGGAAATCGGCTTCGATGATGCGGATGGCTTCACGAACCCAGGTGCGGTGATGGTTCATAGGCGGTTCTCCGGGGTTGGGGGCGAAAGACAGTAGAAGCGACTACCGTCCTTACAAGCAAATCCCTACACGCTTGCCAGAAAAGCCCGATAGCCATGGAAAACTTGAAACAGCTTATAACAAAAAAGAATATAATTTTTATTTTATTGAATAACACAACCGGTTAGGGTGGTCAGCCTTTTTGCAATTCGATGGAGGAGCAACCTTGCCTCTGCGTAGCACATTCACCCGATTCTTCCAGCTGGAAGCCGCCAGCGGTCTGTTACTGATCGCCGCTGCGGTACTGGCCCTGATCGTCAACAACTCCCCCCTTTCCTGGCTGTACAACGGCCTGCTCGAAGTCCCGGTGGCGGTACAGATCGGTGCGCTGAGCATCGCCAAGCCGCTGCTGCTGTGGATCAACGACGGCCTGATGGCCCTGTTCTTCCTGCTCATCGGCCTGGAGGTCAAGCGCGAGCTGGTGGAAGGCCACCTGTCGAAGCCGTCCCAGGTGGTCCTGCCCGGTGCCGCGGCCGTCGGCGGCATGCTGGTGCCGGCGCTGATCTACTGGTTCCTCAACCGCGACAATCCCGCCGCCATCGCCGGCTGGGCGATTCCCACCGCCACCGACATTGCCTTCGCCCTCGGCGTGCTGGCCCTGCTCGGCAAGCGCGTGCCGGTCTCGCTGAAGCTGTTCCTGATGACCCTGGCGATCATCGACGACCTCGGCGCGATCATCATCATCGCCCTGTTCTACTCCGGCGCGCTGTCCACCCTGTCGCTGATGCTGGCGGCGGCCTGCCTGGTGGCGCTGATCGCCATGAACCGGTTCGGCGTGGTCAAGCTCGGACCTTACCTGGTGGTCGGCCTGATCCTCTGGGTCTGCGTGCTGAAGAGCGGCGTCCACGCCACCCTCGCCGGCGTCACTCTGGCCCTGTGCATCCCGCTGCGCACGCGCAACGCCGAAACCTCGCCGCTGCTCACGCTGGAGCATGCGCTGCACCCGTGGGTGGCTTACGGCATCCTGCCGCTGTTCGCCTTCGCCAACGCCGGCGTATCGCTGGCCGGGGTAACCCTCGAGAGCTTCACCCACGCGGTGCCCCTGGGCATCGCCGTCGGTCTGCTGGTGGGCAAGACCATCGGCGTGTTCGGCCTGACCTGGATCGCCATCAAGCTCGGTCTTGCCGCCCTGCCCGCCGGCGCCAACTGGGGGCAGATCCTCGGCGTGGCGATCCTCTGCGGCATCGGCTTCACCATGAGCCTGTTCGTCGGCTCCCTGGCCTTCGTGCCCGGCGCCAGCGAGTACGCAGGCATGGACCGCATGGGCATCCTCACCGGCTCGATCCTCGCCGCGATCATCGGCTACACCATCACCGCGCTGTCCAGCCCGAAACAGCCGGCCAGCTGATTCGCAGGCAAGAAAAAACCCCGAGCGGCGCGAGCCGGCTCGGGGTTTTCGCTTTCTGGCGCTATCGCTCAGTGGCTGACGCGGCTGGTGCCATTGACGGTCATGATGCGTACGCGCTCGCCGACCCGGAAAATCTCGTTTTCCTGAACCTGCTGCACGTAGGCGCGCATGCTGCCGTCGTCCTCGCGCACGGTGATTTCCACGCCCTGGGTACGGGTCAGGCCCTCTTCCGCGGCGGAACCCGCCAGGCCACCGGCTACCGCACCGATCACCGCGGCGACGATGCTGCCGCGGCCGCCACCGATGGCGCTACCGGCGACACCACCGACGACCGCACCGGCGCCACCGCCGATCGGGGTCTTGGTGCCTTCGATCTTCACCGGGCGCAGGGATTCGATAGTGCCCACGCGAACGGTCTGCACGCGACGCGCCTCGTCCCGGGAATAGGAATCGCCGGACAGGTTGGAGGCACAACCGCCCAGCAACAGCGACATCGTGGTGAACGACGCGACCAGCAGTACAGACTTACGCATAGGATCATCTCCTCAAGACAGGTGCTCATTAGACTGCGCGCATTGACGACTGTCACGATGCACCCAGGGAAAAATTGCTTCCATTCAGCTTCAGTACAGGCAGCAGACCCTGAATCATCAGAAGACTTGGGAAACAAGAATAGACATGGATTACTTCATCATCGCCATCACCACCGTGGCCGGCCTGTATTTCCACGGCTGGCTGTATGTGCGGATCAGACGCTGGACCGACCGCGACCTGGCCCTGTCGTTCGCCGGCAAGGACGAGGGCAAGCGCGCATTCATGCTGCAACGGCTGGAGGCCGCACGGACGCAGAAGGTCAAGAGGAAGGAGCTGGCGACCTGGCTGGAACGCGAGGCCGCCGGCTATCAGGGCGGTTAAGGCGCCAGCCGCTCGCGCAGCCAGGCGCCATCTTGCAGGCGGTAATTGAGGCGGTCATGCAGGCGACTGGCGCGCCCCTGCCAGAACTCGACACGCTCCGGCAGCAGGCGGTAGCCCCCCCAGTGCTCGGGGCAGTGCGGCTGACTGTCGCTGAAACGCTGCTCGGTGGCCTTGAGCAGGTCTTCCAGTTCGCCACGGTCGGCAATCACCCGGCTCTGCGGTGAGGCCCAGGCGCCCAGGCGACTGCCCAGCGGTCGCACCTGGTAATAGGCATCGGACTCTTCGGCCGAGACCTTGACCACCCGCCCCTCGATGCGCACCTGGCGCTCCAGCGCCGGCCAGAAGAACGTCATGGCGGCGAACGGGTTGGCCTGCAGGTGCTGGCCCTTGGCGCTCTCGTAGTTGGTGAAGAAGGTGAAGCCCTGTTCGTCGAGGCCCTTGAGCAACAGGACGCGGCAGTGCGGCCGACCTTGTGCGTCGACGGTGGCGAGGGTCATCGCATTGGCTTCCACCGGGGCCTGCTCGGTCTTCACCGCGTCGGCGAACCATTGGTGGAACAGCGCGAAGGGCTCCGTCGGGGCCTGGGCCTCGGCCAGGCCATCGCGGGTGTAGTCACGGCGCATATCAGCCAGGGATTGAGTCATCTACAGCGTTCCTTGAGAGTATCAGTTGGTCTTCGCAGGGCTGTTGTTGGCCGCGACTTTCTTCGCCGCGGGCTCGGCTTTTTTAGCAGCCGGTTTGGCTGGAGCCGCTTTTTTCGGGGTCGCGGCGGTTTTCGCCGGCGCGGCTTTCTTCGCAGCAGCGCCCTTGGCCGGGGCTTTCGCCGCTGGCTTGGCGGCGGCCTTGGCGGCTGGCTTGGCCGCGGTGGCCGGCTTGGCGTCCTGCACGGCGACCAGTTCGGCCGGGCTCGGCGTCGGCTGCTGGTACTTGGCAAGCAGCGCGACCATGGTCGCCTGCGGGGTCAGGATCATTTCCACCCGACGGTTCAGCGAACGGCCCTGGGCGCTGTCGTTGGCCGCGCGCGGTGCCACCGCGCCCATGCCGCGCAGGTTCAGGCGGTCACGCTGCAGGCCGCTCAGGCGGAAGATCGCCGACACCGACTGGGCACGCTCCAGGCTCAACTTCTGATTGGCCACGGCGGCGCCACTGCTGTCGGCATGGCCGAGGACCAGCACGGCAGTCTTGCTGTCGATTTCGACGATCTTGGCGACCCGGGTGATAGGGCCGAGGGAAATCGGCAGGAGCATGGCCGGACGGTCCGGGTTGTAGCCACTGTCCACCGGCAGGGTCACCACCAGCACGTCTTCGCGGCGTTCCAGTTCCAGCTTGCTGTCCTTGATCGCCTCGCGCAGCTTCGGCTCGTAGCTGTCCAGCCAGGCCTGGGTCGCCTTGACGTCGATCTTCGGTACCGCGGCGGTCTTCGCGGCGGCCTTGTCGTCGCTGCCACCAAACGGCCACCACCAGTTACCGCCTTCGGACTTGGCTTCCGACTTGGCTTCGACCTTGGCCACCTTCTCGTTCACGGCATCCTTCACGTCCTGGTCGGCCACCTTGTCCGAGCCGAACGGCCACCAACTGCTACCGCCGGCGGCGCTATCGTTCTGGGGATGCTGGGCGCAACCAGTGATGGCCAGGCACAGAGCGAGAGCTAAGGTTTTATGTGAAGACATCAGCGATACACCATGAAAATGAAAGAAAAAATACGAACAAAGTGGTTGCAGAATAGCCAATGACGGCGCCGCGCACAGCGGCAACCGATCAAAGGCAGCTTGCCAGGACCCGCACCAGTTTCTGCGCGCGAGGGTCCATGAGGACGTAAGGGCCCATCGTATTGGTGACGAAACCGAAGGCGACATCGTGCTCCGGGTCGGCGAAGCCCACCGATCCGCCGGCCCCCGGGTGACCGAAGGCACGGGCACCGAGGCCGAAGGTAGCGTTGGCCACGTCCGGCTGGTCGAGCATGCAGCCCAGGCCGAAACGGGTGCGGGTCAGCAGGGTCTTGTCGTCGCCCAGGCTGTGCTC
This sequence comes from Pseudomonas japonica, assembly GCF_900188455.1. Lineage (GTDB taxonomy): Bacteria > Pseudomonadota > Gammaproteobacteria > Pseudomonadales > Pseudomonadaceae > Aquipseudomonas > Aquipseudomonas japonica. Next base: position 498,108 of record NZ_FZOL01000001.1, on the reverse strand, counting down.
GCGGGTCAGTTCGTCAAGCAGTTCCGACTCCAGCAGGCTGCCGTCGAGCAGGCCGGCGTAGAAACCAGCGAGGCTGCGGGCGTTGCCGTGGCCATTGGCCGCGGGTTGCTGCATGCGGCGCCATTCCGGCTTGTTGGTGCTGGTGAGGATCGCCGGCGGGTTGGTGAAGGCGCGGGTCGACAGGGCCTCGGGTTCGCGCATGGTCACCTGCAACAGGCGCTGCGCCGCTTCGTCGCCAAGGTTGCCCTTGCCCCGGGCGATGTGGGCGACACGGTGGAACTCCGCGTCGTCCAGACCGATATGGAAATCCAGCCCCAGGGGTTTGGCCGTGCGCGCGACGATGGACTCCCCCGGACCGCGACCATCGACACGGCGGATCAGCTCGCCGACCAGCCAGCCATAGGTGATTGCCGCGTAGCCATGGGCGGTACCCGGCGTCCACCACGGCGCTTCGGCGGCCAGCGCGTCGGTCATGGCCTGCCAGTCGTACAGCGCTTCGGCGGGCAGCAACTCGCGGATCGCCGGCAGACCGGCCTGGTGGCAGAGCAACTGACGCAGGGTCACCGCTTCCTTGCCGGCCTGGGCGAACTCGGGCCAGTAGCGGGCCACCGGCGCATCCAGTTGCAGCTTGCCTTCGCCCACCAGTTGCAGGGCGGTAACCGCGGCGAAAGGTTTGGTACAGGAAAACAGGTTGGCGATGGTGTCGCTGTGCCACGCCTCCTGGCCGTCCTTGTCGGCGCTGCCGGCCCAGAGGTCCAGCACGGTTTCGCCACCGACCTGGATGCACAACGCCGCGCCGCGTTCCTGGGGATCGTCGAAGAGGGCCGCGAAGGCCTCGCGTACCGCCTCGAACTCGAGCTCGAAATGACCCTGAATCTGCACCCGGCGACTCCTGCGCAACCTGTCTGGAAAGTGGCGGGCATTGTTTCAGCCCGCGAGGGATTTGGGAACAGACGCGGGTCAGACCGCGTCTTTATTCATCTGGGATTCAGGGTTTGACCGCTTCACTCTTCGCCTCACGAGGTGCCGGCGGCGTACCGACGATAGCTTTCTCCACCTGCAGGTTGGCTTTGCGCACCTGCTCGATGAAGCCCTGGTAGGGCAGATCGGTGATGGCCACCAAGCCGAAATGACCATTCTCGCCATCCAGCAGGCGCCCGCTGGCCGGCTGGTCGAAGAACTGGAACCAGTGCGCGCCGACGATCGCCGGCTCGGCCAGGGCTGCCTTGAGGAAGGCCGCATAGGCGGGGCCGCGGTCTTCCTCGCGGGCGACCTCCATCGGTCCCGGCCAGAACGGCCCGCGATCGCGGGAGCCGAAATGGAACTCGGAGACCAGGATCGGCTTGTCCAGCGCGCGCAACCGGGCGAAGTCGTAGCCGTCCTGGGGCTTGGGCGTATAGAAGTTGAAGCTCAGCACGTCGCAATACTGGGCGCAGGCCGCCACCGCTTCCGGTGTGGTGACGGCGAAGCGGCCACCGAGCAGCAGGTGATTCGGCGCGTGCCACTTGAGCGCATCGGAGATCGTCTTGAAATAGGCGTCGGCGAACGAGCGCTGGAAGTGCTTGAAATCCTCTTCGATCTGCGGGTGCTCGGCGCTCGGCAGCGGCGGTTCGAAGCCTGGATCCTCCATCAGTTCCCAGGCCGTGAGCTGGATCCCCCAGGCCTTGGACAGGCCCTCCTGGTTGCGGTACTTGTCGCGCAACTGCTTGAGGAAGGCCCGTTTGGCCGGCACGTCGGTGGTCAGGCGCAGGGTGCCGTAGGCCAGGCCGTAGCGCGACCTGGGATCGTCGCCGGGCGCGGCCCAGGCCAGTTCGTTGTCGGCGAAGTAACCGATCAGCCAGGGATCGTCGCGGTGGTCGCGGGCGGCGATGGCCACGGCACGCTCGGTGGCCATGGCGAAGCGCGGGTCGAACGGGTCGGGCATGGCGCCCCACCAGTCCATGCCGGTGCTGATGCTGGCGTAGTCGCCGACGATGGCCAGCGGCAGGGTATAGGGCACCCGCTGCGCCTGGCCCAGGCTGGCCTCGCTCCAGTTGCCGAGGGTGTTGAAGCCCCAGGCCTGCAGCCGATCGAGGCTGTGGCTCTGCCAGCGCGCGGCGTCGAAGGCCGGCACCGGGCAAGGCGCGGTTGGCTGTTCCGCGGCCGGTTTTGCGCAGGGCTGGCCATGGCCACGTTCGAGGTTGGCGGCATAGAAGTCGAACCAGCGGCCCTGATTGAAGGCGCGCCCCCGCGACGAGGCATTGCCGTCGTTGTTGTTGCCCTCGCCGTAGAAGGTCGCCAGGGGCGAATCCGCGGCTGGCAGTTCGCTGAACATCTGCTCGCGGCCGGCCACGTAGGTGCGGCCCGGCTCGTCGTTCACCGCGTTGACCCCCAGGGAGTAGAACGGATGGCCTTCCGGAGTCACCAGGTACCAGCGGTCATCGCGCTTGACCGTGCGAAAGAAGCCCTTGGCATCGAAGGTCTGCCCGCCGGTCCAGCCGCCGAAGCGGTCCAGTGGCTGCTTCTGGCGCTCGGCCAGCCAGGTCTTCAGCTGTTGCTGCTCCCTGGCCGCGGCGCTCTTCAGTTGTTCGTCGCTGCCGACCTTTTCCGGCCAGCGACCACGGGAGAACTGGCCGTAGCCATCGATCAGCCCGGCGTAGGCGGCCTTTTGCAGGCGATCGTCGTCCTGCACGTTGATCCGTTCGATCAGCACGCTCTGGGCGACATTCGGCTGGTTCATCGACAGGGTCACGGCGCTGACCCGACTCAAGTCCAGCTCACCGCTGCTGCTGCCGACCAGCACACGCTGGCCTTCGAAGGTCCAGGGCATCGGCGGGCCGGCGCGCATGCCCTGGCTCAGCGGCGAGCTGGCCTGCAGCGGAACCACCACGGTCTGCGCCGGACCGGCGGGCAGGTCGATGCGGCTGGTGAGGGTCTTGCCGTCGGCGCTCTCGATACTGACATCGACGGTCAGGGCCCAGTCCATGCCGCTTTGCAGGCGCAGGGTCAGGGCCTTCTGCGCCGACCAGTCCCACACGCCAGCCTGCGGACTCATGCGCAGGTTCGGCCGCTGCGCCGGGTTGAACACCACCCGCCGCAGCACCTCGCCTTCGGCCGTCTGCTCCGCGTTGTACTGCGGCAGGCTGGCATCCCCGGTCGCCACCGTGACCACCGAGGTCGGACGCACGAAGTTGAACAGCGTCTGTTGCCCGGCCAGCAGGGGCTGGCTGATCAACAGTGCGATAACGGCAGGCAGGGTACGGCGCAGCATGGGGGTGTGGTTCTCCTTGAGAGGGCCGGGTTCGGCCTTGATTCCGACGAGTAGACAACGAATTCGGGACCGCGTTGCGGTCCTTTCGCGGGCAAGCCGCGCGCCTACGAAACGCGCGCGTCTTCTGTAGGAGCGTGGCTTGCCCGCGAAGGCCTGCAAAGCAGGCCCGGAAGACTAAGAGATTTCCCGCCTGAACGGCGGCAGCGCATTGAGAATAGCCTTGCCATAACGCTGAGTGACCACCCGGCGATCCAGCAGGGTGATGGTCCCGCGGTCCTCTTCGGTCCGCAGCAGCCGACCGCAGGCCTGGATCAACTTGAGCGAGGCATCCGGCACGGCGATCTCCATGAACGGATTGCCGCCCCTGGCCTCGATCCACTCGGCCAGCGCCGCCTCCACCGGATCATCCGGCACGGCGAAGGGGATCTTGGCGATGACCACGTGTTCGCAGTAGGCACCCGGCAGGTCGACGCCCTCGGCGAAACTGGCCAGACCGAACAGCACGCTGGACTCACCGCCGTCGACCCGCGCCTTGTGCTTGTTGAGGGTTTCCTGCTTGGACAGGTTGCCCTGGATGAAGACCTGCCGGCGCCAGTCGCGGTCGAGGCCGTCGAACACGTCCTGCATCTGCTTGCGCGAGGAGAACAGCACCAGCGACCCGCGCGAGCCTTCCACCAGGTCCGGCAGGTCGCGAATGATCGCCGCGGTGTGGGCGGCGGCATCGCGCGGGTCGGCGCGCAGGTCGGGCACCCGCAGCACGCCGGCATCGGTATGGTGGAACGGGCTCGGCACCACCGCGGTGATCGCTGCCTTGGGCAGGCCCGAGCGCATGCGGAAACGATCGAAGGTCCCCAGCGCGGTCAGGGTCGCGGAGGTCACCAGAGCACCGTGGGCGACGCTCCACAGATTGCGCCGGAGCATCTCGGCGGCCAGGATCGGGCTGGCGTTGACTTCGATGTCGAACAGCGCCCCGCTCTCGGCCAGGGTCAGCCAGCGCGCCATCGGCGGGCTGTCTTCCGGGTCTTCGGCGGTGAACGCGGTCCACAGTTCCCAGTTGCCCTGGGCCCGGGTCAGCAGGGTGCCGAACAGCGGATACCATTCCTCGGCCTGATGGCTGGCGATACCGATGTTGACCTCGCCGTCCATGCCTTCCTTGAGCAGGTCGGCGAGACGGGTGAACAGGTCGTTGAGGCGGGCGAACCCCTTCTTCAGTTCGATGCCGATCTCGCGGATATGCTCCGGCACCACGCCACCGACGAAGCGGTGACGAGGACGCTCGCGGCCCTCCATGTCCTCGCTGGGACGGAAGTCGGCGACCTGCTCGCAGGCGCTGAACATGAACTGCTGGTGGGTCTTGATCTCCCGTGCCAGCTCCGGCACCTGTTCGATGTACTTGCCCAGGTCGCCCGGCAGCGGGTGCTGGGCCAGCAGCTTGGTCAGGTTCTTCGCGGTCTGTTCCAGCCAGTCGGCGGTGGAACGCAGGCGGCTGTAGTGGGCGAAGTGGCCAATGGCCTTGTCCGGCAGGTGATGGCCTTCGTCGAACACGTAGATGGTGTCGCGCGGGTCCGGCAGCACGGCGCCGCCACCCAGGGCCAGGTCGGCGAGGACCATGTCGTGGTTGGTGACGATCACGTCGACCTTGCCCATGCCCTCGCGGGCCTTATAGAAGGTGCACTGGCCGAAGTTCGGGCAATGGCGCCCGGTGCACTGGCTGTGGTCGGTGGTGACCCGCGCCCAGTCCTGGTCTTCGAGGGCGGTGGACCAACTGTCGCGATCGCCGTCCCAGCGGTTGCCGGCGAGCTTTTCGATCATGCTGTTGAACAGCTTCTGGCTGGCCTCGTCCACCTCGATCTTGAAGCCTTCCTCCTCGAACAACTGCGCGGTGGCGCTCTGCGCGTGGCCTTCCTGCAGCAGCAGGTCGAGCTTGGACAGGCACAGGTAGCGACCGCGGCCCTTGGCCAGGGCGAAGCTGAAGTTCAGGCCGCTGTTGCGCATCAGGTCCGGCAGGTCCTTGAACACGATCTGTTCCTGCAGGGCGACGGTGGCGGTGGCGATCACCAGGCGCTTGCCGGCGGCCTTGGCCGCGGGGATCGAGGCCAGGCTGTAGGCCACGGTCTTGCCAGTACCGGTGCCGGCCTCCACCGCGACCACCGCGGGATCGCCGCTGCGCCGGCCTTCGTCGTCGACGTCGATGTCGCCGAGCACCTTGGCGACTTCGGCGATCATCAGGCGCTGGCCATAGCGCGGCTTGAGGCTCTTGGCTTCGAGGAAACGCGAATAGGCGCCCTGAATCTGGGACTTGAGTTCGTTGCTGATCATGGTCTCGGGCGCCCGCGGAGGGCTGGATATATTTTCAGTGTTTTCGATGAGCCGGCTATCATACCCCGCTATTGTCCTTTGCGCCGAACGGAGTGCCCGATGACCGCCTTTGCCCTTCCCTACAGCCTGCATGTCCTGGCCGCCCTGGTCTGGGTCGGCGGCATGTTCTTCGCCTGGATGGTCCTGCGCCCGGCGGCCGCCAGCGTCCTCGAAGGCCCCGCCCGCCTGCAGTTGTGGCTGGAAGTGTTTCCGCGTTTTTTCAGCTGGGTGTGGATCGCGATCCTCGTCCTGGCGATCAGTGGCGTCGGCATGCTGCACATGCACTTCGGCACGCTGGACAGCGCACCGCGGCATGTGCAGGTGATGATTGGCGGCGGGATCGCGATGTTCGCCCTGTTCATGCGGATCCAGAGCCTGCTGCTGCCGGAATTGCGCAAGGCGGTGGAAGCCGGTGACTGGGCCGCGGGCGCCGCGGTGCTGGGACGGATTCGCCGGTTGGTGGGGATCAATCTGCTGCTGGGGATTGCCGTGGTGCTGGTGGCGACCTCGAGGTTGTCTTTCTGACTCGATGGCCTCATCGCTGGCAAGCGATGAGGCCATCGAGAACAAAGAAGATCAGAGGCGCTGGACGCTCAGTTCTCCAGCCGCCCCCGCCATCCCCGGCTGACCGGCCGCCCCGGGCCGGCCATTGGCCCCGGCCTCGGTGCGATACACCAGGCAGCCCTTGCTCGCACCACCCTGCCCCGCCTTGCCGGCCGCACCCGCGACGCCCGGCGCACCGCCTTCCAGGCGCACCTTGATCTGCTCCGCCGGATAATCGGCCGGCACCACCAAATGCACCCGACCACCCGCGGCGCCGTCATGGCCATTGCCGCCATCGTCGCCATTGGCCCCGCGACTCGCCGAACCCCAGGTGCAGCCACCGGCCTTGCCGTTGGCCCCATCGAGGCCGACATACCCCGGCGCACCCGCGCCACCGCGGGCATCGATCGACAGCAACGGTGCCTGGACCTGCCGCAGACGCAGGTCCAGGCTGCGCCCCGGCCTGGCCGCACGCTCGTAGTTGCCCGCCGCGCCGGTGGCGCTGATCAGGCTGCCTTCGGCCAACTGCGCCCGGGCCACTTCGATACGCAGGGTTTCTTCGGCCGATACCACGGAAATCCGCGCATCGCGCCCCAGCGTCAGTTGATCGATCTTCAGCTCCACCAGGCTCGCCGGCAGCACCAGGCTGGCCGCCTCCGCCACCTCGAGGCGTTCCAGGTGAACGACACTGGCCTTGCTCGCCAGACGCAACACCGAATGCGGTGCCACGCTCAGGGAATCGGCCAGGACCAGCGGGCTGAACAACGCGGTCAACAGCATCAGCTTACGCATGCGGAACTTCCTTGCGGGGTGCGGGGATGGAAAGAATATGGAAGATGCCCACCAGCAGGATCTGCAGGCGGTCGAACCAGCGGTGACTGCGCTCGCGCAGGCGACCGTTGTAGAACAGTACTTCGAGAAAATGCAGCCCCAGCAACGCCGCCCCGGCCAGGTTGATCATCTGATGGAAGGGTTTTTCCGCGGGAATCAGCAGATTCACCAGCACCACCCACCAGAACACCACGGTCAGGGCCTTGAAGAATCCCAGCAAGCCTTTCATTGCCTTACCTCTTCAATGGTTCGCGTCAGCCGTGGCAGCCCGCCCGGAGACAGACTGCCACCATAGCCGCTGGCGTCCCCTCGATCAATTGAGGTGCAGGTCTACCCGGCGGTTCTGCGCACGACCGGCATCGCTCTGGTTGTCGGCCACCGGATCGCTTTCGCCACGCCCCTCGCTGCTGACCTTCTGCGGCGTGATCCCGGCATTGATCAGGTAGGTCGCGACACTGCCGGCGCGGCGCTCGGACAGGCCCTGGTTGTAGGCATCGCTACCCTGGCTGTCGGTGTGCCCGACCACACGAATGGTGCGCACCTGCGGATTGCTCAGTTTCTCGACCAGCCCCTGCAACTGCTGCTGGGCGGCCGCCGTGAGCTCAGCGGAGTCGAAGGCGAACAGCACGTTGCCCTGATCACTCAGGGTGATCACCTCCGGAGGGGTCGCTTGCGGCTCGGCGGGTTTCTGCGAGGGCGGATACTGCGGCGCCGGGCAGCCGTTGTGCTCCACTGGCGTGTTCGCCGGCGTATCCGGGCAGCGGTCGCGGCGGTCGAACACCCCATCACCGTCCTCGTCGCCATCCTGGGCATAACAGATCAACCCACCGGCGATCGCCCCGGCCGCCGCGCCACCGCCAGCCCAGGCCGAACTTTCGATGGCGCCGAGACCGCCACCAAGCAGGCCGCCGAGCAGGCTGCAGATCGGCCAGGTCCGCTGGTTGAGCGGCGCGCTGCCATCGCTGTGGGTTGCACATCCTGAAAGAAGGCCCGCCGCCAGCAACATGGGCAGCGCGACCTTGGTAAGTGCGGTCATGGGGAAATGCCTCCTGTGTTACCGGCCATTACCGGTCACACAGGAGTAAAGACCGGCCCATGGCACTTCACAAGCCACGGGCCGCGAGGTTTCAACGCTGGATCTTGATCTCGGTACGACGGTTCTGCGCACGACCATCCGCGGTACTGTTGTCGGCCACAGGCTGACTTTCACCCATGCCGCTCACCGAAACGAAGCTGGCCTGCGGGACGCCGCTTTCGACCAGATAACGCACCACCGAGTGCGCTCGCTTGTCGGAGAGCTGCTTGTTATAGGCATCGGTGCCGACACTGTCGGTATGCCCGGTGACGGTCAGACGGGCGCTCGCCGATTCCTGACGCAGGCGCTCGGCGATGACGTTGAGGCGCTGCTTGTCGCTGGCGGTGAGCTTGTCGGAGTCGAAGGCGAAGTGCACGTCGCGGATGACGATGGTTTCTTCCTTGACCACCACGACTTCCTCGACCACTGGCGCGGCCGGCTCAGGCGGGCAACCGTTGGCATCGACCTGTACGCCACGCGGGGTGCCAGGGCACTTGTCGCGGCTGTCCGGCACACCATCGCCGTCTTCGTCGCCATCGCCGTGGACCCAGCAATAGGCGGCGGCCATGGTGCCACCGACCAAGGCGCCCCAGCCGGCCCAACTGCTGCTCTCGATAGCGCCCAGCGCGGCGCCGCCTACACCCCCGACGGCAGCACACTTCGGCCAGTCGGTTTTTTGCAAACCTGCGCAACCAGTCAAAACGCTGGTCAGCAGAACCAGAGGTAAAACTGTGCGAACTATGCTCATTTGTTGCGTCTCCATGGGGGGAACTCGGTGGGAACCGATCAATGGGAGTAAAGACCGCTGAAACCATCTCCGCCAGCAATAAGCCATGGCGCCCCTTTGCCTGGGCGTGGTTGCCCGCTAGTCTTGGCGGGATCAGATGAGGACCTTCGATGACCGACAGCTTTTCTTCGCGCACGCCGCAACAGGCTCTGGCGGCGCTGCTCGAACACCATGCGCCGCAACGCCTGTTGCTGGTCGGCGCGCGTTTCCCCGCCCTGGAGGCCTTCGCCGCCGCGCACCCGCAGTCCAGTATCGACGTCGCCGCCCCCGGGCCGTTGCCGACCGAACTGGCCGGCAAGCGCTACGACCTGGCCCTGCTGGTGGACTGTCTGGAGCACCTGGCCAAGCGCAGTGGCCTGGAACTGCTCGGCGGCATCCGCAATCTCAACGCGAGCCGCATCGCGGTGCTCGCCGACCTCGCCGCGAGCGGCTGGGAAGACACCGATTTCTACGCGCTGGCCTTGCAGGCCAACGAACGCTTCCAGCGCGAGGAACAGGTGCTCGGCCTGTACACCTACGATCTGCGCGACTACAAGCAGGTCCCGGACTGGCTCAACGCCAAGTTCTGGGCCAATCCGCAAAACTTCGGCAAGTACTGGTGGTGACGCGATGAGTGTTTCGGTTTGTCCCTGCGGCAGCGGCGATCTGCTGGACGCCTGCTGCGGGCATTATCACGCCGGCCAGCCGGCCCCGGATGCGCAGACCCTGATGCGTTCGCGCTACAGCGCCTATGTGCTGGGCCTGGTGGACTACCTGGTGGCCACCACCCTGCCGGTGCAGCAGGCCGGCCTCGATCGGCAGAGCATCGCCGCCTGGAGCGCGCAAAGCACCTGGCTCGGCCTGGAGGTGGAATCGGCGGAGGTCTTCGGCGGCCAGCCCGAGCATGCCTTCGTCACCTTCACCGCGCGCTGGCACGACCTCGACGGCGAACACAGCCACCGCGAACGCTCGGCCTTCGTGCAGAACCAGGGCCGCTGGTACTTCATCGACCCGACCGTGGGCCTCAAGGCCGGACGCAACGACGCCTGCCCCTGCGCCAGTGGACAGAAGTACAAGAAGTGCTGTTCGAGCTACGTCGGTGCCTGAACGGCGATGCGCGGCGGGCTGCGCTCGTCGCGCAGTGGTGCGATAATCCCCGGCGATTTTTTCCCGGAGCAACCCGCAATGAGCCAGCAACCCCACGTCCACGGTCCTGACTGCAATCACGACCACGATCACGACCATCATCACCATGACCACGGCCACGTGCATGGCCCGCACTGCAACCACGGCCCACAGGAGCCGGTGCGCAACGCGCTGAAGGATGTCGGCCGCAACGACCCTTGCCCGTGCGGCAGCGAGAAGAAATTCAAGAAGTGCCACGGCGCCTGAGCGCGCCGCCCTGTAACAGCGGTCTGGCTTTGTGATATCCATTGCTCCGACCGCTGCGCGCCAGCGCGGCAGACCGACGGCAGCGCTCATCCTGCTGCCGTCTCCTGACGGAGCGCCTCATGATCGATCTGTATTACTGGACCACCCCCAACGGCCACAAGATCAGCCTGTTCCTTGAGGAGACCGGCCTTCCCTACCGGATCCATCCGATCAATATCGGCAAGGGCGAGCAATTCGCCGCCGACTTCCTGAAAATCGCCCCCAACAACCGCATCCCGGCCATCGTCGACAACGACGCCGTGGACGGCCAGCCGCTGGCGTTGTTCGAATCCGGCGCGATCCTGCTCTATCTCGCGGAAAAGACCGGCCAGTTCATCCCCAGGGACCTGCGCGGCCGCCAGGAAACCCTGCAGTGGCTGTTCTGGCAGATGGGCGGCCTCGGCCCGATGGCCGGGCAGAACCATCACTTCAATCGCTTCGCACCGGAGAAGGTGCCCTACGCGATCAAGCGCTACGTCGACGAAACCGCGCGGCTGTACGGCGTGCTGAACAAACGCCTGAGCGACCGACCGTTCGTCGCCGGCGAGGCCTACAGCATCGCCGACATGGCGATCTACCCGTGGATCGTGCCGCACACCTTCCAGCAGCAGGATCTTGCCGACTTCCCTCATCTGAAGGCCTGGTTCGAGCGAATTCAGGCGCGTCCGGCGACCCAGCGCGCCTACGCCCTGGTCGACAGGATCAATCCGCCGCAGAACTAAGCACCATGGCCAGCGCGGCGCTTTGAAAATAAAGCGCCCGCCCCTGCTTGCACGGCGTGCGAGCGCTCACTAACGTAGCGCCTTTCAGCCGCCACCCCCTTGCAGGAGCCTTGCCATGGCCTCGCCAGCCTTTTCCCTTTCCCGTCTTCGCCTCGGCGTCGTCGCGGCCGCGCTCGGCCTGGCGGGTTGCCAGACCGGCAACTACGCCGACAGCGTACCGCCCACGGTCGGGGTGCAACCGCTCAAAGGCCTGGCGCAGAACGTCTCGGTACGGCGCAATGCCCAGGGCATGCCGCTGATCGAAAGCAGTTCGTTCCACGATGCCCTGTTCAGCCTTGGCTACGTGCATGCCTCCGACCGCATCGGGCAGATGCTCGGCATGCGCCTGCTGGCCCAGGGGCGCCTGTCCGAGATGGCCGGCGCCGATGCGCTGGAAGTCGACCGCTTCATGCGCGCGGCCAACCTGCGCCAGAGCGCCAACCAGCTCTACAGCGACGCTTCGCCACGCCTGAAGCGCTTCTTCGAGGTCTACGCCCGCGGGGTCAACGCCTACCTGTTCCGCTACCGCGACAAGCTGCCATCGCCGGTGGCCGGCTACCGGCCGGAATACTGGAAGGCCGAGGACTCGGCGCTGCTCTTCGCCCTGTACAGCTTCAGCCAGTCGGTCAACCTGCAGGAAGAGATCGCCGCCCTGACCCTGGCGCAGAAAGTCGGCGCCGACAAACTCGCCTGGCTGCTGCCGAACTACCCGGACGAACCGCTCAACGATGCCGAGGCGGCCAAGCTCAAGGGGCTGAACCTCGCCAGCCAGCTCAGCGGCCTGGCGCCCGTGGCGGCGGTCAGCGAACAACTGGCGGCATTCAATGTGCTGGGCAGCGCCAACTCGGCCAGCTGGGCCATCACCGCGCAACGCAGCCGCAACGGCAAGAGCCTGCTGGCCAGCGACAACCAGGGCGCCTGGGCGCTCAGCCCGGTGCAGATCCGCACCACCAAGTACCAGGCCGCCGGCTTCAGCCTGCCGGGCCTGCCGATGATCCTCTCCGGCTTCAACGGCGCCCTCGCCTGGAGCGGCAGCACCGCCATGGGCGACAACCAGGACCTGTACCTGGAAAAACTGCGCCGCCAGGGCAGCCAGTTGCAGTACGAAACCGATGGTCGCTGGCAGAACGCGCGGGTGCGCAACGAGACCTACTTCATCAAGGGTCGCGGGGCGCAGCGCGAAGTGATCTACGAAACCGCCCACGGCGCCCTGCTCACCGGCGACAAGGGCAGTCTCGGCCTGGCCCTGAAGATGCCTTCCCTGGCGGGCGACAAAAGCCTGGATGCGTTCTTCGACCTGTCGCGGGCACGCAACGTCGAACGGGCTTTCGAGGCCAGCCGCGAGATCGGCGCGGTGCCGCTGAACATGGTCATCGCCGATGCCAGCAATGTCGGCTGGCAGGTCACCGGTCGCTACCCGAACCGCCGCGAAGGCCAGGGCCTGGTGCCCTCGCCGGGCTGGGAAAGCCGCTACGACTGGGACGGCTACGCCGACGCCATGCTCCACCCCTACGACCAGGACCCGGCGCAAGGCTGGCTGGGCAATGCCGCCCAGCGCAGCGCGCCGCGGGGCTACGGCATGCAGCTGTCCAACAGCTGGTCCTACCCGGAGCGCGCCGAGCGCCTGGCGCAACTGGCCGGCAACGGCAAGCACGACGCGCGCAGCCTGATCGCCATGCAGAACGACCAGACCACCCTGTTCGCCGGCAAGCTCAAGGCGATGTTCGAAGCGCCGGGCATGGCCCAGGCGCTGAAGAAGGCCATCGATGCCCTGCCCGCCGAACAGAAGGCCAGGGCCCGCGAAGCCTATACCCGGCTGATGGCCTTCGACGGTCGCCTGAGCCAGACCTCCGCCGACGCCGCCATCTACGAGCTGTTCCTGCAGCAGAGTGCGCGGCTGACCTTCCTCGACGAGTTGGGACCGGAGTCCAGCCCGGCATGGCAGGCGTTCGTCGCCAATGCCCGGCTGTCCTACTCGGCCCAGGCCGACCACCTGCTGGGCCGCGACGACAGCCCGTTCTGGGATGACCGCACGACCCCGACGGTGGAAGACAAACCGACCGTCCTCGCCCGCAGCCTGGCCGCGGCGATCAGCGCCGGCGAGCAGCAGTTGGGCAGCGACCGGCGTGGCTGGCAGTGGGGCAAGCTGCACCAGTACCAGTGGCCGGTGGCCAATCTGTTCGGCATCGGCGACAAGCTCGACCGCCGCGCCCAGGCCAGCGGTGGCGACCACAGCACCCTGAGCGCCTCACCCTTCGCCTGGGGTCAGGACTTCAAGGCCAGCCTGGCGCCAGCGCAGCGCATGGTGGTGGATTTCGGCCAGGCCGAACCGCTGCAGTTGCTGAGCAGCAGCGGCCAGTCCGGCAACCCGGCCAGCCCGCAGTTCGCCAACGGCCTGGATGCCTGGTTCCGCGGGCAGTACCAGAGCGTGCCGCTGCAGGGACAGAACTACGAGCGGGTGTATGGCAGCAAACGCCTGACCCTGGTGCCTGGCAAATAAACCACGGGGCAACGCCTGCTGCGGCCTAAAACCGACGCGGACATCTAGGTCTTGTCCGGATCCCGCGCCGGTGCGGTAAACCACTGCTCGCGTGGCACCCACTTGGCCTTTTCGGGATCGTCGTAGTAATGCGGCGACATGATCTGCACGCCGTACTCGTTGAACACGTCCTGGATATTGGCGTGCAGCAGGCTCAGCAACTCCGCCCGCGGTCGCGGCTCGCTGGGTATCGCCTGGGCCACCAGGCGGTATTGCGGGTAGAAGTCCGACAGACCGGTCTGGAACACCTGTGGCGGTGGATCGTCGCGCACGCCATCGGTGCGCCGCGCGGCCTCCAGCAGCATCGCCTCGACCTGCCGCCACGGCGTGTCGTAGCCGATGGTCACCGTGGTATCGACGATGTAGCCGACCCCCTGGACCACCCGCGAATAGTTGCGCGTCACCGAGCCGGTGATCAGCGAGTTGGGCAATGTCAGCACCTCGCCCAAACCGGTGCGGATGGTGGTGTTGAAGACCCCGACCTCGGTCACCGTACCTTCATGGTCGCCTATCCGTACGTACTCGCCGCTGCGCAGCGTGCGCGAGTAGGTCAGGATCAGCCCCGCCGCGGCCTGCCCCACGACGCTGGACGCACCGAGGGAAATCATCAGCCCCAGCAGCACCGACAGGCCCTTGAAGGCATCGGTGCCGGAGCCCGGCAGGTAGGGATAGGCCATGACCAGCGCGAACAGCCAGATCGCCAGGGAAGTCAGGCGCGTGGTCGGTTGCAGGGTTTCCGTGGTGAGCCAGCCAAGGGTGCCGGGGCGTGCCAGGCGCACCAGCAGATGACGGCAGAAGCTGCTGGACGCACGGGCAATGAAGAAGATCACCAGTGCGACGACGATGCCGGGAATCGCCTCAAGCACGCCATTCAACAGATAGCGCAGCAGCTCCAGCAGGTAGAGGTCGAGGCTTTCGCCCCACGGCCGGGTGTAGGGAAAGCGCGACAGCACGTAGCTCAGCCACTGGTAGCTGAGCAGGCACAGCAGCAGCCAGTAGAACAGCCGCAGCAGGCCGTCCATCAGCACATAGACATGATGCAGGTCGAACAGTGGCATCTGCCCCACCTTGATCTGCCGGGTGCGGTCATGCATCAACCGGGGCAGCAGTGCGGACAATCTGTTGCGGCCATGGCCCAACGCCTTCATCAGCCCCAGATAGAGCAACGTCGCCAACGCCGACCAAGCCAGGGCCTTGGCCAGGAAACGCAGGCTGCGCGCCTCGCGGGTTTCCGCCAGGACCTGGCGCAACTTGCCCGCGGCCTGCTCCGCGAGGGTGCGGGTGTCGCTGTCGGTCGGCCCCAGGTCGCGCTCCGAGACGATGAACGCACGTCGCCCACCCAGCAGTACCAATTGGCTGTTCAAGATCGGATCGACGCTGACGCGCGGCTCATCGTCGCCATGCAGGGCTTCATCGATGACCGCGGCAGCGCGTTGCACGCGCACCGCCGGCGTCTCGCCGAGCAGGGTGGCGCGGAAGGTGAACAGGGTGCGATTGGCGACACGCAGGTCGGCCGTCGTGCCGCTGTCGGCGGTTTCCAGGGTTTCGCCGGCCAGCCCCAGCGTCGGCACGAGCAGGCACAACCACAGCAGGACTCTGGGCAACCGCGTCATGGTGAAGGCTCCCTGGACAATGACAATCGATCCCGGCATTACGGCTGCCTGCACTAACCATAGTCATTGTCCGGGCGACGCGAATCGGACTTTTCCAGCGCCCGCGGGTTACAACAGGATCAGCCCTTGCGAGGCAGGGTTCCAATGTCACATGCGTGTTCCACGCAACCCTCGCAAGGTAAACAGCGCAAACAGCACCACCCCCAACGCCACCACCCCGCTGGTGGAGCTCACGCCGTCACGAAACGCGGCGTTCACCGCCGACAGCACGCCGCCGCCCTCTTGCAACGCATGCGCCCCACCCAGCGTCTCGGCGGCCCGCACCACCTCCTCGGACACGCCCTCCGGCAACACCAGCGACAGACGATAGAGGGCCGCCACCGCCCCACCGATCAGGGTGGTGCCCAGCACCACTCCCATCTCGTACGCCGTCTCGCTGACCGACGAGGCACTCCCCGCCCGCTCCGCCGGCACGCTGCACAGCACCAGGTCATTGGACACGCTGGTGATCGCCGCCACGCTGACGTTCAGCAGCAGGAAGGCGATGCCCAGGCTCGGCACGCTGGCCTCGACCAGCGCCATCACGGCGAAGGCCCCCGCCGCCAGCAGCAGGCAGGCGCTGATCAGGCGGTTGGGCGCAACCCGACGGGCGACCGTGACCACCGCCATCCCGGCCAGGAGCGCCAGCACCTGGCCCGGCACCAGAATCAGGCACGCCGCCAGCGGCGACAGGCCGAACACCAGTTGCAGCAGTTGCGTGGCGAAGAAGATGAAGCCAACCAGCAACCCCAGACTCACCAGATTGACCAGGATCGACACGCTGAACGCGCGGTGCCGAAACAGGCGCAGGTCGAGCAGCGGCTGCTCCAGTTGCAACTGCCGGCGCACGAACGACAGCCCCCAGGCCACCCCCGCCAGCAGGCACAGCAACGCCTGGGCGTCGAAACCACGGGTGGCGGCCTGCTTGAGCGCCAGCATCACGCAGGTCATGGCCGCCAGGCTGAGCAGGATGCTCGGCACATCCACCGACCCGCCCGCCTGTCGCTCGGTGTCGTTGATCGAAGGCGCCAGCAGCAGAACCGGCAGGAGAAACGGCAGGGCCACCAGAAACACCGCCGGCCAGTCGAAGAACTGCAGCAGCACCCCGCCGAGCAACGGCCCCAGGGCCGAGCCAAGGGTCAGGCAGGTGGCCCACACCGCCACGGCGAGACGGCGCTCCTCGCGGTCGTCGAAAGCACTGCGGATCAGGGCCAGGGTCGCGGGCAGGATCATCGCCCCGAACACCCCGAGCAAGGCCCGCCCGGCGATCAACTGCCAGTCCTGCCAGGACAGGGCCAGCAACAGCGACACCACGGCGAAGCCGCCGCAGCCGATGAACAGCAGGCGGCGGTGGCCGAAGCGATCACCGCTGCTGCCCATGGTCACCAGCAGTGCGGCCAGCACCAGCGAGTAGGCATCGATCATCCAGAGTTGGGCCGCGGCGGAAGGGTTGAGCGCCACGGCGATGCGTGGCAGGGCGAAATTGAGGATGGTGTTATCGATGGTGACCAGCAGCACCGGCAGCATGATCACCAGCAACGCCGCCCCCTTGCTGCGGTCTCTGAGCATCGAGAACAGAGGGCTTGCCGCTTGCTGCATCGTGGGTCTCTCCCTGAGTGGTGTTCAACAGACTGAAAAGCCGGGCGCACATCCGTGCGTGGTGGTCGTGGCTGGCGCCGAGGTAGTCGCGCACCGCGTCGAGTTCGGCGACGAAGGCGTCCGGCGTGTCCTGGCGGCAGAACTGATGCAGCAGATCCAGGCCCGCCGCCAGGTACTCGCGCTGCCGCGCGCCGTGGCGGTTGTGGCGCTGGATGTCCCAGTAGGTTTGCGGCGGGTTGTCGAGGATGCGCGCGCACAGGCCGAGCAGGGCCTGCATCGGCGGCGGCGCCAGCGCCGCGAGCAGCGCCGGGTCGCATTCGCTGCGCTGCACGGCCAGGGCGAACGCCAGCACCGCGGCGTGCGGCAGGGTCTGGCATACCGCCATCAGGCGGTCATGTTCGTCCGGCCGCAAGCGGCTGACCCGCATCCCGCACGCTTGCAGCAGCCCGGCGAAGTCATCGCCCGCCGCGCCAGGCTCGCGCTCGCAAAGCAGCAGCGGGCGCCCGCGACAATCCAGGGTCGGCGAAAACATCGGGTTGATCCCCAGCGACGGCAAGTGGGGCAACAGCCGTATCGCCCGGGCCTGAAAAGGCTGCTGCACCGAGCAGGTGTTGATCAGCAGACGCAGCGAAGGCAGGCGCGGCGCATAACGCTCCAGCACCTGCAGAGCGACCTCCTCCGGCAGCGCCAGGATCAGCACGGTGGCGGCCTGGAGCAATTCCGGAGCCTCTTCGGGCAACTCCATGGCATCCATGACCCGCTGGTCGAAGGCCCGTCCCGCCGGCTCCCGGTCGATGACGATCGGTGCATGCCCGGCGTCGGCCAGCAGGCCGGCGATGAAGCGCCCGACGATGCCGGCGCCGCCGACGATCAGATACTTGTCCATGTCTCACCTCCTGATGCTGTGGAACGGAACGCTGGCCTTGACCAGCGTCTCGTGCATTTCCTGCTCGGGGTCCGAGGCCGCGACGATGGCGCCACCGATGCCGAAGCAGGCGATGCCGTCGCGGAGCACCGCGGTGCGTATGACGATGCTCAGTTCGGTGTGCCCGTCGAGGCCGATCCAGCCCAGGGCACCGGCGTACACGCCACGCGCCGAAGCTTCCAGACGGTCGATGATCTGCATGGTCCGGCGCTTCGGCGCGCCGGTCATGGAACCACCGGGAAAACAGGCGCGGATCGCCGCGAAGACATCGACGTCGGCGCGCAGCCGCCCCTCCACGGTGGAGACCAACTGGTGCACCGAGGAATAGCTTTCGATGGCAAAAGCCTTCGGCACCCGCACCGTTCCCGGCACGCAGATGCCGTTGAGGTCGTGGCGCACCAGGTCGACGATCATCAGGTTCTCCGCACGGTCCTTGGCCGAGCCGGCGAGGTCTTCGCGCAGCAGCCGGTCGATCTCCGGGGTGCAGCCACGCGGGCGGGTGCCCTTGATCGGCCGCGACTGGACCCGAGCATCGCGGTCGATGCGCAGGAAGGTCTCCGGCGAAGCGCTGAGAATGGCGAAGTCACCCGTGTCGATGAACGCACCATAGGGCACCGGGCTGATCGCCCGCATGCGCTGGTAGACGCGCAGCGGTGCTTCGGTACAGGGCATGCGCGCGCGATTGGTCAGACAGATTTCATAGGACTCGCCATCGACGATCTGTTGCAGGCAGGCATCCACCTTGGCCTGGTAGGTGCTGGAACAATCGGCCAGTCCCAGGGCGGCCTCGGCCACCGGCCCCGGAAAGTACTCGGGGACCTTGCCCGGCTCGGCCTGGCGCGACGGGCGCAGGCTCAGGCGCTCACCCCACAGGTGGCAGAGCCAGGCCTGGTCGCGATGGTGATCGAACACCAGGAAGTTCTGCGGCAGGTAGAACAGCGCGTCGGGCAGGTCCGAAACATGGATGTTGTCCGCACCGGTCAGCGCCTTGAGCTCGTAGCCCAGGTAGCCCACCAGGCCACCGGTGAAGGGAAACGGCGCCGGCACCCCGCTCGCGGGACGCAGGCGCGCCACAATGCCGCTCATCAGCGCGAAAAAATCGCCGCGCAGCACGCTGTGTCCTCCGGGGCCCTCGATGCGCAGTTGGCGACGCTCGACGTCATAGCGGAAAACCAGCGCCGAACCCGGATCGCAGGCCCCCATCAGCGAATAGCGGGCCTGGCCCGGGTCGGCCAGTTCGCTGTCCAGCCAGAAGGCCGCGGCAGCGTCGCCAAACTGGCTGGCGAAGGCGTCAAACGGCGCCGGCAGCGGCGCCAGCGCCTGGTAATCGACCTGCAGCCGGGTTGGCCCGCCAGCGGCAGCCAGGGCTGCGGCGATCGCCTCCTGCCCGGGCTGTCCGCGCCCTTCGTCAACCAGGCGAACGAAGTTGCGCAGGATCTGCTGGCCAAACTGCGAATCGATGGATTCGGGATGGAACTGCACACCCCAGATCGGCCGTTCGCGATGGGCCAGGCCCATGACCAGGCCGCAGGCCGAGCGCGCGGTGATCGCCAGGCAGTCCGGCACTTCGGTGCAGACCAGCGAGTGATAGCGCACCACCTCGAAATCCTGCTCGATGCCGGCGAACAGGTCGTCGGCGCTATGGCGGATGCGCGTGCGATAGCCGTGTACCGGCCGCGGTGCGCGCTCCACCCTGCCGCCGAAAAAGCAGTTGATGCCCTGGTGGCCCAGGCAGACCCCGAGCAGGGGCACGGTCGCGCGCTCCAGCACCTCGCGGCAGACCCCGAAGTCGGCGGCCCGCGCCGGATGCCCCGGTCCCGGCGACAGCACCACGGCATCGAAGCGCGCCAGGTCGAGCTGTTCGAAACGCCGGGTGTTGGGCACCACCACCGGCTGCTCGCCGCAGACTTCGTAGAGATACTGGGCGATGTTGTTGGTGAAGGAATCGAAGTTGTCGACGATCAGCACGCGCATGTTTCAGCCCTCGCCCGAGCGCTGCAGATCGGCCATGACCCGCAGTTCCTCGTCGCAGGTCTCCTCGATGATCAACTGGAACAGGTCTTCGAGGTATTCCGCGCGCAACTGCCGTGTTCGCGACAGTTCGCGCACCCGCTCCAGGGTCGACAAGACACGCTGCGGCTGGATGACCGGCATGCCGCGACGCGCCTTGATGAGTGCGATGACCCGACAGATGGTCATGCGCTCGGCGAGCAGATCGACCAGCAGCAGGTTGATCCGGTCCAGTTGCTCGCGACAGGGCCGCAGGTCCTGGAAGCCCGCGGACGCCGGATCGAAAGGAATGCCTGACATATCGCTGCCTCCGCGTTCAACGTTGGCCGGGCGCCCGGCTCAGTTGCAGGTTGAGCTTGCGTGCCAGGCAGTCGATCTGCTCCGGACTGTGCGTCGCCGAAACCGCGCAGCGCAGCAAGGCGCGGCCGCTCTCGACGATCGGGTAGAACACCGGGAACACCACCAGCCCCGAGGCGCGCAGGGCACTGGCGGCGATGCTGCCCTGGCGTTCGTTGTCGAACAGCGCGCCGCGGATCGGCGCGCGCAGGCCACTGTTCAGCAGGGGCTGCCCGACCCGCTCGTCGAGACGCCGCAGATTGCCCCACAACGCCTGCTGCAGCGGCTGGATCTCCGAGGACAGGTGGATCTGCGCGGCGGCGACGTTGGCCGCCATCAGCGGCACCGGGATGCTGTGACCGAATACCAGGGGATTGGCCAGGGCGCGCAGTTGCCCGGCATTGGCCCCGGGCTTGAGCACGATGAAGCCGCCGGCGCCACCGAAGGCTTTGCTCAGCGAGCCGGCGATCAGGGTATTGGCCGGCAGCTCATGCCCGAGGTTCTCGAAGGCATAGCCGGCGCCATGGCGACCGGTGATGGAGATGCCGTGGGCATCGTCGACGTACAGGTAGCCGCCGTGCCCGCGCAGGCGCTCGGCGAGGGCCGCCACCGGCAGCAGGCCGGACATCGAGCCGACGCCATCGATCAGCAGCACCGGGGTCCGGCGCTCGCGGTCGCAATGGGCAAGGGCCTCGTCCAGCGCATCGCCGTCAGCGCTGTCGACCCGCTGCACCGGGCCGAACTGCGCCAGTACGCCACGCAGTACCTGCATCGAGGCATGGGCGGTACGGTCCACCAGCCACATCACCCCACCCTCGCGGGTGACATAGCCGTCCATGCCGCCGCTGCCGAGCAATGGCAGCACGCCGAGATGGGCATTGCTGGTGGAACTGAACACGGTGACGCTGCAACCGGCGTAGATATCGCCGAGCAGTTGCTCCAGTTGGCGCAGGTACACCGGGCTCATCGCCCCGCGGCTGGACGACAGGTGCACGCCGATGCGCTCCAGCGCCACCTGGGCGGCAAGGATCAGCGCCGGATGGCTTTCCAGGCCGAGGTAGGAACAGGAAACGAACTCGGTGCAGGTGCTGCCGTCCACCAGGGTCAGCTGCTTGCCGTTGCGGGCGATCACCTCGAAGCCGGTGAGGCCCTCGGCCAGCGCGCTGCCCAGCGCCTCGCTGGTGCGCTGGCGGCGGATGTTCATCCAGTTGTCATCGGTGCCGGCGGGCACCCGTGTGTAGTCGTTCATGCCGTTCTCCCCGCGGTGAAGACGGAAGGCCCCGTCGCGTCGCTGAAATCGTCGTCGTGGCAGTGCCGGATCGAGTGGAAGCCGTGCTCTTCGAGCAGACTGCCGACCTGCGCCGATTGCGCCTCGCCGTGCTCGACCAGGAGCACCCCGCCCGGGCGCAGCAGCGCCGCGGCCAGGCGTGCGCTGGCGGCGATCAGTTCGCCGCCCCGCTGCCCGGCGAAGATGGCACCCGGCGGATGATGCCCGCTCCATTCGGGCAACAACTCGGTGCCATGGGGCACGTAGGGCGGATTGCTGACCACCACATCGACGCGCCCACGGGCGTGCTCGAAAGCCTCCAGGCAGGTGATGTCCGCCGCCAGCGGGCTGACTTCGTGCCGCGCATCGAGACGCTGGATATTGCGGCGCAGGTAGGCTTGCGCGGTGCTGTCGCTGTCGACGCAGACGGTGCGCGCGGCGCTGCCAGCCCAGATCGCCAGGCCGATGGCGCCGACCCCGGCGCACAGGTCGTAGACCGTCGATTCGCGACTCAGGGCCAGGTTGCGCTCGATCCAGCGCACCATGGCCAGGCTCTGTCGGCGTGGCACGAAGGTGCCGCTGCCGACCAGCAGACGCTGCTCGCCGAAGTCGACGTAGCCGAGGATGTGGCCCAGCGGAATGCGCGCGCAGCGCTCGGCCACATCGCTGCGAAAACTGTCCAGACGCTGTGCGTCGAGGGCCCGGTCGGGGCTGAAGTGCTTGTCGGTGAGGGCCCGCAGGTCACCGAGCGGATCCCACACCCCGGCGCCGTCGAGTTTGCGCAGGGCCATGGCCTGATGGTGTTCGAACGCACAGAGAATCATGACCAGGCCTCGTAGTAGCGGGCCAGGCGCTCGTACATCGAGCGGTACAGCCAGGAGAAGGCCACCAGCTCAGGCGGTGGGGTGTAGCGTGGGTGCAGCGAAGTGATCAGGCGCGTGTAGTTCTCGCTCATGCCCTGATCGAGCAGCGGCATCCAGTACGGTTTGATGTTCCAGCGGTACTCGTAGCCCGTGGCGAACATCTGCCGCACCGTTTCCGCCACCGCCTCGTCCCGCGGCAGCCCGGCCAGGGGTTCGCGCAGCGGGGTGAAGCAGCTCAGGTCGAGGCTGTTGTCGAGCCCTTCGATACGGTCGGCGATCCAGCCGGCCAACAGCGGCGACTGGTGCAGACCGTCGCGGTAGGTGCCGGTGGCCAGCCACAGGCCGTCGTACTCGCAGGGCCCGATCAGGGGGAAGCCATCGGCGCTGATCGGCCGGTTGCCGACCTGGATATCGACGATGGCCGCGTCATGCAGATCGAGGTTGAGCTGGTCGACCGCGCAATCGAGGAGAAACTGCACATCGGACACCTGGGCATGGCTGCGCGGTCGCTCGGCGAGGATATTGGTCGCGCCGATATACAGCAGGTCGTCGCCACGCGGGACGCAATGCAGCCCGCAGGCGAACGCCCGGTTCGGCGTGCGGACCACCGTTCGCGGCAGGCTCTGCCCGGGCCGCTGGCGCAGGAGGATGGACACACCGTAGCCGGCGAACAGCGGCGGAATGTGCCGATGGATTTCCTCCAGGCCCTCGAGCAGTTCCAGCGAGTGCACGCCCGCGGCCACCACCACATGCCGGGCCGGCAGATGCCGGCCATCGTCGAGGGCCACGCCGGTGGCGCTCCAGCCTTCGCTGAGCACCGCGCGGGCATTGCCGTCGATGATCTCGCCACCGCAGCCGAGCAGCGCGGCGTCGAGCTTGTCCAGCAGCAGGGGCGCGTCGATGGCGTTCTCGTCGGGGATCAGCAAGGCCTGCATCGGCCGCACCAGTTCGTTGGCCCTGACCCACTCCAGTTGCTCCGGCGCCAGCGGGGTGTAGAAGGTCTGGTAGTCGCGCAGGGCCTGCTCGATGGCCGCGTAGTTGCCACTGTCGATCTCGCCCAGGCCGGCGGAATTGAGGATCACGTGGGTGCCGCAGGCGCTGAGCAGGCCGGTCGGATTGCCACTGGCGCGGCTCAGGCGCTCGCTCCAGTGCGCCCAGAGGCCCTTGGCCTGGATATCCATCGCCAGTTTCAGGCGACCAGGCTCGCTGGCCAGCAAGCCGCGGGTCACCTCGCCGAAACAGCCGTTCATGGCGCCCGCGGCGCGCGAGGCGGCATTGCGCCGGCTGACCTCGCCAACCCGGCACACCTTCAGCCCGCGGCTCGCCAGTTCGAATGCGATGGACGCGCCGACAGCACCGCTGCCGACCACAACAACGTCATGAATCATGGTTGTCTCCAGCAATTGCGAAAGCGAAAAACGGGACGGCTGGCACGCGGGGGCAGTGCCAGGAGACAAGCTGCCGGCTTGTCTCGAACCCGTCCGAAATGTCAGGGGGGGAACAGTGAGCGAACAAAGGGTGGGATTGTTCGCTCGCTGTTCGTCCACTCGACAGCACGGCGCAGACACTAGGGGCAATGGAGGTCAACAACAACTGCCGGAACAGGTAGGTTGCACGCTGTAGGAAATATCCCTGCCAATATTTCCCGATAGACGAAGTTCGCCATCGTTCGCCGCGCAATCGCTCTACAACAGTGACGTTTGCCGTGGTCGACCCAGGCCTAAACATTGCCGTCCGGCGGTCGCCACGACATGACGAACGGAGCGTCAGATCAGGCCCAGTGCCGCGGCATGGGCGGCCGCCAGCACGCGGTTGGGCGAGTCGAACTTGCGCAGGATGCTCTTGATGTGGAAGTTCACCGTATGTTCGGAAAGCTGCAGGATCCCGGCGATGCCCTTGGAGCACTTGCCATCGGCGATCCAGCGCAATATCTGGGTTTCCCGCTCGCTGAGGATGATTTTCGGTGGAATGCCTTCGACACGTTGCAGATGCTCGTCGAGCAACTCCAGCAAACTGCGCAGTTGCAACTTCAGGGGCAGGAGTTCCCGGGACTTTATCGGCCCTTTGCGCCGTGCCACGCACAGCAGTTGCCAGGCACCCTCGGCGTCGCGCTGGATGCAGGTGGCGCCGCTGGCATAGCCGTGCTCGCGCAGGTCGCCGGGGGCCTCGCCGTAGCGGTCCCAGATCAGCAGGCCCGGACGCAGGTTGATGCCGTCGCCCGGGTCGTTGCGCCAGTCGGCGGGATAGTTGCCGTTGAAGCGCGTGCGTGCCTGGCTGAACGGCAGCCGCGGGCGGCGGCCATGAGCAAAGCGCTCGAAGCCCAGGCTGCGCACCTGACGGGCGGTTTCGGCGAGCAGTTCTTCGGGAGTGCGGCAATCGTCGAAGCGCGAATTGGCGGTGAGCCACCATTGCAGGATGTCGGGGGTGGCGCTCACTGGCTGATCCTTGTCGGGTGCATGTCGGGCACGCTCCTGTGCCCTCCAGATCCAGCGCCGCGGCGACGAGGCCGGCAAAGACGCCGCAAGGCCCGGACCCTACCCAGCCGACCCCGGCACCGGCAACGCTTCCCCCCGATGCAAATGTTTCAGCATTTGACCCAGGCCGCACCGACACCACGCATGCGCCGAGCGCAGCCGCCCTGCCACGGGGCATGCGGCTTGATCGGCAAGACCACGTCAATCAACACAATCAGCGGCCCAGGCACACTGGTGCGGAACTTGCTATCACTGTGAGGTCAGGCCGCGACCGGTAACGGTGCACGGCCAACTCCAACATTCGCCGCATCTCAAGGACTACACGATGAAAAAAGCATGGCTGACGCTTTCCGCTGTTGCTCTGTGTCTGGCTGCCGGCAGTACCTTGGCCAAGGAATACAAAGAGCTGCGCTTCGGCGTCGATCCGTCCTACGCCCCCTTCGAATCCAAGGCCGCCGACGGCAGCCTGGTGGGCTTCGATATCGATCTGGGCAACGCCATCTGCAAGGAACTGAAAGTCACCTGCAAATGGGTCGAAAGTGACTTCGACGGCATGATTCCGGGCCTCAAGGCCAACAAGTTCGACGGCGTGATCTCGTCCATGACCGTCACCGACGCGCGGGAGAAAGTCATCGACTTTTCCAGTGAGCTGTTCTCCGGCCCAACCTCGCTGGTCTACAAGAAAGGCTCGGGCCTGAGCGCCGACCTGGCCTCGCTCAAGGGCAAGACCGTGGGCTACGAGCAAGGCACCATCCAGGAGGCCTACGCCAAGGCCGTGCTGGACAAGGCCGGGGTCAAGACCCAGGCCTACCAGAACCAGGACCAGGTCTATGCCGACCTGCTCTCCGGCCGCCTCGATGCCTCGATCCAGGACATGCTCCAGGCCGAGCTCGGCTTCCTGAAATCCGAGAAAGGCGCGGGCTACGAGGTGAGCGAGCCGGTGGACGACAAACTGCTGCCATCGAAGACCGCCGTCGGCATCCGCAAAGGTAACACCGAGCTGAAGGAGCTCCTGAACAAAGGTATCAAAGCGTTACACGACGACGGCACCTATGCCGAAATCCAGAAGAAGCACTTCGGTGACCTGAACCTCTACAGCGGCAAATAACCGCGCAACCGGTGCCCGCCCTGCAAAGGCGGGCACTTCTTCTTTCTGCCTTGGGGTTCGCGTCAATGCTCGACGACCTGCTCGCCCTGCTCGGGCTTTCCGCCTTCAGTCTGAAAGGCTTCGGCCCACTGCTCTGGCAGGGCACCTGGATGACCGTGAAACTGTCCTTCGTGTCCCTTCTGGTGGCGGTCGGCCTCGGCCTGATCGGCGCCAGTGCCAAGCTCTCGCCGATCCGCCTGCTGCGCCTGCCGGCGCAGGTCTACACCACGCTGATCCGCGGCGTGCCGGACCTGGTGCTGATGCTGCTGATCTTCTACAGCCTGCAGACCTGGCTCACCAGCCTCACCGACTACATGGAATGGGAATACATCGAGATCGACCCGTTCGCCGCCGGCGTCATCACCCTCGGGTTCATCTACGGCGCCTATTTCACCGAGACCTTTCGTGGCGCCATCCTCGCCGTGCCGCGCGGCCAGGTCGAGGCGGCCACGGCCTATGGCCTCAAGCGCATGCAGCGCTTCCGCTTCGTGGTCTTCCCGCAGATGATGCGCTTCGCCCTGCCGGGCATCGGCAACAACTGGATGGTCATGCTCAAGGCCACCGCGCTGGTTTCGATCATCGGCCTCGCCGATCTGGTCAAGGCCGCGCAGGACGCCGGCAAGAGCACCTATCAACTGTTCTATTTCCTGGTGGTGGCGGCGCTGATCTACCTGCTGATCACCAGTGCCTCGAACCTGGTCCTGCGCTGGCTGGAACGGCGCTATAACGTCGGCACCCGGGAGGCGCTGCGATGATCGAACTGCTGCAGGAATACTGGCGCGCCTTCCTCTACACCGACGGCAGCAACATCACTGGCCTGGCGATGACCATGTGGCTGCTCAGCGCGTCGCTGGCGTTCGGCTTCGTCGCCTCGATCCCGCTGTCCATCGCCCGCGTCTCGCGGCGTTTCTGGATACGCTGGCCGGTACAGTTCTACACCTACCTGTTCCGCGGCACGCCGCTCTACATCCAGTTGCTGATCTGCTACACCGGGATCTACAGCATCGCCGCGGTGCGCGAACAACCGCTGCTGGATGCGTTCTTCCGCGATGCGCTGAACTGCACCATCCTCGCCTTCGCCCTGAACACCTGCGCCTACACCACGGAGATCTTCGCCGGGGCGATCCGCAGCATGCACCATGGCGAAATCGAGGCGGCTAGGGCGTACGGGCTGCACGGCTGGAAACTCTATGCTTACATCATCATGCCGTCGGCACTGCGCCGCTCGCTGCCGTTCTACAGCAATGAGGTGATCCTGATGCTGCATTCGACCACCGTGGCCTTCACCGCCACCGTGCCGGATATCCTGAAAGTGGCGCGGGACGCCAACTCGGCGACCTTCCTCACCTTCCAGTCGTTCGGCATCGCGGCGCTGATCTACCTGTGCGTCACTTTCACCCTGGTCGGCCTGTTCCGCCTCGCCGAACGGCGCTGGCTGGCCTTCCTCGGCCCCGCTCACTAGGACTTTCCATGCATCACAAGACCCACGACCTGCTGGCCCCGGTGCCCGGCATCGCCCGCCAGATCCACAGCTTCCACTTCGGCCCGCGCGCCGGCGGCAAGATCTACATCCAGGCCTCGCTGCACGCCGACGAACTGCCCGGCATGCTGGTGGCCTGGCACCTCAAGCAACGTCTCGCCGAGCTGGAGACCCAGGGCCTGCTGCGCCGCGAGATCGTTCTGGTGCCGGTGGCCAACCCGGTGGGCCTGGAACAGGTGCTGATGGACGTACCCCTGGGCCGCTACGAAATGCAGAGCGGCGAAAACTTCAACCGCCGCTTCGTCGACCTCACCGACCAGATCGGCGACCAGATCGAGGACCACCTGACCCAGGACCCGCAGCACAACCTGGACCTGATCCGCGAGTACCTGCGCCGCGGCCTCGACGCCCACCCGGCGGCCACGCCACTGCAGTCGCAGCGCCTGACCCTGCAGCGCCTGGCCTGCGACGCCGACATGGTCCTCGACCTGCACTGCGACTTCGAGGCCGTCGAACACCTGTACACCACGCCGGAAGCCTGGGCCCAGGTCGAACCGCTGTCGCGCTACCTCGGCGTGCAGGCCAGCCTGCTCGCCACCGACTCCGGCGGGCAGTCGTTCGACGAGTGCTTCACCCTGGTCTGGTGGCAGTTGCAACAGCGCTTCGGCAAGCAGTTCCCGATCCCCATGGGCAGCTTCTCGGTGACCGTCGAGCTGCGTGGCCAGGGCGATGTCAGCCATCCGCTGGCCCAGGCCGACTGCGAGGCGATCCTGCAGTACCTGACCCGCTTCGGCGCCATCGAAGGCGAGCCGGCGCCGCTGCCGCCGCTGCTCTACCCGGCCACGCCGCTGGCCGCGGTGGAACCGGTGGCGACGCCGCTGGGCGGGCTGCTGGTGTTCCATGTCGCGCCGGGCGAATACCTGGAGGCCGGGCAACTGGTGGCCGAGGTCATCGACCCGCTGAACGACCGCGTCACGCCGGTGCGCAACACCCAGGCCGGCCTGCTCTACGCCCGCTCGCTGCGGCGCATGGCCAGCGCCGGCATGGTGATTGCCCATGTCGCCGGGCGCGAGGCCTACCGTAGCGGTTATCTGCTGTCGCCATGAGGGATCGTGCGTGTACAAACTGACCATCGAAGACCTGCACAAGAGTTACGGCGAGCACAAAGTGCTCAAGGGCGTCTCGCTGCAGGCGAAGACCGGCGACGTGATCAGCCTGATCGGCGCCAGCGGCTCGGGCAAGAGCACTTTCCTGCGCTGCATCAACTTTCTCGAACAGCCCGACGACGGGCGCATGACCCTGGATGGCAAGGACATCCGCATGGCCCACGACCGCCACGGCATGCACGTGGCCGACGCCGACGAGCTGCAGCGCCTGCGCACGCGGCTGGCCATGGTGTTCCAGCACTTCAACCTGTGGAGCCACCTCAGCGTGCTGGAAAACATCTGCATGGCGCCGCGACGGGTGCTCGGGGTGAGCAAGCAGGACGCCGAGGAACGGGCGCGGCGCTACCTGGACAAGGTCGGCCTGGCGTCGCGGGTCGCCGACCAGTATCCGGCGTTCCTGTCCGGCGGCCAGCAGCAGCGCGTCGCCATCGCCCGCGCCCTGGCCATGGAGCCGGAAGTCCTGCTGTTCGACGAACCCACCTCGGCCCTCGACCCGGAACTGGTCGGCGAAGTGCTGCGGGTGATCCAGGGGCTGGCCGAGGAAGGCCGCACCATGATCATGGTCACCCATGAAATGGCCTTTGCTCGCCAGGTCTCCAGCCAGGTGATGTTCCTTCACCAGGGCCTGGTGGAAGAACAGGGCCCGCCCGCCGAAGTCCTTGGCCAACCGAAGAGCGAACGCCTGCAGCAGTTCCTGCGGGGCAACCTGAAGTAACACCGATGGCCGTCGCCGGAGGTCTGTCGCCGCGCGGAATCAGGCGACCGGGGCAGGCGGTGGTTCGTCCGGCAGAGTCGGCTCCCCCGGCTCCATGGGCGGGGTTTCACCGGGCTGCGGCGGTTGCGGGGTGTCGGGGTCGGGCTGGCCTGGCACGCCACCGACCTGCATGGGCGGATGCGCCAGCAGCGACCATGCCGGCAGCCCGATCTGGTTGGGCTGCAGCAGGGCCAGCTTGGCGCTGATGGTTGGGTCGAGTTTCATTGGCTGCTCCTGACGAGAGCCGGCGCGCCTCGTGCGCGTCGGGACGGTTCATCTCGTTGGAGTGCCGAATGCCGGGGGAATTCCCCCGCTTCGTCGGATCAGGCGCTTCGTATCAGGTGCGAGGCAGGGTCACGCCACGCTGGCCCTGGTACTTGCCACCGCGATCCTTGTAGGAGACTTCACACTCCTCATCGGACTCGAGGAAAAGCATCTGCGCCACGCCCTCGTTGGCGTAGATCTTCGCCGGCAGGGTGGTGGTGTTGGAGAACTCGAGGGTCACGTGACCTTCCCACTCCGGTTCCAGCGGGGTGACGTTGACGATGATGCCGCAGCGCGCGTAGGTGCTCTTGCCCAGGCAGATGGTCAGGACGTTGCGCGGGATGCGGAAGTACTCGACGGTACGGGCCAGGGCGAAGGAGTTCGGCGGGATGATGCAGACATCGCTCTTGACGTCGACGAAGCTGCCGGCGTCGAAGTTCTTCGGATCGACGGTGGCCGAGTTGATGTTGGTGAACACCTTGAATTCGTCGGCGCAGCGCACGTCGTAGCCATAGCTGGAGACACCGAAGGAGATCAGCTTGTCGTTGCCGTCGTTGCGCACCTGGCGCTCGACGAACGGCTCGATCATGCCGTGTTCCTGCGCCATGCGGCGAATCCACTTGTCCGATTTGATGCTCATGGCGGGGGTCCTGAAATAGCGGGGTGAAAAAGGTGACGCGCATCTTACCGGGACACGCGCCGGCTTCAAAGATTTAGCCTGCATCCGCTCGCCGGACGGACCGGTGGAGGCCACGAATGCCGCCGTCAGTCATGAATTGCGCAAAAGGCCGTCGAGACCATTGGCACCTTGGAAAAAAAGGGTTAAGGTGCCGCCACTGTGCTGCACGTTGTCACTGAGAATCTCTACTTGATGCATGATTTCGATCAACCATCCATGAATTTTCTGTCTTTTTGCACTCAGTCCCGGCCAGGGCGTTCCTGAGCCGTAATCAACTTTGTCCAAGGAGACAGACCATGTCCAATCGCCAAACCGGTACCGTCAAGTGGTTCAACGATGAAAAAGGCTTCGGCTTCATCACCCCACAATCCGGTGACGACCTGTTCGTACACTTCAAAGCCATCCAGGCTGACGGCTTCAAGAGCCTGAAAGAAGGCCAGCAAGTTTCTTTCGTCGCTACCCGCGGCCAGAAAGGCATGCAAGCTGAAGAAGTTCGCGTAGAAGGCTAATCGCCCTCGTTTCGCGCTTCAAAAAACCCCGCCTCGGCGGGGTTTTTTATTGCCTGCGCGGTGCCCTCCCGTAGGAGCGCGGCTTGCCCGCGAAAGGATCGCGCAGCGGACGACCCCCGGGACCGCGTTGCGGTCCTTTCGCGGGCAAGCCGCGCGCCTACTGCCCCGCGCGGGACTCAGTCGTCGCTGACAGTGATGTTCGGCATCGCCGGTGCCGCCGCTTCCTGCAGCACCAGCCGCGCGCCCACCGAGCGCGCCAGCTCCTGGTAGACCATGGCGATCTGGCTCTCCGGCTCGGCGATCGCCGTCGGCTTGCCGTTGTCCGCCTGCTCGCGAATCAGCATCGACAGTGGCAGCGACGCCAGCAGCTCGACCCCATACTGCGTCGCCAGCTTTTCGCCGCCACCCTCACCGAACAGGTGTTCGGCGTGCCCGCAGTTGGAGCAGATGTGCACGGCCATGTTTTCCACCACGCCGAGCACCGGGATGTTGACCTTGCGGAACATCTCCACGCCCTTCTTCGCGTCGAGCAGGGCCAGGTCCTGGGGCGTGGTGACGATCACCGAGCCGGCCACCGGGACTTTCTGCGCCAGGGTCAGCTGGATGTCGCCGGTACCCGGCGGCATGTCGATCACCAGGTAGTCGAGATCGTCCCAGGCGGTCTGGGTCACCAGTTGCAGCAGCGCGCCGGAAACCATCGGACCGCGCCAGACCATCGGCGTGTTGTCGTCGGTGAGGAAGGCCATGGACATGACTTCCACGCCATGGGCCTTGATCGGCACGAACCACTTCTGCTCCTTGACCTGCGGCCGGGTGCCTTCGGCGATCCCGAACATCACGCCCTGGCTCGGGCCGTAGATGTCCGCGTCGAGGATGCCGACCCGCGCACCTTCGCGGGCCAGGGCCAGGGCCAGGTTGGCCGCGGTGGTGGACTTGCCCACGCCGCCCTTGCCGGAGGCCACGGCGATGATGTTCTTCACGTTGGCCAGCCCCGGCACCTGCGCCTGGGCCTTGTGCGCGTCGATCACGCAGTCGATGGTCACCTTGGCGGCGCTGACGCCGTCGAGCCCTTCGATAGCGGTCTGCAGCACCTGTGCCCAGCCGTTCTTGAACAGGCCGGCGGCATACCCCAGTTGCAACAGCACGCCGACCCGATCGCCCTCGATGACGATGGCGCGCACGCAGCCGGCGCTGACAGGGTCCTGGTTCAGGTAAGGGTCGGTGTATTGGCGAAGGACGGCTTCAACCGCTGCGCGAGTGACGGCGCTCATGGAGACTCCCGATAAAAGACTGGATCGAACAGGCCGCTATGCTAACCCGTGTGTCAGCGCCGGGACGTCCACGGGGTGAAAAATAGTTGCCAGCCCTTTATAGTGGCCGATCACCGTTTTTCCCTCGATAGCCGAATTAAAGTAGCCGAGCCCCCATGTCCGAGCCACGCCAGATCCTCGTTACCAGTGCCCTGCCCTATGCCAACGGTTCCATCCACCTTGGCCACATGCTCGAGTACATCCAGACCGACATGTGGGTGCGTTTCCAGAAGCACCGTGGCAACCAGTGCATCTATGTCTGCGCTGACGACGCCCACGGCTCGGCGATCATGCTGCGCGCGGAAAAGGAAGGCATCACCCCGGAACAACTGATCGACGGCGTACAGAAGGAACATGCCGGCGACTTCGCCGACTTCCTCGTCGATTTCGACAACTTCCACTCGACCCACGCCGAAGAAAACCGCGAACTGTCCAACCAGATCTACCTGGCCCTGCGCGACGCCGGTCACATCGCCACCCGTTCGGTCACCCAGTACTTCGACCCGGACAAGAAAATGTTCCTCGCCGACCGCTTCATCAAGGGCACCTGCCCGAAATGCGCGGCCGAGGACCAGTACGGCGACAACTGCGAAAAATGCGGCGCCACCTACGCGCCGACCGAGCTGAAGAACCCGAAGTCGGCGATTTCCGGCGCCACCCCGGTACTGAAGGACTCGCAGCACTTCTTCTTCAAGCTGCCGGACTTCCAGGCCATGCTCCAGGAGTGGACCCGCAGCGGCACCCTGCAGGACGCCGTGGCCAACAAGCTGGCCGAATGGCTGGACTCCGGCCTGCAGGAATGGGACATCTCCCGTGACGCGCCGTATTTCGGCTTCGAGATCCCGGGCGAGCCGGGCAAGTACTTCTACGTCTGGCTGGATGCGCCGATCGGCTACATGGCCAGCTTCAAGAACCTCTGCGCGCGCCGTCCCGAACTGGACTTCGATGCGTTCTGGAACAAGGACTCGACGGCCGAGCTGTACCACTTCATCGGCAAGGACATCGTCAACTTCCACGCCCTGTTCTGGCCCGCCATGCTCCAGGGCGCGGGTTTCCGCAAGCCGACCGCAATCAACGTGCACGGCTACCTGACCGTCAACGGCCAGAAGATGTCCAAGTCCCGCGGCACCTTCATCAAGGCGC
Source organism: Pseudomonas japonica (assembly GCF_900188455.1). Taxonomy (GTDB): domain Bacteria; phylum Pseudomonadota; class Gammaproteobacteria; order Pseudomonadales; family Pseudomonadaceae; genus Aquipseudomonas; species Aquipseudomonas japonica. The sequence goes on along the minus strand of NZ_FZOL01000001.1, from coordinate 464,976 downwards.
GCACCTACCTGGACCACCTGGCGCCGGAATACCTGCGCTACTACTACGCCTCCAAGCTGGGCCGCGGCGTCGATGACCTCGACCTGAACCTCGAGGACTTCGTGCAGAAGGTCAACTCCGACCTGGTCGGCAAGGTGGTCAACATCGCCAGCCGTTGCGCCGGCTTCATCCACAAGGGCAACGATGGCGTGATGGTCGCCGGCGACGCCGCGCCGGAGCTGACCGAGGCCTTCCTCGCCGCCGCCCCGGGCATCGCCGAAGCCTACGAGGCCCGCGACTTCTCCCGCGCCATGCGTGAAACCATGGCCCTGGCCGACCGTGCCAACGCCTGGATCGCCGACAAGGCTCCGTGGTCGCTGGCCAAGCAGGAAGGCAAGCAGGACGAAGTCCAGGCCATCTGCGCCCAGGGCATCAACCTGTTCCGCCAACTGGTGATCTTCCTCAAGCCGGTGCTGCCGGTACTGGCCGCCGAGGCCGAGGGCTTCCTCAACGTCGCGCCGCTGACCTGGAACGACCACCTGACTCGCCTGGAAAACCACAAGCTGAACCCGTTCAAGGCGCTGATGACCCGTATCGAGCCGGCCAGGATCGAAGCCATGGTCGAAGCCTCCCGGGAAGACCTGGCCGCCAGCCAGAGCGCACCGGCTCCTGCCGGCAACGGCGAACTGAGCAAGGATCCGCTGTCGCCGGAAATCGAGTTCGATACCTTCGCCGCGGTCGACCTGCGCGTCGCCCTGATCCTCAAGGCCGAAGCCGTGGAAGGTGCCGACAAGCTGCTGCGCCTGACCCTGGACATCGGTGACGAGCAGCGCAACGTGTTCTCCGGGATCAAGTCGGCGTACCCGGACCCGGCCAAGCTGGAAGGTCGCCTGACCATGATGATCGCCAACCTCAAGCCACGGAAAATGCGTTTCGGCGTTTCCGAGGGGATGGTCATGGCCGCCGGCCCTGGTGGTGAGGAAATCTACCTGCTCAGCCCTGACAGCGGCGCCAAGCCGGGTCAGCGCATCAAGTAAGCCCGACGCCCCGGCCTCATCCGCCGGGGCGTTCTCATTGCCTCGTCATTGCCGGATAATGGCCTCCTGCACCTTGCCGCTGGCACCGTCATGACCGAACTGATCCTCGCGCTGATCGGCGCAGCCCTGATCAACAACATCGTCCTGCAGCACACGTTGGCGCTCGATCCGTTGTTGCGCGAGGACGCCGCGCCGACCCGGCCCCGGGTCCACGCGCTGGGGCTGGCCACGCTGGTGGCGATGCTGCTGGTCAGCACGCTCGGGCAACTGCTCTACCAGTACGGCCTGCGCCCGCTGCAACTCGACTACCTGCGTCTGTTCGTCTTCCTGCCCCTGGGCGTGCTGAGCGCCGCGCCGATTCTCGCGGGGCTGCGCCGCGCCCTGAAACACTGGCGCTTCGACGGCCTCCAGCCGCTGCTCAGTGGCAATGCCGCGCTGCTGGGGCTATGCCTGCAGTTGAGTGACGAAGACCGCGGTGTGCTCCATGCGCTACTGGTCGGACTCGGCAGCGGCCTGGGTTTCTGGCTGGTGCTGGCACTGTTCGATGATCTGCGCCAGCGCAGCCAGCATGACGATGTCCCCCTGGCCTTCCGCGGCCTGCCCATCGAGCTGATGAGTGCCGGGATCATGGCCATGGCTTTTCTCGGGTTCAACGGATTGTTCACATCATGAATCTGATTCAACGCATCGACGCCCTGCAACCGGTCGACGGCCATGTCCGCGGTTGATACCGACGTTCGCCTGCGCAGCGCCATGCAACTGGTGTTGCTGGCCTGTCTGCCCGGTTTTCTGGCGCTGTTCTGGATTTACGGCTGGGGCGTTCTGTTCAATCTGCTGCTCACCGCCACCGGCGCGCTGTTGACCGAAGCCGCGCTGCTGCGACTGCGCCAGCGCCCGGTACGGCCAGCACTGAATGACGGCAGCGCACTGGTCAGTGCGGCCCTGCTGGCCATCGCCCTGCCCGCCCAAACGCCGTGGTGGTTGCCCCTGATCGCCGCCAGCAGCGCCATCGCCCTTGGCAAGCAGCTGTACGGCGGAGTCGGGCGCAACCCGTTCAACCCGGCGATGCTCGGCTATGCCGTGGTGCTGCTGTCCTTCCCCTTGCAGATGACCCACTGGCCAGCGCCACAAGCGCCGGATCTCGGTCACAGCCTCGATGCCCTGTTCGGCCTCGGCGAGCGACCCGACGCCTGGGCCCAGGCCACCGTGCTCGACGGTCTGCGGCAGAACCGCAGCCTGACCATCGATGAACTGTTCGCCAGTCACCCCGGCTTCGGCCATTTCGCCGGGCGCGGTAGCGAATGGGCCAGTCTCGCCTTTCTCGCGGGCGGCCTGTTCCTCCTGCAACGCAAGGTGATCAGTTGGCACGCACCGCTGGCGATGCTGGGCAGCCTGTTCCTCATCAGCCTGTTCTGCTGGAACGGATCGGGCTCCGACTCCAACGGTTCGCCGCTCCTGCACCTGCTGGCCGGCTCGACCCTGCTCGGCGCCTTCTTCATCGTCACCGAGCCGGTCAGCGGCGCGAAAACCCCAGGGGGCCGCCTGCTGTTCGGCGCTGGCGTCGGCGTGCTGGTCTACCTGCTCCGCACCTGGGGCAACTATCCCGACGGCATGGCCTTCGCCGTGCTGCTGATGAACCTCTGCGTGCCGGCGCTGGATCGCTGGGGCGAACGTCGGCAAACGGAGGCGACATGAAGCATCGTGGACTGTTGCTGGTGCTGCTCCTCGCCGTGTTGGCGGTGAGTGTCAGCGTTGCCTGGCAGCGCTATTGCGCGCCGCGGATCAGCGCGGCAGAGCAGCGCTTGCAGGCCCGCACCTGGCTCAGCGTGCTACCCGAAGGCAGCTACGACAACCAGCCACTGCAACAGCCACTGACCCTGCCCGATCCCCAATTGCCGCACAGCCGCCTGCAGGCCGGCTATCTCGCCACACTGCGGGACCGCCCCAGTGCGGTGGTGCTGCATAGCCGTTTCCAGGGTTACGGGGGCCCGATCGACCTGCTGGTCGCCATCGACCGCGAAGGCCGCCTGCTCGCCAGCCGGGTGTTGCAGCAACAGGAGACCCCAGGCCTGGGCGCGCGTCTGGCGGAGCCGGGCAATTCCTGGCTGCTGGCCTTCAACGGCCGCAGCCAGGGCAATACCCCGGAAGGCGCCTGGGCGCTGAAGCGCGACAACGGCCAGTTCGATCAACTGGCCGGAGCCAGCGTGACCTCGCGGGCGGTGATCCAGGCGATCCAGGACGCCCTGCGCTACTTCGACGAGCATGCGCGGCTGTGGCTGACGGAGGCTGGCAGCCATGAATAGATCCTGGCTCGCCGCCCTGAGCCTGGCGCCGCTGCTGGGCGCAAGCCAGACGCTGGTCCAGGGCGCCAGCATGACGTTGCTCAGCGTACTGGCGATCGGCATCCATCGCGGCCTGATGACTCCGCTGCGCGGCCGCCTGGATCCGACCTGCAACGGGCTCGCCAATATTCTGCTGGCCGCCCTGGTGGTCACCTGCCAGACCCTGGCCCTGCAAGCCTGGGCCCTTGAGTTGCGCCAGGCGCTGGGCATCTACCCGGAACTCATCGCCGTGAGCTGCCTGCTGTTCGAACAAAGCCTCGGCAACGCCGCGCAGTGGCGACGCGTGGCCATCCTGCTGGGTGGCTACAGCGCGCTGTTCCTGCTGCTGGGGAGCAGCCGCGAACTGCTGGCCAGCGGCACACTGCACCTCTCATTTACCGGCGGGCCGGCCAGCACCGGCCTGCGTCTCGCCAGCCTCGCTCCGGGCGCCCTGCTGCTGCTCGGCCTGCTGCTGGCCCTGATCAATCGAGCCTGTCGCAACAGGCCACCCAAGACCGTGAAGGAAACCGCTGATCAATGAACGCCGCCAAACGCCTGGAGATTTTCCGCCGGCTGCATGAAGACAATCCCGAACCCAAAACCGAACTGGCCTACAGCTCACCCTTCGAGTTGCTGATCGCCGTGATCCTCTCGGCACAAGCCACCGACGTCGGGGTCAACAAGGCCACCGCGAAACTGTTCCCGGTGGCCAACACCCCGGCGGCCATCCATGCCCTGGGCGTGGAAGGCCTGTCCGAGTACATCAAGACCATCGGCCTGTACAACAGCAAGGCGAAGAACGTCATCGAGACCTGCCGCATCCTCGTCGAGCAGCACGATAGTCAGGTCCCGGAAACCCGCGAGGCGCTGGAAGCCCTCCCCGGGGTAGGACGCAAGACCGCCAACGTCGTCCTCAACACAGCCTTCCGGCAATTGACCATGGCGGTGGATACACACATTTTCCGCGTCAGCAACCGCACCGGAATCGCCCCCGGGAAGAATGTCGTCGACGTGGAAAAGGCATTGTTGAAGTTCGTGCCCAAGGCCTATCTGCTGGACGCCCACCACTGGCTGATCCTGCACGGACGCTATGTTTGCCAGGCCCGCAAGCCACGCTGTGGAAGTTGTCGGATCGAGGACTTGTGCGAATACAAGCAGAAGACCTCCGACGATTGACGAAATAGGGAAATCCTGCCCCATTGATTGAAAAAATCTTTTTTACCCGTGTCTGGAATATCGTTATAAGGGGCGCCAATGGCCCTCTTGGAACGGAGTGACACATGAGCACTGATAAAGAAGACCTTGATATTGATGATGAATCCGCAGCGCCTGAAGAGTTTGCTTCCGATACTCCCGTAGAAGCGGCGAAAACCAACCTGAGCAAGCGTCGTACCATCGACAATCTGCTGGAAGAGCGCCGTTTGCAAAAGCAACTGGCTGATTACGACTTCGATCTTTGAAACGTCATGGGCCTGAAAAAACAAAAGCCTCCATTACGGGAGGCTTTTTGCGTTTTGTGCCGACATCAGACCAGACCGTTGCGTTGCGCCAGTTCGATCAGGTCGACCAGTGAGCGGGCATTGAGTTTGAGCAACAGGCGCGTCTTGTAGGTACTTACCGTCTTGTTGCTGAGAAACATGCCATCGGCGATCTCCTTGTTGGATTTACCGCGGGCCAGTTGCTGCAACACCATCATCTCCCTTCCGGACAAGCGTCCGACCATATCCGCCTCGCTGGATCCGCCCAGGTTCGAACGCACCGAATGCAACGCCTGGTTGGGGAAGTAACTGTAGCCGGACAGCACCGCCTTGATCGCACTGAGCAGTTCGGTGAGGTCCTGCTGCTTGCACACGTAGCCTGCCGCACCCGCCTGCATGCAGCGCATGGAGAAATGCCCCGGCGCCTGCGAGGTAAGCACCAGGACCTTGATGACGATGCCGTTGGCCGTCAGCCGGCCAATGACTTCCAGACCATCGAGCTTGGGAATCCCGATATCCAGAATGACGATATCCGGCAGATGCTCCCGCGCCAGCTGCAGCGCATCCACACCGTTGTCCGTTTCCCCAATCACTTCATAACCATGCCGGTCCATCAGCATGCGTACGGCCAAGCGAATGACCGGATGGTCATCGACGATCAGCACTTTATTCATGGGCAAGATCCATTATTAACTATTCGACTTATTAGAGGCCCGCAACAATAGCCCAGTCAGTCCGTGCAATGCATGATGTCTGTGGTGAACACTTGCACGCAAAGACAAGTACTACATAAATAAGGGAATGCTCTTACAGAATATTCCTACAGGCTGTTTTGTTTGACCGTTCTCGCGCGCCTTGAGCGAAGCAACCAAGGCATCAAAGGATGCTAGCCATGCACATCAAAAATATCGCTACGAATAACGACTGACTACTTGAAGGAAATTTCCCTAATAAGCACGAAACAAGTCCGATCCACCTGGCACCTGTCGCCTGCGATCCCAAGGCGCCCCCCGAAAAACTTCCTCGGCAAGAGCCATCACCCGGTGATGAGCCCGCGCATTGTGCGCCAGACTCCCGGCAAAGCCCCCGGACCGCAAGGCCCAGTTAGCCTCGAGCAGACGCGCGACAGCGCAGAGAACACCGCCCATGAGCAGCTCAGAACCGAAGAGCCCACTGACCATCATCGCCATCTTCGCCGGAATCATCGAAGCGTCGGCGCTGGCGTCGCTGCCGTTTCTGGATGAAAGCAGCCAGAGTATCTACACCTGGTTCCTGGTTGGCTTTCCGCCGTTTCTGACATTGCTGTTTTTTCTTACCCTGAACTTCAACACCAAAAGTCTTTATGGCCCGGAGGATCAAGCAGCGGAAAACACGACAACGGAAACAACGGCAACTTCATTCCCGCCAGCGAATACACGCAACCTGGAAAGTTCTCCGACACTTGCACTTCCGTTTTCACACGCAACAACACTGGCCACGGTGACGCTATCCGGCCCCGGTTCACAAGCGCTTCTGGAAGTTATCGCGCGACATGCCCTACAGAACACCACGACGGGAACACTGACGCTGCACAATCTGGAAACGGGGAAACGCATCAGCATCGTCGCCGAGACGCCACAAAATCATTCCCCGCCGATCCGCGAATAAAAAAACCCGGCATCGATGCCGGGTTTTTTCAGTGACGCCGCCGAATCAGAGCGGCGAACGGCCCTTGCTCGCGGCAATGCGCATGCGCAGGGCGTTGAGCTTGATGAAGCCCGCGGCGTCGGCCTGGTTGTAGGCGCCGCCATCTTCCTCGAAGGTCGCGATGTTGGCGTCGAACAGCGAATCGTCGGACTTGCGGCCAGTGACGATGACGTTGCCCTTGTACAGCTTCAGGCGTACCACGCCATTCACGTTGACCTGGGAAGCGTCGATCATCTGTTGCAGCATCAGACGCTCAGGGCTCCACCAGTAGCCGGTGTAGATCAGGCTGGCGTACTTCGGCATCAGCTCATCCTTCAGGTGAGCGACTTCGCGGTCCAGGGTGATCGACTCGATGGCGCGGTGGGCCTTGAGCATGATGGTGCCGCCAGGGGTCTCGTAGCAGCCACGGGACTTCATGCCGACGTAACGGTTCTCGACGATGTCCAGACGGCCGATGCCGTTGGCGCCGCCAATGCGGTTCAGCTCGGCGAGGACGGTGGCCGGGCTCATCTCGACGCCGTCGATGGCGACGATGTCACCGTTGCGGTAGGTCAGTTCCAGGTAGGTTGCCTGGTCCGGGGCGTTTTCCGGGGAAACGCTCCAGCGCCACATGTCTTCCTCGTGCTCGGTCCAGGTATCTTCCAGGACACCGCCCTCGTAGGAGATGTGCAGCAGGTTGGCGTCCATCGAGTACGGCGACTTCTTCTTGCCGTGACGCTCGATCGGGATGCCGTGCTTCTCGGCGTAATCCATCAGCTTCTCGCGGGACAGCAGGTCCCACTCGCGCCATGGCGCGATGACCTTGACGCCCGGCTTCAGCGCATAGGCGCCCAGCTCGAAGCGGACCTGGTCGTTGCCCTTGCCGGTGGCGCCGTGGGAAATGGCATCGGCGCCGGTTTCGTTGGCGATTTCGATAAGACGCTTGGCGATCAGCGGACGGGCGATGGAAGTACCCAGCAGGTACTCGCCTTCGTAGACGGTGTTGGCGCGGAACATCGGGAACACGAAGTCTCGCACGAACTCTTCGCGCAGGTCATCGATGTAGATCTCTTTGACGCCCATGGCCTGAGCTTTGGCGCGGGCCGGCTCGACCTCTTCGCCCTGCCCCAGATCGGCGGTGAAAGTCACCACTTCACAGTTGTAGGTATCCTGCAGCCACTTGAGAATCACCGAAGTATCAAGGCCGCCGGAATACGCCAGTACGACCTTTTTTACGTCCGCCATGCCATCACTCCACGGGGTTGTACGGAAAACCGTAGAGTCTACCGATCCCGCCGATGAATTTACAGTGGGGCGACAGCTTGTGACGACAAAGCGACAGGAACTGTCGTGAGCGCGACGGACAGTCGCACTCAGGATTTGATCGCGGGTTTGCCCGGCTGGGCCTGGGCCGCGGGACTCGCCGGAGCGCCAGACGGCGGCGGTGTCGGTGCCGCGGGCTCAGCCGGTTTTTCCGCGGCGGGCTTCTCCACGGGAGTGACACGGTCCAGCTGGATGTTCACCCGGCGGTTGCGCGCGCGGTTGGCCGAGGAGTTGTTGGCCGCCAGCGGATAACGCTCGCCGTGAAAACGCACGACGATGTTCTCCTCCGGCACGCCATGCGCCTTGAGGTAATCCTGCACCGCCAGGGCACGGCGCCGAGAAAGGTCGCGGTTGGTCAGACGGTTGCCGCTGTTGTCGGAGTGACCGTCCAGCTCGATGTGATTGACCGTGGGATCGGCCTTGAGGAAATCGAGCAGCACGTCCAGCCGCGCGCGGGCGTCGGCATCCAGGTCGATGCCGTTGCCCGGGAAACCGACACGGGTCTGGCGGATCTGGTCGAAGTTCATCGGCAGCAGCTTGACCGAACACGCCTGGTAATCGGCATAGGCCTTGTTGAACTTCACCGGCAGCAGGCGCACTTCCATGCTCTGTCCGGCCTCGCCGGCATAGTTGCGCACCACTGTGCTGCGACCATCGAGCAGGCCGTTGATCAGGCGACTGGCCTGGCCCTGGGAGCTGTTGAACAGCACACCGGTGCGGGCCATGCGGATCGAACCGAGGTTGATGTCGCCGCGCCCCGGCTGCCACGGCGCGGCGGCGGCCAGCAGGGTCGCCGAGCCGGCACCGAGCACGTTGTTGCTCGAGCGCAGGCGGAAGGTCGCCTGCTCGCCGGCGCGCCGCACGAACTCACCGCTGCCGAAGTCGGCAATGGGCTGGATCAGTCGGCACTCGAACTGATCGCCTTCGACCTTCCACTCGATGTTTTCCACGCGCGTCTGAAACGTGAGCGCGGCGGCCGGAAGGCTGGCGAACAGGCTGAGCAGGGCTAGATAACGCTGGCGCACGGGGCGGCTCCACAAAATTCTCTCGACTTACCTGCAGGCTATCGGACGGCATCGGCAAAACTTGATAGCGAGTGCTCGGAACAGGCTTTTCCGGTAGCATTCGCCCAGAGTTCGAACCGCCTGGAAAGCCCAATGTCCGATCGCCTGACCCTTCTGCGTCCCGATGACTGGCACATCCATCTTCGCGATGGAGCCGTCCTGCCTCATACCGTCGGCGACGTGGCGCGCACCTTCGCCCGCGCCATCATCATGCCCAACCTGGTGCCGCCGGTACGCAATGCCGCCGAAGCCGGCGCCTATCGCCAGCGCATCCTCGATGCCCGGCCGGCCGGCAGCCGTTTCGAGCCGCTGATGGTGCTGTACCTCACCGACCGCACCCAGCCGGAAGACATCCGCGCGGCCAAGGCCAGTGGCTTCGTCTACGCCGCCAAGCTGTACCCGGCCGGCGCCACCACCAACTCGGATTCCGGCGTCACCAGCATCGACAAGATCTTCCCGGCCCTCGAAGCCATGGCCGAAGTCGGCATGCTCCTGCTGGTCCACGGTGAAGTGACGCGCAGCGAGATCGACGTGTTCGACCGCGAGAAGCTGTTCATCGACGAACACCTGCGTCGCGTGGTGGAACGCTTCCCGACCCTGAAAGTGGTGTTCGAACACATCACCACCGCCGATGCCGCGCAATTCGTCAAGGAAGCCCCGGCCAACGTCGGCGCGACCATCACCGCCCAGCACCTGCTGTACAACCGCAACCACATGCTGGTCGGCGGCATTCGCCCGCACTTCTACTGCCTGCCGATCCTCAAGCGCAACACCCACCAGGTCGCCCTGCTCGACGCCGCCACCAGCGGCAACAGCAAGTTCTTCCTCGGCACCGACTCGGCCCCGCATGCCCGTCACGCCAAGGAAGCCGCCTGTGGCTGCGCCGGCTGCTACACCGCCTTCGCGGCGATCGAGCTGTACGCCGAGGCCTTCGAGCAGCGCAATGCGCTGGACAAGCTGGAAGGTTTCGCCAGCCTGCACGGCCCGGCCTTCTATGGCCTGCCGGCGAACACCGACACCATCACCCTGGTCCGCGAAAGCTGGACCGCCCCCGACAGCCTGCCGTTCGGCGAGCAGACCGTCGTTCCGCTGCGCGCCGGTGAGCAGATGCGCTGGCGCCTGCTGGAGGACAACGCGTGAGTGACGATCAGTTCGACGACGACCAGGAAGGTCTGGGCGGCGGTGGTTCGCGCCACCCGATGGCGGAGCGGTTTCGCGGCTACCTGCCGGTTGTGGTGGATGTCGAGACCGGCGGTTTCAACTGCGCCACCGATGCGCTGCTGGAAATCGCCGCGGTCACCATCGGCATGGACGAAAAGGGCTTCCTGTTCCCGGAACACACCTATTTCTTCCGTGTAGAGCCGTTCGAAGGCGCCAACATCGAACAGGCGGCCCTGGAGTTCACCGGGATCAAGCTCGATCACCCGCTGCGCATGGCGGTGAGCGAGGAAGCGGCGCTGACCGACATCTTCCGCGGTGTACGCAAGGCCCTGAAGGCCAACGGCTGCAAGCGGGCGATCCTGGTCGGCCACAACAGCAGCTTCGACCTCGGCTTCCTCAACGCCGCGGTGGCGCGCAACGACATGAAGCGCAACCCGTTCCACCCGTTCTCCAGCTTCGACACCGCGACCCTGGCGGGCCTGGCCTATGGTCAGACCGTACTGGCGCGGGCCTGCCAGAGCGCCGACATCGACTTCGACGGACGCGAGGCGCACTCCGCCCGCTACGACACGGAGAAGACCGCCGAGCTGTTCTGCGGCATCGTCAACCGCTGGAAGGAAATGGGCGGCTGGCACGACTTCAACGATTGAAGGCGTTATCCCGCGCATAAAAAAACCGGCCATCGAGGCCGGTTTTTTTATGCCTGGCGATTACAGATTGCCAGCGTTCTCGCTCAGGTAAGCGGCAACGCCTTCCGGCGAAGCGGTCATGCCCTTGTCGCCTTTTTTCCAGTTGGCAGGGCAGACTTCGCCGTGCTCTTCGTGGAATTGCAGGGCGTCGACCAGACGCAGCAGCTCGTCCATGTTGCGGCCCAGCGGCAGGTCGTTGACGATCTGCGAACGTACGACACCGTTGGTGTCGATCAGGAAGGCGCCACGGAAGGCCACGCCACCTTCGGACTCGACGTCATAGGCCTTGCAGATCTCGTGGGAGATGTCGGCGGCCAGGGTGTATTTGACCGGGCCGATACCGCCGTTGTTGACCGGGGTGTTGCGCCAGGCGTTGTGGGTGAAGTGCGAGTCGATCGAAACGCCGATGACTTCGACGTTGCGCGCCTGGAACTCAGGGATGCGGTGGTCCAGGGCGATCAGCTCGGACGGGCAGACGAAGGTGAAGTCCAGTGGGTAGAAGAACACCAGGCCGTACTTGCCCTTGATAGCCGAAGCCAGGTTGAAGCTGTCGACGATTTCGCCATTGCCCAGTACAGCGGCGACGGTGAAGTCCGGGGCTTTTTTGCCAACGAGCACGCTCATTCGATATCTCCTGATGGTGTTGAATTTGACTACGCAGGCGTGAGAATCCGCCTGACATGGGTTGAGCATCATACACGGCCCCGGGCGGGACGCCGAGTCATGGCGATTCGACTCTTTTTCCTACCGGCGGTCGCTCTATTTCGCAGCTTGAAGAAAGTGCTTTGACAAGCATTCTCATTACCATTAGGCTTCTCTTCATTCGAGCCTAACGCCCTGATGGTTTTCTTCTATGTATGTGTGTCTTTGTGTTGGTGTAACCGACGGACAGATCCGCGATGCGATCTATGAAGGATGCTGTAGCTACAAGGAAGTCCGCGCCGCCACCAATGTGGCCAGCCAGTGTGGCAAATGTGCGTGCGTTGCCAAACAGGTAGTACGCGAAACCCTCGCCGAGATCCAGATCAGCCAGGCCGCAGCCCTGCCCTATCCTGTGGAATTCACCGCGGCCTGAAAAATAATTTTCCCGCATTCCTGAAGAACCGGACCCAGTGTCCGGTTTTTTTATGCCCAGAATTCAAACAGTTAGGTATCGAACGCGGACTAAAAACATTCTTATTCCGATTAATTTTTATTTATTATTCAATAACTTAGGTTTGACAGCGAAAGTTGTCAGGCTCAAACTTCCGCTCATTGACACTCTGACAGGGCGGGACCCCACCATGAAAGGCGACGTAAGCGTCATCCAGCATCTCAACAAGATCCTCGGAAACGAGCTGGTCGCGATCAACCAATACTTCCTGCATGCCCGCATGTATGAAGACTGGGGTCTGGATAAGCTCGGCAAGCACGAATACAAAGAATCCATCGACGAGATGAAGCACGCTGACAAACTGATCAAGCGGATTCTGTTTCTCGAGGGCATCCCCAACGTCCAGGACCTGGGCAAACTGCTGATCGGCGAACACACCCGGGAAATGCTCGAGTGCGACCTGAAGATCGAGCAGAAAGGCCTGATCGACCTGAAAGCCGCCATCGCCCACTGCGAAACCGTCGGCGACTTCGGCAGCCGTGAAATGCTGGAAGACATCCTCGAATCCGAAGAAGAACACATCGACTGGCTGGAAACCCAACTGGGCCTGATCGACAAGGTTGGCCTGGAAAACTACCTGCAATCGCAGATGGGCGACGGCGAATAAGCCACACTGTCCAGCACACGAAAACGCCGCGCCTCTACCCGAAGCGCGGCGTTTTTGCATTTCAGCCCGACAGAATCGAAAAAGCCCCGCATCGCGGGGCTCTTCGACAACAACAGGCAATCAGGCTTCGGCAGCTTTGGCCGCGGCGTCCTTGATCAGGGTCTGCAGCTCACCGTTCTGGAACATCTCGGTCATGATGTCGCTGCCGCCAACCAGTTCACCCGCGACCCACAGTTGCGGGAAGGTTGGCCAGTTGGCGTATTTCGGCAGGTTGGCGCGGATTTCCGGGTTCTGCAGGATGTCGACGTAAGCGAACTTCTCGCCACAACCCATCACGCACTGCGCTGCCTTGGCCGAGAAGCCGCACTGCGGGGCATTCGGCGAACCTTTCATGTAAAGCAGAATGGTGTTGTTGGCGATCTGCTCTTTGATTGTTTCAATGATATCCATGAAGCACCTCGGCTGAACTTTCCGACCTGGTTTGTCGGCACGGTGGCGCATTGTATCGGAAAGCCGAGCACGGCGCTCGGCATTGCCGACATTCATGCGGCAACCACTTCCACCGGCACGCCATTGAGCACCGCGTTGCCGGACAGGGCATCGATCAGTCGGTCATCGGTCAGGTCGTTGGCGCTGGCGCCGGACTGAGCGCGGGCGATATCCAGCAACACGCCAGGGCGGGCATGACCAAAACCATGGGGCAGGCTGACCACGCCGGGCATCATGTCGGTGCTGGCCTGCACCTCCACCTCGACGCTGCCGACCCGAGAGGTCACCCGCACCCGTTGGCCATCCTGCAACTGGCGTCCGGCCAGGTCCTCGGGATGCATCAGCAACTGATGACGCGGCTTGCCTTTGACCAGTCGATGAAAGTTGTGCATCCAGGAATTGTTGCTGCGCACATGCCGACGGCCGATCAGCAGCAGTTGCGCGGCACTCGGCGGCTGTTGCGCGGCAAAACGCTGCAGATCGGCGAGCAGCGCCGCCGGGGCCGCCTCGATGGCATGGCTCTCGGTCTTCAGGCGCGTCGCCAGATTCGGCCGCAGGGGCCCCAGATCGATGCCGTGGGGATGCTGGTCGAGGGTCTGCAGCGACAGGTTGAACGGCGAACCCTCGCCATAGCGGCCAGCACGCAGGCCCAGATCGATCATCTGCGCTGGCGCGAGGGTCGGCTTGAGCGGTTTCCCGGCGACCCGCGCAAAGGCTTCGGCCAGGCCGACGAAGATCTCCCAATCATGCAGCGCCCCCTGCGGTTTGGGCAGGATGGCGCGGTTGAAACGGCTGACGTTGCGCACCGCGAACAGGTTGAAGGTGGTGTCGTAGTGATCGTTCTCCAGGGCTGAAGTCGACGGCAGGATCAGATCGGCGTAGCGCGTGGTCTCGTTGATGTACAGATCGACGCTGAGCATGAATTCCAGGCCATCCAGCGCCTGCTCCAACTGCCGCCCGTTGGGCGTCGACAGCACCGGGTTGCCGGCCACGGTAACCAGGGCGCGGACCTGGCCTTCGCCCTCGGTGAGCATCTCCTCGGCCAAGGCCGCCACCGGCAATTCACCGCCATACTCCGGCAACCCGGAAACACGGCTCTGCCAGACATTGAAATGCCCGCCGCTGGTCATCGCCACCAGATCCACCGCCGGCTCCGTGCACAGCGCCCCGCCGACCCGGTCGAGATTGCCGCTGACCAGGTTGATCAGTTGCACCAGCCACTGGCAGAGCGTGCCGAAGGCCTGGGTGGAAACGCCCATTCGCCCATAGCACACGGCCTTGTCGGCGGCGGCGAAGTCCCGCGCCAACTGGCGGATCAGTCCGGCCTCGATGCCGCAGAGCAGGCTCATGACTTCCGCCGTGAACGGCCGCAAGGCCGCGCGGACCTCATCCAGGCCGCTGACCGGCAGGTGCGTGGCGCGGCTCAGGCCTTCCTCGAACAGCGTATTGAGCACCCCGCACAGCAGCGCCGCGTCGCCCCCCGGACGGACGAACAGATGCTGGTCGGCCATCGCCGCGGTTTCGCTGCGCCGCGGATCGACCACCACCAGCTTGCCGCCGCGGGCCTGCAGGGCCTTGAGGCGCTTCTCCACGTCCGGCACGGTCATGATGCTGCCGTTGGAGGCCAATGGATTGCCTCCCAGGATCAGCATGAAATCGGTGTGGTCGATGTCCGGGATCGGCAGCAGCAGGCCGTGGCCGTACATCAGATAGCTGCTCAGGTGATGGGGCAACTGGTCGACGGACGTGGCCGAGAAACGATTGCGGGTTTTCAGCAGGCCGAGAAAGTAATTGCTGTGGGTCATCAACCCATAGTTGTGCACGCTGGGATTGCCCTGATAGACCGCCACGGCGTTCTGGCCGTGCCGCTGCTGGATGTCGTGCAGTTTGCGCGCGGCCAGTTCGAAGGCCTCGTCCCAGGAAATCGGCAGCCACTGCTCGCCGGCCCGCATGACCGGGCCGCGCAGGCGATTGGGGTCGTTCTGGATGTCTTGCAGCGCCACCGCCTTGGGACAGATGTGGCCGCGACTAAAACTGTCCTGCGGATCGCCCTTGATCGAGGCGATGCGCGGCACGGCGCCGTCGTCGGCTTCCAGTTCGAAGGTCAGGCCGCAAATGGCCTCGCACAGGTGACAGGCTCGGTGGTGCACGGTCTTGGTC
The DNA here is from genome assembly GCF_900188455.1 of Pseudomonas japonica. GTDB lineage: Bacteria > Pseudomonadota > Gammaproteobacteria > Pseudomonadales > Pseudomonadaceae > Aquipseudomonas > Aquipseudomonas japonica. Next base: position 449,850 of record NZ_FZOL01000001.1, on the reverse strand, counting down.
ATGGCCGCCTCTTGTTCTGCGATCGGGGGGGAGTGCCGTTCCCGACTATGGCCGCGACTCTGGCACGCCGCCAGCGATGTTCGTCGCGTGAATTCCACGGCATCAGTTCGGACGATGGTTCCAATCGAGCCACAAAGCGCCGCCCGTCGATTGCAAAGCCCTTCGCGGGCGGTGTACAAAGGTCGCTTGCTCTGCGAAAAAAGCAGACCAATGGCATGCCGCGCGCTCCGTAGGCGCGGGCTTCGCCAGCGAAAGGTCGCAAAGCGACCTCCACTGCGCCACTCGCGTCACGGCGCAACCCCACTTGGTAAGACGCGACATTTAATTATAGTATTGCGCCTTCCCCTATTTCGTCGCCCCGTGCGGCTTACGCCGCAGGTCTCATCCGTGTTTCCGAAAAACCGGTTGTTGCTGATCTGCGGTCTGTTGCAAAAAAGGTAGTCAATGATGAGCGCTAGGCACTTTCTCTCCCTGATGGATTTCACCGCCGAAGAACTGGTCAGTGTGATCCGCCGAGGGATCGAGCTGAAAGACCTGCGTAACCGCGGCGTACTCTTCGAACCCCTGAAGAATCGCGTGCTGGGCATGATCTTCGAGAAATCCTCGACCCGCACCCGGCTGTCCTTCGAAGCCGGCATGATCCAGCTCGGCGGCCAGGCGATCTTCCTCTCCCCGCGCGACACCCAGCTGGGACGTGGCGAACCGATCGGCGACTGCGCCATCGTCATGTCGCGCATGCTCGATGCGGTGATGATCCGTACCTTTGCCCACAGCATCCTGACCGAATTCGCCGCCAACTCCCGCGTTCCGGTGATCAATGGCCTGTCCGACGACCTGCACCCGTGCCAACTGCTGGCCGACATGCAGACCTTCCTCGAACACCGCGGCTCGATCCAGGGCAAGACCGTGGCCTGGATCGGTGACGGCAACAACATGTGCAACAGCTATATAGAGGCGGCCATCCAGTTCGACTTCCAGCTGCGCATCGCCTGCCCCGAAGGTTACGAGCCCAACGCGAAGTTCGTCGCCCAGGCCGGTGACCGCGTGCGGATCGTCCGCGATCCCAAAGAAGCGGTACGCGACGCCCACCTGGTCAGCACCGATGTCTGGACCTCCATGGGTCAGGAAGAAGAAACCGCGCGGCGCCTGGAGCGCTTCGCGCCGTACCAGGTCACCCGCGAACTGCTCGACCTGGCCGCCCCCGATGCCCTGTTCATGCATTGCCTGCCCGCCCACCGTGGCGAGGAAATCAGCATGGATCTGCTCGACGACCCACGTTCGGTCGCCTGGGACCAGGCGGAAAACCGCCTGCATGCACAGAAGGCGCTTCTCGAATTCCTTGTCGAACCGGCCTACCACCACGCATGAGTCAACCTCTACTGCTCAACCTGCGCGACCTCGCCTGCGGCTACGGCGAGGCGCGCATCGTCCAGAACCTCAACCTGCACCTCAACGCCGGAGACATCGGCTGCCTGCTGGGCTCCTCCGGGTGCGGCAAGACCACCACCCTGCGCGCCATCGCCGGCTTCGAGCCGGTGCATGGCGGCGAGATCCAGCTGGCGGGCGAAGTCATCTCCAAAGCCGGGTTCACCCTGGCCCCGGAAAAACGCCGGATCGGCATGGTCTTCCAGGACTACGCGCTGTTCCCCCATCTGAGCGTGGCGGAAAACGTCGCCTTCGGCCTCGGCAAGCACCCGCGCCGGCATGACGTGGTCAAGGACATGCTGGAGCTGGTCAAGCTCGACGGCCTTGGCGCGCGCTACCCGCACGAACTGTCCGGCGGCCAGCAGCAGCGTGTGGCCCTGGCCCGTGCCCTGGCACCCGAGCCGCAATTGCTGCTGCTCGACGAACCCTTCTCCAACCTCGACGTGGAACTGCGCCGGCGTCTCAGCCATGAGGTTCGCGACATCCTCAAGAGCCGCGGCACCAGCGCGATCCTGGTCACGCACGACCAGGAAGAAGCCTTCGCCGTCAGCGACCATGTCGGCGTGTTCAAGGAAGGCCGCCTGGAGCAATGGGACACGCCCTACAACCTCTATCACGAACCGGCCACGCCGTTCGTGGCCAGCTTCATCGGCCAGGGTTACTTCATTCGCGGTCAGTTGCTCAGCCCGGAAACGGTGCAGACCGAACTCGGCGAGCTGCGTGGCAACCGCGCCTACACCTTGCCGGTGGGCGGCGCCGTGGATGTCCTGCTGCGTCCCGACGATATCGTGCATGCCCCCGACAGCGCCCTCACCGCGCGGGTCAGCGGCAAGAGCTTCCAGGGCGCCTCGACCCTGTACCGCCTGCAACTGGCCACGGGCACCCAGCTCGAAGCGATCTTCCCCAGCCATCTGGACTACCAGATCGGCCAGGACGTCGGCATCACCGTAGCGGCGGATCACCTGGTGCTGTTCGCCGCCTCGGGCAGCGTCGAAGCCAGGCTGCCCGCCGCAGACAACGGCGTTCGCCGCCACAGCGTGGCGCACTGAACGAAAAAGGCCGTCACAATCGTGACGGCCTTCTTTACTGATAAAACAAGCCGGACCTCGCCCTCCTACCAACTGGAGCGTGGCCGCTGCCGAGTATGAAACACACCCAGTATCTGAAGCCGATCCCCTCGAATGCGATAGGGAATCAGATACGACCAATTGGGCACAGCCCATTCACGTGTGTGTCTGACCCGGCCTTCACGTCCCATAGCGGGAAATTGAGCCAGATTGTCCACACTGGCGAAGATGGCATCAACAAAGTCATCAGCTGCTTTCGGGTTCTCAAGGGCGATGTAACTGGCTTCTTCCTGCAGGTTGTCGAGTGCCTTCTCAAGCCACTCAATCCGCATTCCTGCTCCAGCGCCGCGCACGCATGGCCGCTACCTGTTCATTCGTAGCGAATTTCCCTTCATCAGCCTCCCTCACTGCAACTTCGATTTGGGCAATGAGGCTTTTCTCGTGCTCGATATAATCACGAAGGACGTCCTCGGCCAGATAGCTCACGCTTTGACCATTGGCCTTGGCCAGGTCGGCGAGCAAATTCGACAAGTCTTCTGGCAGAGTCAGGGATATTCCGCTCATGGCAGCCTCGATAGTGAAGTCTGCCGGAAAGCTTACACCCTTGACGGTTTCCTGGAATCAGCAAGTCGTCGCGGGATGCTACTCCCGCCCGATATCAGCGAACTTGCCCTGAGTGTGCTCAGCCAGCACCGCTGCCGCCAACTCCACCTCCAGTCCGCGACGGCCGGCACTCACGTGGATGGTAGGAAAACCTTCCGCAGACTGATCGATAAAAGTCCTCAGACGTTTCTTCTGACCTAGTGGGCTAATTCCGCCAACCAGATAGCCAGTCGAACGCTGGGCGGCAGCCGGATCGGCCATTTCGCACTTCTTCACCCCCGCCGCCTGGGCCAGCGCCTTCAGGTCCAGCGTCCCCACCACCGGTACCACCGCCACCAGCAACTCGCCCTTTTCCGTGGCCGCGAGCAGGGTCTTGAACACCTGCTGGGGGTTCAGGTTGAGCTTTTCCGCGGCTTCCAGGCCATAGGACGCGGCTTTCGGGTCATGTTCATAACTGTGAATACGATGTTCGGCGCGAACCTTCTTCAACAGATCCAGGGCAGGGGTCATGCGGTGGGGGCTCCAACAACTGAGTTCGGTTTCCGTTCGCTGGCTACTGTAGGACAAAACCTAGTCCGCAACCATTGTCTTGTAGGACAAGGTGAGACAGAGCGTGGGCCATCAGTCAGTTTGTGAATCACGGTTCGCTTTCGACCTTTGACATAAGCGTTTCTTGTCTATATTTTTTCGAATCTGAATATGGCGATGCCCTTATAAAGTGCATCAACACCGTCCGCCTGGCCGAAATGGGGATTTCTGCCGGGTTTCCGTCGAGCGCTCAGTGCGCCTCACAACAACAAGAACCGAGGTATCGAATGACGACTGCTCTACAACAACCGACGTTGTCCAGCCAATGCATGGCCGAATTCTTCGGCACCGCGCTCCTGATCTTCTTCGGCACCGGTTGCGTCGCCGCGCTCAAGGTCGCGGGTGCCAGCTTCGGCCTGTGGGAAATCAGCATCATCTGGGGTGTCGGTGTCAGCATGGCGATCTACCTGACCGCGGGAATTTCCGGCGCGCACCTGAACCCGGCCGTGAGCATCGCCCTGTGCCTGTTCGCCGGATTCGAAAAAGGCAAACTGCCCTTCTACATCCTCGCCCAGATCGCCGGGGCCTTCTGCGGCGCGGCGCTCGTCTACGCGCTGTACAGCAGCCTGTTCTTCGATTACGAACAGACCCACGCCATGGTCCGCGGCAGCCAGGCCAGCCTGGAACTGGCCTCGGTGTTCTCCACCTACCCGCATGCGGCGCTGTCCACCGGCCAGGCCTTCCTCGTCGAAGTGATCATCACCGCCATCCTCATGGCCGTGATCATGGCCCTGACCGACGACAACAACGGCCTGCCCCGCGGCCCTCTCGCACCGCTGCTGATCGGCCTGCTGATCGCGGTGATCGGCAGCGCCATGGGGCCGCTGACCGGCTTCGCGATGAATCCGGCACGGGATTTCGGGCCCAAGCTGATGACCTTCCTCGCCGGCTGGGGCGAAGTGGCCTTTACCGGTGGTCGCGATATTCCCTACTTCCTCGTTCCGGTTTTCGCGCCGATCATGGGAGCCAGCGTGGGTGCCGCCCTGTACCGTGGCGTGTTCGCCCGCAGCCTGCCCAATGCCGCCGCGACCGCCGCGCAGACCGACGACAGCGCTCAGGGCAAGACCCAAACCTCCTGATTCGTGCGCGAATCACCGAGCCCTGACTTCAACCTATTTCACTGCAAGGCCAACGACATGACAGACCTTCAGAACAAGAACTACATCATCGCCCTCGACCAGGGCACGACCAGTTCGCGGGCCATCATCTTCGACCGCGACGCAAACGTTGTCGGCACCTCCCAGCGCGAGTTCGCCCAGCACTATCCGCAAGCCGGCTGGGTCGAGCACGACCCGATGGAGATCTTCGCCACGCAGAGCGCGACCATGGTCGAGGCCCTGGCCCAGGCGGGTATCAGCCACGACCAGGTGGCCGCCATCGGCATCACCAACCAGCGCGAAACCACCGTGGTCTGGGACAAGGAAACCGGGCGCCCGGTGTACAACGCCATCGTCTGGCAGTGCCGCCGCAGCACCGAGATCTGCGAGCAGCTCAAGCGCGACGGCCTGCAGGACTACATCCGCGAAACCACCGGTCTGGTCACCGACCCGTACTTCTCCGGGACCAAGCTCAAGTGGATCCTCGACAACGTCGACGGCGTGCGTGAGCGCGCCGAGCGCGGCGAACTGCTGTTCGGCACCATCGACACCTGGCTGATCTGGAAATTCTCCGGCGGCAAGGTGCATGTCACCGACTACACCAACGCCTCGCGGACCATGCTGTTCAACATTCATACCCTGCAGTGGGATGAAAAGCTGCTCGACGTACTGGGCATCCCCAAGCAGATGCTGCCGCCGGTGCGCCCGTCCTCGGAAATCTACGGCCACACCAAGAGCAACATCGCCATCGCCGGCATCGCCGGCGACCAGCAGGCCGCGCTGTTCGGCCAGATGTGCGTGGAACCGGGCCAGGCCAAGAACACCTACGGCACCGGCTGCTTCCTGCTGATGAACACCGGCGACAAGGCCGTGCAGTCGTCCCACGGCCTGCTCACCACCATCGCCTGCGGTCCGCGCGGCGAAGTGGCCTACGCGCTGGAAGGCGCGGTATTCAACGGCGGCTCCACCGTGCAGTGGCTGCGCGACGAACTGAAGATCGTCAACGACGCCCATGACACCGAGTACTTCGCCAGCAAGGTCAAGGACAGCAACGGCGTCTACCTGGTGCCGGCCTTCACCGGCCTCGGCGCGCCGTACTGGGACCCGTATGCCCGTGGCGCGCTGTTCGGCCTGACCCGCGGGGTCAAGGTCGACCACATCATCCGGGCCGCGCTGGAGTCCATCGCCTACCAGACCCGCGACGTCCTCGATGCCATGCAGCAGGACTGCGGCCAGCGCCTGAGCGCCCTGCGCGTGGACGGCGGTGCGGTGGCCAACAACTTCCTCATGCAGTTCCAGGCGGACATCCTCGGCACCTGTGTCGAACGTCCGCAGATGCGTGAAACCACCGCGCTCGGCGCCGCCTATCTGGCGGGCCTGGCCTGCGGTTTCTGGAGCGGCCTGGACGAACTGCGCGGCAAAGCGCTGATCGAGCGCGAATTCACGCCGCAACTGGATGAAGCGGCGAAAGAGAAGCTCTACAGCGGCTGGCTCAAGGCCGTGGATCGCACTCGCGACTGGGAGCCGCACGAGGAGTAACGTTTCAGCGGCCAGGCGCGGCCCTCCCCGTCCGGGGACGGCTGCGCCAAACGCCATGCCGGTGCCGCCCTCGGACTGGTCCCCCGCGCCTTCCTCCGGCATCATTGCAGGCATTTTTCGGCCGCCCCATAGGACGCCCATGAATCTGCCTCCCCGCCAACAACAAATTCTCGAACTGGTCCGTGAGCGTGGCTACGTCAGTATCGAGGAAATGGCGCAGTTGTTCGTCGTCACTCCGCAAACCATCCGTCGCGATATCAACCAGCTGGCGGAAGTCAATCTGCTGCGCCGTTATCACGGTGGCGCGGCCTACGATTCCAGTATCGAAAACACCGCCTACGCCATGCGTGCCGACCAGATGCGCGACGAGAAGCAGCGCATCGCCGACGCCGTGGCGCGGCAGATCCCCGACCACGCCTCGCTGTTCATCAATATCGGTACCACCACCGAATCCATCGCCCGCGCCCTGCTCAACCACAACCACCTGAAGATCATCACCAACAACCTGCACGTGGCCTCGATCCTCAGTGCCAAGGACGACTTCGAAGTCCTCCTGGCCGGCGGCAACGTGCGCCGCGACGGCGGCGTGGTGGGCCAGGCCAGTGTCGACTTCATCAACCAGTTCAAGGTGGATTTCGCCCTGGTCGGTATCAGCGGCATCGACGAGGACGGCAGTCTGCTGGACTTCGATTACCAGGAAGTGCGCGTGTCCCAGGCGATCATCGCCAACGCGCGCCAGGTGATCCTCGCCGCCGACTCCAGCAAGTTCGGGCGCAATGCCATGGTGCGCCTGGGCTCGATCAGCCTGATCGACTGCCTGGTGACCGACCAGGCGCCGGTCAGCGCCCTGACCCAACTGCTCAACCAGCACAAGATTCGCCTCGAAGTGGTCTGATCCCAGCGCCGCCGCCAGCGCAAGGCTGGCGGCGTGAATGTTCGTAATTTTTCATTTGTTTGTAACCTGATCAGTATTTTCTATGAAAAGTCACTGGTCGTGGCCTTTTCGTTCAGCTAACATTTTCGAATACGAACATTAATGTTCATAAAAGATATCAGAACGACTTTTCGAGAGGCCGCGCCGTGTCCCAATCCAGCTCTCCCATCCTTGCCGAGGTCTATGACGTCGCCGTCATCGGTGGCGGCATCAATGGTGTCGGCATCGCCGCCGATGCTGCCGGACGCGGCCTGTCGGTGTTCCTCTGCGAAAAGGACGACCTCGCCAGCCATACCTCCTCGGCGAGCAGCAAGTTGATCCACGGCGGCCTGCGCTATCTCGAACACTACGAATTCCGCCTGGTCCGTGAAGCCCTGGCCGAGCGTGAAGTCCTGCTGGCCAAGGCGCCGCACATCGTCAAGCCGATGCGTTTCGTTTTGCCGCACCGCCCGCACCTGCGGCCGGCCTGGATGATCCGCGCCGGCCTGTTCCTCTATGACCACCTGGGCAAGCGCAAGAAGCTCGGTGCGTCGCGCAGCCTGCGCTTCGGCCCGGGCAACCCGCTGAAACCCGCGATCAGCCGCGGTTTCGAATACGCCGACTGCGCAGTGGACGACGCCCGCCTGGTGGTGCTCAACGCCATGGCCGCGCGCGAACGCGGCGCGCATATCCTGACCCGCACCCGCTGCGTCAGCGCCCGTCGCAGCGGTGACCTGTGGCAGGTGCGGATCGAGCGTGCCGACGGCAGCCAGCAGACCCTCCAGGCCCGTTCCCTGGTCAACGCCGCCGGTCCGTGGGTCGCGCGGTTCATCGAGGACGACCTCAAGCTCGACGCCCCCTACGGCATCCGCCTGATCCAGGGCAGCCACCTGATCGTGCCGAAGCTGTACGACGGCGAGCATGCCTACATCCTGCAGAACGAAGACCAGCGCATCGTCTTCGCCATTCCGTACCTGGAGCGCTTCACCCTGATCGGCACCACCGACCGCGAATACAGCGGCGACCCGGCCCGGGTAGCGATCACCGAGACCGAGACCGACTACCTGCTGAACGTGGTCAACCAGCACTTCAACCATCAACTGAGCCGTGCCGACATCCTCCACACCTACTCCGGTGTGCGCCCGTTGTGCAACGACGAGTCGGACAACCCGTCGGCGGTGACCCGCGACTACACCCTGGCGCTGTCCTCCGAAGCTGGCCAGGCGCCGCTGCTGTCGGTGTTCGGCGGCAAGCTGACGACCTACCGCAAGCTGGCCGAGTCGGCGATGGGTGAACTGGCGCCCTGGTTCACCCAGATGAGCGGCAGCTGGACCGCCAGCGCACCGCTGCCGGGTGGCGAAGGCATGAGCACGGCGCAGGCCCTGTGCGACGAGATCCTCGCCCGTCATGGCTGGCTGCCGAGTGCACTGGCCAAGCGCTGGGCGCTGACCTACGGCAGCCGCACCTGGCGCCTGCTGGACGGCGTGCAGGGGCCGGAGGATCTGGGCGAGGCCATTGGCGGCGGGCTGTTCAGCCGGGAAGTGGATTACCTTTGCCGCGAAGAGTGGGCGCTGTCGGCGGACGACATCCTGTGGCGGCGGACCAAGCTGGGGCTGTTCCTCAGCGCGGCGGAGCAGCAGGGGTTGCGCGATTATCTGCAGCGCCGGGAACTGAGCCACGCGGCCTGATCCAGGCTGCCCATGAATACCGGGACCGCTTTGCGGTCCTTTCGCGGTGGTGCGGCATTCCGACAAGCCGCGTTCCTGCAGCGGCTAGCCGCCAGCCTCTTCATTCGGTTTTCCGAACAGCAAGCAACGCCACTATTCGGCCAGCCGACCGAACGCTCCTGAAATTATCCCGTCAAAAAACCCTGCTACCCCTTTAGCACGGGCCTTGCTGATCGAAATCACGGCCTGGCACGACTCATGCTCTACACTCAAAACCCGGATGCGCCAGCGCTTGAACGCGCCGGTCGCTGAACGAACGGCCGATCAACGGCCTCATAAAAAAAACAAACACACCTCGAGGAAAATTCGATGCGTATCGTTCGTCATCTGTTGGGCGCCGCCATCACGGCAGCCGTGATCGCTTCCCCGGCCATGGCCGAAGAACTGACCGGCACCCTGAAGAAGATCAAGGACCAGGGCACCATCACCCTGGGTCACCGCGACTCTTCCATCCCGTTCTCCTACCTGGCCGGCAAGCCCGAGCCGATCGGCTACTCCCACGACATCCAGCTGGCCATCGTCGAGCACCTGAAGAAGGAGCTCAACGCACCGGACCTGAAGACCCGCTACAACCTGGTCACCTCGCAGACCCGTATCCCGCTGGTGCAGAACGGCACCGTCGACGTCGAGTGCGGCTCCACCACCAACAACGTCGAGCGCCAGCAGCAGGTCGCCTTCTCGGTCGGCATCTTCGAAGTCGGTACCCGCCTGCTGACCAAGGTCAAGGACGGCCAGCCGGCCTTCAAGGACTTCGAAGACCTGAAAGGCAAGAACGTGGTGACCACCGCCGGTACCACCTCCGAGCGCCTGCTCAAGGCGATGAACGCCGACAAGCAGATGGGCATGAACGTGATCTCGGCCAAGGACCACGGCGAAGCCTTCAACATGCTGGAAAGCAATCGCGCCGTCGCCTTCATGATGGACGACGCCCTCCTCGCCGGCGAAATGGCCAAGGCCAAGAAGCCGTCCGACTGGGTCATCACCGGTACCCCGCAGTCCTACGAGATCTACGGCTGCATGGTGCGCAAGAACGATCCGGCGTTCAAGAAAGCCGTGGATGACGCCATCGTCGCCCTGTACAAGTCCGGCGAGATCAACAAGATCTACGACAAGTGGTTCCAGCAGCCGGTCCCGCCAAAAGGCCTGAACCTGCAGTTCCCGATGAGCGACGAACTGAAGAAGCTGATCGCCGAGCCGACCGACAAAGCCGCGGACGAAAAGAAGTCCTGAACCCCATCTAGTTAGTGTCTAACCTTTCATCCGAGGGCGCTCGCGCCCCCGGATGCTCGAAGGTGCCCGTGAAACAACCTATCCGAGGGGAGACCCCGATGAATTACAACTGGGACTGGGGCGTATTCTTCAAGTCCACCGGCGTGGGCGACGAAACCTATCTGGACTGGTACATCACCGGCCTGGGCTGGACCATCGCCATTGCCATCGCCGCCTGGATCATCGCCTTGCTGCTGGGCTCCGTGCTCGGCGTGATGCGCACCGTGCCGAACCGCGTGGTATCGGGTATCGCCACCTGCTACGTGGAACTCTTTCGCAACGTACCGCTGCTGGTGCAGTTGTTCGTCTGGTACTTCCTGGTCCCCGACCTGCTGCCCGAAGGCGTGCAGGAATGGTTCAAGCAGGACCTGAACCCGACCACCTCGGCGCTGATCAGCGTGGTCATCTGCCTGGGCCTGTTCACCGCCGCGCGGGTCTGCGAACAGGTGCGCACCGGTATCCAGGCGCTGCCCCGCGGCCAGGAAGCCGCCGCCCGCGCCATGGGCTTCAGCCTGACGCAGATCTACAGCAACGTTCTGCTGCCCCAGGCCTACCGGATCATCATTCCGCCGCTCACCTCGGAATTCCTCAACGTCTTCAAGAACTCCTCGGTGGCCTCGCTGATCGGCCTGATGGAACTGCTCGCGCAGACCAAGCAGACCGCCGAGTTCTCCGCCAACCTGTTCGAAGCCTTCACCCTGGCGACGCTGATCTACTTCACCCTGAACATGGGCCTGATGCTGTTCATGCGCATGGTCGAGAAGAAAGTCGCGGTGCCCGGCCTGATTTCCGTGGGAGGTAAATGATGGAACTGGACTTCAGCGAAATCATCCCGGCCCTGCCCGCGTTGTGGGACGGCATGCTCATGACCCTGCAACTGATGGTCATGGGCGTCATCGGCGGTATCGCGCTGGGCACCGTCCTGGCCCTGATGCGCCTGTCGTCGAACAAGCTGCTGGCCAACGTGGCCGGTGCCTACGTCAACTACTTCCGTTCGATCCCGCTGCTGCTGGTGATCACCTGGTTCTACCTGGCGGTGCCGTTCGTGCTGCGCTGGATCACCGGCGAGGACACCCCGGTCGGTGCCTTCACCTCCTGCGTCGTGGCTTTCATGATGTTCGAGGCGGCCTACTTCTGCGAAATCGTCCGGGCCGGCGTGCAATCGATCTCCAAGGGCCAGATGGGCGCGGCCCAGGCCCTGGGCATGAACTACGGACAGACCATGCGTCTGATCATCCTGCCCCAGGCGTTCCGCAAGATGACCCCGCTGCTGCTGCAGCAGAGCATCATCCTGTTCCAGGACACCTCGCTGGTCTACACCGTCGGCCTGGTGGACTTCCTCAACTCGGCCCGCGCCAACGGCGACATCATCGGACGCTCCCATGAGTTCCTGCTCTTCGCCGGCGCCGTCTACTTCGTCATCAGCTTCTCCGCTTCCTTCCTGGTCAAGCGTCTGCAGAAAAGGATAACCGTATGATTTCCATCAAGAACGTCAGCAAGTGGTACGGCGACTTCCAGGTGCTGACCAACTGCAACACCGAGGTCAAGAAAGGTGAGGTGGTGGTGGTCTGCGGACCGTCCGGCTCGGGCAAATCGACCCTGATCAAGTGCGTCAATGCCCTGGAGCCGTTCCAGAAGGGCGACATCATCGTCGACGGCACCTCGATCGCCGACCCGAAGACCAACCTGCCCAAGCTGCGCTCCCGGGTCGGCATGGTGTTCCAGCACTTCGAGCTGTTCCCGCACCTGAGCATCACCGAGAACCTGACCATCGCCCAGCGCAAGGTGCTCGGCCGCAGCGAAGCGGAAGCGACCAAGAAAGGCCTGGCCCTGCTCGACCGCGTCGGCCTCGGCGCCCATGCCAAGAAGCACCCTGGCCAGCTCTCCGGCGGCCAGCAGCAGCGCGTGGCGATCGCCCGGGCGCTGTCCATGGACCCGATCGTCATGCTGTTCGACGAACCGACCTCGGCGCTGGACCCGGAAATGGTCAACGAAGTACTGGACGTGATGGTCGAACTGGCCCACGAAGGCATGACCATGATGTGCGTGACCCACGAAATGGGCTTCGCCCGCAAGGTCGCCAACCGGGTGATCTTCATGGACAAGGGCAGCATCATCGAGGACTGCCAGAAGGAAGCGTTCTTCGGTGACCCGTCGGGCCGCCACGAGCGCACCCAGCACTTCCTCAGCAAAATCCTGCAGCACTAAGCAACTGGCGCCCCGTCTCCGCTTCGGCGGACGCGGGGCGCTGGTCGTTACAAGGCCTCTGTGATGAAATGCGATCCCACGCTCCTTCGCCCAGCCAAGCCTGCCCTTGCCGTGAAACCCCGTCTGATCCGCCAACTGCTCATTCCGCCGCTGATCCTGCTGCTGACCATCGGTCTCGGTGTCGGCGGTTACCTGGTCAGCGAACACAACGGCATCCGCACCTTGAGCGACAACGGCGAGCGCCAGCTCGAACTGCACGCGCGCACGGTCGAGAGCGAAATCAGCAAGTACACCTACCTGCCCAGCCTGCTGGAGCTGGAAGACAGCGTGTCGAAGCTGCTCACCGAACCCGATGGCGAACACCGCCAGATGGTCAACGAATACCTCGAGGGCCTGAACCGGCGCAGCCGCAGCCGGGCGATCTTCGTCCTCGACACCACCGGCCGGGTCCAGGCCACCAGCAACTGGCGCGACGTCGACAGTTTCCTCGGTGAAGACCTGTCGTTCCGCGCCTATTTCCAGGACGCCGTGCGCGGCCAGCCGGGACGTTTCTACGGCATCGGCAGCACCACCGGCGAACCGGGCTACTACCTGGCCCACGGCCTGGAAGAACACGGCAAGATCATTGGCGTGGCGGTGATCAAGGTGCGCCTGGAAAACCTCGAGGAGCGCTGGCAGCGCGCCCGCCTGGAAGCCTTCGTCAGCGACGAGAACGGCATCATCATCCTCTCCAGCGACCCGGCGCGGCGCCTGAAGTCGGTGCGGCCGCTGACCGCCGAGGTCAAGGAACGCCTGGCGCGCAGCCTGCAGTACTACTGGTTCTCGCTCAACGAGCTGCAACCGCTGGACCGCGAAAAGCTCGGCGACGGCCTGGAGAAACTCACCTTCCCGGCCAATGCCCGGCTCGACGAAGGGGCCCGCCAGGTCAGCTACCTGGCCCAGACCCGCCGCCTTGCCGACACCCCCTGGCATTTCACCCTGCTCACCCCGCTGCAGGACCTGCGCCGCGAATCGATCATCCAGGGCGTGCTGGTGGCCGTGGCCTTCGCCTTGCTGACCATCCTCGCCATCGCCTGGAACGAACGGCGCAAGGTGATCGCCACCCGCCTCGCCGCTCGCGAGGCGCTGGAAGAAGCCAACAATCAGCTGGAACGGCGGATCACCGAACGCACCGCCGACCTGCGCGCCAGCAACGAACGCCTGAAGGCGCAGATCCGCGAACGGCGCCAGGCCGAACAGACCCTGCGCCACGCCCAGGACGAACTGGTCCAGGCCGGCAAGCTGGCGGCCATCGGGCAGATGTCCACCAGCATCGCCCACGAGCTGAACCAGCCGCTGGCGGCGCTGCGCACCCTGTCCGGCAACACCGTGCGCTTCCTTGAGCGCGGCTCGCTGGAAGTGGCCAGCGCCAACCTGCGCACCATGAACGACCTGATCGACCGCATGGGCCGCATCACCGCCAGCCTGCGCTCGTTCGCCCGGCGTGGCGACGACCGCGGCCAGGCCTCGCTGGGCAAGGCGGTGGACGCTACCCTGCAGGTGCTGGCCGCGCGTATCGACGGCTGCCACCTGAAACTGCACAGCAACTACAGCGAGCAGACCCTGGCCATCGACCAGACCCGCCTGGAGCAGATCCTCGTCAACCTGATCGGCAACGCCCTCGACGCCATGGCCGCGGTGCCGCTGCCGGAGCTGTGGCTGGAAGGCGAGGTACAGGACGGCAAGTACCGCCTGCGCGTGCGCGACAACGGCCACGGCATCGACGACGAGACGCGCAAGCATCTGTTCGAACCCTTCTTCACCACCAAGCCAGGTGAACACGGCCTGGGCCTCGGCCTGACCCTGTCCGCCAGCCTCGCCGCCGCCGCCGGCGGCAGCCTGAACGTCGAACACCCCGCCAGCGGCGGCACCGCGTTCGTCATCAGCCTGCCGTTGCTGCCCGCCCCCACCGAATCCGCCGAGTCCCTATGAACACATCGCCCCTTACCGTCCTGATCGTCGAAGACGACCCGCATGTGCTGCTCGGCTGCCAGCAGGCGCTGGCCCTGGAAGATATCGTCAGCGAAGGCGTGGGCAGCGCCGAGCAGGCGCTGGAACGCATCGGCGACGACTTCGCCGGGATCGTCGTCAGCGATATCCGCCTGCCCGGCATCGACGGCCTGGAACTGCTGAGCCGTCTCAAGGCCCGCGACAGCAGCCTGCCGGTGGTGCTGATCACCGGTCATGGCGACATCGACATGGCGGTCGGTGCCATGCGCAACGGCGCCTACGACTTCATGGAGAAGCCCTTCTCGCCCGAGCGCCTGGTGGACGTGGTACGCCGCGCCCTGGAACAACGCGGCCTGGCCCGGGAAGTGTTCGCCCTGCGCCGCCAGCTGGCCGAGCGCAGCACCCTGGAGGGGCGCATCATCGGTCGCTCGCCGGCCATGCAGAATCTGCGCGAGCTGATCGCCAACGTCGCCGACACCTCGGCCAACGTCCTGATCGAAGGCGAGACCGGCACCGGCAAGGAACTGGTCGCGCGCTGCCTGCACGACTTCAGCCGGCGCCAGGGCCAGCCCTTCGTCGCCCTGAACTGTGGCGGCCTGCCGGAGAACCTGTTCGAAAGCGAGATCTTCGGCCATGAGGCGAACGCCTTCACCGGCGCCGGCAAGCGCCGCATCGGCAAGATCGAGCACGCCAACGGCGGCACGCTGTTCCTCGACGAGATCGAGAGCATGCCGATCAACCTGCAGATCAAGCTGCTGCGGGTGCTGCAGGAGCGCACCCTGGAACGCCTCGGCTCGAACCAGAGCATTGCGGTGGATTGCCGGGTGGTCGCGGCGACCAAATCGGACCTGGAATCCCTGGGCCAGAGCGGCCAGTTCCGCAGCGACCTGTACTACCGCCTCAACGTGGTGACCCTGGAACTGCCACCGCTGCGCGAACGCCGCGAGGACATCCTGCAACTGTTCGAACACTTCCTTCAGCAATCGTCGCTGCGCTTCGACCGCGAGACGCCGCAACTGGACAGCCAGACCCTGTCGCGGCTGATGAGCCATGACTGGCCGGGCAACGTGCGCGAGCTGCGCAATGTCGCCGAGCGCTTCGCCCTCGGCCTGCCGGCATTCAAGAAAGCCGGGGCCGCCACCGCCCAGGGCGTGGGCTTCGCCGAGGCCGTGGAGGCCTTCGAACGCAACCTGCTCAGCGATGCCCTGCAGCGCACCGGCGGCAATCTCAGCCAGGCCAGCCAGGAGCTGGGCATGGCCAAGACCACCCTGTTCGACAAAGTGAAGAAATACGGTCTGGGTTGAGGAGACGCGCATGGACCTGCTACTCAAGGCCTGCCTCGGCGCCGCCGTGGTGGTGATCCTCGCCATGCTGGCGAAGACCCGCAATTACTACATCGCCGGCCTGGTGCCGCTGTTCCCCACCTTCGCCCTGATCGCCCACTACATCGTCGGCAAGGGCCGCTCCCTCGACGACCTGAAGACCACCATCGTCTTCGGCATGTGGTCGATCATTCCCTACTTCATCTACCTCGCGGCGCTGTATCTGCTGGTCGATCGCCTGCGCCTGGAAGCCTCGCTGGCCCTGGCCGCGCTGGCCTGGCTGGTGGCGGCGGGGATTCTGGTCAGCGTCTGGGTCCGCCTGCACTAACGCTGGGCGATATGGCCGACATCATCCGCGCGGTGTGACTGCAGGTAGGGCAGCACCGCCGCCAGCAGCGCCGCCTTGAACGGCTCCTGGAAACGATGGGCCAGGCCGGGGATCAGCTTCAGCTGGCTGCCCTGGATATGCGCCGCCAGATGCACCCCGTGCATGACCGGCAGCAGCGGATCGGCGGTACCGTGGACCACCAGGGTCGGCACGCGCAGGCGATCGAGCAGCTCGACCCGGCTCGGTTCGGCGAGGATCGCCAGGATCTGCCGCTTGACCCCTTCAGGATTGAAAGCGCGGTCGTAGGAAACTGCCGCCTGTTCCAGCAAGACCTGACGATCGTCCGTTACTCGCGGACTGCCCAGTGCAGCCAGCAGGTCGGCCTGCTGCTGGATGGCGACGTCACGGTTCGGCGCGCTGCGCCGGGCCAGCTGACGGATCAGCGCCGGGCTCGGTGCCGGCAGGCCCTGGGCGCCGGAGCTGGACATGATCAACGTCAGGCTCTCGACCCGCTGCGGCGCCATGGCCGCCAGGTGCTGGGCAATCATCCCGCCCATGCTCACCCCCAGGACATGAAAGCGACGTTGCTCCAGCCGGTCCATCAGTTCCAGGCCGTCTTCGGCCATGTCTTCCAGGGTGTAGGGCGCGCTCACCGACAGACCGAGGCGATAGCGCAGCAGTTCGTAGGTCAGGCTGGCCTCCGCCGGCGCCTGGTTCCAGCGCGACAGGCCGACGTCGCGGTTGTCGTAGCGGATCACCCGAAAGCCCTGGCGGCACAGTGCCTCGACCACTTCGTCGGGCCAGTGGATCAATTGCCCGCCCAGGCCCATCACCAGCAGCAGGGCCGGATCAGTGCTGCGACCGACGCTCTGGTAGGCCAGGCTGACCTGCTTGAGCCGGACCTGCTGGACAGGCGCATGGACATCGCAGCGCGACGCGGCGAACGACGGAAACGCGCAGAACAGCGCGACGAGAAATAAATAAGCCCGCATGAAAAACACCGAAAACGAAATCCCCAGTAGAGCGCGAGTGTGATGATGTTCATGCGAGCGCGCTGCCACAGTTCGATGACAATTTCATGAACACCGCTGAATGGGCACATCGCCCCTCCCCAGAAGCGCTGTCAGCCGAAAAATACCTATCTACCGCCCCTGCCACCAACGCTTGCCCTGAAATCCGCCCTTCACGGTGCTTCCAGCCGCCCTCAGCAAGGACAAGCCAGCATGCTCGATACCCCGGATCAATCCCTGATGGATGTGGTCGACTTCGACTTCACCCGCCAGCTCGACAGCCTCCTTCCCGAAGACGAGAACCTCTTCCTCGCCGCGACCCGCACCTGGCGCCAGAGCCGCCAGCGCCTGTTCGACCTGTTGCGCGACGCGCCCGCGACCCGCACCGGCACGGACCCCGACCTGCGCGAACAGCTCGACCGCGAATGGCTCGCCTACTGGCGCGCTCGCGCCCCGGGCACCGCGCTGTCACGCCAGGACGATGCCGCACGGCAGTTGCGCCTGCACTTCCAGGCCGCCAGCGAGCGGGCCTTCGCCATGGGCCAGCTCAGCGCGTTGCAGTGCCAGGCGCTGCTCGCACAACTCGACGGCGACGCCAGCCCACGCTCGCGCATTCCCCACGGGCGCCTCGCCTCCGGCAGCCAGCAAGGCTTGCCCGGCGCTCTGGTCGTCGATCAGGACACCTCTCACCTGCTCTACCTGCCGAGCCACAACCCGGTCGTGCAGGCGTTCGCCAGCCAGGCCGAACTGGAACGCTACCTGCTGCAACGCCAGGACCTGCTGCCCGACTGTATCGCCATCGACTACGAAAGCGTTGCCGCTGGGCTGCACAGCACCGGCAAGCGCCTGATGAACGACCTGCGCAACCGTCGCCTGGAGGAAGGAAGCCGCTTCGACACCTGGCGCACCCGCACCCCGTTGCTCGCCGAGGCGCCCCCGGAACCGGTCGTCGATGCCGATCCGCAGGTGACCGATGGTTTCGGCGGTCTCTATCGCGACCTGCCGTTCAGCACACGCCTGAACAAGGTCCGCCAGCAACTCGCCGCCTTCGAGAGCGTCGCCGCGGGGACACAACTGCCGGACACGCTGCTGGCGGCACTCGATGCACTGGACGGCGCCCGCAACGACAGTTTCAGCGCCGCCTCGGCCCTGCTCGCGACGGAGTTTCCCGATCGGACCAGCGCGCCTTACCAACGCCTGCTGCAAGCGCGGGTCACCGGCCTGCATGCCGAAGCGCAGGCCCGGCAGGCCCTGCGCCTGCTCGACGACGCCCAGCGCGCCCTGCTCGACGCCGTGCTGCAGGCGCCGCTGGCCAGCCAGCGTGCCGACGCGGTCAGTGTCGCGACCCTGCACCTGCAGTGCGCCGAAGACACGCAGGAACTGCCCGGCGTGCTGCTGATCGGCCACAGCGACGCCGCCGGCAACCTCGCCACCGACCAGCCGGTACTGCTCTATTGGCCGGGCGCGAGCGGTGGCCTGCAGGGGTTCGCCTCGCTTCCGGTGCTGGAGCGGGCGTTCCTCAAGGCCAGCCCCGGTGACCAGCGCCTGCAGACCCTGACACTGGAAGAAGATGCCTTCGCCTACAGCCTCGCCCGGCAACTGTCCGACTACGAAGCCCGCCTGCGCGCGTTGCACCAAGAGCACGCCAGCGCCACCCCACAGGTACTCGACGCCGCGTTGCAGGCCTTGCGCGAGGACGCCCGCGACGGCCTGCTGGTTCCCGCCCATGCCGCCCGCGAACTGGCCCGCCAACAGTGGCGGGAACAGCAACGCGGCGTGCAGCTCGCGCAGCAGTCGCCGACCTGGCTGACGCACCTCGACGACCAGGGCCGCCGGCGCCTGCGGCAATCGATCGAAGACTACCTGGAGGCCCTGCAGCGTTCCCGCAGCTACCTGGCCGGTACCCTGCCCAACCGCAGTGCGTTCGTCCGCCAGCAGGTCGCCCGTCACGTACGCCAGGCGTTCGCCCTTGACCACAACGTGCAGATTCAACTGGACCTGCCGGACAGCGTGACGCAACGCCGCGAGACCATCCCCGGTTCCGGCGCACCGGGCACCCCGGTCAAGCTGGTGCCGGTGCCCAGCCCGGAGCGCAGCCGCCTGAGTCTGGAAGACCTGGCGCTGCAGCAGATCGACGAAACCGTGGAACAACGCCTGTGCTTCATGCGCGTACTGGTCAGCGGTGGCGACAGTGCCGAGCATCCCCGCGTCCTGGCGGGCGTGACCCTGGCCTGGCTACGCGACACGGTCGAGGCGCTGAACATGGGCGGGCGCTACGAGCAATGCATCGTCGACGCCTTCATGGGCGTCACCGGCGAATCGCCATTTGCCGCCGAGTACCGCGAGGAATGTCTGCTGCAACCGCTGCGCCTGATGCTGCGCATCCAGGGCGAAGCCGCATTGCAGCAGCAGCGCATCGACGAGCGCGGGCGGGCGATCTTCGACATCGCCATCGACGCCAACTCGCCGCAGGCGTACAACCGCCACGCCATGCAGGTCAGCCTGCTGCCCGTGCTGCTGACCAGCGGCGGCGACGATACCGGGGGCCACAGCGCCGGCTTGTCCGGTGTCACCCTGATCCATTCGGCGGCCCTGGGCATCACCCTGCTCTATCTGCCGGACAGCCCGGACGGCAAGTTCCTGCGCCAGTACGACACCCTGGAAAGCGCGCGCAAGGCGCTGTACCTGCTCTGCTTCGACAGCCGCATGGCCGAATACCTCGGCGGCCGGGCCCTGGACGGCGAGGTCAGTGTCCATGTCAGCCGCATCGCCCAGGCCTGCATCCGCCACTTCGACGGCATCATCGGCGTCGGCCTGGCCTGGCCGGCGACCACTTCCCTGGCCCGCCATCTGTGCGATGCGCACAAAGGACGACTGATCGTCGCGCATCGCTCGACCTCGCGTTCCCGCCACGACCTGTTCATGGAACGCTATGCCCTGGAAAGCGGCATGGTGTTCAACTACATCAAGATGGCCCTGGGCGCGATTCCCTTCGTCGGTGCCGCGATCGCCGCGCTCGATGGCTGGCTCGCGATCGGCGAGGCAGCGTCGGCGCTGCAGCGGGGCGAGCCGGGCGAGGCCCTGGAGCACCTGGAGTCGGTGCTGATGTGCGTCATCGACGCGATGATGGATGTGCTGCCGGGTGCGGGGATCAACCCGACCGCCCTGCGTCGGGTAATACGCCAGCGGCAGCTGGGCCGCCTCGGCAGCCTGTCTTCGGCGAACCCGGGCAGGCACGGCGCGGTGCAGCGCTTCAGCGGCTACGAATACCCCGAGCCACTCTCGCTGGCCGGCGTGCCGCCAGGTAGCGAGGGCATCCTGCGCAACATCTATCGGCTGGAACGAGGCGACTTCATTCTCAACCACGGCCGCCTGTACCAGGT
Organism: Pseudomonas japonica; assembly: GCF_900188455.1. Classification (GTDB taxonomy): domain Bacteria; phylum Pseudomonadota; class Gammaproteobacteria; order Pseudomonadales; family Pseudomonadaceae; genus Aquipseudomonas; species Aquipseudomonas japonica. The sequence continues at coordinate 429,382 of NZ_FZOL01000001.1, read as the reverse complement.
GACCTTCGACCAGGCCCGGCATACCTGGCGCCTGCTGGGCAAGGGCAGCGGCTATCGCCAGCCGATCGCACTCGACGAACAGGGGCAGTGGGACACCCATGGCGCGCTCTTCGGCGTCAATATCGTCAGCCCGGTCAGTGGTGGCGGTGGTGTGCTCGGGGTGCTCGCCGAAGGCCTGGACCCGCTCTGGCCCGCCGCGATCCGTGAACGCCTGCCGCGCTGGTGGACCGATCCGGCCCTGCGCCGCCTGCGCGCCCTGCGCAGCAGCACCGACTACCAGTTGCGCGAACTGGACCGCCTCAATCGGCAGACGGCGGACCAGCAGCGCCTGTTCAACCGCATGACCGACGACCAGCAGCGCTATCACCAGGCCGAGAAACTGGCCAACCACTTTGCCTACGAACGCCAGCTCGCCGACAAGATCTACCCGGAGCTGGAGGAACTGGCGCAACTGAGCGCCGGCAACAACCGCACCCGCGCCCGCGACCTGATGAGCCGGGTTTCCTGGCTGCAGGTCAATCGCCTGGTCAACGAACTCAATGCGCTCAAGCGCAGCGCCACGGAACTCCTCGACCAGGTCGACCAACTGGTCGAACAGACCGCCAACACCCCCGCCACCGAGGTGGTCCGCCACCTGGACATCATGAAGCGGCGCAAGGTCCTGCGCGTCCAGGTGATCGGCAAGCTCCAGGCGGTGGCCAACTACACCCATGCCATCGAACTGTGGGGCCGGCGCATCACCAACGCCACGCAGAAATCCAAGGTCGGCGCGGACATCGAATACGCCCGGCGCAATTTCAACCAGGCGACCTGCGACATTCTCAAGGTGCGCAACTACCTGGAGGTCATCAACCGCTACGAGACCGCCACCGACGAGTCCTGGTTCTACCTGCAGGTGCCGGTCGCCAAGGCCCGGGTCGAGGTGGACCGCTGCCTGAACAACCTGTTCCACCTGCCCGAAGTGCACAGCAACGCCGAACAGCGCAAGCGCATGCTCGAAGCCTGTATCGACACCGTCGAGCGCTACAGCTACAACCTGCGAGCCTGGTCCACGAGCTATGCGCACTGCTTCGACCAGGACTTCGTCGAGCCGTTGCTGGAACACCTGGAGTCGGTCAGCGACCTGGCCGAACGCTGGAAGCAGAAGATTCCCCAGGCACCGGTCAAGACCAGTCCCCAACGCGGCCCGTCGGTGGCCAGGAAACTGTTCGAGACCGAGGACAACCAGTTCTTCATCGGCGTCGAGGAAGACCTCGGCGGACCGCAGCGGCGCATCACCATCAACCGGGTCAACAACCGTACCGAAGTCTACGTGCCGGGCGAGTCCGGCCGCTGGCGCCTGATGAACGCGCCAGGGACACCGGTTGACGCAGCCCCGGTGGACATCCATCGCCTGCTGGGCGAAGCCCGGGCGCGACTGGACAAGCTGCCGGCCTATCAGGAAAAAGTGCGCAACTATGCCCACCAGGACATGTTGCCGCGCAATCTGGAGCACCTGCTGCTCAGTGAAGCCGACGAGTTGCGCGTGCGCGCCAAGCGCATCGCCGAACAGAATCCGCGCGCCGAGCTGATCGCGACCCTGCGCAGCAAGGCTGACGAGCTGGTGAGCAGCGGACGGACCTTGCGCATCCGCCAGTCGCTGGCCAGCAAGACCCCCGGCGAAGGCATGCTCGACTACCTGATCGAGCAACAGGCGGTGGAGCTGCGCAAGCTCGGCAGCCTGACCCCATTGCCGAAGCGCATCGAGGGCCGCACGGACTTTCTCCAGGAGTACGAGGTGCGCGACCTGACCCAGGGCGAGCCACAGGTGCTGTGGTATGTGCACTTCCATTACCCGAACCAGACACCGGGTTTCGAGCGCTTCACCAAGGCCCACCTGAAGACCGCCGAGCAGCGCCGCCTGGGCCTGCAATGGCAACTGGCGCAGGGTGACGCCGCCGAACGCATCTGGCGTGGCGAGATCGGCAAGCCGATGGCGAAAAAGCACTTCGCCGAGCTGTTCCGGCAACCCGCCGACAACTGACGGCACCGCCGGTATTGCCGTGGCCCACGGCAGTACCGGCGTTCTCCAGGCCGCGGGTCGACAGCCACGGCTGCATGAGACAAACTCAACGACATTGCGTTTTCGTCAAATTACTCTCATGGAGAACCCGGGTGCTCGAAATCCGCCACCTGAAAACCCTGCACGCCCTGCGCGAGGCCGACAGCCTGGTCGAAGCCGCCGAGCGCCTGCACCTGACCCAATCAGCACTGTCCCACCAGTTCAAGGAACTGGAGGAACGCCTGGGCATGCCGCTGTTCGTGCGCAAGACCAAACCGATCCGCTTCACCAGCGCCGGCCTGCGCCTGCTGCAACTGGCCGACGCGACCCTGCCTCTGCTGCGCGGCGCCGAACGGGATATCGCCCGTCTCGCCGGCGGCACCGCCGGACGCCTGCACATGGCCATCGAATGCCACAGCTGCTTCCAGTGGCTGATGCCGACCATCGACCAGTTCCGCGATGCCTGGCCGGAAGTCGAGCTGGACCTGGCCTCGGGTTTCGCCTTCGCCCCGCTGCCGGCCCTGGCCCGCGGCGACCTCGACCTGGTGGTGACCTCCGACCCGGTGGACCTGGCCGGCATCACCTACGTCCCGCTGTTCACCTACGAAGCCATGCTCGCCGTGGCCAACCAGCACGCGCTGGCGAGCAAGCCCTATGTCGTGCCGGAAGACCTGGCCACGGAAACCCTGATCACCTACCCGGTGGAACGCGACCGCCTGGATATCTTCACCCGCTTCCTCGAACCGGCCGATGTCGAACCCGCGCAGGTGCGCACGGCGGAACTGACGGTGATGATGATGCAACTCGTCGCCAGCGGCCGTGGCGTCTGCGGCATGCCGCACTGGGCACTGCACGAATACAGCTCGCGGGGCTACGTGAAGGCCAAGCGCCTCGGCGAGAAAGGCCTGTTCGCCACGCTGTACGCCGCGGTGCGCAGCGACATGCTGGACGCGCCGTACATGCGTGATTTCCTCCTCACCGCCAAGGACACCTCGTTCTCCACCCTCGACGGCGTCAGTGCCGTGCGCTGAGGCTCAGGCCAGCTTGCGCTGCTCCTGCACCAGGCGCAGCGCCAGGGCCGCGAGAACGAAGCCCATCACATAGCGCTGCAGCATCAGCCACAGCGGATAGCGCACGAACCACGCGGAAATGCCGGCGGCGAACAGGGCGATCAGCAGGTTGACGGTGAAGCTCACGCTGATCTGGGTGATGCCGAGGATCAGGCTCTGGGCCAGCACCGAGCCGTGTTCGGGGGTGATGAACTGCGGCAGGATCGACAGATAGAACATCGCCACCTTGGGATTCAGCAGGCTGGTGAGAAAGCCCATCAGCACCAGCTTGCGCGGCGAGTCCGGGGTCAGTTCGCGGGGTTCGAAGGGCGAGCGCGCCCCGGGTTTCACCGCCTGCCAGGCCATCCACAGCAGGTAGCCGGCACCGGCCCAGCGCAGCAGGTCGTAGCCCAGCGGCACGGCCATGAACAGCGCGGTCAGGCCGACCGCCGCCGCGGTCATGTGCACCAGGAAACCGGCGACCACACCCAGCAGGGACGTGATTCCGGCCACGCGCCCCTGGCAGATGGAGCGGGAAATCAGGTAGATCATGTTCGGTCCGGGGGTGAGGACCATCAGCAGGGCGGCGCCGGTGAACAGCAGCCAGTCGTTGAGGGGGATCATTTCAGAGGGCACTCCTTTGCAGTGATTATCGGCCATGCACTTGTAGGAGCTGGCTTGCCTGCGAAAGGACCGCGCAGCGGTCCCAGACCTCACCGCTGTCGGGGACCGCTGCGCGGTCCTTTCGCAGGCAAGCCAGCTCCTACACGAAACGCGAGCAAGACATCAGGCACCGCGGTATATAGGCAAAATCCGATCCCGAGTCAGCGGCGCCAGTTCCAGTTCGAGCGCGGCAGCGGCATCCACCCACACCGCCTCTTCGATCTCCGCCGCCGGCACCACCGCCTCGGCGGTCTCCACCCGAAACAGCTCGCAGACCACCTCGAAGCCCGGCTCGTTCGCCGCCGGCGCGCTGAAATTGCCGAGATAACGGGCCTGCGTCTCGTCGATGCGCAAGCCCAACTCTTCGAACAGCTCCCGCGCCAGCGCCGTCACCGGCAATTCGTCCGCCTCGATCTTGCCACCCGGCTGCATGAACGCCAGGGTGCCACGCTTGCGCACCAGCAGGGTCTGGCCGCGCGGGTCGATCAGCAGGGCAGCGGCGATACGGATGGTCTTGCTCATGAACGCGACTCGTGACGAAAAAAGACGGGGAAGGATCACACGCCACCGACCAGCTGACCAGTGGCCTCTTGCAACCATCGGCCCGCGGACGCATAAACAGACCATGAACCTCCCCGCCCTCGATCATCCGGTACTGGACGCCTTCCACCCCGCGCTGCGCGCCTGGTTCCGCTGTCGCTTCGCCACGGTCACCAGCGCCCAGGCCCGCGCCTGGCCGCTGATCCACGCTGGCGAATCGCTGCTGGTGGCCGCGCCCACCGGGTCGGGGAAGACCCTCACCGCCTTTCTCGCCGTGCTCGACGAGCTGTTCGTGCAGGGCCTGGAACATGACGGCCAGTTGCCGGACGCCACCCTGGTGGTCTACGTCTCGCCGCTCAAGGCGCTGTCCAACGATATCCAGATCAACCTGCAGGATCCGCTGGCCGGGATCAGTGCCGAACTCGAACGACTAGGCCTGCCGGTACCGCGCATCCGCACCGCCGTGCGCAGCGGCGACACGCTGCAGAAAGAACGCACGGCCATGCGCCGGCAGGCCCCGCACATCCTGGTGACCACCCCGGAATCGCTGTACGTGCTGCTCGGTTCCGAATCCGGGCGCAAGGGCCTGGCCACGACGCACACGGTGATCGTCGACGAGATCCACGCCCTGGCCGGCAACAAGCGCGGCAGTCACCTGAGCCTGACCCTGGAGCGCCTGCAAGCCTTGTGCGGACGGCCGCTGCGACGTATCGGCCTGTCGGCGACGCAGCGCCCGGTGGAACGGGTCGCGCGCTTTCTGGCGGGCCACGACCGCCCCTGCGCCATCGTCGATATCGGCCATGCCCGCCAGCGCGACCTGGGCATCGAAGTACCGCCGCAACCGCTCGGCGCGGTGATGGCCAACGATGTCTGGGAACGGGTCTACGATCGCCTCGCCATCCTTGCCCGCGAACACCGCACCACGCTGATCTTCGTCAACACCCGGCGCCTGGCCGAACGCCTGGCCCGCCACCTGAGCGAACGCCTCGGCCGCGCAGCGGTGGCGGCGCACCATGGCAGCCTGGCCAAGGAGGCGCGGCTGGAGGCCGAGCAACGCCTGAAGCGCGGCGAACTGCAGGTGCTGGTGGCCACCGCCTCGCTGGAGCTGGGCATCGATATCGGCGAGGTGGAGCTGGTCTGCCAGATCGCTTCGCCGGGCTCCATCGCCGCCTTTCTGCAAAGAGTCGGGCGCTCCGGGCATAAGGTCGACGGCACGCCCAAGGGCCGCCTGTTTCCCACCAGTCGCGACGACCTGATCGAATGCGTCGCCCTGCTCGACTGCGTGAACCGCGGCGAGCTGGATGAAGTGCGGATACCCCAGGCACCGCTGGACGTACTGGCGCAGCAGATCATCGCCGAAGTCAGTTGCCAGGCCTGGCCGGAGCGGGCGCTGCTCGACTGTTTCCGTGGCGCCCAGCCCTATGCGCGGATCGATGAACAGCATTACCAGGCCCTGCTGCGCATGCTTGCCGAAGGCTACAGCGGGCGCCAGGGCGTGCGCGGCGCCTACCTGCATCGCGACGCGGTGAGTGGCGAATTGCGCGGCCGCCGCGGCAGCCAGCTGACCGCCCTGACCAGCGGCGGCACCATTCCCGACAATGCCGACTACGCCGTACTGCTGGAGCCGCAGGCGCTGAACATTGGCAGCGTCAACGAGGACTTCGCCGTGGAAAGCATCGCCGGCGATATCTTCCAGCTCGGCAATGCCTCGTACCGCATCCTGCGCGTCGAACCGGGCCGGGTGCGGGTCGAGGATGCCCAGGGCCAGCCACCGAACATTCCGTTCTGGCTCGGCGAAGCGCCGGGGCGCAGCGACGAGCTGTCCCGTGCGGTGGCGCGTCTGCAGGCACAGATAGACCAGCGCCTGGCCGCCAGCGACGGCCGCGAACAGCCGTTGCTGGACTGGCTGGCAAGCACCCTCGGCCTCGGTCCGGACAGCGCCGGGCAACTGCTCGATTACCTGGGCCGCACGCGCCAGGCGCTCGGCGCCCTGCCGTCCCAGGACACCCTGGTGATGGAGCGTTTCTTCGACGAGTCCGGCGGCACCCAACTGATCATCCACTCGCCGTTCGGCAGCCGTATCAACCGCGCCTGGGGCCTGGCCCTGCGCAAGCGCTTCTGCCGCACCTTCAATTTCGAACTGCAGGCGGCGGCCAGCGAGGACGCGATCATCCTGTCGCTGTCGGCCGGCCACAGCTTCCCGCTGGAAGAGGTGTGGCGCTACCTGCCCAGTGCCAGCGCCGAGCACCTGCTGATCCAGGCCGTGCTCGACGCCCCGCTGTTCGGCGTACGCTGGCGCTGGGCCGCCGGGATCGCCCTGGCCCTGCCGCGCTTCGCCGGCGGCAAGCGCATCGCCCCGCAGATCCAGCGCATGCGCAGCGAAGACCTGACCGCCGCGGTGTTTCCCGACCAGCTGGCCTGCCTGGAAAACATCGTCGGCGAGCGCGAGGTGCCGGATCATCCGCTGGTGGAACAGACCCTCGACGACTGCCTGCACGACGCCATGGACACGCAAGGCTGGCTGGCCCTGCTGGGCCGGATCGAGAGCGGCGCGATCCGCCTGATCTGCCGCGACCTGCCGGCGCCCTCGCCGCTGGCCGCGGCCATCCTCAATGCCCGCCCCTATGCCTTCCTCGACGACGCCCCGCTGGAAGAGCGGCGCACCCAGGCCGTGCTCAACCGGCGCTGGAACGACGTCCAGCCCGGCGACGACCTCGGCGCGCTGGACCGCGAGGCGATTGCCGCGGTGGCCGCCGAAGCCTGGCCGACGCCGGGGAACAGCGATGAAATGCACGAAGCGCTGATGACCCTGGCCGCGATCAGCGATGACGAGGTGGCCACGGACAGCACCTGGGCGCCGTGGCTGGAGGAGCTGGCCAGAGGCGGTCGCGCCTGCCGCCTGCAACTGCAGGGCGGCGGCCTGTGGCTGGCGCGGGAACGCCTGAATGGCCTGCGCGCGGTGTATCCCGACGCGCCGCTGGCACCGGCCCTGGCGCCGTTGCCGGGTTTCGACGCCGCCGTGGACGAGGACGACGCCCTGCTGGAACTGGTCCGCGCCCGCCTCGGCGGCCTCGGCCCCTCGACCGCGCAACAGCTCGCCGCGCCGTTGCGGTTGCGCAGCACGTCGATCGAGCAGGCCCTGGTCCGCCTCGAAGGCGAAGGCTACGTGCTGCGCGGCCAGTTCCATCCCGACCAGCCCGACGAACAGTGGTGCGAACGCCACCTGCTGGCACGCATCCACCGCTACACCCTCAAACGCCTGCGCCGCGAGATCGAGCCGGTCAGCCTGCGGGACTTCATGCGTTTCCTGTGCGACTGGCAGCACCTGTCCAGCACCGGTCGCCTGCGGGGCAACGCCGCCCTCGGTGAAGTGCTGGAACAGTTCGAAGGCTATGCCGCGGCCGCCGGGGCCTGGGAAAGCGATCTGCTGCCGGCGCGCCTGGGCGACTACAGCCCGCGCTGGCTGGACGAAGCCTGCCGTGCCGGCAAGTTCGTCTGGGCGCGCCTGGCGCCGACCGGCAGAGCCGCCGCCAGTACCTTGCGCAGCACGCCGCTGGTGTTGCTGCCGCGCAGTCGCCTGGGCTTGTGGCAGGGCCTGGGACAGCCATTCGACAGCGACGCCCTGTCGCCAAGGGCGCAGAAGGTGCATACCGCCTTGAGCCAGCACGGCGCACTGTTCTTCGACGAACTGCGCGACGAAGCCCGCCTGCTGCCCAGCGAACTGGAAAACGCCTTGCAGGAACTGGTCGCCGCCGGCCTGGTCAGCGCCGACAGCTTCGCCGGCCTGCGCGCCCTGATCACCCCGGCGAGCAAGCGCCAGGCCCATGGCAGCCGGCGCGGACGTGGTCCGCTGTTCGGCGGCATGGACGACGCCGGGCGCTGGGCCCTGCTGCGCCGCGGCGGCAGCGGCGATGATCGCGAAGCGGTCCACGAACACATCGCCCGCACCCTGCTGCGTCGTTATGGCGTGGTGTTCTGGCGCCTGCTGGAACGGGAGGCCGACTGGCTGCCGAGCTGGCGCGAACTGCTGCGCACCTTCCACCGCCTGGAGGCCCGCGGCGAGATCCGTGGCGGGCGCTTCGTCAGCGGCCTGGCCGGGGAACAGTTCGCCCTGCCGGACGCCATCGCCGTGTTGCGCGGCGTAAGGCGCCGGCCTGTGGAGGGTGATCTGGTCGTGGTCAGCGGCAGCGACCCGCTCAATCTCGCCGGCAGCCTGCTGCCGGGGGCCAGGGTGCCGGCGCTGGCGGGCAATCGCCTGCTGTATCGCGACGGGGTGCCGGTGGCGGCGCTGGTGGCGGGGGCGGTGCAGTTCTGGCCAGAGGTGCCGGAGAAAGATGAAAGCTTGCTGCGCGAGCGTCTGATACGGGGCGTCTGACTGGCTTCAAGCCCCCATCCGCTATATGGTTTATGGCTTGCCCGACGACTCCACCAAGGAAACCGTATGAGCCTGTCACTCCTGAGCCGCTACGCCTTCTTCGTCGCCTGCGTCCTCTTCACCTTCGCCAGCCTGCCGTTCCTGCGTTACGACTGGCTGTGGCCGTTCACCCTGCTGACCGCCGTGCTCAGCCTGATCGGTCTGTTCGATCTGCTGCAGACCCGCCACGCGGTACGCCGCAACTACCCGATCCTCGGCAATATCCGCTACCTGGTCGAAGGCATCCGCCCGGAGATCCGCCAGTACCTGCTGGAAGCCGACAGCGACGCCCTGCCCTTCTCCCGCGCGCAGCGCTCGCTGGTCTACGCGCGGGCCAAGAACGAGCAGTCGGACAAGCCCTTCGGCACCCTGATCGATGTCTACCAGTCCGGCTTCGAGTTCATCAGCCATTCCATGCGCCCGGCGCCGCTGAGCGACCCGGACAGCTTCCGCGTCACCGTCGGCGGGCCGCAGTGCACCCAGCCCTATTCGGCCTCGGTGTTCAACATCTCGGCGATGAGCTTCGGCTCCCTCAGCGCCAACGCCATCCGCGCCCTGAACCAGGGGGCGAAGCTGGGCAATTTCGCCCATGACACCGGCGAGGGCAGCATCAGCCCCTACCACCGCGAACACGGCGGCGACCTGACCTGGGAGCTGGGCAGCGGCTATTTCGGTTGCCGCACCGCCGACGGCCATTTCGATCCGCAGCGCTTCGCCGAGCAGGCCCGCAGCCCGCAGGTACGGATGATCGAGATCAAGATGAGCCAGGGCGCCAAGCCCGGCCACGGCGGCATCCTGCCCAAGCACAAGGTCACCCGCGAGATCGCTGAGACCCGCGGCGTGCGCATGGGCGAGGACTGCATTTCGCCATCGGCGCACAGCGCCTTCTCCACGCCGATCGAGATGATGCACTTCATCGCGCAACTGCGTGAGCTGTCCGGCGGCAAGCCGGTGGGCTTCAAGTTCTGCCTCGGCCATCCCTGGGAGTTCATGGGCATCGCCAAGGCCATGCTGGAAACCGGGATCCTTCCGGACTTCATCGTCGTCGACGGCAAGGAAGGCGGGACCGGCGCGGCGCCGGTGGAATTCACCGACCATATCGGCGTGCCGATGCGCGAAGGCCTGCTGTTCGTGCACAACACCCTGGTCGGCCTCAACCTGCGCGACAAGATCAGGCTCGGCGCCAGCGGCAAGATCGTCAGCGCCTTCGATATCGCCAGCGTGCTGGCCATCGGCGCCGACTGGGCCAACTCCGCGCGCGGCTTCATGTTCGCCATCGGCTGCATCCAGTCGCAGAGCTGCCACACCAACAAGTGCCCGACCGGCGTGGCCACCCAGGACGGCCTGCGCCAGCGCGCCCTGGTGGTGCCGGACAAGGCGCAGCGGGTGTTCAATTTCCATCGCAACACCCTCAAGACCCTCGCCGAAATGCTCGCCGCCGCCGGCCTCAAGCACCCCTCGCAACTGGAGGCCAGGCATCTGGTGCGGCGCATGTCGGCCACCGAGATCAAGCTGTTCTCCCAGACCCATGTGTTCCTCAAGCCGGGTGAACTGCTCAGCGGCGAGATCAGCGGCGAGTTCTACCAGCGCATGTGGGCGATGGCGCGGGCCGACAGTTTCGAACCGCGGACCGAGGCGGCCTGAGAGACATTCGGTAACATCGTTACTTTGCAATGTCCGGTAAAACTCCCCACCCTCCGCGCCACTGATCGGCAAAGATCCGTGGCGTGGAACCGCCAGGCGCCGATCCCGATCCTCTACTGAAACACACCTGTGCAAGAGCGCCGATCATGACCAACGCCCGTGACCATCGAATCGATTTCTTCCGTGGCCTGGCGCTGGTCTTCATCTTCTGGGACCACATTCCCGGCAACCCGCTGGCCAACCTCACCGTGCGCAATTTCGGCTTCAGCGATGCCGCGGAGATCTTCGTCTTCCTTGCCGGCTACGCCGCGGTGCTGGCCTACGGCAAGGTGGCGCTGCGCGATGGCTGGGTGGTGGCTTGCGTGCGCATCCTGCGCCGCGCCTGGGTGCTGTACGTGGTGCACATTTTCCTGCTGGTGTTGCTGATGGGCATCGTCTTCGTCGCCAACAACCATGTGGAAACCCGCGACATGATCCAGGACATGGGCCTCTACTATTTCCTCGGCAACCCGCAGCAGGCGCTGGTGGACGAATTGCTCCTGCGCTTCAAGCCCAACCTGATGGACCCCTTGCCGCTGTACATCCTCCTGCTGCTCGGCCTGCCGCTGGTGCTGCCGTTGCTGTTGCGCCGGGCTGAATACGTGGTGGGGTTTTCCGCGGCGCTGTACCTGATGGCGCCGATGTTCCAGTGGAACCTGGCGGCGCAGGAAGGCGGCGTGTGGTTCTTCAATCCACTGGCCTGGCAGTTGCTGTTCATCCTCGGCGGCGCGGTGGCGATCCATGCCCAGCGCGAGCAGCCGCCGCGGGTGCGACCGGTGTGGCGCCAGCCGCTGTTCCTGGTGGCGGCGGGGTATCTACTGGTGTGCGCGGCGATCGCCCTGTCCTGGCGCTGGCCGCAGGTGCATGACGCGCTGATGCCGAAGGTGCTGGCCGAGTGGCTGTATCCGATCAGCAAGACCAACCTGTCGCCGGCGCGCTTGCTGCATTTCCTCGCCCTGGCCTACTGCACCGCGCGTTTGCTGCCGAGCGGGCCGTGGGTGGAAAGCTGGCTGGCGCGACAGAGCTGCCGCATGGGGCGCTATTCGCTGGAGGTGTTCTGCTTCGGTGTGCTGCTGGCGCCGCTGGCGGACATGGCCAATGCGCTGGGCGACGATCAGTGGCCGATGCAGGTGCTGACGGCGCTGGCGGGGGTGGGTTTGATGATGGGGCTGGCGGTTTGGCTGGACTGGAACAGGCGGTTGAATCGGGTGGGGGCGGTGCAGACCGTGTAGGGCTACCCAAATCCGTGTAGGAGCTGGCTTGCCTGCGAAAGGACCGCATAGCGGTCCCAGATTTCATTGCGCTCTGGGACCGCTATGCGGTCCTTTCGCAGGCAAGCCAGCTCCTACAGGTCAATGGACCGCGCGGTCAGGACGCGGTTCGTACCACTCCAGCCTCGTCCCCTTTCGGCGCCAGCTTCAGCCCGTAGTACAGGGCCGTCAGCAGCACCAGGAACGCCGGCCCGACATACAGGGCCACACGGGTGTCCTCGAAGTACGCCATCAGGCCCACCACCAGGATCAGGAAGCCCAGCGCCAGGTACGAGCTGAGCGGCCACAGCCACATGCGGAACTGCAGACGGTCACGCTCGGCATTGCTCAGCCCGGCGCGGAACTTCAGTTGCGCCAGCAGGATCATGGCCCAGGTCCAGATCGCGCCGAAGGTGGCGATCGACGTCACCCAGACGAACACTTTCTCCGGCACCAGGTAGTTGGCCAGCACGCCCAGCAGCAACGCGCCGATCGACAGCAGCAGGGCATTGCGCGGTACGCCGTTGCTCGCGGTACGGGCGAACACTGCCGGGGCCTGACGGTTCTGCGCCAGGCTGTAGAGCATGCGCCCGGTGCTGAAGATGCCGCCGTTGCACGACGACAGCGCGGCGGTGATGACCACGAAGTTGATGATGCCGGCGGCGGTCTTGATGCCCAGGCGTTCGAAGGTCATGACGAACGGGCTGCCAGCGCTGCCGATGCCGTTCCATGGGTAGATCGAGAGGATCACGAACAGCGCGCCGACATAGAACAGCAGAATGCGCCAGAACACCGAGCCGATGGCGTGCGGGATGGTCTTCTGCGGGTTGCGCGCTTCGCCGGCGGTGAGGCCGATCATCTCCACGCCAAGGTAGGCGAACATCACCATCTGCAGCGACATCAGCACGCCGGTCACGCCATTGGGCATGAAGCCGCCGTTGCTCCACAGGTTGGAAATCCCCAGCGCGACCCCGTCGTTGCCGAAGCCGAAGGCGATCACGCCAATGCCGCCGATGACCATGGCGATGATGGTGACGATCTTGATCAGGGCGAACCAGAATTCGAATTCACCGAAGGCCTTGACCGCGACCAGGTTGACCGCGCCCATGCTGCCCAGGGCGGCCAGGGCCCAGATCCAGCGGGGGACGTCGGGGAACCAGATGCCCATGTAGATGGCCACCGCGGTGATCTCGGCGACACAGGTCACCAGCCACAGGAACCAGTAGTTCCAGCCGGTGAGAAAGCCCGCCAGCGGGCCGAGGTAGTCCTGGGCGTAGCGGCTGAAGGAGCCGGCCACCGGGTTGTGCACGGCCATTTCGCCAAGCGCGCGCATGATCACCAGGATCGCCAGGCCGCCAATGATGTAGGAGAGCATGATGGCCGGACCGGCCATTTCGATGGCCTTGGCCGAACCGAGAAACAGACCGACGCCGATGCAGGCGCCAAGGGCCATGAGACGAATGTGCCGTTCGCCGAGTTCACGTTTCAGCGGGCCGCCCTGAACGGTCCCGTCGTGATTGGAGGGATTGCCGACTGGCATGAGATACAACCTCATCTTGTTATTGGATATGAGCAATCGTGCAGACGCACGCATCGCCGATAGGCAGGACGCGACGCCTCGCCGGCTTCGACCTTGTGGGTGAAACCGTCCGCGGGCAGTCAAGGTGCCAGCAGAGCGAAGGGCGTGCAGTATAGGGAGGCGTAAGCAGGGCTTTCCACTATAAAAGTAGTGATATTTGGCGATAAGTCTCGGCAGAAATGCCCTTTACGGAGTGGCATTTCCCAGGAAACCACGGCTGGCGTGGCGTAGGCACCAAAAAGGGGCAGAGAGATGAAAACGGGAAAATGAGTGCTTTTCGCACATGGTTTTATGAAATAGCTGGCAGCTCTCAACAATTTTTTCACCATGTCCGGCCAGCGTCTAAGCTTCAGACAAAGCAAGAGAAATAACGAAATCAGGCTTAAGACTATGGGCGCACAGTGGCACTCGGATCACGACAAAAATCTGGCTCCCGCTGAGACAACGGAACAACCGTCGCCGTCATCGCCTCGCCGCCGTTCCCCCCTGCGCTACCTGTGGTGGCTGATCCTGCTGATCGTGCTGGCTACCCTGGCCCTGCTCGCCTACGCCGCGAGCAAGGAGATGCAGACCTCCGCCCTGCAATCCCGCGAATTCAGCAAGCTCGCCAGTACCCTCACCTACTCCCTGGACAAGGGCCCGACCGACGCCATGGTCTATCCCGGTGAAGGGCCGTTCGACAAGCGCCTGGGCTACAGCTCGCTGGGAGAATTCATTCCGCGTCTGCTGAAGCGGGACTACGTGGTAGTCCAGCAGACGCGCTTCTCGCCTGCGCTGATGAACTACGTCGATCGCGGCTTTTTCGTACCCTATACCGAGAAGATCCAGAGCGGCCTGAGCATCACCGACTGCAAGGGCGACATGCTCTACCAGTACCAGTATCCGCAACACCTGTATCCGGACTTCACCTCGATTCCGCCGGTGATCGTGCACAGCCTGCTGTTCATCGAGAACCGCGACCTGCTCGACCCCAACGACCCCAACGCCAACCCGGCGGTGGACTGGCCGCGGTTCGCCAAGGCCGCCTACACCCAGGTCGCCAAGTACCTGGCCCTGCCCGGCCAGTCGGCGGGGGGCAGTACCCTGGCGACCCAGCTGGAAAAGTACCGCCACTCGCCTGACGGCCTGACCGTGTCGGGCGCGGAGAAGATCCGCCAGATGATTTCCGCCAGCGTGCGCGCCTATCAGGACGGCCCGCAGACCCTGGACGCGCGCCAGCGCATCGTCCGCGACTACCTCAACAGCGTGCCGCTGTCGGCGGTCCCCGGACATGGCGAAGTGCACGGCATGGCCGAAGGCCTGCGCGTCTGGTACGGCGCCGATTTCGCCGAGGTCAACCGCCTGCTGGCATCGAATGCCAGCGATGCGCAGAGCCTCGCCGCCCGCGGCCTGGCCCTGCGCCAGGTGCTCTCGCTGATGATCGCCCAGCGACGCCCCTCGCACTTCCTGGCCAAGGGGCGCAACGAGCTGGCGATCCTGACCGACAGCCATATCCGCCTGCTCGCCGCCAACAACATCGTCGACCAGCCGCTGGCCGACGCCGCCCTGGCCAGCAAGGCGATCTACCGCGACTGGGTGGCGCAGCCGACCATCGTGCCGATCGTCACCAACAAGGGCATCAGCGTCGCCCGCAGCCGCCTGTCGAGCATGCTCGCGCGGCCGCTGTACGATCTCGACCGCCTCGACCTGTCGGCCACCAGTACCTTGCAGTCGGGCCTGCAGAACCAGATCAGCGATTACCTGAAGAACCTCGCCAACCCGGAGTTCGCCGCCAAGATGGGCCTGTTCGGCGAACGCCTGCTGACGCCCACCAGCACCACCCAGGTGCGCTACAGCTTCACCCTGATGGAGCGTACCGCCGACGGTTCGCGGGTGCGGGTGCAGACCGACAGCACCGACCAGCCGTTCGACATCAACGAAGGCAGCAAGCTGGAACTGGGCTCCACCGCCAAGCTGCGGGTGCTGACCAGCTACCTGGAAATCATCTCCGAGCTGCATGACCGCTACGGCAACATGACGGTGCCGGAACTGAAGAAGGTCGAGGTGGCCGAACTCGACTTCATCACCCGCTGGTCCATCGACTGGCTGATCCAGAACAAGGACCGCGATATCAACGCGATGCTCGACGCGGCGCTGGAGCGCAAGTATTCCGCCAGCCCCGGCGAAGCCTTCTTCACCGGCGGCGGCCTGCATGTGTTCAACAACTTCCGCAAGGAAGACAACAGCCGCATCCCGACGCTCAAGGACTCCCTGCGCGAGTCGATCAACCTGCCCTTCATCCGCCTGATGCGCGACCTGGTGCGCTACAGCACCTACCAGGCGCCAGGCAACAGCGCGGCGCTGCTGCGCGACGATGCCGAACCGCGCCGTCAGGAATACCTGGCGCGCTTCGCCGATCGCGAAGGGACCGATTACCTTCGGCGGTTCTGGAAAAAGTACCAGCGCAAGACCTCCCAGGAGCGTCTCGACACCTTCCTCGACGGCATGCATGTCACGCCGATCCGCCTGGCGGCGGTGCATCGCTACCTGTTCCCCGAGGCCGACCAGAGCACCTTCAACGCCTTCGTGCGGGCCCACATGAAAAAAGAGGGCCTGGTGAGCAAACCCGTCAGCGGCAAGAAGGACCCGCTCAGCGAGGAACGCCTGGACACCCTGTACTACGCCTATGGCCCGGGCAAATACGACCTGCCCGACCAGGGCTTCATCGCCAAGGCCCACCCGCTGGACCTGTGGCTGCTCGGCTACCTGCTCAAGCACCCCAGCGCGAGCTTCCAGGAAGCGGTGCTGGCCAGTCATTTCGAGCGCCAGGAGGTGTATGGCTGGCTGTTCAAGAGCAAGCACCAGGGCGCCCGCGACAGCCGGATCCGCACCCTGGTCGAAGTCGAGGCCTTCCTCGATATCCACCAGCGCTGGAAACGCGTCGGCTACCCCTTCGATCACCTGGTGCCGTCGCTGGCCACTGCCATCGGCAGCTCCGGCGACCGTCCGGCGGCCCTCGCCGAGCTGATCGGGATCATCCAGAACGACGGCGTGCGCCTGCCGGTGCTGCGTATCGACACCCTGCACTTCGCCGCCGGCACGCCTTACGAAGTGAGCCTCGCCGGTGATCCGGACCGTGGTGAGCGGGTGCTCTCGGTGGAAGTCGCGCGGGCCCTGCGTGGAGCCCTGTCGCAAGTGGTGGATGCCGGTACCGCGCGGCGCGTGGCCGGTACCTTCAAGCTGGATGACGGCACGGTGCTGACCATGGGTGGCAAGACCGGGACCGGTGACAACCGTATCGAAAGCTTCGGCGCCGGTGGCCGGCTGATCGGTTCGCGCTCGCTGAACCGCACAGCGACCTTCGTGTTCTACCTGGGCGACAACCACTTCGGCACCCTCACCGCCTTCGTGCCGGGACGCGCGGCGGAATCGTTCAAATTCACCTCGGCGCTGCCGGTGCAGGTGCTCAAGGGCATGGCGCCGATCCTGCTGCCGTATCTCAAGCCGGGTGGCAACACCCAGTGCGCGGTGCCGCTGATGGCGGAGCCGGGGTCGAGCGTGACCCAGACGCATTGAAACCGTTGGCGGCATCCCTCGTAGGAGCGCGGCTCGCCCGCGAAAGGACCGCGAAGCGGTCCCCAAATCCGATCAATTTCTGATTAGCGTTGTGGGACCGCTTCGCGGTCCTTTCGCGGGCAAGCCGCGCTCCTACGGCGGGAGGTCTCTGGGGGTTGGGGTTGCAATAAGATATATCTTGAGTAATATCTTAAGACATATCGCAAGCAACCCAGGAGACATCCCATGCGCGATCACCACCACGGCCACCATGGCCATCGAGACACCGAGGGCTTCGAACGCCGTCGCGAACGCGGCGACCGTGGGCCGCGGGTATTCGCCCCCGGCGACCTGAAGCTGCTGCTGCTGTCGATGCTGGCCGAACAGCCGTGCCACGGCTACGACCTGATCCGCCAGATCGAAACCCTGTTCGACGGCAACTACAGCCCCAGCCCCGGGGTCATCTACCCGACCCTGACCTTTCTCGAAGAAAGCGAACTCATCAGCGGCGAAACCCACGGCAGCAAGAAGCGCTACCAGGCCACCGACGCCGGTCGCGCGTTCCTCAAGGAACAGGCCGTGGCCCTCGACGGCGTGCGTACCCGCATCGAAGTGAGCAAGCGCTCGCTGCGCGGTCACGACCGTCCGCCAGAGATCCACGAAGCCGTGCACAACCTGCGTCACGCCCTGCAGATGCACAGCGGACGCTGGAACCCAGAAGAAATCGAGCGGGTGCGCAAGCTGCTCAACGACACCGCCAGAGCCATCGTTGCCGGCCCGGCACATCAACCTTCCCAGGAGCCATCCGAATGACAGCCAGCGAAACCACCATCCACCGCGTCATGCACGAAATCCGTCACCGCCAGTTGAGCGTGCTGCGGGTGACCGAGCTGACCCCACGCATGCGCCGCATCACCCTCGGCGGCGCGCAGCTGCAAGGCTTCATCAGCCTCGGCAGCGACGATCACGTCAAACTGCTGTTCGCCAACAACGCCGAGGAACAGGCGGCCATGGACGCCCTCGACCTGCCCAGGGAAGGCATCAAGCCAACCATGCGCGAGTACACCCCACGGCGCATCGACCTGGCCAACAACGAACTGGACCTGGACTTCGTCCTCCACGGCGATGGCCCCGCCTCGACCTGGGCGGCCCAGGCCGAACCCGGCCACAAGCTGAACATCGCCGGGCCGCGCGGCTCGCTGGTGGTACCGGATATCTTCGACAGCTACCTGCTGGTGGGTGACGAAACCGCGATCCCGGCCATCGGCCGGCGTCTGGAGGAATTGCCGGCCGGGCGCAAGGTCCTGGCGCTGATCGAGATCGAGGACGAACAGGAGCGCCAGCCGCTGCCGAGCAAGGCCGATGTCGAGGTGATCTGGATCGAGCGGCACCGCGACGACCTGCTGCAAGTGCTGACCGACCTCAGCCTGCCACCCGGCGATCTGTACGCCTGGGTCGCGCTGGAAAAAGCCCTGACCCGCAAGGCCAAGGCGCTGCTGCTGGAACACAAAGGCATCGCCGACGATCGCATCAAGGCCGCCGCCTACTGGCGCCTCGACCCGAACGACGACGATTGACTCAGGGACTTATGGCAGGCGCGCCACGCGCCTGCCCTGCCAGCGATCGAGAGCGATGATGCCCAGGCCCAGCAGCACGAACGCCAGCAGCATCACCAGGGCATTGCCCAGCACCCGCGCATAGCCCAGCGTCGGCACATCGATGAACGGGTACGGGTAGAAACCGACCCAGTGGCCACGCAGCAGCGCATAGCCGAAATAACCCAGCGGATACAGCACCCAAGCCAGCAGGTGCCTGAGCCGCAACGTCCCCTTCGCCACCCGCCGCCACCAGTAGAGCGCGAACAGCGCCGGCATCACGTCGTGCAGCAGACCGTCCGCCAGCCATTGCCAGCCCTGGGGTTGCCAGAGATGACGGAGCAGCAGGCTGTAGGCGATCGCCACGAACAGAATGCTCACCAGCACCCCGGAAGCGACCCACGGCACCAGCCAGAACCGCCACGCCGACGCGGCGCGACCGAAGGCCGCCTGGGTCAGTACCGTGGCCACCAGCACATTGCTCAATACGGTAAAGAAACCGAAGAAATTCACCAGCCCGCCCAGCAGGCTGGCCTGGTCCTGCCAGCGCGCCAGAAGAATCAGGTACATCTGCACCGCCAGGGCGAACCAGCCGAGCACGGCCGCCGCGCCGGTCAGGCTGCGCGGGGTCATCGCTTCACTGCCCGCGTTTGAGGTCACGCAGCATCTTCAGGTACAGGCTCTCGACCTTCTCCCGGGCCCAGGGCGTCTTGCGCAGGAAGGTCAGGCTCGACTTGATGCTCGGGTCGCTCTTGAAGCAGCGGATATCGATGCGTTGCGCCAGTCCGTCCCATTGGTAGTGAGCCACCAGCGCGGTGACGATCTGTTCCAGGGTCACGCCATGCAGCGGGTTCTTGTCAGCGGCACTCATGCCTGTCTCCAGCCAAACGAAGGTGCGCACCTTAGCCCAGTGGCCAGGTGCTGTCAGCAGTCTAGTCGGCGGCCTGCGCCGGGGGAGGATTGCATTTTGATCTCATTGAAATGTTATAGTGTAACTATTCATGACCTCTGCCAAGGACCCTGCATGCGTTACCTGCCCCTCCCCCTTTCCCCCCTTGCCGTCGCCCTCTGGCTCGCTTCGACGCCGAGCCAGGCGCTGGAACTGCAACCCCAGGTGATCACCGCCAACCCGCTGGGCAACGCACAACTGGCGACCCCGAGCAGCGTGCTCGAAGGCGACCGCCTGCTGCTGGAGCAGAAAGGCAGCCTCGGCGAAACCCTCAACGGTGAGCCCGGGGTGTCGTCCACCTGGTTCGGCCCGGGTGCCAGCCGGCCGATCATTCGCGGCCTGGACGGCGACCGCATCCGTCTGCTGCGCAACGGTGTCGGCGCCCTGGACGCGTCGTCGCTGTCCTACGACCACGCCGTGCCGCTGGATCCGGTGAATGTCGAACGCGTGGAAATCGTCCGCGGCCCCGCCGCCCTGCTCTATGGCGGCAGCGCCATCGGCGGCGTGGTCAACACCTTCGACAACCGCATCCCCACTGCCGCCATCGAAGGCATCCACGGTGCCGGCGAGCTACGCTACGGCGGTGCCGACACCACCCGCAGCAGCGCCGGCAAGCTGGAAGCCGGCGACGGCACCTTCGCCCTGCACCTGGACGCCAACAGCCGCCAGTTCAACGACCTGCGCATTCCCGGTTACGCGCAGAGCGCGAAGGTCCGCGATGCCGACGCGCCCGGCAGCCGCCATCGCCTGGAGAACAGCGACGGGCGCCAGGACGGCGGCGCCGTTGGTGGTTCCTACACCTGGGAGCATGGCTACACGGGGGTTTCCTACAGCCGCTACGACGCCAACTACGGCTCCGTGGCCGAGCCCGGCGTGCGCCTGGCGATGGAGCAGGATCACTACGGTTTCGCCTCGGAGATCCGCGATCTGCAGGGTCCGTTCAGCTCGCTGAAGATCGATCTCGGCTACACCGACTACGAGCATCGCGAACTGGAACAAGGCGAAGTCCACACCACCTTCAAGAACAAAGGCTACGAGGCCCGCGTCGAAGCCCGGCACCAGCCGCTGGGGCCGCTGGAAGGGGTGATCGGTGCCCAGGTCAGCCGCAACGAATTCTCCGCCCTCGGCGAGGAAGCCTTCGTACCGCAGACCGATACCGACAGCGTCGCCCTGTTTCTGCTGGAGCAGTGGCAAGCCACCGAGCGCCTGAACCTGAGCCTCGGCGGACGCCTGGAACACACCCGGGTCGACCCGGACAGCAAGGGCAGCGAACGCTTCGCCGGCGCCGATCGCGCCAGCAGCTTCAGCGCCGCCAGCCTGTCGTCCGCGGCGCTGTATCAGCTGACCCCGGTCTGGTCCCTGGCCGCCAGCCTCGGCTACACCGAGCGCGCGCCGACCTTCTACGAGCTGTATGCCAACGG
Organism: Pseudomonas japonica; assembly: GCF_900188455.1. Taxonomy (GTDB): domain Bacteria; phylum Pseudomonadota; class Gammaproteobacteria; order Pseudomonadales; family Pseudomonadaceae; genus Aquipseudomonas; species Aquipseudomonas japonica. The sequence goes on along the minus strand of NZ_FZOL01000001.1, from coordinate 408,664 downwards.
CGCCCACGTTGCCACCGGCAGCTATGAAGTCGGCGACCCGAACCTGTCCAAGGAAAAAGCCATCGCCAGCGACCTGGCCCTGCGCTTCGACAACGGCACGCACAAGGGCAGCGTCGGCGTGTTCTACAGCCACTTCCGCAACTACATCGGGCTGCTGGCCAGCGGCGAGATGCGCGAAGGTCACGATCACGACCATGACGACGAGGATCATGACCATGACCACGATCACGACCACGCGGCCGAAGGCGTGCCGGAGTATCTGTACCGCGGGGTGCGCGCGCGGTTCTACGGCATCGAGGCGCAGGACCGCTGGCAGTTGCTGGAAAACCGCTACGGCAGCTTCGCTCTGGAACTGTCCGGCGACTACACCCGGGCGAAGAATCTCGACAGCGGCGAGGACCTGCCCCGCATCGCCCCGTTGCGCCTGAACAGCGGGCTGCTGTGGAACCTGGACAACTGGCAGGCACGGATCGACGTGCAGCACGCCGCGTCACAGCATCGCAAGCCGGCGAACGAGACCGCCACCGCCGGCTATACCACCCTGGGGGCGAGTGTCGGCTATCGCTTCGAGATGGGGGAGAGCCAATGGCTGGCGTTCGTCCGCGGCGAGAACCTGACCGACCAGACCGTGCGTTATGCCAGCTCGATCCTGCGCGATATCGCGCCGGCGCCGGGGCGCAGTGTGGAGGTCGGGTTGCGCACGACCTTCTGATCCGGGTGAACCCATCGCGGGCAATCGGAACGCCGCCCGGCCCGCTCCCACAATGTCCGGCGGTGCATGCGGTCCCTGTGGGAGCGGGCGTTGCCCGCGATGAGCCCCTCAAGAGCACCGATTGTTACCGAACCGACAACACACCCTCACCACACCCAACCTTCCCCTCCCCGCCATCCCCCTGTATCCTCCGCGCCGCAAGCTGAAACGCTTCACTTACCCAAACCAACCAACCGATCCTGGCGAGATTCCCCGACGCCGGGACATTTGCCGTTTTTTCACACCCTCAAAAGATAGCGCTATCTCATGCCCCGTTTTCCTGCCCTTCGCCCTTTCACCGCGCCGCTGCTGTGCGCCTTCACTGCCGCTGCCCACGGCGCGGCGCCGTTCGAATCCGACTCGCCGTGGATGCTCGGCGACTGGAACGGCACCCGCGGCGAACTGGCCGAGCGCGGTTACCGCTTCAACCTCGACTACACCGGCGAAATGGGCAGCAACCTGCATGGCGGGCATGATCACGACCGCACCGCGCGCTACAGCGACCAGTTCGCCTTCGGCAGCCATCTGGACCTGGAGAAAATCCTCGGCTGGGACGCCACCGAATTCCAGCTCACCGTCACCGAGCGCCACGGCAACAACATCAGCAACGACCGCATCAACGACCCGCGGGTCGGCGGTTTCACCTCGGCCCAGGAAGTCTGGGGCCGCGGCCAGACCTGGCGGCTGACGCAGATGTGGCTCAAGCAGACGTATTTCGACGGTGCGCTGGACCTCAAGGTCGGTCGCTTCGGCGAAGGCGAGGACTTCAACAGCTTCCCCTGCGACTTCCAGAACCTGGCCTTCTGCGGCTCGCAGGTCGGCAACTGGGTCGGCGACAGCTGGTACAACTGGCCGGTCAGCCAGTGGGCCGCGCGCCTGCGCTACAACCTGACGCCCGAGCTGTACGCCCAGGTCGGGGCCTTCGAACAGAACCCGTCGAACCTTGAGCGGCACAACGGCTTCAAGCTCAGCGGCAGCGGCACGCAAGGCGCGATGTTCCCGCTTGAACTGGTCTGGAGTCCGGCAATCAGAGGCCTCAAGGGGGAATATCGGGCGGGCTACTACTACAGTAATGCCAATGCCAAGGATGTTTACCGCGACGACAACGACCAGTCCGCCGCGCTGAGCGGCCAGAACTACCGCAGCCGTTCGAGCAAGCACGGTTTCTGGCTGGGGGCACAGCAGCAGGTGACATCGTTGGCCAGCGATCATTCCCGTGGCCTGAGCGTGTTCGCCAACGCCACGTTGCACGACAAGAAGACCAATGTCATCGACAACTATGTTCAGGCAGGGGTGGTGTACAGGGGGCCGTTCGACGCTCGCGCCAAGGACGATATCGGTTTCGCCCTGGCCCGCGTGCACGTCAATCCCGCCTACCGCAAGAACGCCGAAGCGCACAACCGCGCCGCCGGTGTCAGCGATTTCGACGATCCCGCCTACCTGCCGGTCCAGGACACCGAGTACAGCGCCGAGCTGTACTACGGCATCCACCTGGCCGACTGGCTCACCCTGCGCCCGAACCTGCAGTACATCCGCCATCCGGGCGGCGTCGGCCGGGTCGATGACGCACTGGTCGGCGGCCTGAAGATCCAGAGCCACTTTTAACCGGCCCGCGGGCCTGACGCTTTCAACCTGATGGAGAACATTCAATGCGCACTGAAGGAACCCGCTGGCTACCGAGACTGCTCGGTGTCCTGCTGTTGCTGATGGGCATGGCCCTGGTGGCCGGGGGCATCAAGCTGATGAACCTGGGGGGCTCGCTGTATTACCTGATCGCCGGTTTCGGTTTCGCCGTCTCCGGGATCCTCCTGCTGGCGCTGCGCAAGCATGCGCTGGGCCTGTATGGCCTGGTCCTGCTCGGCAGCACGGCCTGGGCGCTGTGGGAGGTGGGCCTGGACTGGTGGCAACTGGTGCCGCGCCTGGCCCTGTGGTTCGCCCTCGGCGTGATCCTCCTGCTGCCCTGGGCCCGGCGTCCGCTGCGCGGCCTGGCCGGTCAGCCGGCACGGGTCAACCTGGCGATCCTCGGCGTCGCCGTGGTCGCGTCCGGCGCCAGCGCCATCGGCAGCCAGTTCACCCATCCGGGCGAGATCAAGGGCGAGCTGGGCCGTGACACCACCACCCTGTTCAACACCGCTCCGGACATGCCCGACGGCGACTGGCAGGCCTACGGTCGCACCGAGTTCGGCGACCGCTACTCGCCGCTGCGGCAGATCACCCCGACCAACATCTACCAGCTCGAAGAAGCCTGGCGCGTCCGCACCGGCGACCTGCCCAGCGCCGACGACCCGGTGGAACTGACCAACCAGAACACCCCGCTGAAGGTCAACGGCATGCTCTACGCCTGCACCGCGCACAGCAGGGTGCTGGCCCTGGACCCGGACACCGGCGCGGAAATCTGGCGCTTCGACCCGCAGATCAAGAGCCCGGTCGGCAGCTTCAAGGGCTTCGCCCACATGACCTGCCGCGGCGTTTCCTACTATGACGAAAACAACTACCTGAACACCGACGGCAGCCCGGCACCGAAGATCTCCGAAGCCGGCCAGGCCGTGGCCCGCAGTTGCCCGCGGCGTCTCTACCTGCCCACCGCCGACGCCCGCCTGATCGTGCTCAACGCCGACAACGGCAAGGTCTGCGAAGGCTTCGCCAACCAGGGCACGATCGACCTGACCCAGGGCATCGGCCCGTTCACCGCCGGCGGCTACTACTCCACCTCGCCGGCGGCGATCACCCGCAGCCTGGTGATCATCGGCGGCCATGTCACCGACAACGAATCGACCAACGAACCGTCCGGCGTGATCCGCGCCTACGACGTCCACGATGGCCGCCTGGTGTGGAACTGGGACAGCAACCGACCGGACGACACCAAGCCGCTGGCCCCCGGCCAGACCTACAGCCGCAACTCGGCGAACATGTGGTCGCTGGCCAGCGTCGACGAGAAGCTCGGCATGGTCTACCTGCCCCTGGGTAACCAGACCCCGGACCAGTGGGGCGCCGACCGCACCCCGGGCGCGGAGAAGTTCAGCGCCGGCATCGTCGCCCTGGATCTCGCCACCGGCAAGGTGCGCTGGAACTACCAGTTCACCCACCACGACCTGTGGGACATGGACGTCGGCAGCCAGCCTACCCTGCTCGACCTGCGCACCGCCGATGGCATCAAGCCGGCGCTGATCGCCCCAACCAAGCAGGGCAGCCTGTATGTCCTCGACCGTCGCGACGGCAGCGCCATCGTGCCGATCCGTGAAGTACCGGCGCCGCAAGGCGCGGTGGAAGGCGACCATACCGCGCCGACCCAGGCCCGCTCCGACCTCAACCTGCTCGGCCCGGACCTCAGCGAACAGGCCATGTGGGGCGCCAGTCCGTTCGACCAGATGCTCTGCCGCATCCAGTTCCGCCAACTGCGCTACGAAGGCCAGTACACCCCGCCGTCGGTGCAGGGCTCGCTGGTCTATCCCGGCAACGTCGGGGTATTCAACTGGGGCAGCGTGTCGGTGGACCCGGTGCGCCAGTTGCTGTTCACCAGCCCGAACTACATGGCCTTCGTCTCGAAGATGGTGCCGCGGGCCGACGTGGCCGAAGGCAGCAAGCGCGAGAGCGAGACCAGCGGCGTGCAGCCGAACACCGGCGCGCCGTACGCGGTGACCATGCACCCGTTCATGTCGCCACTGGGCGTACCTTGCCAGGCGCCGGCCTGGGGCTATGTCGCCGGGATCGACCTGCTGAGCAACAAGGTGGTGTGGAAACACAAGAACGGCACCAGCCGCGACAGCTCGCCGATCCCCATCGGCCTGCCGATCGGCGTGCCGAGCATGGGTGGCTCGATCGTCACCGCCAGCGGTCTGGGTTTCCTCAGCGGCACCCTGGACCAGTACCTGCGCGCGTATGACGTCAACACCGGCAAGGAACTGTGGAAATCCCGCCTGCCGGCTGGCGGCCAGGCGACGCCGATGACCTACACCGGCAAGGATGGCAAGCAGTACGTGCTGGTCACCGCCGGTGGGCATGGCTCGCTGGGGACGACGATGGGCGACTACATCATCGCCTACAAGCTGCCGAACTAAGCGTGCCGTTTGGGGCTGCCTTGCAGCCCTTCGCGAGCAAGCTCGCTCCCACAGAGGCTCTCCGGTGAGAGCGGGGCCTTGTGGGAGCGAGCTTGCTCGCGAAGGACCGCAAAGCGGTCCCAATCCCTACTTGGCGTACCGCTCCGTCCACTCCCGCGCCCGCTTGTCGAACTCCGCCCGGGTGCGCTGGAACTGCGCCGCAATCTCCGGCCGCAACGCCTCCCGCCCCTCCGGCTCGGACAACAACGAGGTGACGCTCAGCAGCACCTTGGCCAGGGTAAGCGCCGGCGACCAGTTCTCACCCAGGATATCCAGGCCGATCTCGCCGTCCTCAGCGATGTTCGGGTGATAGATCCGGGTGAAGAACTTCACCGTCGGCGCCTTGAACGGGTAATCCTCGGGAAACTGCACATCGAGGAAAAACACGCCCCCCTCGTACGGCGAATAACGCGGCCCGATGATCGTCGCCTGCCAGTGGAACAGATCGTCGCCCACCGGCCCGGCGCTGCAGTTCTCCGGCGGATTCTTGCTGAAATCGTGCAATTCGTGATCGATACGTTTCAATGCCGTCGGCATGGGTGACTTCCTGTGCGGATGAGTTGGCCACAGTAGCACTTGGCAATCATCCACCGCGACCTTGCACTACGCTGGATCGACACGGCTTTCGTACAGGGCTACCCGACAAAAGCCGTCAAGCATTGAAACCACCCTCCTACCGCCCCATCTAAGCACCATAGTCATTCACGCAGGTGCCCCATGAGCGACCAGCAGGATCTCCCGGAACATCCCGACGACTACGCGCAAGTCGAGCATCTCGACGATGCCGACCCCACCGGCCGCCACCTGGCCCTGCCAGGTCAGCAGTTGCCGGACAAGGTCTACGTGATCCCGATCCACAACCGTCCGTTCTTCCCGGCCCAGGTGCTGCCGGTGATCGTCAACGAAGAACCCTGGGCGGAAACCCTCGACCTGGTGGCCAAGACCGAGCACCACAGCCTGGCGCTGTTCTTCATGGACGAGCCGGCGCAGGACCACCGCCATTTCGACACCTCGGCCCTGCCGCTGTACGGCACCCTGGTCAAGGTGCACCACGCCAGCCGCGAGAACGGCAAGCTGCAGTTCGTCGCCCAGGGCCTGACCCGGGTGCGCATCCGCACCTGGCTCAAGCACCATCGCCCGCCGTACCTGGTGGAAGTCGAATACCCGCACCAGCCCGCCGAGCCCACCGACGAGGTGAAGGCCTACGGCATGGCCCTGATCAATGCGATCAAGGAACTGCTGCCGCTCAACCCGCTGTACAGCGAAGAGCTGAAGAACTACCTCAACCGCTTCAGCCCCAACGATCCGTCGCCGCTTACCGACTTCGCCGCGGCGCTGACCTCGGCCACCGGCAACCAGCTGCAGGAAGTGCTGGACTGCGTGCCGATGCTCAAGCGCATGGAGAAAGTCCTGCCGATGCTGCGCAAGGAAGTCGAGGTGGCGCGCCTGCAGAACGAGATTTCCGCCGAGGTGAACCGGCAGATCGGCGAGCACCAGCGCGAGTTCTTCCTCAAGGAACAGCTCAAGGTCATCCAGCAGGAGCTGGGCCTGACCAAGGACGACCGCAGCGCCGACCTCGAACAGTTCAAGCAGCGCCTGGAGGGCAAGACCCTGCCGGCCGCCGCGCAGAAACGCATCGATGAGGAAATGGGCAAGCTGGCGATCCTCGAAACCGGCTCGCCGGAGTACGCCGTCACCCGCAACTACCTGGAATGGGCCAGCGCCCTGCCCTGGGGCGTGTACGGCAGCGACAAGCTCAGCCTCAAGCACGCGCGCAAAGTCCTCGACCAGCACCACTCCGGGCTGGAGGACGTCAAGGAACGCATCCTCGAATTCCTCGCGGTCGGTGCCTACAAGGGCGAGATCAGCGGCTCCATCGTCCTGCTGGTAGGACCGCCCGGGGTGGGCAAGACCAGCATCGGCAAATCCATCGCCGAGTCGCTGGGACGACCGTTCTATCGCTTCAGCGTCGGCGGCATGCGCGACGAGGCGGAGATCAAGGGGCATCGCCGCACCTACATCGGCGCCCAGCCGGGCAAGCTGGTCCAGGCGCTGAAGGATGTCGAGGTGATGAACCCGGTGATCATGCTCGACGAGATCGACAAGATGGGCCAGAGCTACCAGGGCGACCCCGCCTCGGCGCTGCTGGAGACCCTCGATCCGGAGCAGAACGTCGACTTCCTCGACCACTACCTCGACCTGCGCCTGGACCTGTCCAAGGTGCTGTTCGTGTGCACCGCCAACACCCTCGACTCGATTCCCGGGCCGCTGCTCGACCGTATGGAAGTGATCCGCCTGTCCGGCTACATCACCGAGGAAAAGCTGGCCATCGCCAAGCGCCACCTGTGGCCCAAGCAGTTGCACAAAGCCGGGGTGGCCAAGACCAGCCTGAGCATCAGCGACGCCGCCCTGCGCACGGTGATCGAGGGCTATGCCCGCGAGTCCGGCGTGCGCCAGCTGGAGAAACAGCTGGGCAAGCTGGTGCGCAAGGCCGTGGTGCGGCTGCTCGACGAGCCGGAGGCGGTCATCAGGATCGGGCCCAAGGACCTCGAAGCCGCGCTGGGCATGCCGGTGTTCCGCAGCGAACAGGTACTGGCCGGCAAGGGCGTGATCACCGGCCTGGCCTGGACCAGCATGGGCGGCGCCACCCTGCCGATCGAGGCGACACGCATCCACACGCTCAATCGCGGCTTCAAGCTCACCGGGCAACTGGGTGACGTGATGAAGGAATCCGCGGAGATCGCCTACAGCTACGTCAGCTCGCACCTCAAGCAGTTCGGCGGCGACCCGACCTTCTTCAACGAAGCCTTCGTCCACCTGCACGTGCCGGAAGGCGCGACGCCGAAGGACGGGCCGAGCGCCGGCATCACCATGGCCAGCGCCCTGCTCTCCCTGGCCCGCGACCAGGTGCCGAAGAAAGGCGTGGCGATGACCGGGGAAATGACCCTGACCGGGCATGTCCTGCCGATTGGCGGGGTGCGCGAGAAGGTCATCGCGGCGCGCCGGCAGAAGATCTTCGAACTGATCCTGCCGGAAGCGAACCGGGGTGATTTCCTCGAATTGCCGGACTACCTGAAGCAGGGGCTGACGGTGCATTTCGCCAAGCGCTTCGCGGACGTGGCGAAGGTGTTGTTCCAGCCTTGATGCCTTGCCGCGTTCCCACGGGAACGCGGCCCAATCTGCAATCCGCTAGAACCACATCACCGTTCCGGTTTAAGCTCCCGCCGCATCCCATCCTGCGACCCGGAGTGCCCATGACCATCCGCCGTGCCGCCCTGCTGTTGGGCGTCAGCCTGCTGGCCGCCTGTTCCCACGACACCACCCGCACCGAACCGGTGGTCGTGGAAGCGCAGAGCCAGTGCCCCGTCCACCTCGCTGTCGGCCAGGCCCTGACCCTGAGCCTGCCGAGCAACCCCAGCACCGGCTACCGCTGGCTGCTGCAGAACCCCGCCAACGCCGTGCTCACCCCACTTGGCCCCGAGGTCTACAGCAGCGCCGACAGCGATGGCACGGTCGGCAGCGCCGGGCAGTCCACCTGGCGCTTGCGTGCCAGCCAGGCCGGCAGCGGCCATCTGCTGCTGGTCTACCAGCAACCCTGGGCCCCGGAAGAGAAACCCGCGCGCACCTTCGACTGCGACATCGAGGTACGCTGATCGAAGCGGCATGCATCGACAGGGCAACTTGGCTAAAATGCCCGCCCTGTCCGACTGCCCCGTGATGACGCCGTGAGCAAAGAGCCCGATCGCCTGTTCGCCACTCCCCTGGCCCAGGTTCCCGATTTCACCTTCAACGAAGATGTCGTGCGGGTCTTCCCCGACATGATCAAGCGCTCGGTGCCCGGCTACCCGACCATCGTCGAGAACATCGGCGTGCTCGCCGCGCAGTTCGCCCGCCCGGATACCCTGCTCTACGACCTCGGCAGCTCCCTCGGTGCCGTGACCCAGGCCCTGCGCCGCCATGTGCGCAGCGAAGGCTGCCGGGTGCTGGCGGTGGACAACTCGCCGGCCATGGTCGAGCGCTGCACCGAGTACCTCAAGGCCCAGGACGCCATGTACCAGGAGCTGCTCCCGGTGCAGGTGATCGACGCCGACATCACCGCCCTGGAACTGCAACCGGCCTCGGTGGTGGCGATGAACTTCACCCTGCAGTTCATCGAACCGGCGGCGCGCCTGGCCCTGCTCGCGCGGATCCGCCAGGCCCTGGTGCCCGGCGGTGCGCTGATCCTCTCGGAAAAACTGCGCTTCGAAGACGCCGATGAGCAGGCCCTGCTCACCGACCTGCATATCGCCTTCAAGCGCGCCAACGGCTACAGCGAACTGGAAATCGCCCAGAAACGCAGCGCCATCGAAAACGTGATGAAACCCGACAGCCTCGAAGAACACCGCGCCCGCCTCGAGGCCGCTGGATTCTCCAAGGTGGTGCCGTGGTTCCAGTGCCTGAACTTCGCCTCTCTGATTGCCCTGCCATGATCGATCTGTCTCCCCTGGTCCGCCGTCTGGCGGGCACTCCCCTGGCCCCATGGTCGCAAGGCCTGCAGGCGCAACTCGATGCCAAGCTGGAAAAGGGTCATGGCGACCTGGAACGCTGGCAGAGCGCGCTGGATGGCCTCCCGGCCCTGACACCGAGCGGCGTCGACCTGGTCAACGGCCTGCGCCTGGACTTCGCCTGCGACGACGCCACCCGCGAACAGGCGCGCGCCGCCTTGATGGGCCTGTCGCCATGGCGCAAGGGCCCGTTCGACCTGTTCGGCGTGCATGTCGACACCGAATGGCGCTCGGACTGGAAATGGTCGCGGGTCGCACCGCACCTGGACCTGCGCGGCAAGCGCGTGCTGGATGTCGGTTGCGGCAATGGCTACTACCAGTGGCGCATGCTCGGCGCCGGCGCCGACAGCGTGATCGGCATCGACCCCAACTGGCTGTTCTTCTGCCAGTTCCAGGCGGTCCAGCGCTACCTGCCGGACCTGCCGGCCTGGCACCTGCCGTTCGCCCTGGAAGACCTGCCGCCGGCCCTGGAAGGCTTCGACACGGTGTTTTCCATGGGCGTGTTCTATCACCGTCGGTCGCCCATCGAGCACCTGCTGGCGCTCAAGGACTGCCTGCTCAAGGGCGGCGAGCTGGTGCTGGAGACCCTGGTGATCGAAGGCGACGAGAACCAGGTGCTGGTCCCGGAGGACCGCTACGCACAGATGCGCAACGTGTGGTTCCTGCCGTCGGTGCCGGCGCTGGAGCGCTGGCTGCGCCGCGCCGGGTTCCGCGATGTGCGCTGCGTCGACGTCAGCCTGACCAGCATCGAGGAACAACGCAGCACCGAGTGGATGAAGTACCAGTCGCTGAGCGACTTCCTCGATCCGCAGGATCACAGCCGGACCGTCGAGGGCCTGCCGGCGCCACGCCGGGCGGTGCTGGTGGCCAGAAAATAGGGGGAAACACGCCCCTTGTGGGAGCGAGCTTGCTCGCTCACACAACAAGCCCGCTGGATCACCTAACCCCCAAATGGCTGAAACATTACAAATCTGTAACTTACCCCTCCTTCGCAACACCCTGTCATACCATTCCCTCCCCCACCCTTGACCCTGAAGTTGCTTCAAGGTCGAGAATCGCCGCTTTTCTTCAGTTCGAGACTTTCATGCGTCTACTTGTCATCGAAGACGAAGTCCGTACCGCCGACTACCTGCAGCAGGGCCTCAGCGAAAACGGCTACGTGGTCGACTGTGCCCGCAACGGCGCCGACGGCCTGCACCTGGCCCTGCAACAGACCTACGACCTGGTCATCCTCGACGTCAACCTGCCGCAACTGGACGGCTGGACCGTGCTGCAGCGCCTGCGCGCGCAGTCGGCCACGCGGATCATGATGCTGACCGCCCACGGGCGCCTGTCGGACCGGGTCAAGGGCCTCGACCTGGGTGCCGACGACTACCTGCTCAAGCCCTTCGAGTTTCCCGAACTGCTGGCACGGGTGCGCAGCCTGTTGCGGCGCAGCGAGCAGTCGTTGCAGCCGTCGACGCTGAAGGTCGCCGACCTCGAACTCGACCCCGGTCGCCACCGCGCCTGGCGCGCCGGCCAGCGCATCGACCTGACCGCCAAGGAGTTCGCCCTGCTGCATCTGCTGATGCGCCAGAGCGGCGAGGTGCTGTCGCGCACGCAGATCATTTCGCTGGTCTGGGACATGAATTTCGACTGCGACACCAATGTGGTGGAGGTTTCCATCCGCCGCCTGCGGGCGAAGATCGACGATCCCTTCGAGGACAAGCTGATCCACACCCTGCGCGGTGTCGGCTACGTCCTGGAAGCCCGTCCATGAGGCCTGCGCGCCTGTCGCTGCGCCTGGGCCTGAGCGTGATCCTGATGGGCGCGGCACTGGTGCTGTTGCTGGCAGCGCTGGCGGTGATGGCCCTGGATCGCGAACTGGATCGGCGCGCCCGCGACCACCTCGAACGCAAGATGGAACAGATCGAACACAGCCTGAACGTCGATCTGCGGGTCAGCGACCTGCGTGCCCGCCTCCACCCGTTGCTGGACGTGGTGATGGGCCATGACAACCTGAGCCTGAGTGTGGTCGAACTCAGCCCGCGCCATCCGGCCCGGCTCAGCCTCGGCCCGGCGCTGGAGACACCGAGCAAGCCCTTGCCAATCGGCCCGCGCCTGGCCTTCAGCGAGTGGACCGACAGCCGCAACAACTCGCTGCTGAGCGCTACCCGCAGCATGCGCCTGCAAGACGGCACGGCGGTGCAGGTGCTGCTGACCCTCAATCGCAGCGAAGACCTCGACCTGCTCCACGCCTACCTGCGCTCCACCCTGTTCGCCCTGCCGCTGTTGCTGCTGCTGATCGGCGTCTGCGCCTGGAAGCTGGTGCAGCGCGGCCTGTCGCCCCTGCGCCGGTTTCGCCGCATCGCCGAGCAGGTGTCCGCCCAGGACCTCGGCCACCGCCTGCCGGAAACCCGGTTGCCGCAGGAACTGCAGACCCTGGCGCGGAGCATCAACGTCATGCTCGATCGCCTGGAAAACGGCGTCCAGCAGTTGTCCCAGTTCTCCGACGACCTCGCCCACGAGCTGCGCACGCCAATCAGCAACCTGATGGGTCGGGCCCAGGTCACCCTCAGCCGCGAGCGGCCGACGACGGATTACAAGGTAGCCCTGGAAGACAGCATCGAGGAACTGACCCGCCTGAGCCGGATCATCACCGACATGCTGTTTCTCGCTCAGGTCGAGCAACCCCTCATGAAGATGCAGCTCAACCCGGTCGCTCTGGACGACGAGGCGCGGCGGGTGGCGGAGCTGTTCGATATCAGCGCGGAAAGCCGCGGGATCGCCTTGAAGGTCAGCGGCTGGGGCATGGTGAGTGGCGATCGACTGATGGTGCAGCGGGCGTTATCGAATCTGTTGAGCAATGCCATCAGGCATGCGCCCGAGGACAGCGTGGTGCGTATCGGTATCGGCGCGCGGGACGATGGCCTGCATTGCTGGGTGGAAAATGGCGGACCGGGGATAGCCACGGAGCACTTGCCCCATCTGTTCGAGCGTTTCTATCGGGTGGGCAGCGGCCGCTCGCGGCTGGATGGCGGGACCGGGCTGGGACTGGCGATCGTGCGCTCGATCATGCAGGTGCATGGCGGACGGGTCGAGGTGAGCAGTTCGCTGGAAGGGCCGACGCGGTTCAGTCTGGTCTTTCCGGGGTGAGCGGGTGAGCCTGTAGGAGCTGGCTTGCCTGCGAAAGGACCGCGCAGCGGTCCCAGACTTCACCGCCATCGGGGACCGCTGCGCGGTCCTTTCGCGGGCAAGCCCGCTCCTACAGCGCCACGCCGAAGTCAGTCAGCCGCGGCTTGCCGCCAGGATCAGCGCCTTCATCTCCGCCACGGCACCCTTGAAGCCAACGAACAGCGCATGGGCCACCAGCGCATGGCCGATGTTCAGTTCGTTGATCCCCTTGATCGCCGCCACGGCCTCGACATTGTGGTAGTGCAGGCCATGTCCGGCATTGACGATCAGGCCCTGGCCCAGACCAAAGGCCACGCCGTCGGCGATGCGCTTGAGTTCGTCGGCTTCCTCGGCCGGGGTGTGCGCGTCGGCATAGCGCCCGGTATGCAGCTCGATCGCCGGCGCACCGACCCGGCGCGAGGCTTCGATCTGGCGCTCGTCTGCGTCAATGAACAGCGAGACTTCCGAACCCAGACGCGACAGGCGTTCCACCGCCGCCTTGATCCGTGCCTCCTGGCCCGCCACGTCGAGGCCGCCCTCGGTGGTCAGTTCCTGACGGGTCTCCGGCACCAGGCAGATATGCGCCGGACGGATGCGCTCGGCGAACGCCATCATTTCCTCGGTGACGCCCATCTCGAAGTTCATGCGGGTCTGCAACACGTCCTTGAGCACCAGCACGTCGCGCTCCTGGATATGCCGGCGATCTTCGCGCAGGTGCACGGTGATGCCGTCGGCACCCGCCTCTTCGGCATCCAGCGCGGCCTTGACCGGGTCGGGGTATCGGGTGCCACGGGCCTGGCGCAGGGTCGCCACGTGGTCGATGTTGACGCCGAGAAGGATGCGGTTGCTGTGAGTCACGAAGAAGCTCTCCTGAAAGTTGAGCCCGACAGCATACGACGAGCTCAACGCTTGCGAAACAGTTCCCGGCTGACCAGGGGCCGGCCGCCCAGATGAACGGCCAGGGCCTGGCGCATCAGGCGCTTGGCCGCGCTCAAGGCGCCGGGTGCGTCCCAGTCGGCGCTGGCCATGGCCGCCAGCTCGACACCGCTGAACAACCCCGGCTGCAGCAGGTAGACCCGCTCCAGCCCGGCATCCACCTGCAGGCGGTACCAGCCATCCGGCACCAGGGCATCGCCATTGATGTCCTGGTCGAGGGCGAAGGCATAGCCCAGTTCATCCAGCAGGCGCCATTCGAAGCTGCGCAGCAGCGGTTCCAGCGGCCGCCCGGCACCCAGCGCCTGCAAGGTCGCGGCGTAGTGCTCGAACAGCACGGGATGGGGATCTTCCGCCGGCAACAGGCGGATCAGCAGCTCATTCAGGTACAGCCCGCTGAACAGTGCATCGCCATGCAGCCAGGCGGCGACGCCGATGCTGTCCAGGCGACCGACGTTCTTCAGTTCGCCACGTCCGCGCAGTTCCACTTCCAGCGGCACGAACGGCCGCGCCAGGCTGCCACCCTTGCCACGGGCCCGGCGCATGACCGCGCGGAACCGTCCCTGCGGGGTGAGGAAATCCACCAGGGCGCTGGTTTCGCGGTAGGCGCGGTTGTGCAGGACGTAGGCCGGCTGGGCGTCTGGCTGTTCCATGATCGGCTTCGGAGAAAAGTTGGCCCGGCAGCGGACGCCGCCGGGCGCGGGGGCTTACAGGTCGCCGTAGCCCAGCGAACGCAGGGCGCGCTCGTCGTCGGACCAACCGCCCTTGACCTTGACCCAGAGGTTGAGCATGACCTTGGCGTCGAACAGCACTTCCATGTCCTTGCGCGCCTCGGAACCGATGCGCTTGATGCGCTCGCCCTTGTCGCCAATGATGATCTTCTTCTGTCCGTCGCGTTCCACCAGGATCAGCGCGTGGATGTGCAGGACATGGCCCTGCTGCTTGAATTCCTCGATTTCCACGGTGATCTGGTACGGCAGCTCGGCGCCGAGCTGGCGCATGATCTTCTCGCGCACCAGCTCGGCGGCGAGGAAGCGGCTGCTGCGGTCGGTGATCTGGTCTTCCGGGAAGAAGTGCTCGTTCTCCGGCAGGTGCTTGGCGATCAGGCCTTCCAGGGCGTCGAGATTGTGCCCCTGCTGCGCGGAAATCGGCACGATCTCGGCGTTCGGCAGTTGCTCCTGCAGCCATTGCAGGTGCGGGATCAGCTCGGCCTTCTCCTCGATGCGGTCGGTCTTGTTGATCGCCAGGATCACCGGGCCCTGCACGTACTGCACGCGCTCGAGCACCAGTTGGTCCTCATCGGTCCAGCGGGTGCGGTCGACCACGAAGATCACCACGTCGACGTCCTTCAACGCCGCCGAGGCGGTCTTGTTCATGTAGCGGTTGAGCGCCTTTTCGTTGCTCTTGTGCATGCCCGGGGTATCGACGTAGATCGCCTGGATATCGCCCTCGGTCTTGATCCCGAGCATGTTGTGACGGGTGGTCTGCGGCTTGCGCGAAGTGATCGCCAGCTTCTGCCCGAGGATATGGTTGAGCAGCGTCGACTTGCCCACGTTGGGACGGCCGACGATGGCGACGTAGCCGCAACGGGTGGTGTTCAGTTCTTCAGTCATTGCCATTCTCCACGCCCAGGGCGATCAGTGCCGCGGCGGCTGCCACCTGCTCGGCGATACGCCGGCTGACACCCTGCCCCCGGCTCTTTTCGGTCAACAGGGTCACTTCGCACTCGACGAAGAACGTCCGGCAGTGCGGCTCGCCCTGGATATCCACCACTTCATAGCGGGGCAGTTCGCAGGCCCGCGACTGGAGGAATTCCTGCAGACGGGTTTTCGGGTCCTTGTTGGTGTCGACCAGGGTCAGGCTGTCGAACTCGCCGGCCAGCCAGGACAGCACGCGCTCGCGGGCGGTCTGCATGTCGGCGTCGAGGTAGATCGCACCGATCAATGCCTCCAGGGCATCGGCGAGGATCGACTCGCGACGGAAACCGCCGCTTTTCAGCTCGCCCGAGCCCAGGCGCAGGTAGTCGCCCAGCTCGAAGCCGCGGGCCAGCAGGGCCAGGGTCTCGCCCTTCACCAGACGCGCGCGCAGGCGCGACAGCTGGCCTTCACGGGCCTGGGGAAAACGCTCGAACAGGGCTTCGCCGGCGACGAAGTTGAGGATCGCATCGCCAAGAAACTCCAGGCGCTCGTTGTTGCGCCCGGCGAAGCTGCGATGGGTCAGGGCCAGCAGCATCAGCTCCTGGTTCTTGAAGGTGTAGCCGAGCTTGCGCTCGAGGCGACTCAGGGAAGGGCTCACGGTGTACCCACGCGATGTTCTTGGTGGTTCAGAAAAGCGTTGTTCAAATGCAGATCCTGAAAAACGGTATGGAATCATGCCTGCTGGCCTGCAGGGCCGGGAGCCGCTGCCGGGCCCCTCGATACAGCCTATGCCAGAAAAGCATTCGGCGCCGTCCCGAGGGACAGCGCCGTGAAGGTGCTACTTGATCAGCCCTACCCGCGACAGGCTCGGGAAGTGGCTGAGTTTCGGCTCCGGCCAGCTCATCCACACGGCAAAGGCCTTGCCGACGATGTTCTGGTCAGGAACCATGCCCAGCAGCTCCTTGGGAATCGACGGATCGTCCCAGTAGCGGCTGTCGTTGGAGTTGTCGCGGTTGTCGCCCATCATGAAGTAGTGCCCGGCGGGCACCGTCCACTGCTGGTCGGCCGGTACGTTGTAGCGGCTCATCTGCTTGCGGATCAGGTGCTCGGCCTCGCCGAGTTTCTCCTTGTACAGCTCCGCGCTGCCCAGGGTGCCCGGCTCGGCGCCGACCAGTTGCTCGGCGACCAGTTGACCATTGACGTACAGGCGCTTGTCGCTGGTGTAGCGCACCTGGTCGCCCGGCAGGCCGACCACGCGCTTGATGTAGTTGACGTTCGGGTCGCTCGGGTAGCGGAACACCATCACATCGCCGCGTTGCGGATCACCGACCTCGATGACCTTCTTGTCGATCACCGGCAGGCGAATGCCATAGGAGAACTTGTTGACCAGGATGAAGTCGCCCACTTCCAGGGTCGGTTTCATCGATCCCGAAGGGATCTGGAATGGCTCGACCAGGAACGAACGCAGCACCAGCACGATGAACAGCACCGGAAAGAACGACTTGCCGTACTCGACCAGCAACGGCTCCTTGTTCAACTGCTCGACCACCGCCATCTCGGGCTGGCTGACGCTGCCCTGGTAGGTGGCGATCGCTGCCCGCCGGCGCGGTGCCAGGAACAGCAGATCGAGCAGCGCCAACAGCCCACAGACAGCGACTGCAATGACAAGCAACAGCGGGAAATTTAGTGACATAGGACCTAGCTATCCAAGCGGAGCACGGCGAGGAAGGCTTCCTGTGGAATCTCCACGTTGCCCACCTGTTTCATGCGTTTCTTACCAGCCTTCTGTTTCTCCAACAGTTTGCGCTTACGGCTCACGTCGCCACCGTAGCACTTGGCCAGTACGTTCTTTCTGAGTGCCTTGACCGTGGTCCGGGCAACGATCTGGCCGCCAATGGCTGCCTGGATCGCCACATCGAACATCTGCCGAGGGATCAGTTCCTTCATCTTCTCGGTCAACGCGCGACCTTTGTAGTGCGCGTTGTCACGGTGAACGATCAATGCCAGGGCATCGACCTTGTCGCCGTTGATCAGTACATCGAGCTTGACCAGGTTGGCCGACTGATAACGGTCGAAATGGTAATCCAGCGAAGCATAGCCACGACTGGTGGATTTGAGGCGGTCGAAGAAGTCCAGCACCACTTCGTTCATCGGCAGGTCATAGCGCACCTGCACCTGCGAACCGAGGAACTGCATGTCGCGCTGCACGCCGCGTTTCTCGATGCACAGGGTGATGACGTTGCCCAGGTGCTCCTGCGGCACCAGGATGGTCGCGGCGACGATCGGCTCGCGGAAGTCCTCGACCGAGGACACGTCCGGCAGCTTCGACGGGTTGTCGACGTAGATGGTTTCGCCGGTCTTGAGCTTGACCTCGAAGATCACGCTCGGCGCGGTGGTGATCAGGTCCAGGTCGTATTCGCGCTCCAGGCGCTCCTGGATGATCTCCATGTGCAGCATGCCGAGGAAGCCGCAACGGAAGCCGAAGCCCAGGGCATCGGAGCTTTCCGGGGTGTACTGCAGCGACGAGTCGTTCAGGGTCAGTTTCTGCAACGCATCACGAAAATCTTCGAAATCGTCGGAACTGACGGGGAACAGGCCGGCATAAACCTGTGGCTGGATCTTCTTGAAGCCGTCCAGCACAGCGACTTCCGGGGTCGAGGACAGGGTCAGGGTGTCGCCTACCGGCGCGCCGTGGATGTCCTTGATGCTGGCGATGATGAAGCCTACTTCACCGGCCTTGAGGTCGGCGGTGGCGGTGTGCTTCGGCGTGAACACGCCGACGCTGTCGACCAGGTGCACCTTGCCGGTGGACTTGACCAGGATCTTGTCGCCCTTCTTCACGCGGCCGTGACGCACGCGGACCAGGGACACGACGCCCAGGTAGTTGTCGAACCAGGAGTCGATGATCAGCGCCTGCAGCGGCGCATCGATCTCGCCTTCCGGCGCCGGAATGGTCTGCACCAGGCGCTCCAGCACCTCGTTCACGCCCATGCCGCTCTTCGCCGAGCAGGCCACGGCGTCGGTGGCGTCGATGCCGATGATCTTCTCGATTTCTTCCTTCACGCGGTCCGGATCGGCCTGCGGAAGGTCCATCTTGTTCAGGACCGGCATGACTTCCAGGCCCTGCTCGATGGCGGTGTAGCAGTTGGCGACCGACTGCGCCTCGACGCCCTGACCGGCATCGACCACCAGCAGCGCGCCTTCGCAGGCGGCCAGGGAACGGCTGACTTCATAGGTGAAGTCGACGTGACCGGGGGTGTCGATGAAGTTCAACTGGTAGGTTTTGCCGTCGCCGGCCTTGTAATGCAGGGTGACGCTGTGGGCCTTGATGGTGATCCCGCGTTCACGCTCCAGGTCCATGGAGTCGAGGACCTGCGCTTCCATCTCGCGGTCGCTCAGGCCACCGCACATCTGGATGAACCGGTCAGCCAGGGTCGACTTGCCGTGGTCAATGTGGGCGATGATGGAGAAATTGCGGATATGACTCAAATCACTCACGGATCAACACTCAAAAAGGCCGCGGGCCGGACGCCCGCCGAAAAATAGCCGGGAATTGTACCTGATGCCGAAGGGTTATGGGAGATTCCGTTAGCCGGACACCACCGCGCCGCGACGACCGCCCGCTTTGCACGGGCGGCCGGTCACACGCTGGCTCAGGGCAGCGCCTGCACCGCGGGATCGAACGAGAATACCGAGCCCGCCGGCGCGCTGAGGTCGATCAGCACGATGACCAGAAACCTGCCGGTAACCTGGGCGTAGTCGCGCTGGATGTACTGGGCGCCCGCCACCCCGGCCGGCTGCTCCCAGTTATAGAAGAAGGCTTCCAGCGGCAGTTGCAGCGGTATGTCCAGTGGCCAGGGCGTGATGATGAGTTCGTTCCAGTTGGTGGCCGTCCAGTTCTGGTTGAAACGTACCTGGTTGTTCAGGTGAAACGCCTGGGCACTGGGCCCCAGGCTGCAATCACGGGCATAGGTATTGTTGGGGTAATGGCGCCGATAGTCGTCCAGGGTGTGGATGCCCTTCAGGCTGCAATCCGGCCGGCAGCGGTCGGGCGCGCCGGTGCCGGCGTCACCGGCGTATTCGCAGCGCAGGGTCAGCGGATGGACGGCCGGGTAGTTCAGTTCGCGAACGATGAAGCCCTGTGCGTAATAGATGCGCCGCGAACCGAGGTCCTTGCGCAGGTAGGAAAACGACACGCCCTTGTCGGCAATGGCATTCGGCTTGGGGTTCCACGACGGCGGCGGGCCGGGCACGGTGCCGCGGATCAGCACGCCGTTGCAATAGTGCGAGGCCTCGCCGCCGGGGCAGGCCGCCGCGTCATCCTGGTAACGCTGATTGAGCCGCGCCGCCACCTGGTAACCGATGTACACCTGCTCGCGGAGATCGAAACCGAAGGGGGTCTGCCCGTCGCTGCTGTCCAGGCGCAGTACCGGCAGCCATTCCCCGGTGGCCTGGAACCACGCCCGCTGGTCGCGCAGCGCCGCGACCAGGCCGCCGGGCTGGCGGACATCGTGATACACCGCGACGATCGGCAACTGCCCCGGCGGCGTGGCATTCCAGTTGCGCACCAGCAGTTCCGGTGGCCGGTTCATGCCGTCGTCGCCCTGCAACTGGTAGTCCTTGTCCTGGCCGATGGCGGTGAAGCGGTCGGCGAACAGGTAGCCGCTCATCTGCGTCAGCGGGCCGGGCGTGATATCGCGGCGCAGGTAGTCGAAACGCTCCGCCCCTCGGGCGACGGCCTCCGGGCCATGGGTCCAGAACGGTTCGGGATCGCTGGCCTGGACTTGCTTGAGCATCACGCCGCTGCAGTAGTACGCCGAGTGATTGTCCACGCACCGATCGGGCGTGCTGTTCCAGGACTGGTTCAGGCGCAGGGCCAGTTCCGGCCCGGTGAGGGCCCAGCCCGGCTGGGCAGCCAGGTACAGGCAAAGCAGCGCCAGGCAACGCCGCCAGAATGGTCCGCGCATGGGGTACTCCTCTCGCTCAGTAGCTCTGGTCCGCCGGCACGTAGACGAACTTCGCGCCTGCCGCGCTCAGGTCGACCCGCACGATGGGCATGAAACGCACGGTTTCCTGAAGGAAGTCGTTCTGGATGTAGCGCGCACCGTTCAACCCGCTGCCGCCCTCCCAGAAGAACGCCTCGATCGGCAGTTGGCTCGGAATGTCCTGCGGCCAGGCGCCGATGATCAGTTCGTTGTGCCCATTGGCCCAGCTCTGCCCGACCCGGACGTCGGTATTGAGCTGGATTTCGGCCGGTGTATCGAGGAACGTGCAACTCCCTCCGGGGCCGGAGTTGTACTTGGCCCTCCACGCCGCGACCGTGGTGATGTTCTCCGACTTGCAACTGGCCCGGCAGCTGTTGGGAATGGTGCTGGTACCGGCATTGGCCGGGTAGGCGCAACGAAACCTCACGGAATGGGCAGCCGGCCTGCCCAGTTCGTGAAAGATCAGGCCCTCGGTGCCGACCACCCCGGTGGTGCCGACGTCGCTGCGCACCAGGGTGAACGACACACCGTCGCGCGATACCGAGTTCGGGCTGGGATTCCACGAGTGGAAGGCGGCGCCGAAGCCGGTCCCGCGAATGATCACACCGTTGCAGTACAGCGCCGAACGCCCGCCAGGACAGGTCGAAGCGGTATCGGCGAAGCGCCGGTTGATCCGGTCCGCCACCTGGTAGCCGTAGTACAGCTGGTCCCGCAGCTCGAAACCGAACTGTTGCCCCGGACTCCCGGCGGCGTCGAAACGCAGTACCGGCAACCAGTCACCGGTGGCCTCGAACCAGTCGAGCTGATTGCGCAGTGCCAGCTTCAACCCCGCCATCGAGCGGTAATACAGGGCCTGCACCGGCAACAGCGTGGGCGGCAATGCCGCCCAATTGAGCACCAGCAACTCCGGCGGCCGGTTCATGCCATCGTCGCCCTGCAACTGGTAGTCCTTGTCCTGGCCGATCGCGGTGAAGCGGTCGGCGAAGATATAGCCGCTGTCCTGGGCCAGAGGCCCCGGCGTGATATCGCTGCGCAGGAAATCGAAACGCTCGGCACCACGCCCGATCGCATCCGGTCCATGGCTCCAGAACGGCACGGGGTCGGTGGCCAGGGTCTGCTTGAACATCACTCCGCTGCAGTAATACGCGGCACGATTGTTCACGCAACGATCCGGGGTGCTGACATAGGCCTGGTTCAGCCGTTGAGCGACTTCCGGCCCACTCAGGGCATGGGCCTGCAGTCCACCCAGACCGAGCAGCAGGCAAAGGGATAGCGTGCCGCACAGATGCAGCAGAAATTTGCTCATGTTCCTGTCTCCCGGGTGACCGCCGTCAGTTCACGGCAGCCATCCGCGAAAATGTTGAAGGGTCAGCCGTGCAGCACCCCCACCACCTGCAGCAGGGACGTGATGTCCATGCCCTCGGCGGCGCCGCTGTTGAGGTCGTAGGTATTGGCGGTACCCGCGCCGATGACCGTGCCCCAGACCGGATAGTCCGGCAGGTTCAGGTAGAAACCGATCGGCAGCGGGTAGAACACCTTCAGCCGGGCAAAATCCGCCACCGAGGGCAGGGTCAGGCCGGTATCCCGGCACAGCCGGTCGGCCCCGGACCAGTCCGCCGCACTGCTCAGCACATGCAGTTCGTCGATGCCCTTGATCGTCAGCTGGTAGCTGGACGGTCCCGAAGGCGCGCCGCTGGCGGTGATGGAGACCGCGCCATTGCTCAGCGCGGTGACGATGCCGAGGTGATCCACCCGGGCGATCGTCTCGTCACTGCTGCCGTAGCCGGTCGCACCGGGCAAGACCCGCTGCATGCGGGTGAAGGCCGGCAGTTCCTCGGGCGGCCGGGCCTGCGAGTTGGTGTAGGCGACCAGGTAGTTGTGCGGCGACAGGTCGAACTCCACCACACCGGAGAAGCCTTCCGCGAGCGTGAAACTCATGGGGTGGGAGTCGCCGACGTTGGTCACGCTGTAGCTCACCGTGACGTCCTTGCCGGTGTTGTCCACCAGGATGTCCTTGGGAATCTGCACCGTGACGGGCCGGCCGTGGGGGCCAAGCAGCCGTTCGATGAAAAACAGAACCGTGTCGGCGTCGTCACGCAGGTACACGGTCAGGGTTTCGTCGGCCCAGTCCGTGCTCACCTCGAGGACATGCACATTGGCGCCAGCCTCGGGCACGCTGTTGGGGTCCAGTTCGCCATCGAGCACACCTTCGACGCTGGGCGCGGCCAAATCCAAATTTCGCGTATTCATCTGTTCGTTCCTCCAAGCGCGGCCCCGGTGCGGCAGGCACCGGGGCCGCGGGCGCCCGAAGCTCAGGCCTTGCGCTGCCGGCTGGCGGCAGTCGGGTCGAGACGCTCGGCCTCCTCGGCCGAGAGCACACGGCTGTAGGTCAGCTTGCCGGTCAGGTCCGGCTGGACGTCGGAGCTGTCGCCGCCCCCCTTCGGCACGCCCCAGGTGACCACCCGGCCGTCGCTGGTCAACGCAGTGAAGCCATGGCTGTTGGCGTAGATCGCCCGTACGTTGGTCAACTGCGCAACCACGCCCGAGGTATCGCCGCCCGTGGCCGGCGCGCCCCAGGCGACCACCGTGCCGTTGCGCCGCAACGCGGCGAAGCTCCAGGCACTGCCCACCACCGAGACGATGTCGGAGAGCGTGGGAATGTCGTCCCCCAGGTCGCCGCCGTTGGTTGGGTTGCCCCAGGCCACCACGTGGCCGTTGGCGCGCCGGGCGCACATGGCATGCCAGGTGCTGGTGATCTCGACGTAGTCCTTGATCGCCGTGATGTCGGAGTCCGGATTGCCACCATGGGAATCCGCGCCCCAGGCCTGCAGGCCACCGTCATCGAGCAGAACGCTGAACGCCTGGGCCGTGGCGCCGCCCAGCGCCTTGACATTGGTCAGCCCGGCGACCTTCTCGGCATTGCCACCGTAGCTTTCGTGACCCCAGGCGATCACCGTCTTCGACCCACCCGCGTCACGCAGCGCGGCGAACGCCCCGTAGTTGCCCGCCACCTGCTTGATGTTGCCGAGCGCTTCCTGGCCCTCCTTCATCTCGCCGCCCATGGCCGGATCCCCCCACGCCACCACATGGCCCGTTGCGCGCCGCGCGGCGAAGGCCAAGGCGGCCCCGGTCACGTCGACGTAGTCCTTGTGCGCCTTGACCGCGTCCGTCACCGGCACGCCATGGGTAGTGGGCCCCCACGCATGCAGCGAGCCGTCGCTCAACTGGCCGACGAAGGCCAGGGCGTTGCAGCGGATCAGGGTGAAGTCGCCATTGATATCCAGATTCGGCGCACCGCCCCAGCGCGTCGCGTAGCCATCCCGCAGGCGCGCCACGCAGCCATTGCTGCTGGCGGTGATCTCGACGACGTTCTTGATGGTGATCTGCGTCGCCGAGAGGTCGCCGCCAAAGGCGGGATTACCCCAGGCGCGCATGTCCACCTCGTCCTCGGCACCGACCCTGACCTCGTCGCGCATGCAGGCGAAGGCCGCGTCGCCGTTGGCGGTGGTGTCGATGCCGGTACCGACGACATTGCACGGGCGCACTTCGACGGTCTGGCTGTCACTACGCACGTAGAGCTTCAGCCACGGCTTGTTGTCGAACCAATGGGTGCGCGCTGTCCAGTGGTCCTCGTCCTCGTAGCGCCACTCGGCGAGCAGCGGCCGCAAGGTAGTGTCGTGGAAGGCACTGATCATCCGTGGCGCGCTGGACGCCCGGTAGGTATTGGCGTTGTAGCGCGCGCCCATGACCCGCAACGGCCCGGAGCCGACCTCGCGGTTGACGTAGTAAGTGACGGAGCCGGAAGACTCCACCGGCCCACCCCCCTTGCGCTGGATCTCATAGGCGAGGTCGAAGTCGACACCTTCGCTGGCGTTGATCACCGTATACGGAATGGTGACCTGCACCGGTTGCCCGTCACCTCCAGGCGGCACGGGATAGGGAATGCTGGTACTGCCACCCGCGACGGTGCTGGTGACGATCACGGTCACGGTGTCGTCCGCCTTGAGCTGGGCGGCGGCACTGATACGCACAGTGGCCCCGTCCAGGACATCGTCCGGATTGAGCTGATCGCCCTCGGCCTGGAGGATGGACGGCAACGGCAGCACCGCGCGCTGCACACTCAGGGTCACCGCGCCGGAAACCGGTGCGCCGCCAGCCTGCCGGAATACCTGGTAGGTCACCACCACGGTGCCTTCGGCATTGGCCTCGACGAACTTGTAGTCGACGGTCAGGTCGAAGGGCTTGCCAACATGCTCCGGGAGTACCCACCTGTTGACCTTGGTAACGCCTCCCGCCTTGTCGCCCTGCCAGCTCACCTCCACCTCATCACCGTTCAACAGTTCGGCCTCGACCGGAATCCGCACTGTCGCGCCGTCCAGGGCATCGGCAGGGTTGAGGATGTCGTTGACCGCCTCCACCACGATCGGCAACGGCAGGTCACCCGCGCTGGCGCCGACGCTGAAAAAGGTGACGGCCGAGATCCGGTCCGGATCGCCCGGGCTTTCCACCCGGTACGACAGTTCGATGTCCTGGCCCAGGTATTCCTCGACCTTGCTGCTTTCCAGACGGAACACCACCTCCTTGCCCTCCATTGGCGGGCTGATCGGCATGTAGTCAGTCAAGCCGTCACCGCTGCTGGCGCTCCAGATCATGCGAACCGTCTGCCCGTCCCTCATCCCCGGATAGGGTGAAATGACGATTTCCAGGTACCCCGGCAGGGCCTCGGGATCGAGCACGCCACTGTCCACCGGCGGCCGGGTGGACGGCGCCGGCAGTTCGAACTGGGCTTCGCCCACCTGCAGCAGTTCGGACTCGGAGTTCAGTGTCGGCCCCTGGAACTTGGCCAGCCGGTAGGAGATCGTGACGCGACCGCCATTCAACGGCGCGATGAACTTGGCGCCATCGACGGTGAAGTGCATCGGCTTGCCGGCACCGCTACCGCTCACGCCCAGGCTGTCTTCATGCAAGACCGCGCTGCCGTTGGAGCGGGTACCCAGCCAGGTCAGGAATACCACGTCGCCCGCCCCCAGGGCCTCGCCGGGAACGGTGACGATGGTCTGCGCCAGGGTCGGGTCGAGCACGCCGTTGACCGAATCCTCCGTGTAGGGTTTCGGCAGCCCCTTCTCGGTGCCGAGGAAGGTCACGAAATCGCGCTTGGACACACCCTCGGGACTGCCTTCACGGGCGACCCTGAACGAAGCGACGCCACGTCCTTGAGCCAGGTTGCGCACGTCGGCATTGGGAATGTCGAAGAGCAGCCTCATGGGAATCCGCGTCACCGTTTTCGGCGGCGGCTCGACGGTCACCGACTCACCCTGCCCGCTGGTGCCCACCCACTTCAGGCTGATCACATCGTCGATCTGCAGATCCCCCTCGTTCGCGGCATAGACTTCCACTTGCAGATCGTTTTCGCCGAGCTTGTCGAGATCGATGACGTCGTAGGGATCGGCCTCTTCATCGGGGTTCAGGATATTCGGGGCATGGAACAGTCCCTCGCCGACCTCGACCTCGATGATACGGCGCATCGACCAGTCGCTGGACTGGTTCTGTACCTCGTCGTGGACCCGGTAGGTCAGTATCAGTTCATCGGAGTCGCCCGCCTCCAGGATCGTCTCTTCGGTCACCAGGATCACCACCGAGCCGTTCCCTGCCTCGGTCTGGGTCACTTCGTGCTGGAGGAACACGCCGCCCCAGCTCAGGGTGATCACGTCGTACACACGCATGTTCGGGTAGCCCGGGATCGTCACGGCGATCCCGTTCTTGGCCGCCTCCTCGTCGACGATGCCACCCGGCGGCAGGTCGGGCTCTGGCGGCAGCAGGTTCTGGTGGCCGGGCGCATCCGGCTCGGGATCGATGCCGCCCGGCTTTTCGGTGCGCACCAGGATCCCCAGCGGTTCGGACTCGCCACCGTTGCCACCGCCCTCGCGGGTGACCGTGCAATACAGGTCATGGAGCCCTTCCGGCACACGGTCCGACGGCACGAAGATCGGGAAGTTCTCGCCTACGTCCCCCTGCCCCACCAGACCGGATGTCACCGGTAAGCTGTCATCACCCCAGAACACCTTGATCCAGTCGTTCTCCGCCATGTTCTGGTAAGCCTGGATAATCACCAGCAGGCCCGAGACATTGGAGGTGAGCATGGCCTCGTTGACGCCACCAAAGGCACCTTCCGTCTGTACCGGGCGGATAAGGTTGGGGATATTCACAGGGTCGAGGGACTGGACATTGCTGTCGCGGCGCGAAGGTGTCGCCGCAAGGAATGCGCGGGCATCCTCGTTGTACTGGCGAAGACGGATAGTCAGGACGGATGGGTCGGTGGGGTGTTGGGAACTGGCCATGGGCATTCTCCGATCATGTCGAACCCGGTGGACGTGCCTCGCGGCACGGATGAGGTTGAGCTGATTGAAGAGCCAAGTGCCGGGGCGGCACAACTGACAGAAATAACAGGTAGCCGGGCAAAGCCAGGCAATTCAAGGGATTGCAGCGGTCACAAAAAAGGGCAGCCGAAGCTGCCCTTTTCCATGCGAGTTGCCGAAGGTTATTCGGCGAGCTTGAAGGTGATGAAGCTGGCACGGCCCTGACGCAGAACGCGCATGGATACCGAGCGGTTCTTCGGCAGGTCCTTGGCGATTTCGGTGAATTCCTTGGCCGAGGTGATCGCCTGGTTGTTCAGGTGGCTGATGACATCGCCCGGACGCAGGCCGATCAGGGCAGCCGGACCGTCCTGGACGTCCTTGATCACTACACCACCCTGCAGTTCGAGGGTCTTCTTCTGCTCGGCGGTCAGGTCCGACACGGTCACGCCGAGGCGGTTGCTGCTGCGCTCGACCGAGCCGCTCGGGCTGGTGGTGACTTCCTGGTCTTCGTCCGGCAGCGCGCCGATGGTCACGTCGAGGTTCTGGCGCTTGCCGTTGCGGATGATTTCCAGCTTGGCCTTGGCACCGTCCTTCAGGCCACCGACCAGGTGCGGCAGGTCGGCCGACATGATGATCGGCTGGCCGTTCAGGCTGAGGATCACGTCACCCACCTGCAGGCCGCCCTTGGCCGCCGGGCCGTCTTCCAGGACCTGGGCCACCAGGGCACCGGCCGGCTTGTCCAGACCGAAGGATTCGGCCAGGTCCTTGTTGACCTCCTGGATCACCACGCCGAGCCAGCCGCGGCTGACCTTGCCGTCTTTCTTCAGCTGGTTGGACACGTCCAGCGCCACATCGATCGGGATGGCGAACGACAGGCCCATGAAGCCGCCGGAGCGGGTGAAGATCTGCGAGTTGATGCCGACCACTTCACCGTTCATGTTGAACAGCGGGCCGCCGGAGTTGCCCGGGTTGATCGCCACGTCGGTCTGGATGAACGGCACATAGGTGTCGTTCGGCAGGGTGCGGCCCTTGGCGCTGACGATACCCTTGGTCACCGAGTGGTCGAAACCGAACGGCGAGCCGATGGCCAGGACCCATTCGCCGACTTTCAGCTTCGACGAGTCACCCAGTTTCACGGTCGGCAGGTTCTTGCCCTCGACCTTGAGCAGGGCCACGTCGGTGCGCGGGTCGGTGCCGACCAGCTTGGCCTGCAGCTCGCTGCGGTCGGAGAGACGGACGATGATCTCGTCGGCGTCGGCGATCACGTGGTTGTTGGTCAGGACATAGCCGTCATCGGAAATGATGAAGCCCGAGCCCAGCGACTGCGCTTCACGCTGGCGGTCACCGCGTGGCGAGCGAGGCTGCTGCGGCAGGCTGCGCTCGAAGAACTCGCGGAACATCGGCGGCAAGCCTTCGAGGTCAGGCATCTGCCCCTGGGCGTACTTGCGATCCGGCAGCTTCTGCTTGGTGCTGATGTTCACCACCGCCGGCGAGGCCTGCTCGACCAGGGTGGTGAAGTCCGGCAGGGCTTCGGCTTGCGCGGTCGCCATCTGACCGAGCATGAGCACGGCGGCGAACAGCGATAGATAGGATTTCAAGCGTGGTATCGACATACGGCTCCCGTCACAACGAGCGTGGTTAAGCGGTAGGGACCTGCCAATGAAAAAGGCCCGGCGGCAACCCGAAGGCTGCGACCAGGCCTGGAACATCGGCATCTCTTGAGGCTGCAACAGCAGGAAAGGCCAGACCCGCGAGGGCCTGACCTATAGAAAATTCTTGATGGTTTTGCAAACTTGAAGGCTTACCAATCATGTCAGCGGCTCTGGGACATGCCTTTCATCCTTTGTCATCCTTGTACACTGCAACACCGGTCGTCACTGGCTGGCCTGAGCGTCCTGCGGGCGCATCGACAGGGCCACGCGCTCGGCGGTACCGATGGGAATCTCGCCGACCACCGTCACCATCACTTCACCCCTGGGCGTGGTCAGTTGCCGCGACACGGCGACCGTCGGCCCCAGCTGGGTGCGGGTGTCGAGACCGCCACCGCCATCCAGCGCCTCCAGGAACACCGAGAAACGCGCGAGGCCGTCGTCATACATCAGGCTGCTGACATTGTGCTTGCCGTCGACATCCTTGCGTACATTGCTGTTGACCAGTTCGAAACCCGGCGGCAGCCATTCCGAACGCCAACCGGCCACGGCCTCGGGGGCCTGCGCGCTGACCTGGGCCACGGGCCGGCAGTTGCTGCTTGGCTTGAGCTGGCTTTCCTCGGGGATGTCGCGGGTGTCCAGACGGGTGAACTGGAAGCGCTCCAGCAGCTGTTCCTTGTCGTTGATCAACAGGGATTTCAGCGGCAGCGCGGTTTCCCGGTCCAGGTGCAGCTCGAAGGCATAGCGGTGCTGGTCACGGGGGCGCAGGGTGATGATCACCACATCACGCCCGGCTACCCTGGACTGCCCGGCGACTGCCAGGTCATACCAGCTCATCAGCTTCAGAGGATCGAGCACACGTGCCGACGATTGCGTCGCATTGCCGACTCCCGACACCAGGGCCCCGCTCACGCACTGGGTATGGCCATCCACGCGCACGACTTCCTGAGCCGGACCATCGAGCTGCAACAACCGCTCGCTGACCTTCCCATCCTGGACTCGATGCCAGATATCGTGAGTGGAAAAACTGCCATTGCGTTCGTAGACGAAAGTGCCCTGGTAACTCTGCTCCTGCTCGGACCTGGCCAGACGATTGAGCCAGTCGGCGGCATCGGTCGACGAATTGGCGGCGTGAGCCGGCAAGGTCATGAAGCCGCTGAGCAAGAGCGGTATGAGAGGTAGCGCGCGCATGATCCTCCTTCAGGTGTTCTGGGTCCTAGCGGTTTTCCAGGCTGGCCGCGCGGGCATAGGGCAGCGCGCTTTCAGTACCTTTCACGGCAGCTTCCTGGGCATGTTGGCGCAGGTAGCCCGGCAGACGCTGGTCCTGCCAGCCGCTCTGACCTTGCAGCACGCCATTGGCCATCGGGCCAGGGGCCTGCTCGGAGCTTTCACTATAGCCTGCCAGAACCGCCGGGCCCTGAACTTGCGGTGCGACCAGGCCCTGCGGGGTCGGTTGCTGCGCCGCCAGTTGCGCACCGGTGATCTCGTCCTGGTTGTACAGACGCACACCCGCCAGTACCGCCAGGGTGACCGACGCGGCAACCGCCAGGCGGCCTACGCTGCGCCATGGGCCGCGAGCGACCTTGACCGGCGTGGCCTCGTCGGCCAGCGCGGCGGAGACTGCCGAGGCGATGTCCAGCTGGGGCAGCAGCAGTTCCTTGTGCATCGCTGCACGGGCAACCTGATAGCGCGACCAGGTGGCACGGGTTTCGGGGTCGTCGACGGCATTCAATACCCGACGCAACTCCAGTTCGTCCGCTTCGTTATCCATCACCGCGGACAGCGATTCCTGCAAAGCTTCACGACTCATGGCGGTGTTCCTCTCTTGGCTGTCGCCGCTGTCTCAGGTTTCCTGCAACAACGGCTGCAGGGCTTTGTCTATGGCCTCCCGAGCGCGGAAGATTCGAGAGCGCACGGTACCCACCGGACACTGCATGACGCTGGCAATGTCCTCGTAACTCAGACCATCGAATTCACGTAAAGTTAACGCCGTACGCAAATCTTCTGGCAGTTGCTGGATGGTTCGATGGACGGTGCCTTCGATCTCATCGCGCAACAGCGCGCGTTCGGGGGATTCGAGATCCTTGAGGCCATGATCGCCGTCGTAAAACTCTGCATCCTCGGAACTTACATCGCTGTCCGGTGGCCGCCGACCGCGGGACACCAGATAGTTTTTCGCCGTGTTGATCGCAATGCGGTACAGCCAGGTGTAGAAGGCGCTGTCGCCACGAAAATTGCCAAGTGCACGGTAGGCCTTGATGAACGCTTCCTGCGCAACATCCTGGGCCTCATGGGTGTCGTGCACGAATCGCACGATCAACCCGAGAATCTTGTGCTGATACTTCAGCACCAACAGATCGAACGCTCGCCTGTCGCCGCGCTGCACGCGCTCGACAAGCTGCTGATCCTCTTCCTGGGTTAGCATGAACACTCCTCGGTGAACCTGGAGGAGTCTCGCATCTGCCAGCGTTCAGGCTTGCAACCATAGACTCGGGCTTTTTGCAAAAGTTCTCCCCCTCCAGACAAGTTTCCTGCGGCCCTTGAACGACTCGCACGAAAACGCAGCACGGTCCTGACCGGCTGCGTCGATAAATCAGTCTTCTATACATGGGCAACCGCTCAAACCGGCTGTTGCCTCCTGCCATCACGGCTGCTGACTCACAGGCAACCCCCTATGGATACGCACGATTCCCGGAAAGTTCCCACACGCGGCAGGCAGAACCGTGTATGACATGGAAATCAGGGCATCGAGACTGCTATAAAGGCAGCCCACCCAGATTCACGATAGTTTCACAATGCCATAAACGCTTGACCATTGTGCCGAGTCCACTGCCCTTATTCCAGTGTCCTACGTGGTCGCCCCGCGCGGAAAATCCAAGACATGAGCCAACAATTCCAACATGACGTCCTCGTGATCGGCAGCGGTGCCGCGGGCCTGAGCCTGGCCCTGAACCTGCCTTCGCACCTGCGCATCGCCGTCCTGAGCAAGGGCGATCTGGCCAACGGCTCGACGTTCTGGGCGCAAGGCGGGGTCGCCGCGGTGCTGGATGACACCGACACCGTACAGTCCCACGTCGAAGACACCCTCAATGCCGGCGGCGGCCTGTGCCACGAAGACGCCGTGCGTTTCACCGTCGAGCATAGCCGCGAGGCGATCCAGTGGCTGATCGACCAGGGCGTGCCATTCACCCGCGACGAACACGCCAGCGTCGACGACGGCGGTTTCGAGTTCCACCTGACCCGCGAGGGCGGTCACAGCCACCGACGCATCATCCACGCCGCCGACGCCACCGGCGCGGCGATCTTCAAGACCCTGCTCGACCAGGCGCGCCAGCGGCCGAACATCGAATTGCTGGAACAGCGCGTGGCGGTGGACCTGATCACCGAGCGGCGCCTGGGTCTTGCCGGCGAGCGCTGCCTCGGCGCCTACGTGCTCAACCGCGCCAGCGGCGAAGTGGATACCTACGGCGCGCGCTTCACCGTGCTGGCCACCGGCGGCGCGGCCAAGGTCTACCTCTATACCAGCAACCCCGACGGCGCCTGTGGCGACGGCATCGCCATGGCCTGGCGCGCCGGTTGCCGGGTCGCCAACCTGGAATTCAACCAGTTCCACCCGACCTGCCTGTATCACCCGCAGGCCAAGAGCTTCCTCATCACCGAAGCCCTGCGCGGCGAGGGTGGACTGCTCAAGCTGCCCAACGGCGAACGCTTCATGGAACGCTTCGACCCGCGCGCCGAACTGGCACCGCGGGATATCGTGGCCCGGGCCATCGACCATGAAATGAAGCGCCTGGGCGTCGACTGCGTGTACCTGGACATCAGCCACAAGCCGGCGGACTTCATCAAGAACCACTTCCCCACCGTCTACGAACGCTGCCTGACCTTCGGTATCGACATCACCCGCCAGGCCATCCCGGTGGTACCGGCGGCCCACTACACCTGCGGCGGGGTCATGATCGATCAGGATGGCCGCACCGACGTGCCCAGCCTGTATGCCATCGGCGAGACCAGCTTCACCGGCCTGCACGGTGCCAACCGCATGGCCAGCAACTCGCTGCTGGAGTGCTTCGTCTATGGCCGCTCCGCCGCCGCCGACATCGTCGCCCAACTGGACCGGGTGAACATGCCGCAAGCCCTGCCCTGCTGGGATGCGAGCCAGGTCACCGACTCGGACGAGGATGTGATCATCGCGCACAACTGGGACGAACTGCGGCGATTCATGTGGGACTACGTCGGCA
Source organism: Pseudomonas japonica (assembly GCF_900188455.1). GTDB lineage: Bacteria > Pseudomonadota > Gammaproteobacteria > Pseudomonadales > Pseudomonadaceae > Aquipseudomonas > Aquipseudomonas japonica. The sequence goes on along the minus strand of NZ_FZOL01000001.1, from coordinate 376,321 downwards.
TCGTGCGTACCAGCAAGCGCCTGCAGCGGGCCCAGCATCGCGTGCGCCTGCTGCTCGACGAGATCGACGAGTTCTACAGCAACTACAAAGTCAGCCGCGACCTGATCGAGCTGCGCAACCTGGCCCAGGTCGCCGAACTGATGATTCTCTCGGCCATGCAGCGCAAGGAATCCCGCGGCCTGCACTACACCCTCGACTATCCGGGGCTGCTGCCCGAGGCGCTGGACACTATCCTGCAGCCGCCCACCTTCGCCGACTGAACTTCAGGCGCACGCGCAGGCGCCGGTGCTGCACCGGTTCCAGCGCGTCATGGCCGATGCACTGACTGCGGGCGAAAAACTGCCCGGGCCGTCGAAAACGCAGGATCACCAACCCCGGCAGCGCCACGCTGTCGGGGCGCAGCTGCACCTGATGCCAGCCCCGGGCAGTGCTCCACAGGTGCCAGCCATGGGCATCGCGGCGCAGACCGGTAATGGCCTCGGGATGGGTCAACAGGATGTGCCGGGGGATGATCCAGATCGCATGGACCAGGCACAGGGCGAGGCCAACGCAGGAGAGAAACAGAGGCACCGCCAGCAGCAGCGATGCCGCGCTGGCCAGTGTCAGACAGGCGAGGTAAACCGCCAGCAGGACCTTCGAGCCCCGCCAGCGGCACTCGAAGCGATCACTTGGGCTGGACACGGTCCAGAATGATGCGGACCATGCGCTGCAGCTCCGGGTCTTCCGATTCGGTGCGCTCCATGAACCAGCCGAACATGTCCTGGTCTTCACAGCTCAACAGACGTACGTACAGCTCGCGATCCGTCTCGTTCAGGGTCGAGTAGACCTCCTGGGTGAAAGGTACCAGCAGTACGTCCAGCTCCAGCATGCCGCGACGGCTGTGCCAGAACAGGCGGTTGAGTTCAGTTTGTTCGACCATGGGGCCCTCCTCGAATAGGCGGCCAGTATACAGACGGAACCCGCGATGGGCACACGGCGTTGGTCGAGTGGGTGGTGAGGCTGCTACCTATTTTGCCGATGGCACTCTATGATGGCCGCCAGTCTTGATTACCTGCGATGAACCATGGCCGATTCCGCTTTTTTCTGCACCCTGTCCCATGAAGGCATCCTCGCCGTGCGCGGTTCCGACGCCGGCAAGTTCCTGCAAGGTCAGCTGACCTGCCATATCGGTTATCTCAACGAACACACCTCCAGTCTTGGCTCGCGCTGCATGCAGAAGGGCCGGATGCAGTCGAGTTTTCGCATCCTGCCGGAGGGCGACGGTTTCCTCCTGGCCATGACCCGCGAACTGCTCGAACCACAACTGGCCGACCTGAAGAAGTACGCGGTGTTCTCCAAGGCCAAATTGACCGACGAGAGCGCCGCCTGGGTCCGCTTCGGCCTCGACCGGGGCGAAGCCGCCCTCGCCGCGCAGGGCATCGAAGTCCCTGACGAAGCCGGTGCCACCGTGCGCCATGACGGCCTGATCGCCATCAACGTGTCGCCGCGGCGTGTCGAACTCTGGGTTCCCGCCGAACGCGCCGACGCCGTGCGCGCGCAGCTCGCCGCCAGCCTGGCGCAGGGCGAGCTGGACGACTGGCTGCTGGGGCAGATCCGCGCCGGTATCGGCCAGGTCATGGAGCAGACCCGCGAGCTGTTCATCCCGCAGATGATCAACCTGCAGGCGGTCGGTGGCGTGAGCTTCAAGAAAGGCTGCTATACCGGACAGGAAATCGTCGCGCGCATGCAGTACCTGGGCAAGCTCAAGCGTCGCCTGTACCGCCTGGCCCTGAGCGAAGGGCAGATGCCGGCGCCAGGCAGCGAGATCTTCTCGCCGACCCACGCGTCATCGGTGGGTGAAGTGGTGCTGGCCGCCCGCGGCGAGTTGCTCGCGGTACTGACCGCCGATTCGGTGGAAGACGGCAACCTGCACCTGGGCAGCCTCGAAGGCCCGCGCCTGAGCCTGCTGGACCTGCCCTACGAACTGGACCGCGACCGCGAGATCCAGCGCTGAGCCCGCCCTGCCCCGCCGCGTACCGGCGGGGCCATCCCTGAACGCGGGAGAGAAACACCATGAACACGCTGGCCAGGATGGTGCAAACGCAGTTGCTGCGCGCCATCGACAATGACGACCTGGTCCTGCCGACCCTGCCCGAGGTCGCCATGAGCATCCGCGAGGCCGCGGAAGACACCGAGATCAGCGTCGCCACCCTGAGCAAGGTCATCGGCCGCGACGCCGCCCTGGCCGCGCGCCTGATCAAAGTGGTCAACAGTCCGTTGCTGCGGGCGATCACCGAGGTCACCGACCTGCAGACCGCGATCACCCGCCTCGGGGTGAACTACAGCTGCAACCTGGCGATCGGACTGGTGATCGAGCAGATCTTCCATGCCCGCTCGGAAGCGGTGGGGCAGAAGATGCGGGAAATCTGGGCAAAAAGCCTTGAAATCGCCGGCATCAGCTATGAACTGAGTTCGCGCTACACCGACCTCAAACCGGACCAGGCGGCCCTGGCCGGGCTGGTCCACCAGATCGGCGTGCTGCCGATCCTGACCTATGCCGAGGAGCACAACGAACTGCTCTCGGACCCGGTCTGCCTGAACCATGTGATCGAGCAGATCCATCCGGAGCTGGGCGACAAGATCCTCAGTGTCTGGGAGTTCCCCGAGCAACTGGCGAACCTGCCGGGAGAGGTGCAGAACCTGGAACGGCGTTCGGCGCGGATCGACTACGTGGACATCGTGCAGATCGCCCAGGCGTTGAGCGAAAGCGCTGGACGCCCGTTGCGCGACATGCTGGCGCTGCGCCACCTGACGGTGCCGGCGGGCGGCTTGCTGTCCGACGAGGATCTGCTGGATGCGCAGCGGATGTTCAGATAGAAGCCTTCTACCGCCCCGTAGGAGCGTGGCTTGCCCGCGAAAGGACCGCAACGCGGTCCCCGATAACGCTGAATTCTGGGACCGCGTTGCGGTCCTTTCGCGGGCAAGCCGCGCTCCTACGGGGGCATGCGCATCAGACCGCGGGATTGAAACTCACCCTGACCTTCAAGCCACCCCTCTCGCCATCATGCAGACTGATCGCCGCCAAATGCGCGCGACAGATCTCGCCGACGATCGCCAGCCCCAGCCCGGTGCCCTGGGCACTGCGCCGGTAGAAACGCTCGAACACCTTGTCGCGCTCGTCCGGCGGAATGCCCGGGCCATCATCCTCCACCTCCAGTTCGCACGGCGCGCTGACCCGCAGGATCACGTTGCCGCCCTTGGGCGTATGGGCCAGCGCGTTGTCCACCAGGTTGCTGAGCAGTTCGTTGAGCAAGGTCGGCTCGCCGCGCACCCACACCGCGGCCTCGGCCTCCAGGGCCAGGGCGATGCCGCGGGCATGGGCCAGGGGCGCCATGGCCATGGCCAGTTCGCGGGTCAGTTGACTCAGGTCGAGCAGTTCGGCGCCGCCCTCGGCGATCGCCCGCGCGCCATTTTCCACCCGGGCCATGGACAGCAGCTGGTTGGCCAGGTGAGTCAGCTTGTCGGTACTCTGCGCCGTGGCTTGCAAGGTGTCGTGCCAGACCTCCGGTTCCTTCGCCCGCAGGCCCAGTTCGACCCGTGCCTTCAGCGCCGCCAGCGGCGTGCGCAGTTCGTGCGCGGCATCGGCGATGAACTGCGCCTGACGCTCGAACTGCTCGCGCAGGCGCTCGGTGAAGTGGTTCAACGCCCCCACGAGCGGGCTCAGTTCCTGCTGCACCTCCACCGTCGGCAGGGGCCGCAGGTCATCCGGCTGGCGCTCTTCCACCGCGCCGCGCAGACGCTCCAACGGGCGCAGCGCCGCACTCACGGCGAACCACACCAGCAGCAACGCGCCCAGCGCCAGCATCCCCAGGCGCAGCAAGGTATCGGCCATCAGGCCGCGGGCCATGCGCACCCGCGCCTCCTCGGTCTCGGCGACACGGATCTCGGCCATGCCATTCATGTTCGGCTCGCTGACCGCCTTGAGCAGGCTGACCACGCGCACGTCCTGGCCCAGGTAACGGGCATCGTAGAAGCGCGCCAGCGCCGGGTAGTCGTCGGTGCGCGGGGTACCCGGCGGCGGCGCGGGAATGTGCTCGTAGCCGGAAATCAGCTTCTGGTGGATGTCGTTGACCTGGTAGTAGATGCGCCCGGCGCTGTCGTAGGCAAAGGTGTCCAGGGCCACGTAGGGCACATCGGCGCTGAGCGTGCCGTCACGCTGCGAGAGGCCGGCGGCGATGGTCCGCGCCGACGCCAGCAGGGTGCGGTCGTAGGCGGTGTCGGCGGCCTCGCGCCCGTTCCAGTAGGCGCTCAGGCCGCTGGCGATCATCAGCACCACCAGCAGCAGCGCGAGGTTCCCCAGCAGGCGCCCACGCAGGCTGCCGGCGTTACGCATCGCGGTGTTCCAGGAGGTAGCCGAGGCCGCGGAAGGTGACGATGGCCACGGCATGGCCATCGAGCTTCTTGCGCAGGCGATGGATGTAGATCTCGATGGCGTCGGCGCTGGCTTCCTCGTCCAGGCCGAACACCTGCGAAGCCAGCTGTTCCTTGCTCATCACCCGCCCGGGACGGGCGATCAGCGCCTCCAGCACGGCCTGCTCGCGGGAGGTCAGGGTCAGCAGCTCGTCGTTGAGGGTGAAGCGCCGGGTGTCGAGGTCGTAGACCAGCGGACCGCAGCGCTGCTGGCGTTCGCCACCGAGCACGCTGCGCCGCAGCAGGGCCTTGACCCGCGCTTCCAGCTCGGTGAGTTCGAACGGCTTGGCCAGGTAGTCGTCGGCGCCGAGGTTGAGGCCGTGGACCCGGTCCTTGACGTCGCTGCGCGCGGTCAGCATCAGCACCGGCAGGGTCTTGCCGCGGGCGCGCAGCCGCGCCAGCACCTCGAAGCCGTCCATCCGCGGCAGGCCCACGTCGAGCACCGCCGCCGCGTAGTCCTCGCTGGCCAGGGCCAGGTCGGCGGCTACCCCGTCGTGCAGCACATCGACGGTCAGGCCCTGGCTTTTCAGGGCCTGGGCCACGCTTTCGGCCAACTGCAGATGGTCTTCGACGAGCAGCACTCGCATCGGTTTCTCCCGGTCGCATCGCGTTCAGTGGCGCGGAGTTTACAGAGGAAGCAGGTCCTGTGAAGCCGCCGCGAGAATGAAAGTCGATTGAAAGGTTAGCGAAAGGTTGAGCCCCTAGCATCGCTTCACGGCCCTCTCCGGGAGCCGAATGAACGAACCGCAGTGTTCGTACCGATAAGAACAATAAACGGGGTCATTCCACGATGCTGTCAGCACAGCCGCGGGCGTTCGCGCCTATCCGTCGTCCTTTCTCTCGCCATCAGATCGCCAGCGCCATCGCCCTTTGCAGCGTCACGCCGCTGAGCCAGGCGGACTTCATCAAGGACAGTTCCGCCACCTTCGAAACCCGCAACATGTATTTCAACCGCGATTTCCGCGACGGCACCAGCGCGCAGCAATCCAAGCGCGACGAATGGGCCCAGGGCTTCATGCTCAACCTGGAATCCGGCTACACCGAAGGCACCGTCGGCTTCGGTGTCGATGCCCTGGGCATGCTCGGGGTCAAGCTCGACTCCAGCCCCGACCGTACCGGCACCGGCCTGCTGCCGACCCACGACGACGGCCGCGCCGCCGACGAATACTCCAAGCTCGGCCTGACCGGCAAGGTCAAGATCTCCGCCACCGAGCTGAAGATCGGCACCCTGATCCCGGAATTGCCGATCCTCAAGCCCAACGACGGGCGCATCCTGCCGCAGACCTTCGAAGGCGGCCTGCTGACCTCGAAGGAACTGAAGAACCTGACCTTCACCGGCGGGCGCCTGGAAAAGGCCAAGGATCGCGATGACAGCAACAAGGAAGACATCGCACTGAACAACAAGAACGGTCGCTTCCTCGGCACCGTGACCGGCAACCACTTCGACCTCGCCGGCGTCGACTACAAGTTCACCGACCGCATCACCGGCAGCTATCACTTCGCCCAGCTCGACGACGTCTACCGCCAGCATTTCGCAGGCCTGGTGGCGACCCAGCCGTTCGGCCCGGGCACCTTCGGCGCCGACCTGCGCCTGGCGCTCAGCGACGACCAGGGCCAGGCCCGCGGCGGCAAGATCGACAACACCTCGCTCAACGGCATGCTCAGCTACGGCCTCAATGGCCACAAGTTCAGCGCCGCCTACCAGAGCATGTCCGGCGACAGCGCCTTCCCCTACGTGGATGGCTCCGACCCGTACCTGGTCAACTTCGTCCAGATCAACGACTTCGCCGGGGCCGACGAGCGCTCCTGGCAAGTGCGTTATGACTACGACTTCGCCAAGATTGGCGTTCCAGGGCTGAGCTTCATGACCCGTTATGTCAACGGGGACAACGTCAGCCTGGCGAACGGCAGCGAAGGCAAGGAATGGGAACGCAACACCGAGCTCAAGTACGTGGTGCAGAGCGGCGCGCTGAAGAACGTCGCCGTCCGTCTGCGCAACGCGACCTACCGCTCGAACTTCGCCCGCGACGCGGACGAGGTGCGGGTGCTGGTGAGCTACAGCGTGGCCCTGTGGTAATCCGCCTATAACAACTAAAGCTACGGAGACTGACGATGACCTTTTCACTGCGCCGAATCGCCCTCGCCACCGGTTGCCTGTTGCTCGCCGGCCAAGTGCTGGCCGGCGAACCGAAACGCCCTGAATGCATCGCCCCGGCCTCGCCGGGCGGTGGCTTCGACCTGACCTGCAAACTGGTGCAGAGCGCCCTGGTCAACGAGAAGATCCTGACCAAGCCGATGCGCGTCACCTACATGCCCGGCGGTGTCGGCGCGGTGGCCTACAACGCCGTGGTCGCCCAGCGTCCGGGCGATGCCGGGACCCTGGTGGCCTGGTCCAGCGGCTCGCTGCTGAACCTGGCCCAGGGCAAGTTCGGCCGCTTCGACGAAAACGCCGTGCGCTGGCTGGCGGCGGTGGGCACCAGCTACGGTGCCATCGCGGTGAAGAAGGACTCGCCCTACAAGACCCTCGACGACCTGGTCGCGGCCTTGAAGAAGGACCCGAGCAAGGTGGTGATCGGTTCCGGCGGCACCGTCGGCAGCCAGGACTGGATGCAGACCGCGCTGATCGCCAAGGCCGCCGGGATCAACCCGCGCGACCTGCGCTACGTTGCCCTGGAAGGCGGCGGCGAGATCGCCACCGCGTTGCTCGGCGGGCACATCCAGGTCGGCAGTACCGACATTTCCGACTCCATGCCGCACATCCAGAGCGGCGACATGCGCCTGCTCGCGGTGTTCGCCGACAAGCGCCTGGACGAGCCGGAGATGAAGGACATCCCGACCGCCAAGGAACAGGGCTACGACATCGTCTGGCCAGTGGTGCGCGGCTTCTATGTGGGGCCGAAGGTCAGCGACGAGGACTACCAGTGGTGGAAGGCTTCGTTCGACAAGCTGCTGGCGTCGGAAGACTTCGCCAAGCTGCGTGACCAGCGCGAGCTGTTCCCGTTCGCCATGACCGGGGAAGAGCTGGACACCTACGTCAAGAAGCAGGTCGCCGACTACAAGTCGCTGGCCCGGGAATTCGGGTTGATCCAGTAAGCCCATTCTCCGGGACCGCGTTGCGGTCCATTCGCAGGCAAGCCAGCTCCTACGGAAGTGATGTATTCCACCGTAGGAGCGTGGCTTGCCCGCGAAGGACTGCAAAGCAGTCCCCTGCCCCACAGAGGACTCTCTGATGATCCTGCAACGCCTCTTCGCCCTGGCCCTGCTGGCGGTCTGCGCCGCCCTGGCCGTGATGGCCTGGCCCTACCAGGCCGCGTTTTCCTACGAACCGGTGGGCCCGCGTGCCTACCCCCTGCTGATGCTCGGCCTGATGGGCCTGGCCCTGGCCTACCTGGCCTTCCGCCCGACACCCATCGTGCGCGGCGAGGACGAGCCGGAACTGGACCGGGAAACCCTGAACAAGATCGGCCTGTGCGTCGGCCTGCTGCTGGTCTTCGCCGCCACCTTCGAACCCCTCGGCTTCATCGTCGCCAGCATCCTCGTCGGCCTGCCGATGGCGCGCCTCTACGGCGGCCGCTGGCTGCCCAGCGCGCTGATCATCGGAGGCATGAGCATCACCCTGTACGTGCTCTTCGACCGCGTGATGGATGTCCCCCTGCCCCTCGGCCTGCTCGACGTTCTGGAGAATTGACATGGATACCTTGAGTTATCTGGGCCAGGGCTTCGGCGTGGCCCTCAGCCCGTACAACCTGGTCACCGCCCTCGCCGGCACCCTGATCGGCACCGTGGTCGGCCTGCTTCCGGGCCTGGGCCCGATCAACGGCGTGGCCCTGCTCATCCCCATCGCCTTCGCCCTCGGCCTGCCACCGGAGTCGGCGCTGATCCTGCTGGCCGCGGTCTACCTGGGCTGCGAGTACGGCGGGCGGATCAGCTCGATCCTGCTCAACATCCCCGGCGAAGCCTCCACCGTGATGACCACCCTCGACGGCTACCCCATGGCCCGCCAGGGCCTGGCCGGGGTGGCGCTGTCGCTGTCGGCGTGGAGTTCGTTCATCGGCGCCTTCATCGCCACCTGCGGCATGGTCCTGTTCGCGCCGCTCCTGGCGAAATGGGCGATCGCCTTCGGACCGGCGGAGTACTTCGTGCTGATGGTGTTCGCCATCGTCGCCCTCGGCGGCATGGCCGGCGACAAGCCGTTGAAGACCTTCATCGCCGCGCTGATCGGCCTGTTCCTCTCCAGTGTCGGCATCGACGCCAACAGCGGCGTGTACCGCTTCACCGGTGACAGCGTGCACCTGGCCGACGGCATCCAGTTCGTCGTGCTGGTCCTGGGCCTGTTCTCCATCAGCGAGATCCTCCTGCTGCTGGAGAAGACCCACCACGGCCACGAGGCGGTGAAAGCCACCGGGCGCATGCTGTTCAACTTCAAGGAAGCGGCCTCGGTATTCCTCGTCAACCTGCGCTGCGGTCTGCTCGGTTTCGTCATGGGCGTGCTGCCCGGCGCCGGCGCGACCCTGGCCAGTGCCGTGGCCTACATGACCGAGAAACGCATCGCCGGTGCCAAGGGCAAGTTCGGCAAGGGCGACGCCCGCGGCCTGGCCGCGCCGGAAACCGCCATCGGTGCCTCCTGCTGCGGCGCCCTGGTGCCGATGCTGACCCTCGGCGTCCCCGGCTCCGGCACCACCGCGGTGATGATCGGCGCGCTGACCCTGTACAACATCACCCCCGGCCCGCTGCTGTTCGAACAGCAACCGGACATCGTCTGGGGCCTGATCGCCTCGCTGTTCATCGCCAACATCATGCTGGTGATCCTCAACATCCCGATGATCCGCCTCTTCACCCGCATCCTCGCCGTGCCGAACTGGGCGCTGGTGCCGGTGATCGCGATCATCACCGCGATCGGCGTCTACGCGGTGCACGCCACCACCTTCGACCTGTTCCTCATGGTCGGCATCGGCATCATGGGCTACATCCTGCGCAAGCTCGACTTCCCGCTGTCGCCGATCCTGCTGGGCTTCATCCTCGGCGGCCTGATGGAACAGAACCTGCGTCGCGCGCTGTCGATCTCCAACGGTGAGCTGCAGATCCTCTGGTCGAGCCCGATCAGCCTGGGTGTGTGGGTCCTGACCGCGCTGATGCTGACCCTGCCGCTGCTGCGCATCTGGCGTCGGCGCGTCCAGCAGCGCCGCGCCCTGGCCAATGTCTGAGGCATCGTTCAGGCAATGGTGGGCAACCCCGCTGGTCGGCCTGGCCGGCGGGTTCGCGGCCAGCGCCATCGGCTGGCCGTTGCCGTTCATGGTCGGGTCGCTGCTGGCGATCATCCTGGTGCGCTGCCTGACCCCGTGGCAGCTCGCCGAAATCCCCAACGGGCGCAAGTGCGGGCAGTGGATCGTCGGCATCGGCATCGGCCTGCACTTCACCCCGCAGGTGGCCGAGCAGGTCGCCAGTCACTTCGGCCTGATCTTCTTCGGTGCGCTGATCACCAGCCTGTCCAGCGTGGTCGGGGTCTGGCTGCTGCGACGCACCGGCGAGGACCGCGCCACGGCGTTCTTCTCCAGCATGCCGGGCGGTTCCGGGGAGATGGTCAACCTTGGCGCGCGCAACGGCGCCAACCTCAGCCGCGTCGCGGCCGGGCAGAGCCTGCGGGTGCTGGTGGTGGTGCTGTGCGTGCCGGCGGCATTCAAGTACCTGCTCGGCGATGGCGTGCCGCTGGTGCATCCGGGCAGCGTGGATTGGGCCTGGCTGGCCGTGGTGTTTCCCCTCGGCGCGCTGGTGGCGTGGATCTGGCAGCGTCTGAAGCAGCCCAATCCGTGGCTGTTCGGACCGTTGCTGGTGGCGGGGGTGGCCAGTATCGGCTGGAACCTGCACCTGGGCCTGCCGGATGGCGCCAGCCAGATCGGCCAGTGGTTGATCGGCAGCGGTCTGGGTTGTCACTTCAACCGCGCGTTCTTCCGACGCGCGCCGTCGTTCCTGGCCAGGACCCTGGCGGCCACCGTGCTGACCATGCTGATCGCCGCCATTGCCGCCCTGGCATTGAGCGCGGCGACCAACCTGGACCTGCGCTCGCTGACCCTGGGCATGATGCCCGGCGGCATCGCCGAGATGAGTTTGACCGCGGAGACGCTGCAGCTGTCGGTGCCGCTGGTGACGGCGTTGCAGATGATGCGGTTGTTGTTCGTGCTGTTTCTGGCCGAGCCGTTGTTTCGGCATTGGCACGGCGAGGTGAATCGTCCTTCCGCTCTTTGATGGCTTGTGGATGGCCCGTATCGTGGATATCTCGTACCGCGGATGACTCGTATCACGGATGACTCGTATCGCGGATGACTCGTAGGAGCGTGGCTTGCCCGCGAAAGGACCGCGCCAGCGGTCCCGATCGGCGCCCGACACCTGGGACCGCTGGCGCGGTCCTTTCGCGGGCAAGCCACGCTCCTACGAGGGGGTCATCCCAAGCGAGTCAGCCTTACCAGAAATACCGCAGCCCGACGTTCATGCTGTAAGGCATCTCGATATTCTTGCCATTGCTGTACTCGAAGTCGGCATGCACCTGGAAGTCCTTCGACAGCGACAGCGCCACCCCGGCGCCCAGCTCGCCACGCGAACCGGACAGGTCGTTGTTGAAGCTGTTGTCGTTGACCTTGACCTCGTTGTTCTTGACGAACTCGTGGGCCACGGCGGCCTTCAGGTACGGCTGGACGATACGGCCCTGACCCAGGTCGTAGGTCTTGCCCACGGTGGCACCGACCTTGCCCAGCAGCGAGCGGGTGGCGTCGCCATCGGCTTCCATGCCGTTGTCGAAGCGGTAGTCCTTGGACTGGATCACGGTGCCGGCGATCTGCGCGTAAGGCTCGACGAAGAAACCGTCGTTCAGCTTGATATGCCGGCCCACTTCCACCGAACCACCGATACCGTGGTTGTCGTAGTCGCCCTTGGTCCGCTCGCCGTCGCTCAGACCGACCTTGGCGTGGTTCTGGTAGCGGTTGTACTTGATCACGGTATCGACGTAGTAGCCGCTCGCCGCATCCAGCCAGGTGGCATAGCCGCCCAGGTAGTAGCTGTCGATGGTGCCGGAGGTACCGTGGGCCAGGTTCAGGTCCGATTTGCTGTAGCCGGCCAGGGCGCCGATCAGCCATTGACCGTCGCCGTAGGGCAGCGGCGCGTCGGCACCGAAGGACATGCCCTGCTGGTTCTGCGTGTAGCCGACCCCGGAAGAGGCATCGGCGACATTGTGCTGGCTGCCGTGGGCGCGCACCCAGAGCCCGCTGGAGCGGCCTTCGCTGTAGCGCAGTTCACCCATGCGCGTGCGCAGGGTGGTCAGCTCGCCGTAGAACACGGTCGGCGCCACGCCGTACAGGGCCATGATGGTCTTGGTGGCGGGGCTGATTTCGCGGCTTTCCGGATCGAGGTACCAGTCGGTGCCTTCCTGCTTGAGCTTGTAGGAATAGGTACCGAGGTCGACCTGACCACCCACCAGGCTGAACGCCGCGTCGCCGCCACCGGTGTGCACCACGTGCAGCGGGTTGCCCGCGGCCGGATCGGTGCCGCTGGCGCTGATCAGCAGGTCATAGCTGCCATTCGCGGCGCCGGTGACGTTGAGGAAGTCGGTGGCATTGCTGGCAAAGTTCGAACCCATGACGAAGGTGCCGTTGCCGGACAGCGATTCGAGGTTGAGGGTGTAGAAGGCGTCGGTATCGCCCATGGTCACCCGGCCGCCATTCAGGGTCAGGCTGCCGACGCTGCTGTCGCCGGTCATCATCCACTGCGAAGTGCTGTCGATAGTGGCGGCCTGGACGTTCTGCATGCGCCCGGTGAACTGCGAATTGTTGGCCAAGCCAACGTTCGCGGTGCCGCCCTCGGCGACGATCAGGTCGCCGGTCAGGCTGCCGCTGTCGAAGTCGAAGGTGCCGGTGCTGGTGGCATCGACGTTGATATTGCCGCTGAGGTTGCTTTGCCCGACCTGGACGGTGGCGATGGAACCCTCGAGCACGTCGATGATGGTGCCGTTGCCGCCGGTGAGGGTGGTGCCGTTGAGGAGGTCGATGTTGGCGGTGGCGCCACGGATCAGTTCGATGGCCGAGCCGGCCTGGCCGGTGACCTGGGTGCCGTTGAGGACCAGGGTGCCGACGCGGGTCGTGTCAAGGTCGTCCTGGCGAATGGAAATGCCCTCGCCCCCACCGGTAATGCTGCCCCCTTGCGCGCGTATAACGCCGGAATTGGTCATCAGACCGATACCGTCAGCGTTGGTGGCGGTCAGCGTGCTGTCAGTCAGTTCCAGGGTACTGGCCCCGCTGACGTGCGCACCGGCGATAGCACCGGTAATGACGCTGTCCGTGACCAGGGCCAAGGAACCTTCCCCGGTTGTGGCATCAACACCAATCGCGATTCCTAGCCTGTTAGCACTGGTAACCTGGGTACCCGTCATGTTCAGGGTAGAACCCGCCAAAGTAATGGCCCCACCTCCCGTGAACTGCTTATCCGTAACCGAACCACCATTTAGGTTGATGGTGGAATTAGCATCCGCGAAAATATCGAAAGTATTTGCCCCCGTAGCGTTCAAAGTGCCGCCGTTGTCCACATTATATGTGGTCGCTAGCGTACTCGAGTCGATATCCAGAACAACACCATCGACGGTTTCCGCATTGGCCAGCCGAACGTGCAGCAACAATGGAATCAATAGAAACAGTGGTGCAACACGAAGAGCGCGTCGCCCGGACATACAAACTTGAGTAGCCATACAATTAATACCTACGTTGATTATTCGAAGGGTCCATCAAACAATTGAGAAAAACCTGCTCCGAGCGACATCCATTTTTCGGGAACGTAGACTAGTAATTATCCTACAGAAACGTCTGTAGGGATTTTCAACAAGGCACATACGAAAAATCGTCTATCCAGTACGACGCGTTTCATTTCAGACAAGCCCGACAACAAAGTTCCGGGCCTGTACAGGTGCAGCGATCAAGGGCAGAGAGGGTTGCCCGGGCCTGGTTTCTGCCGGCTGTAGCGAACGTAGTGCAGCGCGGAGGTCCCGCTCACGTCACCCCGCTCGAGACTCCATCCGACCACGATCGCGCCCGTTTCCACGGACAGGAGGTGGTCACCCCACGGCACGTTGACGATAGCGGCGCCGGCATCCTGCTCCTCGATGCTCACCCGGTGGCGGAACTCACGGCGGCTGTCCTCGACGGGAGTGGTCGGAACAGGACTGCCCAGGGGGGGATAAGTCGAGTCCAGAACGAAGTCCAGGGAGATCACATCGTCTTCAAGGAAGGGATAGGTCAGTAGAACGTTGACCCCGTTCTTCCATGGCTCGTTGTTGCAGTTGATGACGTCGACCTCCAAGTCCCGATCAGGGAATTCGCACACCGGCAGATCTTCCAGATTGTTCACCGTCACGACGATATCGGTATTCGGCGACTGTTGGGCGTTTTCCGGTTTGCCGGTGGGATAGATGCGATAGAACGCCTGGATAGTACCGTTGCCGACGGTATTGATCAGTGCCCAGAGCAGCGTTACCGTTACCTCGCCCGCGTCGATATCTCCTTGAGCAATCGCAACCGCTGCCCCCACGGGATTGTCGAGGCTCCCGTAATACACCTGGATCATGTCCCCGACATTGGCCGGAGTGAACATCGGTACGACGATCGTGGCGTCCTGGGTTTTGTCCGCGGTAACGATCGCGTTGGTTTGCCCCGAGAAACTGGTCAATTCCAGCAGCTCGAGCATCGGGTTGACGATATCCGGCTCTTCCGGGTTGACCGGTCCGGTGGACTGCAGGTCGACGTCGACGGTGATCTCGCCCGATTCGAACACCGCACCCCCACGGTTCACTTCGTAATACACGGTGGCGGTGTACACGTCGCCGTGCATGGCGATCTCGTCGAATGGCACGTCGTCGAAGGTATCCGGAAACCAGTGGGAATCCTGCGCCCGCCCCTGCCAGTGCACGGTGAAGAAATCGCCATCCATGGGCTCGGTGTAGTTGTGGAACACCGCCACCCCATCACGGGCATCGTCCAGGGTGATCGTCGGTGCTTCGGGAATATCGGGCGGGTTGAGGACCGGGGCCGGCGCTTTGTGGTAACGGGCCGTTTCCTCCAGCGACTCGGTCGTGCGATTGCCCGCGCGATCGCTGAGGGTATAGGTCAGCTCGAGCTCGCCTGGCTGCAGGGTATCGAAAAAGGCCTTGCTAATCGTGAACCCGAACGGGGGCAGGGCGGGCTCGTCCGCCACTACCACCTCAGAATTGATATAGAAGGTGAAGGTGTCACCCTCCCTGTGCGCGGAAAACGGTGGGATGGTGAAAATTACACCCCCATGCTCATCCAGGTATTCCTGGGTAATATCCTTGCCATTGGGCAGGTCGGCGGGCAGCTGGATCGCATCCGGTTGCTGATCGGAGTTGGGATCGATGATATCGACGAAGAAAGGCGCGGGGATACTTTCCGAGGAATTCGCGTCGCCGTGGTAATAGGCCATCCATGTTACGGTGTGAATACCGTGTTCGAACTGATGGTCTCCGAGCGCGAGTGTCACCTCGATAGGCGGTGTGAAACCGGACGGCACTCTTACCAGATAACCGAAAGGGTCATCATCGACCGCGAAGCTCAGACTGTAATCCTCTCCCCGCATACTATCCCAGGCACTGACGCGGGCAACCACACCGGTGGCCAGATCGACACGCCGCAGCGTATTTTGCTGATTATCGCTATTATCCGGCAGCGCATTCGCGATCTCAGCCGGATCGAGTTCGTCGAGAACGCCACCCGCAATACCCACTTTCGGCGCCAGGCGCTTGTTTCTGGCCGCGCGAGTCCGCTCTGCGCCAGCTTGCTTGGCCTGGATCACCCGTAGTTTTTTCATGTCCGAAGACAGTTTCTCGATATCGTTCATGATCGAGACTCCTTGTTGAAGCGTTCACTGTTGACCTTTCTTGCAAAAGGCCGCCTCGGAAGTACCGTATCTGGCACTCCTATTTAAATTGCATACCCCAATAGCCATGACAGGGAGATCTCGAGACCAAAAAGTTTCGACTTGCTTCCCGCTTGGTCAACGTACCCTGAAACGATGACTTCCTGTCAATAACCATCATCAGATCGCTCCCTGCAGAAGCTTCGAAAAGTTACTGCTTGATTTTCCCCGTCGAAGCATCTTTATTCAGCAAATAAACTACTCAAGAAAAGTCGCACCAGACAGAAACATCAGCTACACACGCCTCGCCCATCAAGGCACGAACTTTCGATAATACACTCGCTTTGGAAGCGCATTGATAGTGCGGTTACCTGCACGATCGCTGATGGAATAAGTCAGAACCAATTCACCTTGCTCCAGCCCATCGAACGTCGGCTTGTAGACAACAAAGGAATACGGTGCCACTGCTGCCTGGTCCAAAATCAATGTGTCATTGATGAAGAACTGAAACGTATCTCCCGGTCTCGGATCGAGGAAAGGCGGCAGAGTGAAAATCACACCACCATGCTGTTCCAGGTACTCCTGTGTAATTTCATCGTTGGGTAGCCCCGTTGGAAGTAATACCGGCTCGGGCTGTTGCTGTACGTTGGGATCGATGATATCGATGAAGAAAGGCGCGGGGATACTTTCCGAGGAATTCGCGTCGCCGTGGTAAAAGGCACTCCATATTACGGTGTGAACACCGTGCTCGAACTGATGATCTCCAAGCGCCAGTGTCACCTCGATAGGCGGAGTGAAACCGGTCGGGACTGTGACCAGATAACCGTAGGGATCATTATCGACCGCGAAGGTCAAATCATAATCTTCTCCCCGCATACCATCCCAGGCACTGACGCGAACAACCACACCGGTAACCAGATCGGCACGCTGCAACGTATTGTGTTGACCATCGCCATTATCCGGCAGCGCATTCACAATCTCCGCCGGATCGAGCTGTTCGAGAACTCCGCTCGCGATACCCACTTTCGGCGCCAGGCGCTTGTTTCTGGCCGCGCGGGTCTGCTCTGCACCGGCTTGCTTGGCCTGGGTTGCCCGTAGTTTTTTAATGTCCGAAGACAGTTTCTCGATATCGTTCATGATCGAGACTCCTTGTTGAAACGTTCACTGTTGACCTTTCTCGCGAAAGGCCGCCGCGGAAGAACCGGGCCCGGTAACTTTCCGTCAAGACTCCCTACCCCGAAAACATTCAGGGAAACCGCACGACCAGCACTTCAATGAATGCCTGTTGTTATCCCGTCAGGCCATTGCCCCCGAACAGGAACTCGCCATAACTCACTTCGTCAGATCGCTCCTTGCACAAGCATCGAAACGATACTTTCCGAACGACCGAGGTACTTCCGATGAGTTTCGACAACTTTCACACCCCCGTAGCCGGGCAGGACTCAAGATCGACACGCTGTTCCGATGAAAGTCAGGACGTGTGATAGTCGACCCGTTTCGGCACGGCATTGATCGTGCGGTTACCAGCACGATCGCTGATGGAATAGGTCAGGACGAGTTCACCGCCCTGCAGCCCGGCAAACACCGTTTTATCGACAAGAAAGCTGTACGGCGCCACTGCCGGCCGATCCAGAATCAGTTCATCGTCGATGAAGAAGCGAAAGGAATCTCCCGGCTTCGGATCGAGGAACGCCGGCAGGGTGAAGGTCACGCCGCCATGTTGCTCCAGGTAGTCCTGGGTGATGTCACCGTCGGGCAGATCCGCGGGGAGCAGGAGCTGATCGGGTTGCTGATAGACATTGGGATCGATGATATCGACGTAGAAGTTGGTCGGTTCGCCCACCGCGATATTCCCAGTGTCCAGGTCCATTGATCTCCAACCGAGCGTGTGGCGTCCATGCGCGAACATGTGGTCAACCAGTGGAATGCTGAGTTCCAGCGGTTCGAAATCGGCGGGAACCTCGATCTCATAACCATAGTCATCATCATCGATTCTGAACGATAACTCATACCGCGGAGTGACCATCTCATCCCAGGGCCGCACCAGCACTTTCACGCCCTTGGGCAGTTCGAGACGCGCCAGGGTATTTTCCTGTCCGTCACCGTTATCGGGCAGTGCATTGATGATCAAGAGAGGGTCGAGCTGTTTCGATTTCATGCTATTGGTCCTTCTTCAAGTGCCACGAAGTGGCGTTCCAAATGAAACTTTCCTGCCGTTCAGTAAATTCCAAATTTGCAAAGTCCGCACCTGACAAAAATATCAGGTAGCCCCTTCCGCTCCGTCAGGAAGTTCCATCGCAGGGTTTGTCATTGCCGGGTCGCACCAGGGATATCTTGATGACTTTATTCGGGGGAAAACCTGGCGTGCCGTCGACTTTGCTCAGGCGATAAGCGACGTTGGCCGAACCGTCTTCGAGCTGGAGGGGCAACACCAGGTCGGTGAAGCGCTCCATCAGCACCTCGAACCCGTCCCGCGCGTCCTCGGCCGTCAACGTCCTGGGGGGGAACCACACCACTTCGGTAATCGGCTGCTCGCCGGTGGTGCCGCGGGACAATTCCCAACTCATCTCGATGACATCGTTCGCTTCCAGGACTTCAGGGTTGCCTGGAATCATCACGCGAATGCCGTTCCAGGGCTCATCCTCACAGGCGATCCAGCCGAAGATCGAGGAATCGGGAAACGACACCGGCTGCAACCCCTCCACCGGGCGCACCGACACCCGTACCAGGGTGTCCCCCGAGCGCTGTCCGTTGACGCCGTTGGAAACCCAGTACCAGACCGGCAGCGCCGCGCTGTTGCCCACCGCCTCGATGATTTCCCAGGGCACGCTGAATTCGATCTCCTGGCGCGGCTGGTCGCCGGGCTGCACACGGTAGCTCGCCGCCACCTGCGGATGATCGCCCCAGTACAGTTCGAGCCGTTCCCCGGCTACCGGGTTGGCGTAGAGATCGACCACCACCCGCGCGTCCTGGCCATGGTCGACACCGACCAGGACGTTGTCACCCGTGAGGCCCTTGACCACCGCCAGGTCCAGCGTCGGGTTGATCGGATCCGGACCGATCGGGTCGGGCCCCGCCACCGTCAGGTCGACGGTGAAACGGGTGACGGGCGAGTCGACGCCTGGAGCGCTGCCGCGCTGCCAGCGATAGAGCACTTCACAGGGCACCGGTGCGGCGAAGCCGTCGGCCGAGAGAATGTCCCAACTGACCGGAATGCGCTCCGGCCAGCCGGGTGGATCGCCCAGGGTCACCAGCGGCAGCGGTCGGCCGTTCCACCAGGCCTGCAGCGTGTCGCCGGCCTGGGTATCGCTGATCTGGCCGATTTCCACCACGACACCGGCGCGCACGTCTTCCAGGTCGACGAGGTTGTCGAGTGTCGCCGCGGGCACCACCGGCGCCGGGAAGTCGTCGGGGATCGCCGGCAGGTCGATCACATCGATCGGCACCGGGATGGACGGGTCGTTGCGATTCCCCGAACGATCGCTGAGGACGTAGTAACCGTGCTGGGTGCCGTTACCCTTGAGATGCAGGATGTCCGCCGAATAGGCGAACTCGATGGGCGTGCCCGGTTGCAGGTGCTCCGGCGTGATCACCAGCGTGTCCACCGCCGCGGCATCGATGAGCGTGCCCCAGTAGAAATGCACGATGTCGCCGACCTTCATGTCGGTCCAGCGCGGCACTTCCACCGGCAAGTGGTTGCCATTCTCTGACAGCCACTTTGCGGTCAGGCCTTTGTTCACCACATCGTCCGGGAAGATCAGTTTAGCGCCCGGGTTGTTGCCATTGGGCGCGCGGTGGTCGATCTCGACCAGCACCTCTTCCGAGAGCGCGAAGTTGCCGTCCTCGCCGAACGCCCTGTACCACAGGGCCGTCGTGCCTGGCAGGTTGAACTGATCGGTCGGCACCGAAAAATGCAGCGGGAAATCCGCTACGGCATCGTAGGGTTTCTCCAGCCTGATAACGTCGACCCGTTGCTCGCCCCAGTAGAGCTCCATATCGAGCCAACGGGCGAAGGTCTCTTCATAACCGCCCCAGGCTTCGGTTACCTCGACGACCAGCGCCTCGCCCTGGAACTCGACCGGCACCAGCCAGGTGGTTTCACCCGGCAGCGGCGGCAGCGCATCGGGAACGATAGGGGCCTTCAGCAGACTGGTTGCCGCGGCACAACTTGCACAACAGGTTTTTCCCACCATGAGCGAACTCTCCAAGTGGCCCTGCGCCCCCCGGAACACCGGCTCGGGGGCACATGGGCAAAGACACTCGGATCATTTAATGCTCAAGGCGACGATTGCGAAACTGACAAAAATATCAGGTACCGCGTGTTTTACAGGGGGGGAATGCGCCAGTCGATCGGGCTCAGGCCGTGCTGCACGAGGAAGGTGTTGGTGCGACTGAAATGCCCGCAACCGAGGAAGCCGCGGTAGGCCGAGAGCGGCGACGGATGCACCGAGGTCAGCACCAGGTGCCGGGTGGCATCGATCAGCTTGCGCTTGCTCTGGGCATGCGCGCCCCAGAGCAGGAACACGGTGTTGGGCTGCTGCTCGCTGACCACCTGGATGATCCGGTCGGTGAAGTGCTGCCAGCCGCGGTTGGCGTGGGACGCGGCGTTGGCGCGCTCGACCGTCATGGTGGTGTTGAGCAGCAGCACGCCCTGCTCGGCCCAGGACTGCAGGTAGCCGTGGCGCGGGATCTCGATGTTGAGGTCGCGCTGCAGTTCCTTGTAGATGTTGACCAGCGACGGCGGCGTCGGCACCCCGGGCTGCACCGAGAAGCACAGGCCATGGGCCTGGCCCGGGCCGTGGTACGGGTCCTGGCCGAGGATCACTACCTTGACCTGGTCCAGCGGCGTGGAATTCAGGGCATTGAAGATCAGCGGGCCGGGCGGGTAGATCTCCTTGCCGGCGGCCTTTTCCTGGCGCAGGAATTCGCGCAGTTCGTGCATGTAGGGCTGGTCGAATTCAGCGCGCAGCGCTTCCTTCCAGCTGGGTTCGAGCTTGATACGGTCGTCGTCGGTCATGGGGGCATCCGTTGAACAATGGGGCGGACACTAGGAAAGCTGTCCGCGCTTGTCAATCGATCCGACCGGCGACCGGCACGATCCTGCGCAGCGACCATACTTGTCGGGTCTTGATCGCGAGGTTGTCCATGTCCGTGCAGTTCGAAGTACTCACCGGTGTCGATGGCGCGCGCCTGGCCATCGCCACCCTGGATGCGCCAGCAAGCCTGAACGCGCTGTCGCTGCCGATGATCGAGCAGTTGAGCAGCCACCTGCGCGCCTGGGCGCAGGACCCGGCGATCGTCTGCGTGCTGCTGCGCGGCAATGGCGCCAAGGCCTTCTGCGCCGGTGGCGAGGTGCGCAGCCTAGTCGAGGCCTGCCGCGCGCATCCCGGCGAGGTGCCGCCGCTGGCGGCGACCTTCTTCGCGGCCGAATACCGGCTCGATCACCTGTTGCATCACTATCCCAAACCGCTGCTGTGCTGGGGCCACGGGCATGTGCTCGGCGGCGGCATGGGCCTGCTGCAGGGCGCCGGGGTGCGCATCGTCACGCCGTCGAGCCGCCTGGCGATGCCGGAAATCAGCATCGGCCTGTACCCGGACGTCGGCGGCGGCTGGTTTCTCTCGCGCCTGCCCGGGCGCCTCGGTCTGTTTCTCGGCCTGACCGGCGCGCCGATCAATGCCCGCGACGCCCTCGACCTGGGCCTGGCGGATCGCTTCATGCAGGAAGAGGCGCAGGACGAACTGATCGACGGCCTGCTGCAGTTGAACTGGCAGGAACAGACCGCCATGCAGCTTGGCAGTCTGCTCAAGGCCCTGGAACAGGAAGCCCGCGACGCGTTGCCGGCGGCGCAATGGCTGCCACGAAGGGAACGCATCGACCGGCTGCTCGACGTCAGCGATCCGGCCTGCGCCTGGCGCGCCATCGCGCCTCTGGCGCAGCAGGAGGACACCGTGCTGGCGAGTGCCGCGCGCAATCTGCTCAAGGGTTGTCCGCTGACCGCGCACCTGGTCTGGGAACAACTGGCGCGGGCGCGCTACCTGTCACTCGGGCAGGTATTGCAGATGGAGTACGCGATGAGCCTGAACTGCTGTCGTCACCCGGAATTCAGCGAAGGCGTGCGCGCCCGCCTGCTGGACAAGGACAACGCCCCGCGCTGGCACTGGCCGGATGTCGCCCAGGTGCCGGCGGCGGTGGTGCAGGCGCATTTCGGCAAGGCCTGGGAAGGCCGGCATCCGCTGGCGGATCTGCTCTGATCAAACAACAGGGGCCGTGCAAAACCTTGTGGGAGCGAGCTCGCGAAGGGCTGCAAAGCAGCCCCAGGCGGTGAGAAGAGATCAGTGATAGCGATCGCGGCCCCGCTCCCGACCATCGCGGTCGCCCCACTGGCGCTGGTGACCACGCCAGTCGTCGCGGTTGCCGCGATCACGACCGCGGTCCCAGCCGCGGTTGCCGGGGCGACCCGGGCCGTCATGCCGGCCACGGCCATCGTAGTAGCGCTGATCCGGTACCGGGTAAGGCCGGTGATACGAGGGCGCCGGCGGGTAGTAGCGCGGTGCCGGTGCGTAGTAGCGCCGTGGCTGCGGCACCACGTAATAACCGCGGTTGTACGAACGGTCGTAGTAACCGGGATAGGCGTAACGGTCGGCGGAATAGACATCGGTGCGATAGTAGCTGGAGCCTCCATACGGCACACAGGCGGTGATCAACGAACCCAATACGGCAAGCAGAGCAAGTCGGCGATACATGGCGGCCTCCCGGACCGCGGAACTGCCGTTTCCAGCGGCGCTGGACGGCGTCGATCGGCAAGCGTTCATCGACATGGAATCAGACAGTGAAAAGCGCGTGCGGTGCGATTTGGCAATATTTTGTAACATGGATTATGCCCGCAAAAATCATCCAGTTATTTTTTCCCGCCGCCTCTAGAATAAGAGCCATTGGTCCGCCGCCCCCGGGATTGCCATGCCCCTTCGCTCCGCCCTGTTTTCGCAACGCTCCTTGCTGCTGACATTGCTGGTTCTCCTCGGCTGCGGTTTCCTTTCGACCACGCTGATCAGCTACTACGCCTCGCTCGGCTCGATCCGCGACAGCATCGTCAATACCGAGTTGCCACTGACCTCGGACACGGTCTACTCGGAAATCCAGAAGGACCTGATCCGCCCCATCACCGTGTCGGCGATGCTGGCGCAGAACACCTTCCTGCGTGACTGGGCCATCGCCGGCGAACGCGACCCGGCGCAGATCACCCGCTATCTGGGCGAAGTGGCGCGTCAGCAGCGGGCCTACACCGCGTTCTTCGTCTCGGAGAACAGCCACACCTACTACCACGCCAAGGGCATCCTCAAGCAGATCGACCTGAACAGCGAGCGCGACCGCTGGTACGCGCGGGTCCGACAGATGCAGGAGCCCTACGAGATCAACGTCGACCTGGACATGGCCAACCAGGACCGCCTGACCGTGTTCATCAACTACCGGGTGTTCGACTACGACGAGCACTTCATCGGCGCCGCCGGTGTCGGCCTGACGGTGGATTCGGTGGTCAAGCTGATCGACACCTATCAGTTGCGTTATCAGCGCTCGGTGTACTTCGTCGATCCGCGCGGCCGCATCGTCCTGACCGGCGCCTCCGGCGGCCCCGACGGCGCACGCGCCGGCACCCTGCTGGAACAGGTGCCGTCGATGGCCGGACTGCTGGCGCGCATGCCCACCCCGAGCACCGGCAGCCGCGAGTACCCGCGCGACGGCCAGAGCCACTTTCTCAACGTGCGCTTCATTCCCGAACTGGACCTGTACCTGTTCGTCGAGAAGCCGGCTGGCGACAGCCTCGACGAGCTGCGCCACTCGCTGTACCTGAACCTGGCGATCTGCGCGATCATCTCGGCGGTGGTGCTGGCGCTGATCAACGCCATGATCCGCCGTCACCAGGACGGGATCCAGGAACTGGCGACCCTCGACAGCCTGACCCGCCTGCACAACCGCGGCGCCTTCGACCTGCTCGCCGCCCAGGCACTGATCGAGGCGGAACGCGCGCCCGCGCCGCTGACCGCGCTGCTGATCGACCTCGATCACTTCAAGGAACTCAACGACACCCACGGCCACCTCGCCGGCGACGAAGTGCTGCGCCAGTTCGCCCGTGTACTCGAAAACAGCCTGCGCCAGGCGGACATTCTCTGTCGCTGGGGCGGCGAGGAATTCATCGTGCTGCTCAAGGACACCGATGCCGCCCACGGCCTGAGCATCGCGGAAAAGATCCGCCAGCGCACCGAAGAGCACGCGTACACCTTCGAGGGCAAGCGCATTGCCCTGACCGCCAGCATCGGCTTGAGCGAGCTCGCCCCCGGCGATACCCTGCAACCCTTGATCGCCCGCGCCGACCGGGCGCTGTACCGAGCCAAGCAGAGCGGGCGCAACCGTGTCTGCCGCGAGCCGAGCCATGCCCATGCCTGATCCCAGTCGCTGCCCCGCCTGTGGCGCCAGCAACCAGTGCACCCTCGCCGATCCGCGCACCGCGGATCGCGCCTGCTGGTGCTACAGCGTGAGCATCGACCCGGCGGTGCTCGCGGCGCTGCCCGACGCACTGCGCAATGCCGCCTGCCTGTGTCCGTCGTGCGCACGGGTCGACGAACGACTGAAGGCTGCCGACGCCCCCGCGAAGCGCTAAACTGCGCGCCCTTTCCATCACCCCGTTGCCGTCATGCGTCTCGATCGTTTCCTCGCCAACCTGCCCTGCTTCAATCGCCAGCAAGTGCGCCTGCTGCTGGTGGAACGCCGCGTGCGGGTGGATGGCGTGACGATCAACGACCCGCGGCACGAGGTGCGTGCCTTCAGCCGCGTCGAGGTCGACGACCAGTTGCTCCAGGCCGGGCGTCCAGCGCGCTACTTCATGCTGCACAAGCCGGCCGGCTGCGTCAGCGCCACCCGCGACCCGCAGCACCCGACAGTGCTCGACCTGATCGACGAGCCGGACAAGGACGAGCTGCACATCGCCGGCCGCCTCGACTTCAACACCACCGGCCTGCTGATCCTGACCAACGACGGCCAGTGGTCGCGGCGCCTGACCCAGCCGCAGACCAAACTGCCCAAGGTCTACTACGTCGAGACCGAACAGCCGATCGAGGCCGCTTACGTCGCGCGCTTTCGCGAGGGGTTCTATTTCGCCTTCGAAGACCTCACCACCCAGCCCGCCGAGCTGACGCCGCTCGGCAGCCACAGCGCGCGGCTGAGCATCGTCGAGGGGCGCTATCACCAGGTCAAGCGCATGTTCGGCCACTACGACAACAAGGTCGTGCGCCTGCATCGGGAAAGCATGGGGCCGCTGCGCCTTGACCCGCAGCTCGCCCCGGGGCAGTACCGGGCACTGCGCGCGGACGAAATCCAGCCGATCTGAGTCGCCAGGGCCTGTCGACAGAAAAATTTCGCCAATTGCCCGAATGGCACTTGCAGCATCGGCGATCGGCTGCTTGAATCGAATCGTCGGTCTTCATGTGACTCTACAGTCACTCTCGTAGTCCAAGACACCTTTTCGCCGGTGACCCGAGCCTCGAAGCGCGGGCGTCCGGCGAAATCGCCCGCCAAGAACAACACCCGTCGACCAAGGCTGCAACGGATCGACAAGGGCCCCTCGATTCACTTCAAGGCGTATGCCTACCTGTCACATAGATCGTGCAAGCTTGCTTGGACGGATACCCTTTTTGCGCCAGGAGTCGATGACATGAGGCCAGAAATTGCTGTGCTGGATATACAGGGGCAGTACCGGGTTTACACGGAGTTCTACCGTTCGCAGGAAGCCGAGAAGACGATCATCCTGATCAACGGCTCGCTCGCCACCACGGCGTCGTTCGCCCAGGCGGTGCGCAATCTTCATCCGCAATTCAACGTGGTCCTCTACGATCAGCCGTACGCTGGCAAATCCAAGCCGCACAACCAGCACGAGCGTCTGCTGACCAAGGAAACCGAGGGGCAGATCCTCCTCGAACTGATCGATCATTTCGCCGCCGACCAGGTCATGTCGTTCTCCTGGGGCGGTGCCTGCACCCTCATGGCCCTGGCCCACAAGCCACGGCGCATCGAGCGTGCGGTGGTCAGCTCGTTCTCGCCGGTGATCAACGAACCGATGCGCGACTACCTTGAGCGCGGCTCGAAATACCTCAGCGAATGCGATCGCTACCAGGTCGGCAACCTGGTCAACGACACCATCGGCAAATACCTGCCGCCGCTGTTCAAGCGCTTCAACTACCGGCACGTCAGCAGCCTGGACAACCACGAGTACGCGCAGATGCACTTCCACATCCACCAGGTGCTCGATCACGACCTGGAGAATGCGCTGAACGCGGCCAGGGTCATCGACATTCCGGTGCTGTTCATCAATGGCGAGTGGGACGAATACACCACCATCGCCGATGCGCGGCAGTTCAGCCGGCACGTGCGCAACTCGCAGTTCAGCGAGATCCGCAGCGCCGGGCACTTCCTCGACATGGAAAACAAGTCCGCCTGCCGCGATACCCGCGACGCGCTGATGGGTTTTCTGAAGCCGGCGCAACGTGAACAACGTCCGCGTTACCAGTACGTGCAGGGCCAGCATGCACTGGCTATCTGAAGGAAACGGGCGCCTGTAGCCCGGTCAGCGGTATCGACGCCCCGAGCGGGTAACAGGATCACCGCCCTGGCGCTACAGGTCGCACGCAGGTTCTCTCGATAAAAGCTTCAAATCGTTTCGCGGTTCTGGTACAAAGTGGCCCTGCAAGCGGGTGTCGTATAATGGCATTACTCCAGCTTCCCAAGCTGATAACGAGGGTTCGATTCCCTTCACCCGCTCCATATTCCTCGCGGAACCGCTCTAGCATGGGCCTTCCGAGACGGCCTTGAGGTAAATGGGTAGCTGTCAGTCCAAGAAATTCCATTTCTGAGGACGAACCCATGTCTAAACGCACGCAACGCATCCCCCTCTGGTCTTCACCTCGGGTTTAGGCCCCCTCGGCTCGCTGCCCACCCCATAGCAACTGGCGCTCCAGCCGCTCACGGCGGGTTATCACCGCCTGGAGATCCTGCCAGTGGTCTTGAGCAGTACTTCGCCGCCCTCGACGCCCCGCTCGACAAACTCGGCGCCAGCAACTGCCCATCCCCCAGGCTCTGTTGGCCATGGGTTTTTCTCAAGTACGTGGAGCAAGTGAACGAACGGCAGAACAACGCCAAGCACGCCCGCCTCTTCGGCAGAACCGCAAGGTGCGCTTCGATTGGCAATCTCAGGCGCCACCAACTTTCGAGCTCTCGATGTCGGCTCGCCTTGTTGTTCGAGAATCCCGATAACGCTTATCACGTTGGACCTAAAGACGGGGAGATGGCCGCGAGCTCAACGTCCTTGCGCATTGACACCATTCGCTCAAGCCCCGGTCCATCTGGAAGATAGGAGGCACCAAACAGCGGGTCGCTCCAAACTATTTCCCCGGTGCTTGGACGGCGCATGAGGTTGCTGACATCGGCCACGTTGGCCGCCGTATCTTTCGCATCGACGCCACTCGTAATGAGGGGTGCGCTCAGTGAGCCTCATCAGCACCATCACGCGGGCTATAGCCAGGGACGGCGGTGACTTCACTCCAAGAGACCGCTGGCCTGGACGGCCATTCGAGAACTCACATTGGCAGAAGTAGCCAGGCACGTGATCGCCACGAACGATGGCATTGGCAAATGCCCGCTCGGCATCGAGTTCCGCGAGGTACTTCAGATATGTGGGGCCAGCCCGTAAGCGGGTGCCGGATAAGCAGTGCTTGGGTTTGGCACGAGCCAGCAGTCTCCAGACGCCCGTTATCGAGTTGAAGATGTTTGAAAGGGTAACGTGGGCGTCACAACTCCACGACTCATGCTGAGCAGACGCCATAATAAAAAATAGAAAGGAAGTGTTTTGCCATGATAAAGAGAAACATATGGACAGGTTTTCTCATCGTCCCAGCGACGTTATACGCAATAGCTGCAGCGCATGCCGCAGTGGTGTCGGAAGGCCGTTATGTCATCAAGGCGCTGCACAGCGACCTCTGCCTGGAAACCCAAGGGACCGATCAGGTCACACAACGCGCCTGCGTCACTGATGCAGCGCGGCAGCAGTTCGACATCTCATCTGCTGGCAGCGGCTACACCAGGATAATCAACACCGAAACCGGCAATGCGCTGGATGTGAGCAGCCAATCATCCGCCGATGGCGCGCCCATCGTTAGCAGACCCTATCAGGGCGACGGTAACCAGAAATTCCTGGCACTCAGAAATGGGGTGGGCTATCTGTTCAAGGCAGCCCACTCCGGCAAGTGCGTGGATATCGCGGGCTTCAGCGCCGACGACGGTGGTCCGGTGCAACAAAAAACCTGCAGCGGCGCCTCCAACCAGACTTACCGCTTGATTCCGGTCAGCGCCGAAAGCGCCAACATCCCGGAAGGCCGCTATATCTTGCGCACAGCTCACAGTAACCTCTGCCTGGACGTGCCCGGCTCGAGCACGTCCAACTACGTACAACTGCAGCAATGGACCTGTCACGGCGGCAGCAATCAGCAATTCGACGTGTCCTATACCGGCAACGGCCTGTATGAGGTGCGTGCCACGCACAGCGGCAAATGTGTTGATTTGAAGGGGGGCTGGACCCACGAGGGTAACGAGGTACAGCAATACAGCTGCAACGGCAGCAACGCCCAGCGCTGGAAGATCGACGGCTACGCCGACGGCTCGGTGTTCTTCAAGACGGCACTGGACACCAACAGGGTCTGGGACGTTACCGATGCATCTACCGCCCCCGAAGCCAAGGTGCAGATCTGGAATCTGAACAGCGGCGCTTCCAATAAACGCTGGAGAATGGAGCCGGTATCAGCCAGTGCCAACCTGACCGACGGCGAGTACACGCTGCGCAATCTCAAGAGCAGCAAATGCGTGGACGTACCCAGTTCCAGCACCACCCCCGGCGTACAGCTCCAGCAATATACCTGCAACGGTACGAATGCCCAGCGCTTCACCTTGACCCACATCACCGACGGCTACTACCGCCTGACCAATGTCAATAGTCGTCTGGCATTGCACGTCGAGCAGTTCATCACTACCGAGAACGGCGCGAAAATCCAACAGCAGGAAGCTCACGCTGGCGACAATCAACTGTTCCGCATTGAGCCTTACGACAGTGGCTACCGGCTACGGCCCAGGCACTCCAAAATGTGCATTGAGCCGAGAGGGGGGAATTCCTGGAATGGCTGGAACGGGGCCACGCTTCAGCAATACCTCTGCGATGGCAGCAGCGCACAGAGCTTTGCCCTGGAAAACGGGCCTGAATTGCCGCCGTTGCCCCCACAGACTGTCAACAATGACTATCCCATCATCCTGGTGCACGGCTTTGCCGGCTGGGGGCGCGACGAGATGTTCGGGCTCAAGTACTGGGGGGGAGGACTGGGTAGCGGCGGTTCGCGCGACCTGCAGGAGGTGCTCAAGACCAATGGTCACATGACCTTCACCGCGGCTGTGGGACCATTTTCCTCGGTCCAGGACCGCGCTGTCGAACTGTTCTACCAGATCAAGGGAGGTTGCGTGGACTACGGCCCTCATCACAGTACCCACCTCCTGAAGCTCGACGGTACGCCCGACAGCCGTACACTGATCCGCACACTCGACGGTGGCACCGGTCCGGACGGCAAGCAAAGACCGCGCAAGTGCTGGGCCGCCAATCCGGCCAATAACCCCCACAACGATCCACTGGCGCTCTACCCGCAGTGGGGCACCGTTGACCCCGCCACCGGCAAGGTCCGCAAGATCCATCTGGTCGGCCACAGTCTTGGCCCGCCCACAATCCGCGCCATGGTCCACATGCTGCGCGAGGGTATGCCCGAGGAAACGGCAGCCGACCCAGGGCTGCTGGATGAATCGGCGCAAACCAACCCCTACACCGGCGGCAAGAACTGGGTGGCCAGCATTACCAGCATGACGGGCGGTCAACAAGGCGTATCTGTCGCAGCCATTCCGTCGGCAGACTTCCTGTTCAAGTTCGCCAATGGCGCCGTGCAGGCCGCCGCCGCCGGAGCCGGTATTGCAGGCAGTCCGAACCCGGTTTACGACCTGAAGCTGCAGCAGTGGGGTATTCAGAGGAATCCAGGCGAGAGCTTCTCCGACTACTTCAACCGCGTGCGGACGTCGCCGATCTTCAGTGAATCGCGCAACACCGCGACCTGGGAACTTGCTCCCGATGGAGGTATCAAGGACTGGAACACCAGGATCCAGACTTACGGCGACGTCTATTACTACAGCTACTCTGCACAGACCACATGGGCAGGATGGTTGACCGGGCACCACTATCCGATCCTGGCCACCAACCTGATCCTGCAGCCGTTTTCGCTGATCGCCGGATCCTATACCGCCAACGAGCCCGGAAAAACCGTGATCGACAGCAGCTACTGGCCCAATGACGGTCTGCTGAACTCGCGCAGCATGCGCGAGCCGGAGGGCGCGCCCTGGCGCGACTTTGACGGTACGTCCCTATCCGGCACCTGGAACTACATGGGGATTCTCCAGGGTTGGGACCATGGTGATGTCGTTGGCCTGCTGTCGGAGAAGAGCGCCGATTCGGTCAACGCGCTCTACCTTGACCAGGCCAGGCGACTACGTGCTCTGGACAACTGAGTGTGGCGACTGCCCACCACCCGACAGTGATTCCATGGGGCCGCACGGCATGAATGTGCCAGCCTGAGGTAGGTACGTCTCGATCAATCCTGTCAGTTGTGCACGGCCGCATCGATGAGGCGAATGCGGTCCGTGCCAGGCAGGAACCCCCACCCAAACCGGCGTTTTGTCGCTCCCGTGATCGCCTTGATTAGCTCGACGTCATCAGCGACATGCAGAACGCCCTCTGCAGCTATCCAGTTTCGGACCGCAAAACACCGCTATTTGCCGCGATGCAAGGGCCCGTTATTGCGAGTGCCGATCCTCCGACGCTCTGCCGGCCCGCCAGACAGACGCTCGATGAAGCTCCGCTGCGGATTCACCGACCACGCCATACGCGCCCAATCACGGCGGCGACTCTACCCGGATCAACGCCACGGGAGGTCGTCGCACCGCGCCCGGCCTTGGCTAGCCACTCAGCTTTTAGCAAGGGCGCCACTCGCCACGAGGGGTGAAGTTGGTGAGTGACGCTAGCAACATCACATCAGGTCGATCCTTGGCCCGGGGCAACGGCGATTCCACTCCGCAAGAAGCTCGGCGGCCCGGACGGCAAATCGAATCCGCACATTGGCGAAGACTGTCAGGAACGTGATCGCAATGAACTACGAGACCATCATCTATGAGCGAAAGGAATCCGTTGCGTGGATTACGCTCAATCGTCCATCTGAGCTGAATGCAGTAAACCAGCGGATGCTGGAAGAACTGTCGGATGTGCTTACCGCGATCAAGACGGACGCATCTCAGCGAGTGATTGTGCTGACCGGTTCCGGTCGGGCCTTTTGTGCCGGCGCCGACTTGAAAGCCCTGCTCGGCAGCCTGGATGCCACCCCGGGCGAGCGGAACTTTTCCGACCTGACTCTGGAAACACTCTCCTTGCTGCGAAACATGCCCAAGCCGGTCATTGGCGCGGTGAACGGCCTGACGATTGCCGGGGGACTGGAGCTTGCGATGTGTTGCGACGTCCTGATCGGCGCTGCGAGCGCGAAGATCGGCGATGGCCATGCGAACTTTGGCGTATTCCCCGGCGGAGGCGGTGCCGCAGTACTGCCTCGCAAGATCGGCCTCAATCGGGCGAAGCAACTTCTCTTCAGCGGCGACCTGCTCAGCGCGACGCAGATGCAGGCCTGGGGCCTCCTCAACGACGTAGTTGCAGACGAGGATCTAAACCCGGTCGTCGCGGCACTGGCTACGCGAATGGCAACCAAGAGCAGTCTGGTGTTGCGCCGTATGAAGGCGGTTGCCAACAGGTCGATAGACCAGTCCATGGAAGTAGCGCTGCGCGATGAACTGCTGGAGTGCCTGAACCACACGCGCTCCCACGACTTCCAGGAAGGGCTCGCCGCCTATGGCGAAAAGCGCGAGCCGGCCTGGCGCGGCGCCTGAGCGCCAAGCAGGAACAACAAAAACAAGAATTCGTGAAAAGAGGCGGATATGAAAGTCGATTTCTCGAGGTGGTCGCTCGACGCGGCGTCGCGCTCTGCCCAGCGCGAGGCTCTGGTCAATGTCGAGCGAGGGCGTCGCTACACGCACCTGGAGCTTCACCGGCTCACCAATCGAATTGCGCACATGGTCAAACAGCGGCTTTACCTGGCGGCTGATCGGCAACGTGCTGCGCCGGACAGTGCGCGACAAGTACTGGTCGGGACAACAGCGCAGAGTGAACTAGCCACGGCCCCTGCAACCCTGTCCGTGACCTGTCTGGGATAGGTGGAGAGCTTGCCTTCAGCGTCTGAGTTAATCCCCATCTAAGCAACGGAGAATCAACATGTCCAACCGCGTTGCCATCGTCGCGATGGCCCAAGTCAACTACAACGAGAAGCGTGCGTATTCTCCGGAGGAGTTGGCCTACAAGGCGATTAACCCGGTACTTCAGCAAACCGGACTGCGTTTCCTTCCCGCATACGAAAAGGGCGGGATCGACGCCACCATCATTTGCCATGAACACTCGCGCATCGCACGACCATTCTCCGCATCGCTCATCGTCGACGTGGCAGGCGCGCACTTGCGCCCCGACGAGAAAGTTGACCAGGACGGTGCACTCGGCGTGCTCGAAGCGTTCTGGCAGATTGCCTCGGGCGAATTCGATACCGTACTGGTCATTGCGATAGGCCAGGACTCCACCGCCAGTTGCGCGGGTAATGCCATCGAGAACAAAGCCTTCGACCCATTTTTCTGTCGTCCGCTGGGGTTGGACAACGTACAAGCCGCCGCACTACAAGCCAATCGATACAGCGGCAAGTACGGCATCACAGCGGAGCAACAGGCCGCGGTCTCGGTCAAGAACCTGCGCAATGCGAAGGATAACCCCCTTGCTCTGCGCTCCGGCGACTTCAACATTTCTGATGTGCTCACCGCCAAGATGCTTGCGGACCCCATCACCGCATTGCAGACACGCACGTTCGGCGACAGCGCAACGGTCATGCTCCTGGCGAGCGAGGAGCGCGCCCGCCAGCTGACCTCCAAACCGGTGTGGATCAAGGGCCTGGCCAACTGTTGCGACGGGTACTTCCTGGGCGATCGTGATCTCGCGGAGTCCGAGGTTCTCGCAATCGCAGCCAACAAGGCGTATCGCATGGCCGGGATAGACAACCCCCGCAAGCAGATTGACCTGGTCGAGGTGACCGACGAGTTCTCCTATCAGGAGTTGATGGCATACGAAGGCCTGGGGCTGTGTGATCCCGGCCAGGGCGGAAGATGGCTCGAATCGGGAGCGAGTGCTCGTGGCGGCCATCAACCCGTCAATCTTTCCGGGGGCGCACTTTCGGGTTGTTCCCACACCACCATCGGGATCGGGCGCATTGCCGAGATCGTGCTGCAGCTGCGCGGCGAAGCCGGTACGCGTCAGGTCGACGGCGCGCGCACGGGTGTTGCGCAGTTGGCAGCAGGCCCCTGCGGCCAACTGCAACAGGTCATGGTCCTCGGCACGACACCTTAACGCCCAGTAAGGAAAAGCATATGAATCGCAGAGTGGCAATTGTCGGCTTCGGCCAGACTGAAATGACGGCGAACAGCCCGTTCACAAAAGTGGAACTGGCCAATCAAGCCGTGCGACGGGCTTTGGCCGATGCGCAGATCACGATGAAACAGGTGGACGAGATCGTGCTCGGCGACATCGACTGGGTGTCGGGCACGGCCGAGTCGGAGATGGAGTTGGCCGACTGGATCGGGCATTACCGCAAGCCCGTCATGAAGATCGAAACGGGCGGTACCGTGGGCGGCTCCGCCGTGCTGTCAGCGGTGCACCACGTAGCGGCCGGCGCGTGCGACGTGGCCCTGGTGTCGGCAACCGCAAAGTTCGTCGGCCCGCCTCCCGGCGTACTGCCGCGTGGCCCATTCTTGCAGGCAGCAATCAACTCGGGTCTGCATGCGCTCACCGAGAAATGGTGCAGCGTCGGAGCGGTAGGAACCTTCGCATTGATGGCGAGTTCCTACGCCAAACTGTCGGGTTGTACCGAGGAGGCGGTCGCCCTGGCCCGGGTCAAAGCCGCGAACAATGCGATGAAGAATCCCTTCGCGCACCTGCGGATGCCCCTCACCGTGGAGGACGTGCTCAAGTCACCGATGCTGACTGCGCCAATGCGTCAGCTCCACATGTGCCCGATTACCGAAGGTTCGGCAGCCCTGATCGTCGCCAGCGAAGACGTGGCCCACAAGATCAGCAAAAATCCGGTGTGGATCAAGGACATGGTTACCATCCATTCCGCGCAACACTGGGCTGCGCTGCAGGATTTCATCGCGCCCAAAGAACGCTGCTTCCTGCCCAGCCTCGCCAAGGCCTGCGAAGTCCTTTACAAGCGCAACGGCATCACGCGGCCGGCCAAACAACTCGATGTGATCGAGATGTACGAGCCCTGCACCTGGGCCGAGCTCGTGTGGATGGAAACCATGGGCCTGTGCGAGCCGAATCAAGCTTGGAAAATGGTCAGCAGTGGCGCGACCGAAATAGATGGCGAGCTGCCCATCAACCCTTCGGGAGGCGTGACCTGTACTAACCCAGGTGTTCCTTCGACGTTGATTCGATATGGCGAGCTGGCGTTGCAGATCAGAGGCGATGCCGGTGAACACCAGGTACCCCGTGACGTCAAGCTTGGCGTGGCTACGGGCTTCGGTGGCACCGGCTGGACACCGATGGTTCTGCTTTCGAAGGACAAGTGAGGAGGATGGGTAATGACGACTAAAGACAGCAAGTTCCAACCGGTATCACCGACGCGTCTGCGGACTCCTTTCTACATGGAGTACCCGCTGGGCCTGTTCAATGGCAAGTTCGCCCGCGAGATGCGCGACAACGGTCGTCTGCTGGGGATGGTGTGTCGCAACTGCGATTTCACCATGCTGCCACCGCAAGGCGTGTGCACCATCTGCCACTCCGAGAACTTCGTTGATCCGCGATGGGAAGAGATGGGACCTGAGGCGACTGTGGCCGGCTTCATGTCGTTCAGCATGCCATTTATCGATACCAGCGACTTGTCGGTGCAAAGCAGCCAGTACCCGGTGGGGGTTCTGATGGTCGACTCTCCCGGTCGTACCGCCGGATTCTTGTGGCACTACATCGGTGAAACCGACTTGAGCAAGGTGCATAACGGCATGCGCGTGCGTGCTGTATTCCGACCGAAAGAGCAGCGGCAGGGATTGATGACCGACATCCTCTATTGGTTGCCAGTGGAAACCCAGAGTCCAGCCCAAGGAGATTGAGAGATGTATCCCACCGAACTCGAAAATGCCCCTCCCATGTTGCTGAAGCAGCCGGTGCTGTATGCCGACATCAATTATGACGCGGGACAGGTCAACAGCATCTTCTTTGCCGCACTGCGCGATCACGGAAAAATCACTGCAACCCGGTGTGCTCACTGCGAGCGCGTTTATCTACCGCCCAGGCTCAGTTGCCATGAGTGTTTCGAAGAACTTCACGAATGGGTCGACGTCAGTAACCTGGGCACCTTGAAGGCTTACACCGTTGTGCGTGAGCCCGGGATGCTGCAAGCCTTGGAAACGCCCTATGTACTGGGGCTTATTCAGCTCGACGGCGCGGACACTTCACTGGTGCATTACCTCAGCAAGGTAGATCTCGAAAAAGTGACGGTCGGTATGCGTGTTTGCGCTGTTTTGGCCGAGGCGCGAGAGGGCAACATCAGGGACATCTGCTACTTCGAACCTGCTTCCGATGGCGCTTGAGCGACCCGCCTTCGAACGCAGCGTGTCCAACGGATCCCTGCACGCTGGCTGAGAATCTCACTGGCCCTGCAAAGGACGTTGGGTGCCTGTGATGCCGACTTTCCTGGGTTCCTCACTGCGGCCGGTTGCCGAGGCAACCGGCCGTGATCCAGCGATGACTCCGCTGAAGCTGAAGCAAACGTCTACCCCCCGAGCACTGCCCGGGTTGAAATCCTCGGCAGCCCCCTGCAACGTCTGGGGCGCCGACCAATGCCACAGCGTATCCATGCGCACCGTGACCCGACAGCACTCGCAGCCCCCCCCTGTGCTTCATTGGCTACCCACCTCGACGTATCGGCGAAACCCCGACGGTTTGACTACGTGCCGGGAGTGTCCGCCCTTGAGTGGCGCACACAGGAAATGGGACTACGGCCGGTGCTGAATGCTGATTCCATTTTCGACACCTCACCAGAAACTCTCCATTCGAGGGGTGAAGCGCTTTGATCGCTGAGGGCAAACTCTCAGGCATTGAAGCCCACAAGCCTCAGCCTATCCAAGCAAGGCAATTGGAGACGAATATGGCAGTCATCGATTTTTTCGACCGCGGGTGGCAGATCAACCCGAAGGCCGCAGCTTATGTCATGGAAGACAAGGTCTTTACGTTTGACGAAGTAGGCACGCTTTCCTGCCGCATAGCAAACGCACTCCTGGCTGCCGGTATGGGGCGCGAGAAGATAGGAGCTGTCTGGGCTGCCAACCATCCCCTTCCCTGGACCTGCACCTTGGGCCTATGGCGCGCCGGGATGGCATGGATGCCCGTGAACCCACTTGGTTCGCTCGACGATAACCAACAGCTACTGGACAGCTTTGATTGCGAAGTGCTGTTCTTCCAGCAGGCGTTCGCCCCTGCCGTCAACGCATTGCGCTCGAAGTTGCCGAAGATCAAACTTTTCATCTGTATCGACGGTACGTTGCCCGATACCGTTGGATTGGCTGAATGGATCGAAGGACAGCCCGCAACCAAACCGAAGGTCACCTACGAGCTTGACGACACTATCGCGGTGATGCCGACGGGGGGTACTACAGGACTGCCGAAAGGGGTCATGAATACACATCGCAGTTTCCAGGCATTCTGCGCACAGTTCATGATTGCCTGCAGCTACCGCGCTGACGAAAAGATCGTGAACCTGGCTGCTGCGCCGATGACTCACACCGCGGGGGTGCTGTCGCTGCCATGCACGGCGCGAGGCGGCATGGTTGTAGTGCTGAGCAAACCTGATCCCGCTTCTCTGCTCGATGCGATCGAAAAACATCGTGTGAGCGAGTTCTTCCTCCCACCGACCGTGATCTACCGGCTGCTGGACATGCCCGGGATCGAACGTCGCAACTTTGACTCACTCAAGTACTTCATCTGCGGCGCAGCGCCGATGTCAGCAGAAAAGTTGCGTCGAGCGATTTCGGTGTTCGGGCCGGTAATGATGGAAGCGTATGGGCAGACCGAGGCCCCCGGCGCGATCGCGATCAAACGACCGGAAGAGAACTTCATTGACGGGGAACTGGCGCACGACACGCGTTTGCTCTCCTGCGGTCGACCAAGTCCACTGGTCCAGGTGGCGATCATGGGCGAGAACAACACGCTGAAAAACACTGGCGAAACCGGCGAGATCTGTGTTCGTGGTGACCTGGTCATGAAGGGCTACTACAAGGCACCGGAAAAGACCGCGGAGGCCGTCACCGACGGCTGGCTACACACCGGAGATATCGGCCACATCGACTGTGACGGCTACTTGCGGATTACCGATCGCAAGAAAGACATGGTCATTACCGGCGGATTCAACGTCTACCCCAGCGAGGCCGAACAGGTCATCTGGGCGCACCCCGCCGTACAGGATTGCGCGGTGATCGGGGTTCCCGATCCCGTCTGGGGTGAAGCGGTGAAAGCCATCGTCGAGCTCAATTCCGGCGCGGATGTGTCAGGCGAAGAGTTGATCGCACTGTGTAAGGAAAAACTGGGGAGTGTAAAGGCACCCAAGTCGGTCGACTTTGTCGCCTCCCTGCCCCGTAGCCCGAATGGCAAAGTTCTGAAGAAAGACCTCCGCGCGCCATATTGGGCGGAACAGAACCGCAACATATAACTCCAGATACGAGACGCTCATGACTAAAGAAGTGTTGATTGCCGGTGTCGGTATGGTGCCCTTCGTGCGCCCTGGCCAGAGCGCCCCCTATGACGTGATGGCGGAACATGCCGTGCGAGCCGCACTGGCCGACGCCAACATTGACTACGATCTGGTAGAACAGGCGTTCGCGAGCTTCGTCTATGGTGATTCCTGCTCGGGCGAGCGTGCACTTTATCGTGTGGGTATCACCGGCATACCGATCACCAATGTGAACAACAACTGCGCATCTGGATCATCGGCCTTGTATCTGGCGCGCCAGGCTGTCCTCGCGGGAGCGGACTGTGCATTGGCAGTCGGCTTCGAGGAGATGCGACCCGGCGCCCTGGATCGGGTGTTTCCAACCCATGCCGACCCGCTGGAGCGCCATCGCGAGAGCGTGATCGCAGCGATGAAACTGAGTGAGAAAGAACGTGAGCTGCCTCCCGCACTGCTGATGTTCGGCTCACAACTCGAATGGGTCGCACGCGAACTTCAAATTAGCGACGAGGTATTTGCGCGCATCGCCGTGAAGGCGCGCACGCACGCAAAGCACAACCCCTTCGCGATCTTCCGCGAGCCGCTCACGACCGAAGACGTGCTGGCTGCACCGACCGTTTGGGGTCGTCTGCGCAAACTTTATGCCTGTGCACCGAGTTGTGGCGCCGCCGCCGTAATCGTATGCAGCCATGATTTCGCCATTCGGCACGGATTGCGCGCCGACGTGGCGATCCTTGCCCATGAGATGGGCAGCGATTTTGCGTCCGACCTCGATCCGCCCAACGTACCCGACGCGTTGAGCAGAGCCGCGACGCGGCGCGTGGCAGAACGTGCCTATGCCCACGCAGGGGTAGGCCCCCGGGACATCGACGTGGCCGAAGTACACGACTGCTTTGTCAGCAATGAACTGCTCAGTTATGCAGGCCTTGGTTTCTGCGCTGAGGAGGATCTCGAGCGCTTCGTTGTCAGCGGACAAAACACCTATGGTGGCCAGGTAGTGGTCTGCCCTTCGGGTGGCTTGCTCTCCAAAGGCCATCCTCTGGGCGCAACCGGGTTGGCGCAGATCACCGAACTCACCACTCAGTTGCGCGGCGATGCCGGCCTGCGGCAGGTTGAGGGGGCGCGCACTGCACTTCAACAAAACGGAGGCCTGGGCACCGCAGTGTCAGTCGCCATCCTGCAGCGGCGCGCGTGAGGATCACGGCGAGCATTTGCCCAACGGACGTTCTGGAGATACATGCATGACTCACCCTATCCTGTTCGATGTGCACGGCCATGTGGCTACCATCACACTGAACCGCCCCGAAAAAGCCAATGCCATTGACCTGGAGTCATCCCGAGCCCTGATCGAGATCATCGACAAGGTGGCCGCCAACCCTTCGGTACGCGCCGTCCTCGTGCGTGCCATCGGACGGCAATTTTGCGCAGGGGGCAGCATCGACTTCTTTGTCCAGGCAGGCGCCGAGTTGCCGGAAACGCTTGACGCGCTCCTCGGCCCGTTACACGCAGCCCTGTACAAACTGGCCACCCTGCCGGTCCCAGTGATCAGTGCCATCAACGGACCGGTCGGTGGCGGAGGCATCGGCCTCGCCTTATGTGCAGACATCGTGCTGGCGGCCGAATCAATGAAGCTGCGTGGTGGCTACTCCGCCATTGGACTCACACCGGATGTCGGTGCGTCCTGGTTCCTGACTCGCCGTATCGGCGCCATGCGAGCCAAGCAGATCTTCTTTACAAACAACTTGCTGTCATCCCGGCAATGCCTGGAGCTCGGCATCGTGTCCGAGATTGTTCCGGATGATCAACTAGCTGCACATGCTGTGGCATTGGCTGAGACCTTGGCGCAAGGAGCGACTGGCGCATTGGGACGGATCAAGCGTCTCGTCGATGGCGCACATGAAAGGTCGCTTGAAGCGCAACTTCAAATGGAACATCGCCTGATGGTCGAGTCAGCCACTTCACCACACGCAATTGAAGGCATTGCGGCCTTCCTGGAAAAACGGGCGCCTAGATTTCTGCCCTAGTCCGCATTGAGTAAAGACAATAGGAAAATAATCATGCAACTCAATCTCGACTTCAAAGGCCGCCATGTCTTCATTTTCGGCGGTACAACCGGTATCAATTTTGGTATCGCACAAGCATTCGCTCGACAGGGAGCCTCAGTCACCGTAGCGAGCCGCAAGAAAGAGAACGTGGAACTGGCATGCAAGCAGCTCGCCGAGCTTGGTGGTCAAGTTCATGGCGTCTGTGCCGACGTGCGAGACTTCGAGGCTGTTGGGCGTGCGTTCGAAGAAGCTGTGCACAACTTCGGAGCTATTGACGTACTTGTTTCAGGCGCTGCAGGCAACTTTCTTTGCGAGGCCAAGGATATGTCCTCCAATGGCTTTCGCGTAGTAGTCGATATCGACCTGGTTGGCAGCTTCCATGTGCTGCGCCAAGCCTATCCCCATCTGAAAAAACCAGGTGCATCGGTAATCAATGTAACCGCACCTCAATCATTCGTGCCCATGCGTTACCAGGTACATGCATGCGCCGCCAAGGCAGGCGTTGACCAACTAACCCGCGTGCTCGCGCTGGAATGGGGTGGCGAAGGCATTCGTATCAACTCGATCTCGCCTGGACCGATCGAAGGCACGGAAGGGTTCAGGAAGCTGATGGCGCCTACCGAGAAAGAGCGTGCAGCGGCAGCAGCACATGTGCCTCTTCGTTGCTTTGGCACTTTGGACGACATCGCCAATCTTGCACTCTTTCTTTCCTCACCGTATGCCGGCTACATCTCTGGAGCACTAATCCCCTGCGACGGCGGCGGTGCAATCGAGAGTGTAAAGCCAGCCCTTGAAGGGGCAGGTCACGCGAGTCTTCTGGCTACGCGGTAACGATCTCCAGACAGCACGTAATATCGGTTCTGGCCATCCAATACGACAACGATTACGACTCGGATAAAGTGCTGACTGTTTGACTTCGGAGATTGACAAGCACAGTAATTCGAAAACACACGCAATCACGGGCTGGTACTTATACCGTAGCGTTATCGTAGTTGCTAAACCGCCAGTAAGGGGTAACGCTACCGAAATAAGTTACAGGGCAGGACCTCTTCCAACCTTGTCAGCGGTTTTCTGGCGTTGACGGAGAGTCTCCCCCTAAGCGCATGGTCCTCTGGCTATAAAGCGAGAATGGCCTGCTCGGCATCGCCCCCTCTCCACGAATAGAGGGTGTCGGTGCCGATTTATTCAATGCTGACAGGTGATAGTTACCGAGCGCCGGCCAACCGCATGAATGACATGTCTCAGCCTGATGTCGAAACATGCCTGGCAACCCTGTTCATCCTGCGAATCCAGAGAATAAGACTAGCCGTACTGAAACCTGAATTGCAGCCAATATTTTTCTGACCTCATTTTCAGCAGCTGATTACTGAGCGGAGTAACCCCCCATCCTGTATCCCAGCCCCCAAGACCAGATCTCCTAGTTCTCAATGATTCGAACCAAGTAGTAATCCATTCTATCGGAGTCCCCCATGCCCACCCCCGAAGTCTATGTCGTCAGCGCGGCAAGAACTGCTATTGGCTCCTGTGGCGGTTCGCTCAAAGATGTCCCTATGCTCCAGTTGGCTACAACTGCGGTGCGAGCTGCTATCGAGCGCAGTGGTTGCCCTGTCGAAAGCATCGGACATGTGGTGATGGGAAATGTGATTCCGACCACGCCACAAGACGCCTATGTCTCGCGAGTAGCCGCCATCAACTCTGGAGTGCCCCGGGAAACTCCGGCCTTCAACGTCAACCGACTGTGCGGATCAGGTCTGCAGGCAATAATCTCTGCAGCACAATGCCTGCTGGTGGGCGATGCCGACATCGTAGTCGGTGGCGGCGTCGAATCCATGAGTCGCAGCCCTTACATGCTGCCCGGCGCACGCTGGGGGGGACGTCTTGGCGACATGCAAGCCATCGACTACATGCTCGGTGTACTGCACGACCCCTTTCACCATATTCACATGGGCATCACCGCCGAAAACATCTCCCAGCGCCTTGGCATCAGCCGAGAGGAACAGGACGCCCAGGCACTGGAAAGCCACCAGCGAGCGACCCGGGCGATTGCCAATGGGTACTTCCGCGAACAGATCGTGCCGATTGAAATCCAGACCCGCAAAGGTAACCAACTGTTCGAAGTCGATGAGCACGCCCGCGCCGATACCTCGCTCGAACAATTGGCGCGAATGAAACCTGTATTCAAGCAGGATGGTACGGTTACCGCCGGCAACTCCTCGGGTCTCAACGATGGCGCGGCAGCCGTAGTACTCGCCAGTGACGCCGCAGTGAAGGCAAACAACTTGCTCCCCCTCGCGCGCCTGGTGAGCTACGCCCATGCTGGTGTCGAACCCCAGCTGATGGGACTCGGCCCTATACCGGCGACTCGGCTGGCACTGAAGCGGGCCGGACTGAAAGTCTCCGACCTGGATGTCATTGAGTCCAATGAAGCCTTTGCCGCACAGGCGTGCGCGGTAGCCCGTGAACTCGACTTCGATCTTGCCAAGGCAAACCCGAACGGCTCCGGAATTTCCCTCGGTCATCCTGTCGGCGCCACAGGCGCGATCATTGCGACAAAAGCCATCCATGAGTTGCATCGCACCCAGGGCCGCTACGCCCTGGTGACCATGTGCATTGGTGGTGGACAGGGCATTGCCGCCATATTCGAACGAACCTGAGTTGACCCAGGGGAGTTCGCACATGTTCCTGGCGATCCCCTTGTACGGTTACGTGGCAACTAACCGTGCGACCTCGCAACTCTCCACCCATCGGTTCTGTGCTCGCGCCTAAAACACCTGAGTAATCACATATGACTGACTACAAAGCTCCCTTGCGCGATATGCGCTTCGTCCTGAATGAAGTCTTCGAAATTTCCAGGCTGTGGTCTGAGTTTCCGGCCCTGGCTGACGTCATTGATGAAAGCACTGGTAACGCCATTCTCGAAGAAGGTGGAAAGATCACCGCGAACGTGCTCGCTCCACTCAATCGCAGTGGCGACGAATCAGGCTGTTCCTGGAGCAATGGAGCGGTGTGCACTCCGATCGGCTTCCCCGAGGCCTACCGCGCCTACGCTGACGGGGGCTGGGTGGGGATCAGCGGTGATCCAGCCTACGGCGGAATGGGCATGCCCAAGGCAATTTCCGTCCAGGTCGAAGAGATGGTCGCCTCGGCCAACCTGTCTTTCGGCCTCTACCCGATGCTCACTGTCGGCGCATGCCTGTCGATCAACGCTCATGCCAACGACGAGCTGAAGGAGAAGTACCTGCCGAACATGTACGCCGGTACCTGGGCAGGCTCCATGTGCCTCACCGAGCCACATGCTGGCACCGATCTCGGCATCATCCGCACCAGGGCGGAACCCCAGGCCGACGGCAGCTTCAAGATTACCGGCACCAAGATCTTCATCACCGGTGGCGAACACGACCTGACCGAGAACATCATCCACCTCGTGCTGGCCAAGCTGCCGGACGCCCCCGCAGGCTCGAAAGGCATTTCCCTGTTCCTGGTGCCCAAGGTGCTGGTCAACTCCGATGGCTCGCCAGGTAAGCAGAACGCAGTTTCATGCGGCTCCATCGAGCACAAGATGGGCATCAAGGCCACGGCCACCTGCGTAATGAACTTCGACGGCGCCGTCGGCTATCTGGTCGGCGCGGTGAACAAGGGCCTCAACGCCATGTTCACCATGATGAACTACGAGCGCCTGGGGGTCGGTATCCAAGGCTTGGCGGCCGGTGAGCGCTCCTATCAGAGCGCCGTCGAATATGCGCGCGAACGCCTTCAGAGCCGTGCACCGACCGGCCCGGTCGCCAAGAGCAAGACCGCCGACCCGATCATCGTCCACCCGGACGTGCGCCGTATGCTCCTGACCATGAAGGCGCTCAACGAGGGCGGTAGGGCTTTTTCCTGCTTTGTCGCGATGCAGCTCGATACCACCAAGTACAGCAATGACGCTGTTGTGCGTAAACGTGCGGAAGAGTTGGTCGCCCTGCTGACTCCGGTGGCCAAGGCCTTTCTCACGGACCTGGGCCTGGAAGTCACCGTTCATGGCCAGCAAGTGTTTGGCGGTCACGGCTACATCCGCGAATGGGGCCAGGAGCAACTGGTCCGTGATGTACGCATTGGTCAGATCTACGAAGGTACCAATGGCGTTCAGGCCCTGGACCTGATGGGCCGCAAGATCGTGGGTAGTGGTGGCGCGCTCTACCAGCTCTTCTCAGACGAGATCAGCGCCTTCGCCAACGGTGCGCCCGTCGAGCTGGCCGAATTCGTCGATCCGCTGAAGGTCGCTATCTCCAACCTGGACGATCTCACCGCCTGGCTGCTGGACCGCGCCAAAGTCACCCCCAACGAGATCGGCGCCGCCTCCGTGGAATATCTCCACGTCTTCGGCTACACCGCCTACGCCTACATGTGGGCGCTGATGGCACGTGCATCCCTCGGCAAGGCAGGTCACGACGAGTTCTACGCCAGCAAGCTGGGCACCGCGCGCTTCTACTTCGCCCGCCTGCTGCCGCGTATCCACTCCCTGACTGCTTCGATCAAGGCCGGCAGCGAGTCGCTGTTCCTGCTGGACGCCGCGCAGTTCTGAACTTAACGCGCCCCCCAGGCCAGCCAGCGGCCTGGGAAATCCCATACCCCGCGATCCTGCGGGGCATCCTCCGATTGGTCATCGCTCCCGGCTTTGCCTTGTGCACCCAGCTGATGATGGAGCCGTTCATGTCACCTGCTCGAAC
This sequence comes from Pseudomonas japonica, assembly GCF_900188455.1. GTDB lineage: Bacteria > Pseudomonadota > Gammaproteobacteria > Pseudomonadales > Pseudomonadaceae > Aquipseudomonas > Aquipseudomonas japonica. The sequence goes on along the minus strand of NZ_FZOL01000001.1, from coordinate 332,235 downwards.
ACCCAATCCGAGCGCACAGAACCGTGCTTCGTGAAAAGCCGGTTTGAAGCTTCGCTGCAGTTGCTCAGCTGTGCGAACACGCCCTCCTCTCAGACGGTGAAGAGCGCCCTGCTCCGCTGACCAATGATTTGACGCTAATGACCGGCCCCTTGCGCCCCCACTCGGTACAACACTCTGGAGCGCTCTGGCACGCACCAGCTCATCTGCCGGATCGCAATCGCACCGACTAATGAAGGATGAAACGATGGTTATTCCCAAGCTGGATCACTTTATCGACGGCGCGCTAGTGGCGCCGGGCAGTGGCAAGTACATGGCCGTGGAAAACCCAGCGACTGGGGAGGTAATTGCTCAGGTCGCCTGCGGTACCGAGCAGGATGTCGATCTCGCGGTAGCCGCGGCGCAGCGTGCCCTGGACAACCCGGTGTGGCGCGACATGACTCCGCGGGATCGCTCGGCGCTGCTAAACCGGTTCATTGGTGTCATCCAGCAGAATGCACACGAGCTGGCCTATCTGGAAGTCATCAGCTCCGGTGGCACCATCAGCCGTATCGCCAATATAGACTTGTTGCTCATGGTCGAGTCGATCATGAGCATGGCCGATTTGATCAAGACCTATCCCTTCACCCAGAGTTTGCCAGCGAAGCCCTTGCCGGAGCTGACCGACGTCAAGGTAGTAAAAGAGCCGATTGGCGTCTGTGCCCTGATCCCGGCCTGGAACTTGCCGATGCTGTTGTTCATCAACAAGCTGGTGCCAGCTCTGGCAGCAGGCAATACGGTGGTCGTCAAACCATCCGAACTGACGCCGCAGACAACACTGCGGCTAGCGCAACTGCTTGCTCCGCTCTTGCCACCCGGAGTGCTCAACGTCGTCAATGGTATCGGTCCGGTAGTCGGCGAGGCCCTGACCCTGCATCGGGGAATCGGCAAGATCTCTTTTACCGGTTCAACCCTTGTCGGCAAGCGGATCCAGACCAACGCGGCGGCGAGCCTCAAGCACGTCACCCTCGAACTCGGTGGCAAGGGCGCGGCGATAGTCACCGCCGATGCGGACCTGAATGCCGTGGCGCAAGGTGCCCTGTTCGGCGTGCTATTGAACTCGGGCCAGGCCTGCGAATCGGGCACTCGTCTATTGGTGCATGAAAGCATCCACGAGCCCTTGCTGGCCAAGCTCGCAGAAGTCGCAGGGCGTTTGCAGATCGGCGACCCGCTGGACCCACGCACCAGCATTGGGCCGATGTGCCATGCCGCCCATGGCGAAAAGGTACTGGGATATATCCGTTCGGCTCTGGAACAAGGAGCACGACTGGTGTGCGGCGGTGAACGGATCATCGTGCCCGGATGCGAAGGCGGTTTCTTTATCGCGCCGACCATATTGGCCGACTGCCACAACCAGATGAACGCCGTGCGAGAAGAAATCTTCGGCCCGGTGCTGACCGTCATCAAATACCGCGACGAAGCGGAGGCCATCGCCATCGCCAATGACTCCGACTATGGCCTTTCGGCAGGAATCTGGACTGGCGACGTGTTGGCGGCACAACTACTCGCTCGACGCTTGCAGGCCGGATCGGTGTGGATCAACGACTGGCACATGCTGCGGACCGACGTGCCGTTCGGTGGCTACAAACAAAGTGGTCAGGGCCGCGAAATGGGCATCGCCGGACTGGAGTCGTTTCTGGAGACCAAAGCCATCTCGACCGCCTTCCAGCGCGACCCGGCAAAGAAAACCATGACTTACGGCGTCGTGCACAAGTCAGCCTAATGCGGCCTGAAAAACCAGCCCACTCGATGATTGAGGAACAGCATGTCTACTGGATATTTTGAGTTCTGGGCACGTACGCGAGTCCATTGTGCCGTCGGTGCCACGGTACGCCTTCCCGCCCTGCTGGTGTCTCTGGGCGCCAAGCGCGTGCTCCTGCTGAGCGATAAAGGGCTTGAGAAAATCGGCCTGGTTGAACAGGTTGCCTACGTCTTGCGCGATGCTGCGGCAGGCAACCAGCTGCAACTGGCCGGAATCTTCACCGACATACTGCCCGACGCCGGCAGCAACAGCGTCAATGCTGCCACCCGCTACGCCCGCGAAATAGGTGCCGACGCCATCGTTGCTCTCGGCGGTGGCAGTGCCATGGATGTAGCGAAAGCCGTGAAATTCGCGCTCGCCCATGATCTGGTTGATATCTGTGATGTGCTGGCTGCCGGCATGCGCATGGAGGTCACCGGCCAGCCCATGGGAATCGCCCACATCAGCATTCCGACTACCGCCGGCACCGGTTCGGAAATGACCAACGGTGCGGTCGTTTTCAACGACAATACCGGCGTCAAGGCGGTGCTGCAGGCCCCTTATCTGGAGTCCGATATTGCGCTGCTCGATGCGCAGCTAACCCTTGGCTTGCCAACGGCCATTACCGCCGATACCGGTATGGATGCCCTGACACATGCCGTTGAAGCACTGGTCAATGCGACAAGTAACCCTTTCACCGATGGCCTTGCCCTCAGTGCGGTCGACCGCATTCTCGGTGCCCTGCCAATCGCCGTGCAGGACGGGCACAATCTGCAGGCACGCCAAGACATGCTGCAGGCCGCGAGCATGGCCTGCCTGGCGCTCGCCAACGCGCTTTCGGCCGCTCCGGTGCACAACTGCTCGCACGCCCTGGGGGCGCTGTACCACATTCCCCATGGCCGGGCCAACGGCGTTCTATTGCCAGTGGTGATGGAGGAGCTGATTGAGTTCTACCTGCCCTATGCCAGCCAACTGGCCAAGGCATTCTCAATCCCTGACGGGGAGCCTGAGGCCACCGTGCGCAAAGTGATCTCCCGCATCAGGCACCTTCAACAGCAAATCGGGATGCCTGCGGATTTCGCCCAGTTCAGAATTCCGACCAGCGATATGGAACGCATCGTCAAAGCGGTCGCCAGTGATCCATTGGCCCTGCTCTACCCGATCCCACCGCAGAAAATCGCGGCAATTGCCAGCCGGCTGATCGGGACCTACTGACCCTGCTTGCTGACGTTTGGCCAGGGCCGGAACACAGTGGGCTCTGGCTAAACCATTCAGCCTCAGGTCGCTAGGAGAAGCCCTGAGGAAAACCATGCACAGTGCCAGCGTCCCCTCTGGACTGCTGGCGGAAATCCGTCGGTGATAGACCGGTCCATCGCTTGAAAGCCCGAGTAAAGTTGCTGGTATCGCTGAAGCCAAGGAGGAATGTGATTTCCGTCACCGGGCGCGCGAATTGACGCAGATAAGTGCACGCGAGCGCCTTGCGAGTGTCATCCAGCAACTGCTGGAAATGTGTCCCGCGTTGCGACAACTTAAACTGCAGCGTGGTTGGGCTCATGAAAAGCGACTTCGCCACCTTGTTCCTGGTGCAATCACCATCGGGCAGATACTCCAGGATTTTCTGGGTTACGCCGGCGATTACATCGTTCCTGTCCAGTCGAGCAAGACTGCTGATGATGATGTTGTCATTAACCTGCGCGAGTTCAGGGCAGGATCCAACAAGACTCTGCATCAGATCAGCCTTGTTAAAGACCAGCAGACTGGTTGAATGCGCAAAGCTTACCGGCGCGCGCATTAAAACCTCATAGGGTTCAGCGCCCCCGGGTGGCATCAGCCGGTGAAACTCAACCCGCAATGGATTGAAGTCAGATTTGTACAGCAGCCGCATGGTCAGTATCAGAAATCCGAAGAAAGCATCCTCGGTCTCGCCACTAAGCTCGACCAGATGTTCAAAACGCACGAAGACAGTGCCGCTGACCTCGGTAAGGACGACGTTGACGACTTGCGAAACAAGCCGTGAATAGCGTTCCAGTCGCCAACAGAAATCCATTAGCGTACTGCTGGCTGCCAGCGCGTATCCCAGTGCATGGAGGTGGGTAAAATGTACGAACCTGGCAACGTCCAAACCGAAATAGGGGTTATTGGTTGCATCCACGCAGGCCCGATACAATTGGCTAATCGTGGCTTCCGGTAGACGGAACAAGGGATCGTTAGCCACATTGCCAGGTATTCCAACTGCTTCAAAAATACGCCTGCTATCAACCCCATTGGTTTCCAGTGCCTTGGCGATTGCCAAGGTATAGCTGCCCATGGTGGTGAGTCGTTGCGCAACGTCATTCAATGGCGCTAGTGCATCTTTTTTCGATCCTGACATGGGTTTACCTGTATGAAATGCACGTTGAAGACTCACCCTTGGGGAACATTCAACCGATGCATACTCGCCATAGGCATTTGAACAACCGCCGCAGACCTCCGGCATTTTCAAGCCCAAGGCCCTGAGTCAAGGGGCAGCCCCCGGCGGCTAGCCGCGACTCGAAACGTTCGCGACCGTACACAGGGTGGGTCGCTGCCAAGCTGGAGGTGAACTATTTCTTGATAGCCGAAGCAATTGGTCCTGTTGAGCGAAGGGCGTAGCAGGTATCGATCATGCCGCTGAGAGCGCGGCTGTGGGCCTCGGTGTCATGCTCGTTACGTGGCGCAACCAGGGCTCGGGCTATTGGGATGGTCTGAAAAGCCGTCGTGGCGATAGGCAGCAACAGTTCCGTCAGATGAACACAGCCACCTATACCTCCAAAGAGCTCCTTGATTCGCCGTGAAAAGCCCGGACCGACCCGCTCACCAAGCAATTTTTGGTAAGCGGGAGCGACACTGCGACATTCGCTGGTAGGCACCTCGGACATCGATACTTGCACGTCTCGTACAATGAAATCATCGTCCAGGGTTAGCCGTATCCACATGCTGTGGAACGCCTGCCCTGCTGTCAGGAGCCGGCCTTCGGAAAGTTGCACGGAATGGGTCTTGCTATCGTTCAGCCTGCCTTCAATATCCCAAAGACCATCTGCGCGCAGATAACCAACACACTCAATATTGCGCTTGTGAATTGGCTGGCGTTGCCGATCATCATAATCACTGGTCATTTCTAGAGCTCCAAACAGCAGGCATGCACTGCTAACTTATCCCCGAATTGCATAATCCGCCTTGCGCAACAGGAAATGCGAAAGAGCAGGAATCAATACCAGTGCACCGACCATGTTCCAAATGAACATGAACGTCAGGAGAATGCCCATGTCGGCCTGGAACTTGATTGGCGACCAGGCCCAGGTGATGACGCCCGCTGCCAGGGTGACGCCAACCAGGGCCACCACCTTGCCGGTGAACGCCACAGCCCCCCTGTAGGCTTCAGCCAGCGACAGGCCTGCACGTTGATGAGCCAATTGCACGCTAAGTAGATACAGCGCGTAGTCCACTCCGATACCAACACCCAGCGCAATCACTGGCAACGTCGCCACCTTTACGCCGATGCCGAGCAGGACCATCAATGCCTCGCACAGGATAGAGGTCAACATCAACGGCAGCACCGCCACCACGACCGCACGCCAACTGCGGAAGGTGATGAAGCAGAGCACGATCACCGCCCCATACACGTAAAGCAGCATGGTGCGATTGGCTTCCCGAACGACGATGTTTGTCGCAGCCTCGATCCCGGCGCTTCCGGCGGCGAGCATGAACTGACGCTCGCCGTTGCTGTGCTCACGGGCGAAGTCTTCGGCAACTCTCACCACGTGGTCCAGTGTCTCGGCCTTGTGATCCGAGAGATAGGCCACCACCGGCATCATCGAGCAGTCGTTGTTGAACAGCTCCGGACTGTTTACCGAAGCCTGCTGTGCTCCGTAGTTCAACACGTTCTGGTTACGCGCGATGGTCAGCCATTTCGGGCTGCCCTCATAGGAGCCGGCGGTGATCTGCCGCACGGCATTCACGAGCGACACAGTGGTCTGCACGCCAGGCTGTTGTTGCAGCAGCCAACCGAGGCGGTCCGCCTCCACCAGCGTCTCGTACTTCAGGCAACCTTCGCTGGGCGTTTTAACCATGACTGCAAACTGATCGCTGGAGAGCGAGTAGTTAGCGGTGATGTAGGCATTGTCGCGGTTATAGCGCGAGTCCGGGCGAAGCTCCGGCGCACCGGGGTCGAGATCGCCGATTTTCAGTTGCAGGCTGACCACCAGACCCAGGATGGCCAACACGCCTGACACTACAACGGTTCCAGTCGCCCAACGCCGCTCGGTGAAGCGGTCGAGAACGCTCCAGAGCAGCCCAATGCCGCGACCACGAATCTCTGCGCTTTCCGCGCGCAGGCTGCGCGCCGCAGCGTGGCGACTGACGCCGCAATAGGAGAGCAACACCGGCAGCAGAACCAGGTTGGTGAAAATCAGCACTGCCACGCCGATGCTGGCGGTAATGGCCAGATCCTGGATGACCGGAATATCAATCAGCATGAGTACGGCGAAGCCGACGACATCCGCCAGCAACGCCGTGAGACCCGCGAGAAACAGGCGGCGAAAGGTGTAACGTGCAGCTACCAACTGATGGGTGCCACGCCCGACATCCTGCAGGATGCCGTTCATCTTCTGCGCACCATGGGACACGCCGATCGCAAAGACCAGGAAAGGCACGAGAATCGAGAAGGGATCGAGACTGTAGCCCAACAGTGCCACCACGCCGAGCTGCCAGACGACCGCTACCACTGAACAGAGGATCACCAGAGCCGTACTGCGTACACAGCGAGTGAAGCAATAGATTACGGCAGTGGCGATCAAGGCGGCGGCGCCGAAATACATCATCACCTGCACCAGGCCATCGAGCAGATCGCCAATCAGCTTGGCAAAGCCGATTACGCGAATCCTGATCGGGCCCTTGCCCTCCTCGCCCGAGCCATGCGCCTTGGCGTCGCCCTGATACTCGTGCTTGTTGCGCAGCTTCTCTTCGAGCAGGCGCGAGAAGTCGTGATAGTCGATGGTCTGGCCGGTGACGGGGTCCTTCTCCAACAGCGGCACGAAAATCATGCTCGACTTGAAGTTGTTGCCCACCAGGCTGCCGACAATACCGGAACGGGAAATGTTCTGACGCAACTGCTCGACGCTACCAACCGAGCCGTCGTAGGCGTTCGGCATCACTGGACCGCCACGAAACCCTTCCTCCGTGACTTCGGTCCAGCGGACGGCAGGGGTCCACAGCGACTTCATCCAGGCACGATCGATGCCCGGAGTGAGGAACAGCTCATCATTGACTTCCTTCAGTACCTGCAGATAGTGAGGGTCGAAGATATCGCCCTCGCTGTTCTCCACCACCACCCGCACCGAACTGCCAAGGCCACGCAGTGCCTGGCGGTTCTCCAAGTAGTTCTTGATGAAGGGGTGGCTCTGCGGAATCATCTTTTCAAAACTGGCACTGAGACTCAGCCGAGTGGCTGCGTAGTAGCCCAGCACCAGGGTGGCGAGCAGGCAGACAATCACCACCAGCAAACGGTTGTTGAAGATCAGCCGCTCCAGCAGCTTACCGGAACGCACATCGAAGCCCTTCAGCTCCCGGATCACCGGCATGGTGTCGAGTTCGTAGTTACCCATGGCTATGTGGCTCTCTGATAGTCGGAAGTGGGCTTACTCAAGGGGCAACTGTCGAAGGCCCCGAGGCCCTGCGACCACCAACGCACCGGAGTCGGACGCCAGCGCGGCGGCAACTGGCGTCAGGACTTTGTTCGGCAACGGCTGGAAGCTCTTGCCGTCATCGGCGCTTACCAGCGCATCACCAGCCTGACTAAACAGGAAGATTCGCCCATCCGCGGCGACCGTACTGGCGGTTATGCTCTGCTGCAGACCGAACTCAACTTTGCTCCAACTGACACCGCCATCGACACTGCGATACACATTGCCCCGCAGGCCGAAAACCAGGATCGCCCCAGGCTTGCCAGTGACGCCAAAGTAAGTGCCGCCATATGGCGTTGACACTTGAACGAACCGACCGGCCACCGGATCAAGCTTCAGCAAGAGCCCTTGCTCACCCGCGACGAATAGATCCTCTCCAACCCGGCGTATCGCGTACAAATTCAGTGCATTCGGGTTGTCCACGCGATCCCCCCAAGGGATCCAGCTACGACCGCCATCGTCGGTTCGAAAAATCAGGTTGAAAGCGCCGACTATGTAACCGGTGCGCTCATTCTCGAACCACAGGTCAAGAAATGGCTTGTCGGCACCCTCCTCCTTCATTCGCACGGCATCATTCACCAATGCCACCAGTACCTGGTCTTCGGGGTGCGCTGCAGCGAACGGCTGATAGCGTTCGAGCATGCGCTGCCCGACCTGACGACCGTCGAACTGACGGGTCCAGGTTTCACCTGCATCGCTGCTGTACAAGACGACGCCGTCATGCCCCACGGCCCAACCCTGGCTGGGGTTCGGAAAATGCACGGACGTCAAGTCCGAACTGACCGGCACTCTGGCTTGGCGCCAGTGCAGGCCAGCATCGTCAGAAAATAGAATGTGGCCGCGCTGCCCCACTGCGACCAGGCGACTTCCGGCCTCAGCCAGACCTGTAAACAGGGCATGGGCAGCCTTCTCACTCTGGATCGCCGGGCTGTCCAGTACATCTGCAAAATCTGCCGCGGTAGTGGGTCCGGAGAGCGCTTGCGCCAGTGCCATAACCAATGCAGCGAGAACTATCCTCTGGAACTTATTCATTGTTTTTCTCGAAAAACTCGCCACCGGGGGCAGACCCACCGGTGACGAAAATCACAATGCAAGAGTTGGCTCAACGGATACCGGTACCGGCCAGCGAATCCGGTGCCCATTGGGCCTTCGACAGCGGCTCGATGTACTTGACGCCGCCGTAGGGACCGTAGAAACCGTTAATGTTGTAGTTGCCTGAAACGAAGTCGTAGATCATATGGTTGTCCGAGTTCGGCGCCTGTACGTCATAGCTGTAAGCCATGTGAGCGAAGGAGCCTCGGTAAAGTTGACCATTGTCGTCATACTCGTCGGAGGCCAGGGCAATCCAGCTGTCCTCGTCAATGTAGAAGGTGCGGTTCTTGTAGATATGACGTTGACCCGGTTTCCGCGTTGCCTCTACAACCCAGACTCGATGCAGTTCCCAGCGAACCAGATCAGGGTTGAGGTGGTTCGGCGTAGTGATGTCAGCCGCAGTTTTGTGGTAGTTCAGCTTGTAGGTGTTGTATGGAACAAACATCTCTTTCTTGCCGACAAGCTTGAAGTCGTACCGATCCATCGCCCCGTTGAACACCCAGGCATCATCGTAGGTGGCGCTGCCACCGGTACCCGGGTTCGGAGTGTCGTAGGCGATATCAGGGGCCAGCTTCACACGACGCTGCCCCGGCAGGTACTGCCAGCCACGCCGCGGTTGCTTCAATGGATTGACGGCGTCCTGCACCAGAATTGCTTCACCTGCACGGCGAGCTGGGCCCAGGTAATAGAGTTTGGTCTTGAAGTAGAGGTCATCCTCTTTCGCAGACTGGGTAAGGCCTGGAGCGTACAACGGATACTCGAGGTAGCCGTTGACCGTAGTAGCCAGGGTTGCATTGCCCGCCGAGTCGACGTTCCAGGCGTCGAACTTCAAGTTGAGGGCGTATCCCTGGTAACGCAACAGGTGGTTCCACATGGCTTCATTGCCATCGTTGGGGATCGGGAAAGGGACCCCCGGCAGAGCATTTTCCAGCGCGAGCCCACCCTCGAGCGATTTGGTCCCCACGGCGTTCTTCGCCGTGTTATCCAGGAACCATTGCGGCAGGGCCACCGTGCGATGGGTCGGGTAGACATCTAACCGGAAGGATGGAAAACGCTTGAGCAGTTCTCGGGTCGCGGCCGTGAGCTTGTCGGCGTGCTGGGCGGCATTCGCGCCGCTGATCACCAGGCGCGGCTTCTCTCCATCGAAGGGATCCGGGCGAAAGGAACTCCCCTGCTGATAGCCGGCAGGCGGAGTAGTCAGCCCCCCCTGATACTCCGGGATGGAACCATCGGCATTGCCTGCCTTTTCCGCGCCAACAGGCGTCAACGTGGCGCTGAGCTTCGCAGCCTGATCCGGGGATACCGCCCCCTGTGCAGCGCCGGCCATGGTCACAGCGAGGGCAGTAGCCAGAAGTGATTTCACAAATTTCATTGGTGTTCTCCTGCTTCAGGCAGTGATTCGATCAGAAGGTCGTCTTGAAGGTCATGGTGACCATGCCGCGATCCTTGAGCTGCGCCTGAACGCCGGCGAAGGCGGTAGGCTGACCAGGCGTGCAGTTGTACATGCCGTTGGCACCAGGCGCGACGCCATCGCCCGGGACCAACCCCGCTCCGGCCACCTCGCAGGTATCGAAAGGCCCGAAGTTGTCCACATACTTCAGGTCGAAGCGGTATTGGTTGCGAACATCCATGCCAATCCCTATCGAGTAACTGCCGGAGTCCTCGTTACCGCCCAGTTGCACGGCGGAGTTACCCTGAAGTCCAACGCTGTAACTGATGGGCAGGTAAACATCGATGCTGGGGAAGACCTGGTACCAGGTTGGGTTGAAGTTGACACCCAGGGTGTAATTGTCCTTGGTGACCTTATCGACGCCGCGATACCAACTCTCGCCCTTGAACAGTTGCTTGTTCTCTGTCACGTCCAGCCAACGGCTGTAGCCGAGTTCGACCAGCAGAGAGGCCGTATCCCAAACCGGCGTAGCACCGAAGGTGGCCAGGCCATTGAGCACCGCATGTACGGTGTTGCCGCGGGCGACACCATTCTCGCCGTCGAAGCTGGAGATGAAACCGGGCAGCCCGGCTGCCGCTGCCGCCGGACTGACGGTCGCCACTACGCTGGCCAGAGGCATGTTCTCGCGGTAGTTCAGATCGAAGCCGACACTGACCCCGGCGATGTTCTTCGACAGACTGATGCCATAGACATCGATGTCATCGACGTAGAACTGGTTATAGCTACCAGCATTGCCGGAGATCAGCTGCGGAACGCCTACTGCCGTTGGTTGAAGGACCAGGTTCGGCAAAATATCGGAGGTATTGCGATAGTAGAAGCCGAGGGTGCCATCCAACCATGCGGGACTCCACCTGGCCATCAGGCCGAAGTCGCCGCGCTTGTCCGGAGTGAAAACATGACCGTTGGATACACGCAGGAACTCGTTGGCCCCCATCGGGCCAGGTACACCGAAGAAGGGATTGCGCGCAGCGATCAGCGATAGGTTATGCCCGCCGCTTTGAACGCCGTCATTGAAGCCCAGATAGGAGCCGGACTCGGGCACCCGCGAGGCATCCCAGTCGAGGAAGTACTGTGCGCCCAGGGTTAATTCCGGGGTCAGGGTCAGGTTGGTGGACAGTTGGTTGCGCGGGATGAATAGCTCCTTTGCCTCGGTGCCCGGTACAGCCAGCGCCTTGGAGATATCCAGGCCGGATTGGCCGTAGTTGTTGCCATGGGCAAGTGACAGGAGGGACTCCCCCCAGTACTGGGTATGGCTGCCGAGCTTGGCTGCGAGTAAGGATTCCTCGCCGAACTCCACGCTGCCGAAGACGAAGGCATCGAGGATCTCCGAGGAAGGACCGTTGTAATAACGCTTGGCGTAACCGCTCCGGTGCCGGGAGTCCGGCTTGCCGTTATTGATCTGGTTGGTCGACGGATTGAAGCTGCCGACATCGTCGTAGGCATGGTCGTACCAGCTGTTGGCACTGATGCGAAAACCGGTCTTTTCCTTGAACACCACATCCAGTTCAGAGAGCACATCGACGCGCTGGGATACCGCGCTGCCTGAGGAAAAGTTGCGGTTACCATCATTGTTGTTCCACGAGTTGGCCAGTTTAGAGTTGGCACTTTCAACGCGCTGGGCGTAATTGAGCTTCAGCGTATTGTCGAAACGGATCGAAAGATCCTCATTACCCGTATCGAGTTCGAGCGCCTGAACTGGAGTGACGCCTAGTGCTGCCAGAATCGATGTAGCAAGAAGTCCGCGACAGAGATTGGGATGGTAAATCTTATTGTTTTTATTCATTTAATTTACTAACTCTTTCTGTGGTTTCACGAAAAATCATTCACCGCATTATCAGCACACCTTCTTTATCGACAGGTGCGCAGCAGTACGCGAACGACCAAGAGTCTTACTTATTTACGGATCCGCTCAGGCATATGCGATTCGCCCTGCTAACTCATGAGTTCAAGGGGCAACTTCGGCTCACGATTCAGCACCTTGCGAATGCATCTTTTATTCTCGCGACCGCACTCGTGCTCCTGGCCCGAGTGCTCGATCAAACAAAACCGGGGTTGCCAGACCACGCTGCGTTGAGAGCTCCGGCATGGGTCCGGCTTCGTTGCGGCCGCAGGGACCGTGGCTAGTTCACCCTGCGCTGCTGTCCCGACCAGTACTTGTCACGCACTGCCCGGCGCAGCACCTTGCCGATCACCGTCACTGGCAGACTCTCGACGATGCTCAGGCTCTTGGGCGCCTTGTATCCGATGCGTTCCTTGCAGAAGGCGAGGATTTTTTCAGGGGCCGCTGAATGGCCGTCCTTGAGTACGATTTCGGCATGTACCGATTCGCCCCATTCGTCGTGGGGGATGCCGATCGCCGCCGACATCAGGACCGCGGGGTGCGCATTGAGCACCGCCTCGACTTCGATGGCGTACACGTTGAATCCGCCGCTGATGATCATGTCTTTCTTGCGGTCGACGATGTGCACATAGCGGTTTTCGTCGATGAACCCCAGGTCACCCGATTTCCAGTAGCCATCCTGGAATTCGGCGGCAGTCTGCTCCGGGTTCTTGTAGTAGCCCTGAATCACCCCGGGACCGCGGATCCACAGCTCGCCGGTCTGTCCGCACGGCAGCTCGCGTCCCTCGTCATCCATCACGACGATTTCCGTTTCGGGCAGCGGGATGCCCGCCGACTTCAAGCGCGGGTTGCTTTCGCCCGGCGCGCAGAGATGGTCCGCCTTGCTCAACACGGCTACCGGCGCCAGGGCCTCGCTGCTGCCATAAGCCTGGATGAAGATGTTGCCGAACTTCTCCTGCAGCAAGGTCAGCTTGGCGGGGCTCATGGGGGCGGCCGAGTAGATCACCGCCTGCAAGCTGGAAAGATCGAACTGCTCGCACAGGTCGAACTCCAGGAAGCGGTAGAGAATGGTCGGCACCAGGTGGGAGGTGGTGATCTTCTCGTTCTGGATGTTGGCGCAGAACTGCCGGAGGTCGGCGGCATTCATCGTCACATGGCAGCCGCCCTTGAAAGCCAGCGTCATCACGTAGGCCGAAGAGCCGTGGCTCAGCGGCGTGATGCTCAAATGGCGAGTGTCCGGACCAAACATCTCATCCGGCATCGCGTAGAAGTAACGATGCAGGGCCAGCCAGTTGCGCAGGCTGTACATGCAGCACTTGCCCTTGCCCGTGGTACCGCCAGTGAAGCGATACAGCAGCGGCTCGTCCATATCGATCTCGATATGGGGCTCGGACTCCGGCAAGCCCTCCAACAGATCCCAGAAGCATTCGACGCCGTCGCGCGGCGTAGCCAGCGGGTCCATGCAGATGATGCGGATGCCGCGCTCGCTCAACATGGGCTGATAGGTGTCGAGCAGAGCATTCTCCAGGAACACCACCTTGGGCTCGACCAAGTCGATCTGCCACAAGTGCTCGTCGTAGGTATCCCGGAAGTTGCACCACGAGGCCTTCACGTCCGTCTTGGCGAGCGCAGCGAAACTCAACAGGCTCATGTTGTCGTTTTCAAGAATGGTCAGATAGATATCGCCAGCCGCCAGGTAAAGCCGCTGTTTGACCATATGCGCAATTCGATTGGTGAGCCGGTGAAGCTCCAGGTGCGTGTAGCGACGCCCTCGCTCGACATTGACCAGAGCCTCGCGCTGGGCAAAGCGCGACGCCGCGTCGAGCGACCACCTCGAGAAATCGACTTTCATATACGCCTCTTTTCACGAATTCTTGTTTTTGTTGTTCCTACTCGACGCTCAGGCGCCACGCCAGGGAGGATGCCAAAGCTCGCTTGGTCATCCCGACCTTCGCGTTTGCAGGACTTGAACTGATGGTGCTACTGCTACTGATCATGCACACCCCTCATAGTGAGTGGATTCTATGAGACTGGAGGGACGCTAGGGCATCCCCACTGTAAGATCAAAATAGAACTGATCGGAAGGAGTCTTTCACTTGTCCCTTGATAGCCTGCTCATTCCCACTAAATTCGCGCCGCCACGCATCAGCCCGCAAACAACGCCGCGAAGTAAACTGCTCTCGCGATTGAAGGAATCACAGGATTGCCGGTTGACGCTGGTGTGCGGGAGTGCGGGTTTCGGTAAGACGACCTTGCTTGCCCAGTGGCGCCAGGAACTGTTGAAGCGCGGCGAGCACGTCTGCTGGCTATCCCTGTCCCCCGAAGAGCAGCAACTACCCCAGTTCCGCACCTATCTCATGGGGGCACTCCAGCAGGCGGGGCTGCCTGTCGACACCGGGACCGCACTGCCGTCTGAAGCACGGGCAGAGCTTCCTGTAGCCAGCACCGTCGCAACCATCATCGACGCCGTGTGCCAGTACGGTAAGGACATCTTTCTATTCATTGATGACTACCACCATGCCGATGACGCGTCGACACATGCGCTTATCCAGGGTCTCCTCGATCATGGTCCAGATGAACTGCACCTGATTCTTGCCTCAAGGACACACCCGCCGCTGACGATCGGCCGCATGCGCATGACAGGCGAGTTGACGGAGATTTCTTTCCCCGAATTACCCTTCGACTTTCATGAGACCCAGGATTTTCTCGGCAAACACCTGGGTGATGTTACGCCCGATGACATGCGACTGATTCACGAGATCACGGATGGTTGGCCTATGTGCGTACAGATGATCTGCATCAGGCTCAAACGAGACCCGACGAATCGGACTGGGCTTTCCCAGATGCTGCTTCAACGCAACCACCTGCAGCGCTACCTGTCGGAAGATGTGATGCGCGACCTCCCCCAGAATGTTGCTGATTTCCTCGAGATGATCTCCATCTGCCGACGCTTCAATGCCGACCTGGCCCAATGCGTCTCCGACGACCCGCAGGCCAGGACCTTGCTGGATCAACTCGAGCGGGACAACCTGCTCCTGCTCCCTGTGGAACTGGATAGTCCATCCCCTTGGTATCGCCTGCACCCCTTGTTCGCGAACTTCCTCCAGGAAAGACTATCGGCGCGCAACCCGGAGCTGATGCGCAAGATTCACTCTCGGGCGAGCTACTGGTTCGAGCGGCACGGATCGCTGACCGAAGCCTTGCGACACGCCTACCATGCCAATGATCTTCAGGCCGCCGCACGCCTCGCCGAATGTGCAGACCTGCCAATCCGCAGCATGAGCTTTATCAGCACGCTGCAGCGCTGGATGAATCAACTCTCGGCCGACGTCCTGATGGAGCACCCCAGACTGCTGATATTTGGATGCTGGGCCCTGGTTGCAACTTGCCACTGGCGAGACGCGCAAGCCTGGCTGAACCGACTCCAGCAAGTACACTCTGAATTCGCCCTACATACGCGCTACCTTCGGGCAAGCATCGCCCTGCAGCGTGATGACACCGACGCCGCGTTGTCTCTTGTTGCGACTTCAGACTTCAATACGCTCAAGGATCGATTTCTTCGTCAAGCACACCTGGCCGTCCTCAGCCTGGCCTACTGTGCTGCCGGACGTTATGCGGATGCACGAGCACTGCATCGTAATGTTGCGCGGTTGCCGCGGGCTGAACTGCTCGATGATATGGCGCTGGTTGCAGAATCGACGCTGCTGCTCAGCTACCTCCTGGAGGGAACATACCGCAAGGCAATCCGCATCGGCAGCGCCCTCGTCGTTCGAGCCGAGCAGGCTAATGGCCGGCGCTCGGTGTCTGCGGTCAATTGCGCGGCATTCACTTCCGACGCGTACTACGAAGCAGACCGCCTCAGCGAGGCTCATGAAGTGCTGGCCAACCGCCTGGACCTGCTGCGCTTCTCATCGCCTGAGCCAATGATCCGCGCCCTGATAGTACGTAGCCGGCTCGTTGCCATGCAGACCTCCCCACAGGAGGCGCTGCACGTGTTGAGCGAGGACGAGGACCACTGCCGCGAGCAAGCCCTGGATCGACCTCTTGCCCATGTACTGGCTGAACAGGCACGTTTGCATTTGCTGCTGAATCACTTGGATGCCGCTCAGGAGTTGCAGACCGAACTCAACGAACTGGCCGATCGTCATCGTAACGCGGAAGGCTTCATGGCCGAGATCGACTCCATCGCTGCGTTGGCGGCCGCCCGTCTCGCTCTCAAACTTGGCCAGTGGGAACATGTATTGACCTGCATTCAGGGAGTGCGACGCCATGGAATCGCATTTTCCCGTCAGAAGAGCCTGGTGCTGGCCGACTTGATTTCCGGTGTCGCGCTCACCTATCTGGGACGCGCCTCAGACTCGAGGAACTGCCTGGTAGCCGGTGTCGAAGCTGCGAAGCGCCTGGGTCTCGTACGCACATTGCTGGATGAAGGCGATTCGGTTGTTCTCGCCTTGCGCAAGCTGCAACCGACGTTAGAGCCCGATGGTATAAGCGAGTACCTGGCCAAAGTCGTGCGCGTTGGCGATGCCGATTGCTCAACACTGACCACGACCAAAGACAACAAGGCCGAGGAGCACAATCTAGGACTCAAACCGCGCGAAATCGAGATTCTGTGCCTGCTTGGGCAGTCCATGTCGAACAAGCGGATTGCACTGACCCTGAACATCACACTGGAAACAGTGAAATGGAACCTGAAGGGCATCTTCGGCAAGCTCGGCGTTTCGAGTCGCTATGATGCAGTGGTGGCCGCTCGCAAACGTGGCCTAATCGATTGAGCCACTGGCGGCGACTCTGGCGCATGTGCTGCTGGGCAACGACGTCATCGGCTGTGCGACGTCGTTGCCCCGCGGGCGAAGTGCATATTGCGCTATGACCAAGCGGCCGCTTGACGACTTGCAGGGCACGCTCGCCCTCGAGCGCTCATGAATCGAGTATCCCGTCGGGAAGGGGCTGCCGGCCAAACCCGGAGCAATTCAGATTTTCTCGATGCGGGTCTTTCCTGCAGCGACCAGCCGCTCCAGTAGCGATGCCGGCTGGAACCACATCTCTCCATAGCTACCAAGCGCCTGGCGATAGTGCCGGATGCCGGCAAGCACCTTGTCCAGGCCGAGCAACTCGGCATAGTGCATTGGGCCACCGAGGTGGGCGGGGAAGCCGTAGCCGTTGATCCACACCAGGTCGATGTCACTGGAGCGCAGGGCAATGCCTTCGTCCAGCAGCTGTATGCCTTCGTTGATCAAACTGAACAGGCAGCGGTCATGAATCTGCGAGTCATCGATGGGGCGTCGGGGAACCCGCAGCTCGCCAGCCAGGCGTTCTGCCAGAGCAATCACCTCGTAATCATCCTGGCGATTTCGGCCTTCATAGCGATAGAAGCCGCGTCCGGTCTTCTGTCCGTATCGATCCAGGGCATAAAGTTCGTCCCCGAGACGACAGTAGCTTTCGTCATGGGCGATCGCGGCGCGATTCGAGTCTCGTACCAGGAAGTTCACATCGATGCCGGCCAGATCCAGCATGCTGAACACCCCCATGTTCAGATCGAGGTCGGTAAGCACCTTGTCCACCTGCGCGGGTGTCGCTCCCTCCAGAACCAAGCGATGTGCCTCGCGAGCGTAGGGCTCGAGCATGCGGTTGCCGATGAAACCGAAGCAAACGCCGGAGATCACCGGCAGTTTGCCGACACGCTTGGCGATCTGCATGGTGGTCGCCAGGACATCCGGCGCGGTGACTTTTCCGCGAACCACTTCGAGCAGGCGCATGACGTTGGCCGGACTGAAAAAGTGCAGGCCGATCACATCCTGCGGGCGGGAGGTGGTCGCCGCGATGACATCGACGTCGAGCGACGAGGTGTTGCTGGCGAGTATGGCGCCCGGTTTGCAAACCCGATCAAGGGTACGGAATACCTGCTGCTTGATCTCCATCTTTTCGAACACCGCCTCGATCACCAGATCGGCGTCAGCGAGGTCGGCGTAGTCGAGAGTACCGAACAGCATGTCCATGCGCCGTTCCAGTTGTGCGGAGGTCAGCTTGCCGCGCTTGACGCTGACCTCGTAGTTCCTTCGGATGTTTGCCAGACCTCGCTCCAATGCCTCGGCCTTGAGCTCGAGCAGGGCCACCGGAATGCCTGCGTTGGCGAAGTTCATGGCGATGCCACCGCCCATAGTGCCGGCACCAATCACCGCCACCTTGTCGATCCTGCGCAGCGGGGTGTCCTTGCCGATGCCCGGAATCCGCCCGGCTTCGCGCTCGGCGAAGAACACATGGCGCAATGCGGCCGACTGCCTGGAGGCTTCGGCCTCCTTGAACAGCACGTGCTCACGAAGCAGCCCCTCAGCCAGTGGCAGGGTGCAGGCGGCTTCCACCGCGGCCAGAACCAGGCGCGGAGCCAGACGGCCCCTCCAGCGCGCACCATTGACGGCACGGAACTCGGCGAAGAAATCAGCCCCCACGCTTTCGGCCGGATTGGCAAAACGACCGACCCGTTGTGGTTGGGCGCTCTGGGCAAGCAGTTCACGAGCGAACGCCTGGGCGTCACCGAGCAGGCTCTCGGAGCTGCCCGCCACGCGGTCGAGCAGGCCCAGCTCAAGGGCACGGCTGGCAGTGATTGGCTCGCCGGAGATCATCATGTCCAAGCCGGGCTCAACGCCGATCAGGCGCGGAAGCCGCTGGGTACCACCGGCGCCGGGCAACAGGCCGAGGTTTATCTCCGGCAGGCCGAGGCGAGCATTCGGCTCACCAACGCGATAGCCACAGGCCAGGGCCAGTTCCAGACCGCCACCGAGGGCGAGGGTGCCGATAGCGGCTATCAGCGGCTTTTGGATCTCGGTCAGGCGCACGAGCAAGCCTGGGAGGTCCGGGGCAGTGAAGGTGGCGTCGCTGCCAAACTCGGTGATATCAGCACCGGCGCTGAAAAGGCCGTGCTCGCCGTGGAGGATGATGGCCTGCACGCGGGCGTCAGCGGCAGCGCGCACACAGGCTTCGAGGAGGGCGACACGCAAGGGGTGTCCCAGGGCGTTGACGGGTAGGCGGGCCAGGCCGATCAGGGCCAGGCCGTCTTCGACGCGGTAGTGGATCAGGTCGCTCATTAGGGGTCCTTAGGACGGTGAACTGACTTTCTGAATGGGTTGTTCCGCATGTCGAAGCGCAGCCCGGTCCTCGCCCGGCACTGGCCGGCCTGGCTACCAAGGCCGCCCTCTCGCCATCCACGAGGTGGCGCGCGGCGCACGGCTTGTCTTATGCGATGAGCGAACTCAGTTTCAGGCCGATCATCGGTACATCGGCTGTTTGGTGATCATCCACTGACATACTTCATGAGTCATTGTTCGTCTCTGACTCAGCGCGGCAAACCCAGCCCGTACTGCGAAATCAAATTACGCTGGATTTCAGCGGTGCCGCCGCCTATGACTACCAGAATCGAGTAGCGCAGCAGTTGCTCGAACTTACCACCCGCGATTGCATCCGGTGCATCCTCGGACAAGATGGTCCCTGCACCTAGAATATCGAGTGCGGCTTCGCCTAACTGCTCCAGCAACTCACCCGTGTAGACCTTACTCATGGCTGCTTCATAGATGGGGGCTTTGCCTTTTTCGGCCGCGACTACACTGTTCATGAACAATTGTCGCCCTGCTTCGACCGCCGCAGCGAGTGCCCCGATGCGATCACGAACGGCTCCATTACTGCCCAGTTGCTCTTCGCCTTCACTTGTCATGCGTATGCACCGAACCAGTCGCTCAAACTCCGCTCGCGCGTTGGCAATGAAGCTCCCCATCATCATTCGCTCTGTGGCAAGAGCCGACCTCAAGATCTCCCAACCTTGATTGACATGACCAACAAGTGCACTCGCCGGTACTCGAACATTGTCAAAGAACTCCTGGCAGAACGTATGTCCATACATTGCCATCGATGGGCGAACAGTTATGCCTGGGCTATTCATCGGCACGATGAAAATGCTGATTCCTGCATGCGGCGATACTGCGTTCCGGTCGGTGCGCGCGGCCAGCCAAATGAAGTCTGCTTTCTCAGCGGCGGTTGTCCAGATCTTCTGGCCGTTAATTACCCACTCGTCACCGTCGCGCTCTGCCGTTGTTTGCATCGAGGCCAAATCAGAACCCGCCCCAGGTTCGCTGTAGCCGAGACAGAAGGTGATCTCTCCCGAGGCAAGCTTCGGGAGGAATTCGGATTGTTGCGCTCTCGAGCCGAAAGACATCAGTGCATGTGCCTGGATATCACCGCGGCCTCCCATCGGTGCACCTGCCATCTGGACTTCTTCCATGAAGGCAAGCTGCTCGTAGGGTGTGCGTCCCTGACCACCGTGTTCCTTGGGCCAACTCAGATTGTTCCAACCCTTGCGCCCCAAAAGCGCAGTGAAGCGGGTATCGAATCCCCACTCTTCATAGGGGCGCTCTTCACCACGCGTTTGGCTAGCGGCGTCCCAGTTCTCTTTCAACCAGCCCCGAACCTCATTGCGGAAGGCGTTACCTTCTGCCCCCAGGTCGTGCTCTGGAAGTGTCAGCCCTTGGTCAATCAGTGCGCGAGCCAGTTGTTCACGCGCGCGACGCACTCCGCCATGACGCGCCAGGTCCGCATGTACACGTCGAAAGTGTCGTGGCGCCTCATGCTCTTCCGAGTAGCCAATGGCCCCAAAGACGTGATGTGTCTCGATCGCCACCTGGCGCAATGCGGGACTGGAGAAAGCACGCGCGCAGGCACCGAGCGTTCGCCACTCCGCCAAACCGTAGTCGTAACTTTTGGCAGCGTTGTGCAACATCAAGCGCGCAGCCTCGAGCCCCATCAAGCTGTTCGCGAACTTATGTTGCAACGCCTGGAATCGGCCGATAGGTTGACCGAACTGATGTCGCTCCTTGGAGTACTCGACGGCCAAGTCGAAGCCTCGCTGGGCTGCACCCAGTGCGCGCGCCAACAAGGCAAGCCCGGCAATCTGATGCAGGTCTTCTGCTTGTTCGCATGAGAGCTCAAGCGCGCTTGCGGACTCCAGGTCGAAACGTGCAGTCGCCATGGGAGGGACTGCCAAACCAGGAGCTTCTTCAATGATTAGGCCTGGCGCATCGCGTGGCACGATCACCAGCATTGGTCCGGGTTCAGCAAGCACCAGCAGGTGGGTGGCGAATGCAGCGCCCTCAATAAATGCAGCTCGGCCTTGCAACTTCCCGTTGGTCAGTTGCAATCGCCCTGCATGCGGATCGCCATCGAAGCCAGCCAAGGCGAAGCTGACGGTAGCTTCGCCTTGATGAAGCGCGGTCAGCAGCGACACCGCCTCATCCGAATTGCTGCGCATGGACCCCAGGACAATGTTGGCAATCACCGCGTCTACAAGCGGTGCTGGGCACCCCGCGCGGCCCAACTCTTCCAGGGCCAGGACGATCTCCCGCAGACCACCTTCGGCAGGTTCACTGCCGAGACTCGTGAGACCTTGCTCAGCAAACTCCCGCC
Source organism: Pseudomonas japonica (assembly GCF_900188455.1). Lineage (GTDB taxonomy): Bacteria > Pseudomonadota > Gammaproteobacteria > Pseudomonadales > Pseudomonadaceae > Aquipseudomonas > Aquipseudomonas japonica. Next base: position 310,927 of record NZ_FZOL01000001.1, on the reverse strand, counting down.
AAATCGACGCAATGGCGCGCGGGCTGGCTGCAAGCGCCAGCGCCTGATCGACGGGCCACAAGCGCATCAGTAATCGGCGCAGGCTTTCTTGCAGCATTCCTCGCTCTTCGTCGCTTGGCAAAACTTCATGCGAAGTTGAACTGGCACACTCATGCTTCAGCATTTCTTCCTCCTCCTCTTCCTATTCCTCTAAGCCGAGGAATAGTTGGTACCGAGGAATTTTGGCGATTTTCGAGGTGAACGCACCCCCCCTGGCGAGGGTTTTCGGCTAGCAAAACTCCGGAAATCCGTTTGATTCTGCGTGGACGCTTGACTACCGAAAGGTGCGCTGTCGAGTAGCCCGGCAACGCTTGGGCCATGCGAGAGGGCCCACGTCCCCTAGCCTTCCCTCGCCTGAAGACGCTCAGCGCCCGTCACCGCCGATTGTCCCTGCACATCGATCGCCTCCATGCTCAACTGCGATGTCTCGCGCAACAGCAACGAACACACCGCCACCAGCACCAGCGCCGCCGTCCCGTACCAGGCCACGCCCATCGGGTCGTGATCGGTGAGAATCAGGATCGCCGTGGCGATGCTCGACGCCGTTCCGCCACCCAGCGCGGCACCGATCTGGTAGCTGGCGGAAATGCCCGAGTAGCGCATGCTGCGTGGGAACTGCTCACCGAGAAACGCCGGGATCGGTCCCTGGGTCGCGCCCATCAAGGCTCCCGCCAGGCCGTAGGCGAACAGCGCGACGGTGAAACTCTTCATGCCGACCAGGCTGAAGAAAGCGAACAGTCCCAGGGCCATGACCAGTGCGCCGAAGACCATCACCGCGCGCCGCCCCAGACGGTCGCTCAGATGGCCGAACAACGGCGCCGACAGCACGATGGCCACCGACAGGGTGAGATCGAACATCAGCGCCTCGGTGCTGCCGTAGCCGACCTGGGTCGCATAGGTCAGGAAAAAGGTGCTGCCGATGTAGGCGATGGTGCAGTACCCGAAGGCGACTCCGGTGCACAGCAGCAACTGCCGCGGACGCTGGCGCAGCGCCTCGGCCAGCGGCGCGCGAACCGGTTCGGCAAGCGCGGGCGTGGCCGCGACCGGCATGCGCAGGCGGGCATACAGACCGATCAGCACCAGCGTGCCGCCGAGCCAGAACGGTATGCGCCAGGCGAAATCCACCAGGTTGTCGTCGGCCGCCGCGCTGACCACGGCGAACACCGCCGCGCCGAGAATCCCGCCGACACCGATGCCCATGCTGGTGAAACTGCCCCACAACCCGCGCCGTCCCGGCGGCGCCGATTCGATGCCGAACAACGCCGCACCGCCCCATTCGCCACCGGCGGCAAAACCCTGGACCAGACGCAGCAGCACCAGCAGGATCGGCGCCGCCACGCCGATGCTGGCGTGGCTCGGCAGGCAACCGATGAGGAACGTGCTCAGGCCCATGAGCAGCAGCGTGGTGACCAGCACCTTCTGCCGGCCGATGCGGTCACCGTAGTGACCGAACACCAGGCCGCCCAGCGGCCGGGCGAAGAACCCCGCGCCAAAGGCACTGAACGCCACCAGTGTCGCGGTGAGGTGATCGAGGTCGGGGAAGAACACCTGGGGAAACACCAGGGCGGCGGCGGTGCCATAGATGATGAAGTCGTAGAACTCCAGCGCGGTGCCCAGACCTGAAACGCAGAAGGTCCGCATTGCGGAGCGGGAAACTTGCACAGTCATTGTTGTTGTTCTCATTGACGGGTGCCGCCCTTGGCGGCGGCACCGGGTTGGCTCAGAAACGTTCGAAGCCGGCCTTGGCCAGGTGCAGCGGCGTGCCCGCCACGTATTCCAGCAGGCAACGCTGCGTGTCGATGCCCACGCTGAGCAGGGTTTCCCAGCGCTCGGTGCCAGGCAGGGAGAGGTCCGGGTGGAAGCAGATCGGCGCGCTGTCACCGGCGGCGCCGCACATGGCTTCGGCGCGGGCACGCAGGTCCGGGTTGTCCATCCCGGCGATCACCTGCTGCAGGTGGTCGAGGCGGCAGTGGGTATCGGCACGGTCCGCCACCTGCTCGCCGAGGCTGAGCTGCGGATCGAGGAAATGATTGGTGTGCAGCAGCCAGCCGTCCTCGCGAGGCAGGACCAGCGCGGTGCGCTGCGGGCTCATCTCGATGCTCACTGCCCGCGGGCTGCGGTCTTCGCGGGAAAACACGGTCAATACCGTGGAGGCGCTGACCCGCGCCGAACGCACCAGCTCGATGGCCTCATCGACGCTGCTCGCTTCTTCCAGCACGCGGCGGGCAATGGCATGCACCGGCACGCCGCCGCCGTCGTGGTCGCTGGCGTGATGCAGGATATTGAAATGCAGGCCCAGACCGGCGCTGTTCACCCCCAGCTTGGCCAGCATGCCGAACTCGCAGAACAGCTTCACCTGCATGCCACGCGCGGTGTGCAAGTCGAGCATCAGGCCGTGGGGGCACAGGCAGTCGTGCCAGTCCCAGGTCTGCAGGGTGCGCGGTGCCTGCGCGCCGGGCGGGGCGAAGACAGTGGTGGAGCATTCGCTGTGGCGGGTGCGCGCGGCGAGGACTTCGGTGCGGGCGTTCAGGCTTGCCAGTTGCCACAGCGGGACCGCGGCGCCCTTGGCCATGCCGATGACTTCCGCTGCCAGCCCCGGGCTCCAGGCTTGCAGCGCGGCCAGGCTGTTGTCGCCGATGCGCTCGGCGTCACCCAGGGACACGCCGACCTGGGGAAAGAAATCCAGGTAGAGGCCGGTGGTGTGGCGGATCTGCTCGGCGAAACGCTCACCGATCTCGCGGCCACGTTCGAGGGGGTCGCGGATCTCGCTGACGAGGGTATGAATCTTCACTGCGGGTAGCTCCTGTGGAAAGCGCCATCTGTGCTGTCCGGGAAAGAATCACGCTCGGACGTGCAGGGGCAGACTATCCAGCGGGGCGGCAGGGATCATCGTCAGAGAGCGCACAACTTTTGTGCCGGATTGGAACAGATCGGACATGCCCTCGCACAATCCCTGTAGGAGCGAGGCTTGCCCGCGAAGGACCGCAACGCGGTCCCCGATTGCGGTGAGGTCTGGGACCGCCCTGCGGTCCTTCGCAGGCAAGCCAGCTCCTACAAAGTTCGGCGGGAAAACCAATCTCACTCCAACCCCTGCCCCCGCAACTGCTCATGCAACAAGGCAATGAACGCCTGCACCTTGCGCGTGTTGCGCCGGTGCGGCAGGTACAGCACATGCACCCAGGGCCCGAACCCACTGACCGAACGCCAGTACTCCGGCATCACCTCGACCAGTTCGCCGCGACTCAGGTACGGCGCCGCCGCCCAGGTCGGCACGAACTGCAGGCCCTGGCCATCGAGCAGGCAGGCCAGGAGAAAATCGAAGTTGTCACTCAGCAGCCGCGGGGTCGGCTGGCGCACCCGGATCGTCTGGCCGTCCTGCTCGATCCACCAGTGGCCACGGTTGATCAGCGGATGGCGCAACAGCAGCCAGTCGTGCCGGGCATAGCTGTCCAGGGTGATGGCCTCGTCGTTGCGCGCCAGGTACGCGGGGCTGGCGCACAGCACCACGCGGTTCTCGATCAGCGGCTGGGCGATCAGTTCCGGCTGGTCGGTAGGACCGTCGCGCAGCGACAGGTCGTAACCGCCATCGATCAGGTCTTCGTTGGCATCGTTCAGGTTCACGTCCAGGCGCACCTGCGGATGCTCGCGCAGGAAGCGGCAGCACACCTGGTTGAGAAACGCCGGCCCGAACGACGGCGGCGCGGTGATGCGCAGGGTGCCGCGCAGTTCGTGCTGCAGTTGCTGCACCTCCTCGGTCACCCGTTGCAGGTGCATCAGCGCCTGGCGCGCGCCCTCCAGGTAGCGCGCACCGGCCTCGGTCAGGGCCATGCGCCGGGTGGTGCGTTCGAACAGGCGCACGCCCAGCTCGCTTTCCAGATGGGCGACGGCCTTGGTCACCGCCGAAGGAGTCTTGCCCAGTTGCTCCGCCGCGCGGCTGAAACTGCCGTGATCGGCGGCGGCGACGAAGATGGTCAGGGCCGTCATCTTGTCCATGGTTGCTTCCTGGTGGGCACAAAAGAACAGAGGGAAAACACCCGAGTATTGGCCGCGCTGGCAAAACCGGCAAATGGCATTGCTGCGCGCTGCCCTTGCACCACGGCAATTGATTTTTTCCCCAAGGCAAAAAAAGTTGTGCCGGCCCGTGCGTTTAACTGCCCTCGCCGCCTGACTAGGCTGCGCCCATCACCACCAACGATAAGGGCCTTGCATGAACCGCTTCCTGACCATCGCGCTCGGCGCCAGCCTGGCCTGCAGCGCACTGCCGAGTGTCGCGGCCGTCGACCTGATCCTGCACAACGCCCGGGTCTACACCGCCGAACCGGGCCAGCCCTTGCAGCAGGCGGTCGCGGTGGACGGCGCGCGGATCGTCGCGGTGGGCTCGGACCAGACGGTACTGGGCCTGAAGACCGAGACCACGCGGGTCATCGACCTGGGCGGCAAGCTGTTGCTGCCCGGCATGCTCGACTCCCACTCCCACGCCATCAAGGGCGGCCTGCAGAGGGAGCTGGCCGACCTCGCGGGCGAGCAACTGCCCCTCGACGAACTGGAACGCCGCCTGCGCCAGTGGCGCGACGACGGCAAGGCGCGGCGGGGAGAATTCCTCAGTGTCGCCGGCCTGCCGGTGAGCTACTGGGACGATATCGCCGCCCTCGAACAACGCTTCAACCACGGCGAATGGGCCACGCAGCCGGTGCTCTTCGCCGCCAACGACATGCACACCGGCTGGGCCAACCAGGCCCTGCTGCAGCGCGCCGGTATCGACGCCAGGCGCATCGCCGCGCTGCCGGCCGAGTCCCGCAACACCATCGGCCAGCACGCCGACGGCAGCCCCAACGGCTTTCTCGTCGATGCCGCGCTGTACCCGGTCAGCGACCTGCTCCCGCCGCTGTCCCGCGAGACCTTGCTGAGGGCCGGACGCCAGGCCCTGGAATACTCGAAACAGCTGGGAATCACCGGCTGGATGGACCCGCTGGCCAACGAGCTGCCCGGCGCCGATGTGCGCAACGACTCGCTGGGGGTGTTGCCGGTGTACCGGGAACTGGCCGAGAACGGCGAGCTGACCGCCCACGTCGCGGCCCTGCTGATGGCCGACGCCAAGGCCGGCCCCGCCGACCTGGACGAACTGGACAAGGTGCGCCAGCAGTTTCTCGGCGTGCCCAATCTCACCCTGCCGGGGATCAAGGTCTTCGCCGATGGCGTCGCGGAGATGCCGGCGCAGAGCGCGGCGATGCTGGAGCCTTACCGCAACTCCGGGCAGCGCGGCGAGCTGTTGCTCGATCCCGCGCATTTCGGCGAACTGGTCAGCGCTGCCGACGCCCGCGGCTGGCTGGTGCATGTCCACGCCATCGGTGACCGCGCGGTACGCACCGCCCTCGACGGTATCGAACAGGCGCGCCGCGAGCGCAACAGCGGCATTCCCCACTCCATCACCCACCTGCAACTGGTCAACCCGCGGGAATACGCGCGGTTCAAGCAGCTCGACGTGATCGCCTCGATGCAGCTGTACTGGGCCGCCGCCGACGCCGCCAACCTCGACCTGGTCAAACCCTACGTGAGCGCCATGGCCTTCCAGCACACCTTCCCGGCGCGCTCGCTGCTCAAGCACGGCGCGACCATCGCCGGCGCCAGCGACTGGCCGATCAGCACCCCGGAACCCTGGAAGGCCATCTACCAGGCGATCACCCGCGAGGGCCCGAAAGGCGTGCTGAATGCCGACGAAGCCATCGACCGGCAGACCATGCTCCAGGCCTACACCCTGAATGCCGCGCGGGCGATGCGCCTGGAGCAGAGCATCGGCTCGCTCGCGCCGGGCAAGCAGGCCGACATGATCGTGCTCGACCGCGACGTGCTCAGTGTCGACGCGCGAGCGCTGCGCGACACCCGCGTGGAGCAGACCTGGTTCGCCGGGAAACTGATCTATGCGCGCTGAACAGAGCGTCAATTTTTACGGACAGAAAAATCCTTGTTCCGACCGAAAATGTCGTCGCCGCGATGAAAACCGCGGAAAAGAGCGATGGAAATTCATGAAAGAAAAATAATGTAACGATTTACTTGACACAATCCAGCCAGATCGTTTCTTATTTTTCCCACCTTGCCCAGCGCCCGATAAGGAAAAACAACAGCGCCGCTGCCTGACGCCCCGGCGTCCGCGCGCCTGCGCGTCGCTTTTCCGTTTCGGTCCTGCCAGTGACATCGGCGCCTCGCCCGCGCCAACCCCAGCTCCGACATAAAAGGTGAACAATATGGAGCCCACCCGCTCGACCTTGCCGTGCCCGTCGCACACCCCGTCCGTGGTCCCGCCGCAGGAGCATCGCCCGCATGCAGCCTGAGCAAAGCGCCCACAGCAACGTCCAACTCCGCAAGTCCCTGCGCCTGTGGCAGGTGGTGATCATCGGCCTGGCCTACCTCACCCCGATGACCGTGTTCGACACCTTCGGCATCGTTTCCGGCCTCACCGCCGGCCATGTGCCCAGCGCTTACGTCCTGGCCCTGCTGGGCATCCTGTTCACCGCGCTGAGCTACGGCATCCTGGTGCGGCATTTCCCGCAATCGGGCTCGGCGTACACCTACACCCAGCGTGCGATCAATCCCCACGTCGGCTTCCTGGTGGGCTGGTCGTCGCTGCTGGATTACCTGTTGCTGCCGATGGTCAACGCCCTGCTGGCCAAGCTCTACCTGTCGGCGATGTTCCCCGAGGTGCCGGAATGGACCTGGGTCGTCGGCTTCGTCACCCTGATCACCCTGATCAACATCCGCAGCATCAACCTGGTGGCCAACTTCAACGTCCTGTTCGTCGCCGTGCAGGTGGTGATCATGGCGGTGTTCGTCTACCTGTGCCTGCGCGGCCTGAACCAGGGTGAAGGCCAGGGCACCGCCTGGACCCTGCTGCCCTTCGCCGACGACAAGACCCAGCTCGGCGCGCTGATGGCCGGGGCGACCATCCTGTGTTTCTCCTTCCTCGGCTTCGACGCGGTGACCACCCTGTCGGAGGAAACCCACCAGCCGGAAAAAGTCATTCCCAGGGCGATCTTCCTCACCGCCCTGATCGGCGGCGCGGTGTTCATCCTCACGTCGTTCTTCATCCAGGCCTATTTCCCGACCATGGAGCGCTTCCAGGACCATGAAGCGGCCCTGCCGGAAATCGCCCTGTACGTCGGCGGCAAGCTGTTCCAGTCGATCTTCATCGCCTGCACCGTGATCAACACCATCGCCTCGGGCCTGGCCTCGCAGACCAGCGTGTCGCGCCTGCTGTACGTGATGGGCCGCGACAAGGTGATCCCGCAAGGCCTGTTCGCCCGCCTGCACCCACGCTTCAAGACGCCGGTGCTGAATCTGCTGGTGGTCGCGTTCATCTCGCTGTCGGCGATCTTCTTCGACCTGGTCACCGCCACCTCGATCATCAACTTCGGCGCGCTGGTGGCGTTCAGCTTCGTCAACCTGTCGGTCATCAGCCACTGCTACATCCGCCAGGGCCTGAACCAGGGCCTGGCGAACAAGCTCAAGCACCTGGCGCTGCCCACCATCGGCTTCTGCATCATCGCCGTGCTGTGGCTCGACCTGAACGAGCATTCCCTGCTGTTCGGCGGCATCTGGGCGCTGTGCGGCGTGCTGTACCTGGCCTGGCTGACCAAGTCGTTCCGGGTCGCGCCACCGAGTTACCTCGCCGAGTGAGACCGCCTGTCGAGCACGCCCGCGAATTCCGCGGGCGTCGTTCATGACCGAGAAGGAAACCCCTCATGCTCCCGCGCCGCCTGTCCATCCAGTGGAAGATCATCCTCCTCGCCGGCCTGTGCCTGCTGGCCATCGTCGTGGTCCTCGCGGTCACCTCGCTGACCCAGTCGCGGCGCAGCGCCGCCGAGGTCTTCGCCGCCAATACCCAGTTGCTCGAAGACAACGCCCGCCTGCGCCTGCAGGCCCACGGCGAGACCCAGGCACTGCGCATCCAGCGCTATTTCATGGACGCCTGGCAGTACGGCAACGGCTTCGCCCGCCTGGCCCAGGTGCTGCGCCAGCGCGCTGACGGCGACCTGCGCCCGGCCCTGGTGGAGCAGGCCCGCGCGGCACTGGCCGGCAATCGCGATCTGATCGGTCTGTTCCTGGTGTTCCAGCCCAATGGCCTGGACCGCCAGGACGCCCGCTTCGTCGGCGATGCCGCGCGGGGCAGCAACGACAGCGGCCGCTTCTCGCTGTACTGGTCGCGCAATACCGCCGGCGAACTCGAAGCGGAAGCCATGCCCGAAGCCATGCTGGCCGATGCCAGCATCGGCGCCAACGGCTCGCCCTACAACCGCTGGCTGACCTGCCCGCTGGAAACCGCGAAGCCCTGCGTGGTCGATCCCTATTTCGACGAGGTCAACGGCAAGCAGGTGCTGATGACCAGCATCGCCCTGCCCCTGCTGGACAACGGCAAGGTGGTCGGGGTGATCGGCCTGGATATCGGCCTCGACAACCTGCAGCAACTGGCCCTCGACGGACGCAAGGAACTCTTCGCCGGCCAGGGCCAGGTCAGCATCGTCAGCCCCGCCGGCCTGCTGGCCGGGCACAGCGCCGATGCCGGGCAATTGGGCAAGCCGCTGCAGGCGACCGTGGAAAACGGTCTGATGCGGGTCGCCCGGCCCTTCGCGCCGATCCCCGACGCCGCGCCCTGGCAAGTGCTGCTGGAACTGCCGCAAGCCGTGCTGCAGGCACCGGCCATCGAGCTCAACCAGCACCTCGACGCGAGCAACCGCAGCGCCAACCTGAGCAATCTGCTGATCGCCCTGGTGACGGCCCTGGCCGGCCTGGTCCTGATCTGGCTGACCGCCCGCGGCGTGACCCGGCCGATCCTCGCCGTGGCCGAGCGCCTGCGCGAGATCGCCAGCGGCGACGGCGACCTGACCCAGCGCCTGGACTATGCCCGCGACGACGAACTGGGCCAGCTCAGTGCCTGGTTCAACCGTTTCCTCGACAAGCTGCAGCCGGTGATCGTCCAGGTCAAAGGCTCGTTGCAGGAAGCCCGTGGCACCGCCGACCAGTCCGCCGCCATCGCCAGCCAGACCAGCGACGGCATGCAGCAACAGCAGCGCGAGATCGAACAGGTCGCCACCGCCGCCAACGAAATGAGCGCCACCGCCCACGACGTGGCGAACAACGCGGCGCAGGCGGCCCAGGCCGCCCGCGGCGCCGACCAGGCCAGCCGCGAGGGGCTGGCGCTGGTCGGCAATACCCGCCAGGCCATCGACCAGTTGGCCGCCGACATGGACCTGGCCATGGAGCGGGTCCAGGCCCTGGCCGGCCGCAGCGAACAGATCGGCTCGGTGCTGGAAGTGATCCGCGCCATCGCCGAGCAGACCAACCTGCTCGCCCTCAACGCCGCCATCGAGGCGGCCCGCGCCGGCGAAGCGGGACGCGGCTTTGCCGTGGTCGCCGACGAAGTGCGCAACCTGGCCCAGCGTACGCAGGTGTCGGTGGAAGAAATCCGCCAGGTGATCGAAGCTCTGCAGAGCGGCACCCAAGGCGTGGTCGAGGCCATGCACGATGGCCAGCGCCAGGCCAGGGACAGCGTCACCCGCATGGAACAGGCGGTGCCGGCCCTGCAACGGGTCGGCGAGGCGGTCACGGTGATCAGCGACATGAACCTGCAGATCGCCTCCGCCGCCGAGGAACAGAGCGCCGTGGCCGAGGAGGTCAACCGCAATGTCGCCGGCATTCGCGACGTGACCGAATCGCTGTCCGGCCGGGCCGACGAGTCGGCGCGCATCAGCCAGGCACTGAATCGCCTGGCCAACCAGCAGCAGGCGCTGATGGAGCAATTTCGGGTCTGATGGCCTGGCGTTTCAATAAGGAGTTCCGTTGTGGCAACACGCTTTTTCGACCTGACCGACGAGCAGGGGGTACTGCGTACCTCCATCGCCGTCACCCTGTTCATCGCCGTGATCGGCATTGTCTTCGGCATCGCTTCGGGGTCGTTCTCGATCGTCTTCGACGGCGTCTACTCCATGGTCGACGCGAGCATGAGCGGCCTGTCCCTGGTGGTGGTGCGGCTGATCACCGCGCATACCCGCAGCGCCCATATGTCGCGCAAGCTGCGCGAGCGTTTCAGCATGGGCTTCTGGCATCTGGAACCGATGGTCCTGGCGTTGAACGGCATCCTCCTCACCGGGGTGGCGATCTATGCACTGATCAACGCCGTGCTCAGCCTGCTGGAAGGCGGGCGCGAACTGGAGTTCGGCGTGGCCCTGGTGTATGCGCTGGTCACCGTCTGCGCCTGCCTGACCATCGCCGTGCTGGAGGCCCGGGCCAATCGCCGGATCAACTCGGACTTCGTGCGCATGGACGTCAGGGGCTGGGTGATGTCGGCCAGCATCACCGCGGCGCTGCTGGTCGCCTTCTGCGTCGGCATCGCGGTGCAGGGGACCGAGTGGGAATGGATCTCGCCCTATATCGACCCGGCGGTGCTGGGGCTGGTGTGCCTGGTGATCATCCCGCTGCCGCTGTCGGTGATCCGCCAGGCCCTGGCGGACATGTTCCTGGTGACCCCGGGGGATCTCAAGCAGCATGTCGACGACGTGGCGCAGGCCTTCGTCGAGCGGCACAGCATGCTGTCGTACCGGGCCTACGTGGCCAAGGTCGGGCGCTCGCGGGAGATCGAGCTGTACTTCATCGTGCCCAGGACCATGGCGGCGCGGAACATCGCCGAGTGGGATGCCTGGCGGGACGAGATCGGCAACGCGATTGGCGGTGAAGGACCGGATCGCTGGCTGACCGTGGTGTTCACCGGGGATCCGGAGTGGGCTGAGTAACCCATTGCTCTTTCGGGCCTCATCGCTGCATGGGTATCTACACAACTCTGAAAACCTTGCGGAAACCGCATAAAGGCCGCCAAGTGCCTGTCTTGAGCCTTGCAGCGCCCTCCAGATCGAGCGCCGCCCGCGCGGCGCATCGCGGGCAAGGCCCGCTCCCACATCTTTTGCAACGTGCCATGGCCTGTGGGATTTGAGTTGTCAGCCTTTGTTTTTTCGGCGATGCATCGCGGGGAGGCTGTTGGGCTCGACTCGGTATCGAGTCGAACCAACAAGACGGTCAACCATGGCCTGTCAGGCATAGGTACGTTGCAACCGATGTGGGAGCGGGCATTGCCCGCGATGCGCCGCGCGGGCGGCGCTCGATCTTCAGAGCGCTGCAAGACTCAAGACAGGCACCTGGCGGCCTTGATGCGATTCCCCGCCAAGCCTTCAAAGATGTGTAGATACCCATGCAGCGATGAGGCCGGTACAGGCACCCTGAATTGGCCTCCCGGCGCAACACCGGGTACGATGCTGGCCAAATGCCCCCAGCCACCCCGACCTTCTTCCCTGAAGCGCCGGATGCCGGGCTTTTGCGCTAGCGTCTGTCAGATACATCAAAAGGACCTGAACATGTTTCTTTCCCGCTGGCTTCCGGGCCTGGCCAACCTGCTGCATTACCGTCGCGAATGGTTCCGCCCGGATGTGCAGGCCGGCCTGTCGGTGGCCGCCATCCAGATCCCCATCGCCATCGCCTACGCCCAGATCGCCGGCCTGCCGCCGCAGGTAGGCCTGTACGCATGCATCCTGCCGATGATCGTCTACGCCCTGGTGGGCAGTTCGCGGCAACTGATGGTCGGCCCCGACGCCGCCACCTGTGCCATGGTCGCCGGGGCCATCGCACCGCTGGCCATGGGCGACCCGGACCGCCTGCTGCAACTGTCGGTGGTGGTCACGGTGCTGGTCGGCCTGATGCTGATCTGCGCCGGGGTGGCCCGCGCCGGGTTCATCGCCAGCTTCTTCTCCCGGCCGATCCTCATCGGCTACCTCAACGGCATCGGCCTGAGCCTGCTGGCCGGGCAACTGGGCAAGGTGGTCGGCTTCAAGATCGAGGGCAACGGCTTCATCCTCAGCATGATCAACTTCTTCGAACGGCTCGGCGAAATCCACTGGCTGACCCTGGCCATCGGCCTGGCCGGCCTGGCCATGCTGATCTGGCTGCCACGGCGCTTCCCGAAACTGCCCTCGGCCCTGGTGACGGTGGCGGTGTTCACCCTGATCGCCGGGGTCTTCGGTCTCGACAGCCACGGTGTGGCGGTGCTCGGCCATGTCCCCGGCGGCATGCCGGAACTGGCCTGGCCGCAGACCTCGCTGGAAGAAATGAAAAGCCTGCTGCGCGACGCCCTGGGTATTGCCACCGTGAGTTTCTGCAGCGCCATGCTCACCGCCCGCAGCTTCGCCGCGCGGCACGGCTATGCGATCAACGCCAACCACGAGTTCGTCGCCCTCGGCGTGTCCAACCTGGCCGCTGGCGTATCCCAGGGTTTCGCCATCAGCGGCGCCGACTCGCGCACCGCGGTCAACGACATGGTCGGCGGCAAGAGCCAGCTGGTGGGCATCGTCGCCGCGCTGGTGATCGCCGTGATCCTGATGTTCTTCACCGCACCCATGGCCTGGATTCCCCAGGCGGCGCTGGGCGCGGTGCTGCTGATGGCGGGCTGGGGCCTGATCGACGTGCAGTCGCTGCGCAAGATCTGGACGCTGAGCCGCTTCGAGTTCTGCCTCTGCGTGTTCACCACCATCGGCGTGCTCGGCGTCGGGGTGCTGCCGGGGATCATCATCGCCGTGACCCTGGCGGTCCTGCGCCTGCTCTACAGCATCTACCAGCCCACCGACGCGGTGCTCGGCTGGGCCCCGGGGATCGAGGGCCAGGTCGACATCAGCCAGCACAAGGATGCGCACACCGTACCGGGGCTGGTGGTGTACCGCTTCGACGACGCGATCCTGTTCTTCAACGCCGACTACTTCAAGATGCGCCTGCTCGAAGCGGTCCAGCGCGAGCCGGAACCGAAGGCGGTGCTGTTCGATGCCGAGGCGGTGAGCAGCATCGATGTCAGTGGCATCGCGGCGTTGCGCGAAGTGCGCGATACCTTGAATGCGCAAGGGATCGAGCTGGGCATCGCGCGGGCCAGGGGCGCCTTCCTGCGCATGCTGGTGCGCTCGGGGCTGGCCCGGGAGATGGAGAATCACCTGCTGTATGGCTCGGTGCGCGCGGGGATCCGGGCGTATCGGTTGTGGCGCAACAAGGTAAGGCGCGACGAGGCGGATCAGTCGCGGGTCAAGACGACGCCGGTATTGCCCTGAGATAGCCGGGACCGCAACGCGGTCCCGGAGGGCTTCACCCCCGTCGCGGCACCAGCCCCGGCAGCGCATGCATCAGCGCATTGACGGCAAACCCGATGAACATCAACCCGCAGGCCCGGGTGATCCACAGCTCATAGCGGGTATACAGGGTGCGCACCTGCCGCGCCCCGACCAGCACGATCAGGATCAGGTAGGCCAGCAAGCCACCCAGGAAACTCAGCGCGATCAACGCCGGCAGCATCGACCAGTCCAGGGCTTCGGCACGGCTGGAAAGCAGCGCGGTGAAGGTCGCCACCGCCACCGGGTAGGCCTTGGGGTTGGTCAGGCCGAACACCACGCCATGCCAGAACGGCTGGCGCACCGCGCCCTGTTCGGCGGCATCGCCCGGCCGGCTGCGCAACGCGCGCCAGCCGAGCCAGAACAGATACAGGCCGCTGATCACGCCGAGGATGTCGAACACCGAGCTGCCGATCTGCCGCGCGCCGACGATGGCCACCAGCGCGGTGCTGCACCACAGCACATCGCCGAGCAGATGACCGCAGAGGAATCCGGCGCCGGCGCGACGGCCCCGGGTCGCGCCGATGCCCAGCACGGCGAGCACGCCGGGGCCGGGAGTGATGCCATAGATAAAGCCGGAAGCGAGCACGGCGAAGAGCAGCGAGAGGGTCATGAAAACGGCATCCGGATCGGTTGGACGTCGCAGTCTACGCCGCCTCCAGGGCAGCCGGCCAGTTTCCGTGCCAGCCGTGATAAAGTCGCGCCCTGCCGATTTGCCACCGCTGCCTGCGAGAACACCATGCCCGCCGATTTCGACGCCTCCCTCGCCACCTGGCCGGACCTCGCGGCCCGCCACCCGTGCTCCGGCCTGCTCCTGGGCAATGGCGCGAGCCGGGCGATCTGGCGGCCGTTCAGCTATTTCTCGCTGTTCGAGCTGGCCCAGCGGGTGCGCAACAAACCGCTGGGGGTCAGCGACCAGGCGCTGTTCAAGTCGCTGGGCAGCGAGCTGTTCGAACCCGTGCTCAGCGCCCTCAACACCACGGTGCGGGTCAACGCCGCGCTGGCGATCGGCGCCTCGGCGCCGCTGAACCGCTACTACGCGATCAAGGAAGCGCTGATCCACGCCGTGCGCAGCGTGCATATCCCCTGGAAGCTGCTGCCCGCGAGCACCCTGGCCGCGATCAATGTCGAGCTGCGCAACTACCGCAGCGTGTTCTCCGGCAACTACGACCTGCTCTGCCACTGGGCGGTGAGCCAGGCGCCGGAGGGTTTCCAGCCACTGTTCGACGAGGACGGCCACTTCGATGTCAGCCGCACTGCCGGCAGCGGCACGCGCCTGCACTACCTGCATGGCGGCCTGCACCTGCTGCGCACCGAGAACGGCCGTACGCGCCAGCGCGGCGCCCATGGCAGCCAGTTGCTCGACGGCTTCGCCATCAACACCCCCGGCGATGTGCCGCTGTTCGTCAACGAATGCACCAGCGAGCACAAGCTGCGGGCGATCCGCAGCTCCGACTACCTGACCTGGAGCTACGCCGCCCTGGCCGCCCACGACCAGGGCCTGTGCATTTTCGGCCATCACCTGGACCGCGCCGACCGCCATCTGCTGCGCGCCATCCAGCAGGCCCGACCGGCCCATGTGGCGATCTCGATCCTGCCCCTGAGCGAAGCGGCCATCGTCAGCCAGAAGCAGCATTACGCAGCCATCTTCGAAGAAACACCGGAGATCGCGGTGCATTTCTTCGATGCCTCGACCCATCCGCTGGGGCGTCCCGAGCTCAATGTGCCCGCCCCTGCCGCGATCACCCGGCGGCGCCGCTGAGGGCGTTGCGGTGTTGAAAACCCATAGCAAATAACAATAATTCTCGATAACATCCGCGACCTTTCTCTCCGGTCTCCCTGGAAAGTTCGCATGCAGCGCCCCAAACCCGACCGCTTCGCGCAGGATGCCTGCCACGGTTTCTACGCCGATATCCTGCATTTCCTGCGCAAGCGCACGGACAGCGCCAGCGATGCCGCGGACATGACCCAGGACGTCTTCACCCAGTGGCTCGGCTACCGCGACAAGGCCAGGGTGGATCAGCCGCGCGCCTTTCTGTTCCAGATGGCACGCAACCTGCTGCGCGATCACTGGCGGCGGCAGAAAGTCCGCCATGAAGTGCTCGACGAGCAGGCCGATGCCCGCGAGGACGAGCGGGCCAGCGAGGCCCCAGGCTCCGACCCGCTGGCCGGCGCGCAGCGTCTGCAACGCCTTGAACAGCTGAAGATTGTCCTCGCCGAACTCTCGCCGCGTCGCCGTGAAGCCCTTATGCTGCACCGCTTCGAAGGCTTGAGTCAGGCGCAGATCAGTGAACGCATGGGGATTTCCATCAGCATGGTGGAGAAACATATCGCCGCCGCGCTCCTGTACTGCAAGCAGCGCCTGGACAGTGACAACGTTGCGGAGCAAGCGGAATGACCCTACCTGACATGGACAACCGTTCGCTCGACGCCCAGGCCGCGAGCTGGTTCACGCGCAATCGCAACGACCATTCGCGGAGCACGCGCAAGGCCTTCGCCCACTGGCTGGAACAACCCGGCCACGCCCAGGCCTACCGGCAGTTCGAACACCTGTGGGACGACCTCGCCGCGCTCAAGGAACTGAACCGCCCCGTGCCGTTGCGCCCACGCAAGAAGGCGTACTGGCGTCCGGCGCTGGCCACCGCGGCGGCGCTGCTGTGCACCCTGATGGCCGGCAACCCGGGCAGCACCCCGACGCCCTGGCAGCGCGAACTGACGAGCCAGGACGGGCGAGCGGGCAGCGTCACCCTGCCCGACGGCAGCCGCCTCGAACTCAATGCCAATACCCGCCTGCGCCTCGACTTCGACGCCGAGCGCCGGGTGATTCACCTGCAGCAGGGCCAGGTCTACCTGGACGTGGCGCCGGACAAGGAGCGCCCGCTGTTCGTCGATGCCGGCACGGCGCGGGTACGGGTGGTCGGCACCGCCTTCGACCTGCGTCGTGGCCAGCGCGAACTGGTGCTCAGCGTGGCCCACGGCCAGGTGGCCTTCGAAACCCCGGGCGAGCGGCGCGAACCGCTGCTGCTGGGGGCCCGCGAACGCGCGGTGTACAACCTCGCCCGCGGCGACCTGAGCCGGCAGACCCTGAGTGATGCCGAAGTGGCCGACTGGCGCGGTGGCCATGTGTCGTTCCGCAACCGCGAGCTGGCCAGCCTGGTGGACGAGCTTTCGCTGTATCGCCCGGCCGCCGTGCTGTTGGCCGACCCGGCGCTGGCCGGCTACAAGGTCTCGGGCAATCTCGATGTGCATGATCCGGATGCCTTGCTCAATGCCTTACCGGCGCTGCTGCCGGTGAAGACCGTGGCACTGGCGGATGGGCGGCTGCGGATCGAGCGTCGCAAATAAAACCACACTGCCCCTCCCCCCACCGTAGGAGCGCGGCTTGCCCGCGAAAGGACCGCAAAGCGGTCCCAGAACCCTGATTGGCCGGGCTGGGACCGCTGCGCGGTCCTTTCGTGGTGGTTCGTCACACGACAAGCCGCGCTCCTACGGGGGACGTGACCGTCAAAAACCTGAGAATATTTTTCATTCGCATGTGAGGGTTTTCCCGCGCCCCGCGTCTTCCTCCCCGACTGCGCCGTCGACACCGTCTTTTTTTGGCCTTTGGCCGTAGTGGGGGAATTCATGTTTCGTGCGTTTCGAGCTTCCAAGCCATCGCTGCTTGCCGTGTGCCTGGCCCTGAGCCTGCAGGCCCAGGCCGCACCCGTGCAGTTGCAATTGCCGGCGCAGCCGCTGGCCACTTCGCTGAGCCAGGTGGCACAGCAGGCCAAGGTGCAACTGCTGTTCGACGAGGCGCTGCTGCGCAACGTCTCGGCCCCGGCCCTCAACGGCCAGTTCAGCGCCGAGGAGGCCATCACCCGCCTGCTGGCCAGCAGTGGCTTCACCCTGGTCAAGGTCGGCAGCACCTACGTGGTGCGGGCCAAGGACAGCGAAACCACGCCCGCCGGCAACGCCAACACCAGCATCCAGCTCGGCGCCATGAGCATCGTCGGCAACGGCCAGGAAGTGACCCCGGCCACCGTCGGCCGCTCGACCCTGACCCAGCGCGACATCGACCGCGAACAGGCGAACAACGTCCCCAGCCTGCTGAGCACCCTGCCCGGCGTGGAAATGGGTGGCTCCATGCTGCCCGGCGGGCAGACCATCAACATCTGGGGCATGGGCGACGCCGAGGACGTGCAACTGACCGTCGACGGCGCCACCAAGACCGGTTTCGAGCGCTACCAGCAAGGCACGATGTTCATCGAGCCGGAACTGATCAAGAGCATCGAGGTGGAGAAAGGCCCGCACTCGCCCTTCGTCGGCAACGCCGGCCTGGGCGGCAGCGTGCACATGACCACCAAGGATGCCCCGGACCTGCTCCAGGAAGGCCGCGACAGCGGCGCCATGCTCAAGTACGGCTACTCCAGCAACGACCATCAGCAGGTGTACAGCTCGGCGCTGTTCGGCCGCACCGAAGACCGCCGCATCGACGGCCTGGTCTACCTGACCAAGCGTGATGGCGACGACTTCAAGCTGGCCTCATCGTTGCCCGACGAGCGCAACCAGTACCCGATCAATCCCAAGCGCCTGCCCGACAGCGCCCAGGACCTGGAAGGCGGTCTGTTCAAGCTGAACGTCCAGTTCGACGAGGAACAGTCCCTCGGCCTGTCCTACTCGCGCTCGAAGAACGAACGCATGACCCGCTACTCGTCGACCAACTACGCCACGCCGCCGACCCAGGCCAACATCGACCGCTACGGCTACGACGAAGCGATCCGCCGCTACCTCGCCCACCGCGAGACCCTCGACACCACCTGGTCGGCCAAGTACCGCTACCAGCCGGTGGACAATCCGCTGGTCAACCTGGAGGTGAAGTACTCCGAGTCCGATGTCGACCAGACCGACAAACGCAGTGCCACGGCGTTCTTCCAGCTCGCCAGCGGCGGCCGGCGCATGCAGACCGACTACAAGGACCGCAATTTCGAAGTGCGCAACACCGCCCAGTTCGATACCGGCGCGCTGCAGCACTCGCTGACCACCGGTGTCGAACTGCACCGCCATGTCCGCGAGACCGAAATGTGGATGCCCGGCGCCACGTACAACACCAGGAACTACAACTACGGCCACTTCCAGCCGGGGTTCATGCCCCACGGCAAGGTCGACACCAACAGTGCCTACGTGCAGGACGCCATCACCCTCGGCCAGGTGACCATCACCCCGTCGCTGCGCTACGACCATGTGCGCAACCGCGGTGAGCAGAACGACGCGCCGTACTACAACGTCGCCGCCGCCGGGCATGACTATGGCGCCAAGACCTACACCGGCTGGTCGCCGCGCCTGTCGCTGTTCTGGCGGGCCACCGACGATACCGCGTTCTTCGCCGACTACTCGAAGACCTGGCGCGCACCGGTGATCGACGAGCAGTACGAGGTGCAGAGCGCGGCCAGCACGCGCAGCGCCACCAGTCGCGACCTCGACCCCGAGCGCATCACCGCCCTGCGCGCCGGCAACGTCACCGACTTCTCCGGACTGTTCACCGGCGACGACAACCTGCAGGTGCGCACCACCCTGTTCCACAACAAGGTCAAGGACGAGATCTTCAAGAACCTGGGTGTCGAATGCCAGGCGCAGAACGTGGTCGGCGGCAGCATCGGCAAGACCTGCGGCAACTACCTGATCGGCAACTACCGCAACCTCGACGGGGTGACCTACAAGGGCTTCGAGGTGGAGAGCTTCTACGACTCGACCTACCTGTTCGGCACCCTGTCCTACACCTGGATGACTGGCAAGCACGAAGGTGCCTACACCAACCCGTGGGCTCGGGATGTCTGGGCCCAGGATGTGCCGGCGCCGAAGTGGGTGGCGCGCCTGGGGGTGAAGATTCCCCAGTGGGATGCCGTGGTCGGCTGGAAAGGCCTGTGGGTCCGCCAGACCGATCGCCTGCCCAGCGACAAGTACGGCCCGGGCGACCTGGGCAGTGCTTCGGGTGACACCTTCTTCGACCATCGCGCCAACGACGCCTACAACGTCCAGGGCCTGTTCGCCAGCTGGAAGCCGCAGCAGCCGTACCTGAAGGGCACCGAGGTCAACTTCACCCTGGACAACATGTTCAACCGCGATTACGCGCCGATGCTCAGCGACGACAACGTGTACAGCGTGGGGCGCAATGCCAAGGTGAGTGTGACGCGGTTCTTCTGACACCAGTGCCTGTCTTGAGCCCTGCAGCGCCCTCCAGATCGAGCGCCGCCCGCGCGGCGCATCGCGAGCTCGCTCGCTCCTACATTTTTTGCAACGTACCTATGCCTGACAGGCCATGGTTGACCGCCTTGTTTGCACGACGCGGTATCGTGTCGACCCGAAAGGCTTCCCCGCGATAAATCGACAAGCGACAAAGGCTGGCGACGCCTATCCCACAGGCCATGGCACGTTGCAAAAAATGTAGGAGCGAGCGTGCTCGCGATGCGCCGCGCGGGCGGCGCTCGATCTTCAGAGCGCTGCAACACTCAAGACAAGCACCTGACCGCCTTGATGCAGTTTCCCGCCAGACCAGCAAATTTGCGTAGATACACATGCGGCAATGACACCATTGAAAACAGCAAAAACCTGTCGCATTCCGCCACGAAAATTCACCCATCTCCGACTTTCTTGTAGGCAATTTCCCAAGCATACTCCCCGCCCCCGCCTGGCGGTTGCGTCCTGTGGAAACGCTGCCTAATCTCCGCCGGTCGTTGCCAAATCAACGACCGGATTAGCAGTCCGAACAGCACTAGACCCTCCAGCACCTGTTATGGCGGCTGTATGTGTGGGCACCTTCGGGTGCGCCGGGTTCTAGTGCCCTCGGTCTGCTAACCCGCATACAGTCGCCACCCATTCGTTTAGCGGCGAAGCGTGGCGACTCCAGTCAACCGGCACTAGGAGTCACCATGAAGAAGATCGTCCCCGATCCACCCCCCACGCTCTCCCTCCGCCCCGGCCTCACCCACGACCAGGCCATACGCATCGCCGACCAGCACCTGGACAGCGCCATCCGCGCGCTCTACCTGCTCCCGCTGCAACCGATGCCAAGCAACCAGGACCTGCTCACCGGCGCCCAGCTCGACCTGAAGATCGGCAAGGCGCTGGCACCTTTCATGGCGGCTGTATGTGTGGGCACCTTCGGGTGCGCCGGGTTCTGACGTCCTCGGTCTGCTACCCGCATACAGTCGCCACCCATTCGTTAGCAGCGAAGCGTGGCAACTCCCTCTGGAAGACGTCAGGAGTCACCATGAAAAAGCGCGTCCCCGATCCCCCCCGCGTTCTCCCTCCGCCCCGGCCTCACCCACGACCAGGCCGTGCGCATCGCCGACCAGCACCTGGACAGCGCCATCCGCGCGCTTTACCTGCTTCCGCTGCAACCGATGCCAAGCAACCAGGACCTGCTCACCGGCGCCCAGCTCGACCTGAAGATCGGCAAGGCGCTGCTGTCCGTCGCCCTGGCCAGATCCACCGTGAGCATCCCAATCGACTGACCTACACTTCGAAAACGACCCGACACCCGTCGGGTTCTTCCTTCCGCGTCCTGGCAGAGTCGTCCCGTTGTCGCTATCACGCCGATGAACGGGGCCGATATCGCATCCCCTTTTTCCTTTCACGGGTACGGCGCCCGTGTCTCCAGCCTTCTTGCGGGCCCTTGAAAAGCGCCCGAGGAGTCTGAAATGCACAAGACCCTACCGAACGACCCGACCTACCGCGGCCTGTTCCAGCATCATCCGGAAGACAGCTCGCAGATACCGTTCCAGACCCGTGTCTGGTGTCAGTACTTCGCTACCCGCATCGACCTGATCGAGGTGGCGCCGTGGGGCCTGATTCTGCCCGCAGAAACGTTGCAGGCAAACTTTCCCTATCTGATCGAGATCGAAACCCTGGGAATGCCCGCCAACTCGAAACTCCTGCTGCGCTGGACACCCCATGATGGAAGCACTCCACGCACTCTTGATGTCATCCTGCCCGGCGACGGGCAAGTGAACACCAGCCTGAAGATTCCCGATGACTGGCTGATAGAGGACGTCGGCAAGGATGTATTGGTCGAGTGTGAGGTCACCTTGCCGGATGGCCGCGTGGAAGTCGGCAGAAGCTTCGACGCTCATCTCGCCAAAGCCTTGGTGGGCGGTGCGCTGACCGTCGCCGACCTGAAGAACGGGGATACCCTGAAACCGGAAGACTACCCGGGTGGCCTCGCCGTCAGGATCGACCCCATCGGCAATATCCAGGATCGCCACCCGGTTCTCTTCGAGTTGCTCATCGAAGCGGTCACCCAGAGTGGTAGTTTGAGGCCTCTGAACCATTGGCAGATCGAGTTCACCGGGACGCCGGGTGAGGCGTATGAGTTCATCGTGCCGCCAGAGGCCTACACCGGCTTTGGCGATCCGGCTTACCGGGCGCTGGTCGCCAAGGCGATACCGAGCGTCAAGCTGATACCGCGACCCAACCAGCAGTTCTGGTACGGACTGGGCGGGATGACCTTCGATGTGATGTTCTCGACCCGCAAGTAGGGCCAGTTCACCAGCGCCCAACTCGACCTGAAGATCGGCAAGGCGCTGCTCTCCGTCGCCCTGGCCAGATCCACCGTGAGCATCCCGATCGACTGACCTACACTTCGAAAACGACCCGACACCCGTCGGGTCCTTCCTTCCGCGTCCTGGCAGAGTCGTCCCGTTGTCGCTATCACGCCGATGAACGGGGCCGATATCGCATCCCCTTTTTCCTTTCACGGGTACGGCGCCCGTGTCTCCAGCCTTCTTGCGGGCCCTTGAAAAGCGCCCGAGGAGTCTGAAATGCACAAGACCCTACCGAACGACCCGACCTACCGCGGCCTGTTCCAGCATCATCCGGAAGACAGCTCGCAGATACCGTTCCAGACCCGCGTCTGGTGTCAGTACGTCAACTATCACATCGACATGATCGAGATGGCCCCGTGGGGCCTGATCCTGCCCGAGGAAACGGTGCAGGCAGGCTTTCCGAAGATGATCGAGATCGAAACCCTGGGAATGCCCGCCAACTCGAAACTCCTGCTGCGCTGGACACCCCATGATGGAAGCAACCCACGCACTCTTGACTTCACCCTGTTCGGCGACGGGCAAGTGAACACCAGCCTGAGGATCCCCGATAGCTGGCTGAGAGAGGACGTCGGCAAAGATGTCCTGGTCGAATGCGAGGTCACACTGCCGGATGGCCGCGTGGAAGTCGGCAGGAGTTTCAACGCTCATCTCGCCAAAGCGTTGGTAGATGGTGAGATGATCGTCGCCGACCTGAAGCACGGGGATACCCTGAAACCGGAAGACTACCCGGATGGCCTCACCGTCAGAATCGATCCCATCGAAAATATCCGGGATTACCATCCGGTTGTCTTCGAGTTTCAGGTCGACGCAATCCTACAGGGGGGTAGTTTGAGGCCTGTCAACCACTGGCAGATCGAGTTCATCGGGACGCCGGGAGAGGCGTATGAGTTCATCGTACCGCCTGAGGCCTACACCGGCTTTGGCGATCCTGCCTACCAAGGGCTGATCGCCATGGCGCTACCGGGCGTCAAGCTGGTACCACGGCCCACCCTGCAGTTCTGGTACGGACTGGGCGGACAGGTCTTCGATGTGATGTTCTCGACCCGCAAGTAAGGGCCGCAAACCGGGTGAGCGAGACGTTCCCCCCGCTCACCCGGCAATCAAGCCATCCGCCCGCAGCAACGTCTCCAGGCAATGCTCGGTCACCCCGTAGAACGCTTTCAACTCGGCGATCTTCGCCAGCAGCGCGCTCGGATCGCCGGCCTCGCGCCGCCTGGTGGCGAGGATCATCTTGTTCTTGCTGGTGTGCTCCAGCGAGATGAACTCGAACACCTTGACCTCGTAGCCACAGGCTTCCAGGTACAGCGCGCGCAGGCTGTCGGTGAGCATTTCCGCCTGCTGGCCCAGGTGCAGGCCGTATTGCAGCATCGGCTTGAGCAGGCCCGGGCTGTGCAGTTGCGGGCGGATCTGCTTGTGGCAGCACGGCGAGCACATGATGATCGCCGCGCCCGTGCGGATACCGGTGTGGATCGCGTAGTCGGTGGCGATGTCGCAGGCATGCAGGGCGATCATCACGTCGATCTCGGCCGGGACCACGCTGCGCACGTCACCCTGCTCGAACACCAGGCCCGGATGCTCCAGGCGGCCGGCGGCGGCGTTGCACAGCTCGACCATGTCCGCGCGCAACTCGACGCCGGTGACCTGCGCCTGGCGCTGCTGGGTATTGCACAGGTAGTCGTGGATGGCGAAGGTCAGGTAGCCCTTACCCGAGCCGAAGTCCGCCACCCGCACCGGCTGCTCAGTCGGCAGCGCCACGCTGGTGAAGGCATGGGAGAACACTTCGATGAATTTGTTGATCTGCTTCCACTTGCGCGACATGGCCGGGATCAGCGCCTGCTGCCTGTCGGTCACGCCGAGGTCGTGGAGGAACGGCCGGCTCAGTTCCAGGTAGCGCTTCTTCTCGCGGTCATGCTCGTCGCCCGCGGCCTGGCGCACCTGCTGCGCGGCGTTGCGGTGCAGCATCGGCTTGCCCTTCTTGCTGAACTCCAGTTGCACCTCGTCGGCCAGGGTCAGCAGGTGGGCATTGCGGAACGCGCCCGGCAGCCATTCGCCGATCTGCGCCTGGGCTTGCTCCAGCGGCAGGTTGCGGGTGATGTCGCGGGTCTTGTAGCGGTGCACAAACTGCAGGCTCGGCGTGCCCTTGACCGTCAGCGGCTTGGCGGTGATGCGCTGCAGGTCGGCTTCGCTGCCGACATGACGGGCCAGCACCAGCTTGACGAAGGACTGCTGTTGCAGGCTCTCGGCCAGCACGGCGAGAAACTGCGCACGCGCATCCGGCGCGGCCTGGGCGTTGGGGGTAGCGGACATGGGGATGGGGTGCCTCGGGGTTGCGGGGGCGCCAGCCGGCGCGCGATGCCGGGCATTTTACGGGGATGGCCGGCGCTCAGTCGAGGATCACCAGGCGATTGGGCAGCTCATTGCGCTGGGCGGTGGCCGGGACATGGGTCTTGAGCAATTCGCCGCAGGCCGCGATGCAGGTGAGGAAACCTTCCAGGGTCTGCCCGGCGCGGACCTGGGTGGTGAAGCCGGCGACGATGGCGTCCCACACCTGGTTGTCGAGGCGCGCGGCGATGCCGTCGTCCACCAGGATCTCGACATAGCGCTCGGCCTCGCAGACGAAGATCAGCACCCCGGTGCGGCCCGTGGTGTGGTGCAGGTTCTGTTCGAGGAACTGCCGCCGCGCCAGGTTCGAGGCGCGCCACTGGCGGACCGCGCGAGGCACCAGGCGGCTGGTGAACATCGGCAGGCGCAGGACCAGGCAGAGGACGATGAAGGTCAGCCACTGGGCAAGCAGCAGGCCATGGGTGCTGAACCAACCCGTGAGGTAATGCAGCAGTCCCGGCACCAGCAGCGCCAGCAGGCTGGCCCAGACCAGCGGGACATAGGCGTAGTCGTCGGCGCTGCGGGTCAGGACGGTGACCAGCTCGGCATCGGTGTGTCGCTCGACGCCGGCGATCGCCTCGGCGACCTGGCGTTGTTGGAATTCGTTGAGCAGTGCCATTGATGCTCCTTACAAGACTGAAGTGCCTGCCCCTCCTTGTAGGAGCTGGCTTGCCTGCGAAGGACTGCGAAGCGGTCCCGGTTCCCGATCATAAGCCGGGCCGATTTGGGACCGCTTCGCGGTCCTTCGCAGGCAAGCCAGCTCCTACAAAGGGCTCAGGCCGTATTACCAACTCCCGGACGAACCACCGCCACCAAAACTGCCACCGCCACCGCTGAAACCACCGCCGCGCCCACCACCCAACCCGCCAAAACCGCCACCGAACCCACCTCCGGGTCCATGCCGACCACCGCCACCAAGCCCCTGAAGGTACAGAACCACGACCACCAGCACGATGAACAACCCGATCATCCACAACGACGGCGGCTCGCCCTCCTGCTGCGACGCACTCAGCGCCGAAGGCTGCGCCAGCGGATTGCCGCCGAGCACCTGGAGCATCGCCGCCGTGCCCTGGACGATCCCCTGGCTGAACTCACCGCGCTTGAACGCCGGCAGGATGATGCGGTTGATGATCACCGACGACTGCGCATCCGTCAGCCGTTCCTCCAGCCCGTAGCCCACCTCGATGCGCAGCTTGCGCTGCTGCGGCGCGACGATCAGCAGCGCGCCGTTGTCCTTGCCCTTCTGCCCGATGCCCCAGTGCCGCCCCAACTGGTAGCCGTAATCCTCGATCTCCAGGCCCTGCAAGTCAGGCACGGTGACCACCACCACCTGCTCGCCGCTGGCCTGTTCATGGGCCTGCAGCATCTGCGTGAGCTGGTTGCGGGTCGGCCCGTCGAGCAGGTTGGCGTCATCCACCACCCGCCCGCTCAGCAGCGGAAACACCACCTCGGCGCGCACCGCCAGCGCCGCGCAGAGCAGCGCCAGGAGGATCACGGCCTTGAGCGGACGCATCAGAATTTCACTTCAGGGGCTTTGTCGGCATCGGCGCTGGTGGCCTCGAAGCTCTCGCGCAGCGGCAGGTCGCTGTACATCAGGCTGTGCCAGATGCGCCCGGGGAAGGTGCGGATCTCGGTGTTGTACGTCTGCACCGCGGCGATGAAGTCCTTGCGCGCCACGGCGATACGGTTTTCCGTGCCTTCGAGCTGGGACTGCAACGCCAGGAAGTTCTGGTCGGCCTTGAGGTTGGGATACTGCTCGGCGACCACCATCAGTCGGCTCAACGCGCCGGTCAGCTGGGCCTGGGCGGCCTGGAACTGCTTGATCTTCTCCGGATCGTCGAGCGTGCGGGCATCGACCTGGATCGACGTCGCCTTGGCCCGCGCCTCGATCACCGCGGTGAGGGTGTCCTGCTCGTGCTTCGCATAGCCCTTGACCGTTTCCACCAGGTTGGGGATCAGGTCGGCGCGGCGCTGGTACTGGTTCTGCACCTGGCCCCAGGCCGCCTTGACCTGCTCGTCGTAGCTGGGGATGTTGTTGATCCCGCAGCCGGCCAGCAGGCTGGCGCAGAGGATCAGCAACCAGGGTTTGGCACTCTGCATCATGCGCATCTCGCAACGCTCCTCGATTAACCGTTAAGCACCGGACTTGAGGCATAATCCGTGACCGCCGCTGGATAGTGCGGGCCCAATCGGCTACAAACGTGCCCCAGCAAACTACAACAATAGCCGCTCCCCCAATTTCGGCTGGCCGGTATCGACCGTGAATACCGGTGCGCGCCACGAGATCAGAATTCATGAAGAACCTGTGTTTGCTGGGCCTGCTCGTCAGCCTGGCCAGTCAGACGGCCCTGGCCGACACCTCCGCCGCCGCGCACCTGAAGGAAAAGAAAGCCTTCGTCGACCACCTGCTCGGCCAGATGACCCAGGACGAGAAGATCGGCCAGCTGCGCCTGATCTCCATCGGCCCGGAGATGCCACGGGACAAGATCCGCGAGGAAATCGCCGCGGGCCGCATCGGCGGCACCTTCAACTCGCGCACCGCCCCGGAAAACCGGCCGATGCAGGACGCGGCCATGCGCAGCCGGCTGAAGATCCCGATGTTCTTCGCCTACGACACCATCCACGGCAACCGCACTATCTTCCCGATCGGCCTGGGCATGGCCTCGTCCTGGGACATGCAGGCGGTCGCCACGGTCGGCCGCACCTCGGCCGTCGAGGCCGCCGCCGACTCCCTCGACATGACCTTCGCGCCGATGGTCGACATCGCCCGCGACCCGCGCTGGGGCCGCACCAGTGAAGGCTTCGGCGAAGACACCTACCTGACGTCGAAGATCGGCAAGGTGATGGTCGAGTCGTTCCAGGGCAAGAGCCCGGCCAACCCCGACAGCATCATGGCCATCGTCAAGCACTTCGCCCTGTACGGCGCGGTGGAAGGCGGGCGCGACTACAACACGGTCGATATGAGCCTGCCGAAGATGTACAACGACTACCTGCCGCCTTACCGCGCGGCCATCGACGCCGGTGCCGGCGGGGTGATGGTGGCGCTGAACTCGATCAACGGCGTGCCGGCCACCTCCAACACGTGGCTGATGAATGACCTGCTGCGCAAGGAGTGGGGCTTCGATGGCGTGACCATCAGCGACCACGGCGCGATCCAGGAACTGATCCGCCATGGTGTAGCCCGCGACGGCCGCGAGGCGGCCAAGCTGGCGATCAAGGCCGGCATCGACATGAGCATGAACGACACCCTGTACGGCGAAGAGCTGCCAGGCCTGCTCGCCTCCGGCGAAGTGAGCCAGGGCGAGCTGGACCAGGCGGTGCGCGAAGTGCTCGGGGCCAAGTACGACATGGGCCTGTTCAAGGATCCGTACGTGCGCATCGGCAAGGCCGAGAACGACGTGCCGGACTACTACGCCGATGCCCGCCTGCACCGCGACGCCGCTCGCGACGTGGCCCGGCGCGGCCTGGTCCTGCTGGAAAACCGCGCGCAGACCCTGCCGCTGAAGAAAGCCGGGACCATCGCCCTGGTCGGCCCGCTGGCCGACGCGCCGATCGACATGATGGGCAGCTGGGCCGCCGACGGCAAACCGGTGCACTCGGTGACCGTGCGCGAAGGTCTGCGCCGTGCCGTGGGCGACAAGGCCACGCTGGTCTACGCCAAGGGCGCCAACGTCACCGGCGACAAGGCGATGTTCGACTACCTGAACTTCCTCAACTTCGACGCCCCGGAAATCGTCGACGACCCGCGCCCGGCCGCGGTGCTGATCGACGAGGCGGTCAAGGCGGCACGGAAGTCCGACGTGATCGTCGCCGTGGTCGGCGAGTCCCGTGGCATGTCCCACGAGTCCTCCAGCCGCACCACCCTGGAGATCCCGGCGGTACAGCGCGACCTGATCAAGGCCCTGAAAGCCACCGGCAAGCCGCTGGTGCTGGTGCTGATGAACGGCCGTCCGCTGTCCATCGGCTGGGAACGCGAGCAGGCCGACGCACTGCTGGAAACCTGGTTCTCCGGCACCGAGGGCGGCAACGCCATCGCCGACGTGCTGTTCGGCGACTACAACCCGTCCGGCAAGCTGCCGATCAGCTTCCCGCGCTCGGTGGGGCAGATCCCGATGTACTACAACCACATGCGCATCGGCCGGCCGTTCACCCCGGGCAAGCCGGGCAACTACACCTCGCAGTACTTCGAGGAGCCCAACGGCCCGCTGTATCCGTTCGGCTATGGCCTGAGCTACACCGACTTCTCGGTGTCGCCGCTGACCCTGTCGGGCAAGACCCTGAAGAAGGGCGCCAGCCTCGAAGCCAGCGTGAAGGTGAAGAACACCGGCAAGCGCGACGGCGAAACCGTGGTGCAGCTGTACGTGCAGGACGTCGCCGCGTCGATGAGCCGGCCGGTCAAGGAACTGAAGAACTTCCAGAAGATCATGCTCAAGGCGGGCGAAGAGCGGGTCGTGACCTTCCGTATCGGCGAGGACGACCTGAAGTTCTACAACAGCCAGTTGAAGTACGCCGCGGAACCGGGCGAGTTCAACGTGCAGGTCGGCCTGGATTCCGAGTCGGTGCAGCAACAGAGCTTCGAGCTGCTGTAAGCGCCGCCACGCTCAAGGGGAAGCGCCACGCGGCCTTCCCCATCGCCCGGATGGCTCGCCATGACCCTTTCCTTTCGCACGTTGCGCCTGGGGCTGATCGTCCTGTCGATCAGCGCCGGCACCCTGATCGCCGCGGCCTGGGCCATGCAGCATGCCCAGCGCCAGGCCATGGTCGAGGACGCGGCCCGGGCCAGCCAGCAACTGGGCCTGTACGCCAACTCGCTGCACACCCTGATCGAACGCTACCGCGCCCTGCCCGCGGTGCTCGCCCTCGATCCCGAACTCATCACCGCCCTGCGCGGTACCGTGGGCCCTGAAACCCAGGACCTGCTCAATCGCAAGCTGGAGCGCATCAACGGCGCGGCCAATTCCTCGACCCTGGAACTGCTCGACCGCACCGGCCTGGCCGTCGCCGCGAGCAACTGGCGCCTGCCCAGCACCTACGTCGGTCACAACTACGGTTTCCGCCCCTACTTCAAGCAGACCCGCAGCCAGGGCAGCGGACGCTTCTACGCGGTCGGCGTGACCAGCGGGATCCCCGGCTATTTCCTCTCCAGCGCGGTCACCGACGAACAGCAGGGCTTTCTCGGCGCCATGGTGGTCAAGCTGGAGTTTCCCGAGCTGGAACGCGAATGGCGCCAGGGCAACGACATCGTCCTGGTCAGCGATGCCCGCGGCATCTTCTTCATCGCCAACCAGGACGGCTGGCGCTACCGCAAACTGAACACCCTGTCGGCCCATGACTTCAACGAACTGGAACAGACCCGCCAGTACGACAAGCAGGCTCTGGTGCCGCTGCAGCGCCAGGTGCTCGAACGCTTCGACGACAACAGCAACCTGGTCCGCGTGCAGGGCCCGCAGGGCAGCGTCGACTACCTGTGGGAGAGCCTGCCGCTGGAAAGCGAAGGCTGGACCCTGCACCTGCTGCGCCAGCCGCAGACCGGCAACGACGGACGCAACGCCGCCCTGGCCGCGGCGGCCGTGTGGCTGAGCCTGGTGTTCGCCGCGCTGTTCGTCAGCCAGCGCCTGCGCCTGGCCCGCCTGCGCCAGCGCAGTCGCGAGGAGCTGGAGCGCCTGGTGGAAGCACGCACCCGCGACCTGCGCACCGCCCAGGAAGGCCTGGTGCAATCGACCAAGCTGGCGGCCCTGGGGCAGATGTCCGCCGCCCTCGCCCACGAACTCAACCAGCCGCTGACCACCCAGCGCATGCAGCTGGCCTCGCTGCGCCTGCTGCTCGACCACGACCGCGTCGAGGAAGCCCGCCAGGCCCTGGTGCCACTGGAGCAGATGCTGACGCGCATGGCCGCGCTCACCGGCCACCTGAAGACCTTCGCCCGCAACAGCCCCAGCGGCCTGCGCGAGCGCCTCGACCTGGCCACCGTGGTCGATCACGCGCTGCAGTTGCTGGATGCGCGGATTCGCGCCGAGAACGTCAGCACCGCGCTGTACCTGGCGCGACCGGCCTGGGTACGCGGCGATGCGATCCGCCTGGAACAGGTGCTGATCAACCTGCTGCGCAACGCCCTCGACGCCATGGCCGACAAGAGCTTCCGCCGCCTGGAGATCCGCATCGACGCCGAGGAGGACGGCTGGCGCCTGAGCGTGCAGGACAGCGGCGGCGGCATCGCCGCGCAGCATCTGGGCAATGTCTTCGACCCGTTCTTCACCACCAAGCCGGTGGGCGAAGGCCTGGGCCTGGGCCTGGCGATTTCCTATGGCATCATCCATGAAGCCGGCAGCCGCCTGCGGGTCGATAACCAGCCCGGCGGCGCCCGCTTCAGCTTCACCCTTCCCCGCGACCCGGAGCCTGTATGTTGAATTCGGTGATAGTCGTCGACGACGAAGCCAGCATCCGCACGGCGGTCGAGCAGTGGCTCGGCCTGTCGGGCTTCGAGGTGCAGCTGTTCAGCCGCGCCGAGGACTGCCTGGCGCAACTGCCCGCGCACTTTCCCGGGGTGATCCTCAGCGATGTGCGCATGCCGGGCATGGACGGCCTGCAACTGCTGGCGCAGCTGCGGGGGCGCGATCCCGACCTGCCGGTGATCCTGCTCACCGGCCACGGCGATGTACCCATGGCGGTGGAAGCCATGCGCAACGGCGCCTACGACTTCCTGGAAAAACCCTTCAGCCCGGACAGCCTGATGGGCAGTCTGCTGCGTGCCCTGGAAAAACGCCGCCTGGTCCTGGAAAACCGCCGCCTGCTCGAACAGGCCGACCTCAAGACCCGTCTCGAAGCCACCCTGCTCGGCATGACCCAGGGCATGCAGCAGCTGCGCCGCCAGGTGCTGGAGCTGGCCAGCCTGCCGGTCAACGTGCTGATCCGTGGCGAGACCGGCAGCGGCAAGGAACAGGTCGCGCGCTGCCTGCACGACTTCGGCCCGCGCGCGGCCAAGCCCTTCGTCGCCCTCAACTGCGCGGCGATTCCCGAGCACCTGTTCGAGGCCGAGCTGTTCGGCCACGAGAGCGGTGCCTTCACCGGCGCCCAGGGCAAGCGCATCGGCAAGCTGGAATACGCCAACGGCGGCACGGTGTTCCTCGACGAAATCGAAAGCCTGCCGCTGGCCCAGCAGGCCAAGCTGCTGCGGGTGATCCAGGAGCAGAAGCTGGAACGCCTGGGCGCCAACCAGAGCATCGCCGTGGACCTGCGCATCGTCGCCGCGACCAAGCCGGACCTGCTCGAAGAGGCCCGCGCCGGACGTTTTCGCGAAGACCTGGTGTATCGCCTGAACATCGCCGAACTGCGCCTGGCACCGCTGCGCGAACGGCGCGAGGACATCCCGCTGCTGTTCGAACATTTCGCCCGCCATGCCGCCGAGCGGGTCGGCCGCAGCGCACCGCCGCCGAGCATCCTGCAACTGGGGCAACTGCTCGGGCATGACTGGCCGGGCAACGTGCGCGAACTGGCCAATGCCGCCGAACGCCATGCCATGGGCCTGAGCGAGCCGGATGCGCCGCAGCCCGCCGCCGACTCCTCGCTGGCGGCGCAGAGCGAAGCGTTCGAGGCCAATTGCCTGCGCACGTCGCTGCGGCGGCACAAGGGCGAGATCAAGGCGGTGATGGAAGAACTGCAACTGCCGCGGCGCACGCTGAACGAGAAGATGCAGCGCCATGGGCTGGTGCGCGAGGACTTTCTCGAGCGGTCCTGAGCGTGAGCGGAATTCCGCTTATACCCTGCTTCAGATAAGCGGAAATCCGCTTGTTCATCTTCGCCTGTGCTGGCCTCATCGCAGGCAAGCCAGCTCCTACGGGTTCCTCGGAAAACCAGGAAATACGCGGCTTGCACCGCCCCCGTAGGAGCTGGCTTGCCTGCGATAGCACGCTCCAATTCCCCCCATTCCTGCCCTGGCACACCTCCTGCTATAGCCCCCGCAGGCTGCGTTTCCCTACGCCTCCACAAAAACAACATGAAGGTCCCGTCCAATGGATAATTCCTCCACCCTGCCCGCCGGGGCGGCTGCCACGTCCGCACCGGAAAAAACCACCCGTAGTCGCCTCAAGTCGATCTTCAGCGGATCGGTCGGCAACATGGTCGAGTGGTACGACTGGTACGTCTACGCCGCGTTTTCCCTGTACTTCGCCAAGGCCTTCTTCCCGGCCGGCGACACCACCGCGCAACTGCTCAACACCGCCGCGATCTTCGCCGTGGGCTTCCTCATGCGTCCGATCGGCGGCTGGCTGATGGGCCTCTACGCCGACCGCAAGGGGCGCAAGGCCGCGCTGATGGCCTCGGTCCTGCTGATGTGCTTCGGCTCCCTAGTCATCGCCCTGACCCCGGGCTACGAGACCATCGGCGTCGCCGCCCCGATCCTGCTGGTCATCGCCCGCCTCATGCAGGGCCTGTCGGTGGGTGGCGAATACGGCACCTCGGCCACCTACCTCAGCGAGATGGCGACCAAGGAGCGTCGCGGCTTCTTCTCCAGCTTCCAGTACGTGACCCTGATCTCCGGCCAGCTCATCGCATTGGCCGTGCTGATCATCCTGCAGCAGACCCTGACCACCGAACAGCTCTACGCCTGGGGCTGGCGCGTACCCTTCGTGATCGGCGCGCTGTGCGCGGTGGTCGCCCTGTACCTGCGCCGCGGCATGGAAGAAACCGAGTCGTTCACCAGGAAGGAAAAGCCCAAGGCCAAGGAAAGCCTGATGCGCACCCTGATGCGTCATCCGAAGGAACTCGCCACCGTGGTCGGCCTGACCATGGGCGGCACCCTGGCCTTCTACACCTACACCACCTACATGCAGAAATACCTGGTCAACACCGTGGGCATGAGCATCAGCGACTCGACCATGATCTCGGCGGCCACCCTGTTCCTGTTCATGTGCCTGCAACCGGTGATCGGCGGCCTGTCCGACAAGATCGGCCGGCGTCCGATCCTGATCGCCTTCGGCGTGCTGGGGACGATCTTCACCGTACCGATCCTCTCCACCCTGCACACCGTAGAGACCTGGTGGGGCGCGTTCTTCCTGATCATGGCGGCGCTGATCATCGTCAGCGGCTACACCTCGATCAACGCCGTGGTGAAGGCCGAGCTGTTCCCCACCGAGATCCGCGCCCTGGGCGTGGGCCTGCCGTACGCGCTGACCGTGTCGATCTTCGGCGGCACCGCCGAGTACGTGGCGCTGTGGTTCAAGAGCAACGGCATGGAGACCGGCTACTACTGGTACGTCACCGGCTGTATCGCCATTTCCCTGCTGGTGTATGTGTTCATGAAGGACACCCAGAAGCACTCGCGGATCGTGACTGACTGATCCACCAGGGCCTGCTGCGCAGGCCTTCGCGGGCAAGCCACGCTCCTACGGTGGCTTGCGCGGACGCCCGTAGGAGCGTGGCTTGCCCGCGAAGGGCCGCAAAGCGGCCCCAACACCATCGATCAGGAAATCCGCACCAACGCCGCCTGCTGCCGGCTACGCTGACGATCGAACCAGTACGCCATCCCCACCATCACCAGCAACACCCCACCCAGCACCGCCGATGAACCCACGGTGCCGAAATCCAGCCCGCCCTTCGCATACGGCTTGGTCAGGAAGTCTCCCAGGGTCGCGCCGAACGGCCGCGTCAGGACGAACGCGATCCAGAACAGCAGCACCGGCGAAATCCGCGTCAGGTAGCGCGCCAGCACCACCACGCAGATGGCCGCGCCGATCAGCAGCGCACCGCCCGCGAAACCCAGCCCGGAATCGTCCGCCAGATAGTCGCCCAACGCCGTGCCCAGGGTGTTGGAGAACAGGATCGCCACCCAGTAGAACAACTCGCTGCGACGCGTGCTGATGTTGTTGACGTTGAGCGGATCGCCGCTCAGGCGCCAGAGGGCGAAGGTCAGCAGGAGGATGCCGATGAGGATCGCCGAACCGGTGGCGTAGCCAAGGCCCAGGGTGCGGTCCATGAAGTCGGACATGGTGGTGCCCGCGGTACTGGTGGACAGGATCACCAACCAGTACAGCGCCGGATGGTGCCGGCGCGACATCAACTGCGCCAGCAAGGTGACCAGGAACAGGCTGAGCAGGATCACCGAGCTCAGCGCATAGCCGACATCGAGGGTCATCGACAACAGGTCACCGGCGGTTTCGCCGAGGGTGGTGGCGCAGATCTTCATGATCCAGAACGCCAGGGTGATGTGCGGAAGTTTATTCATCGGGTGAGGCCTCCAGTGGCAGATGCCGCGAAGACTGCTCAAGCCCCCATGAAAAATGGGTGGGCAACCCATCAAAAAAGCGTTGATGAAAAAGGTTTCATCTTGGTCCGGGCCAGCCATCAAATCGAATTAACTGATTTAAACAGCCTATTTTTTGCGCTTTTTAATCAAATTAATCGGCGTAGCATCAAACCCATGAAAACAAGCAACCCTACTCACTACCCCGGAGCAACCACCATGAAAAGCAAACTGATCCTGACCCTGGCCTTCTCGGTTCTGACCGCCAACGCTTTCGCCGCCGACGGCTTCGACCGCACCGGCAGCCACAACTTCAGCCACCCACAAGCCCAGGCGGCGGCCGTTGCCGAAGATGGCTTCGATCGCACCAACGGCGCCAAATTCACCGAAGACGGCTTCGATCGCACCAACGGCGCCAAATTCGCCGCAGACGGCTTCGATCGCACCAACGCTGCCAAATTCGCCGAAGACGGCTTCGATCGCACCAACGGTGCCAAATTCGCCGAAGACGGTTTCGATCGCACCAACGGCGCCAAATTCGCCGCCGATGGCTTCGACCGCACCCAGGCCCACCGCTTCAGCTGAAACGCACGGCACTTCCTTCCACAGCCCGGCTCCGGCCGGGCTTAATCGTTTTCAGGGGCCGGCGCTCTTGGCACACTAGGGCCCTTCCTTCCGTGTTCCAGCCCACAAGGCCCGCTCGATGTACTACTACGAACCCGCAAAAGGCCACGGCCTGCCCCATGATCCATTCAATGCCATCGTCGGTCCGCGCCCGATCGGCTGGATCTCTTCCCAGGACGCCGAAGGCCGCCTGAACCTCGCGCCCTACAGTTTCTTCAACGCCTTCAACTACATTCCGCCGATCATCGGTTTCTGCAGCGTCGGGCGCAAAGACAGCCTGAACAACATCGAACAGACCGGCGAATTCGCCTGGAACCTGGCCACCCGCCCACTGGCCGAGGCGATGAACCAGAGCTGCGCGGCAGTGCCGCCGGAGGTCGACGAGTTCGCCCTGAGCCAACTGACCGCGGCACCGTCGCGGGTGATCGCGGTGCCGCGGGTGCAGGAAAGCCCGGTGTCGTTCGAATGCAAGGTGAGTCAGATCATCCAGCTGCAGCGTGCCGACCAGCAGTTGGTGCCGAGCTGGCTGATCCTGGGTGAGGTGGTGGCGGTGCATATCGCCGAGCATCTGCTCAAGGACGGTATCTACGACACCGCCGCGGCACAGCCGATCCTGCGTGGTGGCGGACCGGCGGATTATTTCGAGCTGGGCAACCTGTTCAAGATGGCCCGCCCACAGGCTTGAGCGCCTACCAGACCAGTTCGGCGTCGGCGCTGACGCCGTTCAGGCGCTCCAGTTCGGCACTGGCCGCTTCGTCGGCGGCCGTGGCGGTCTTGAAGATCTGCCCCGGCAGCACCTTGTGAAAACGCGGCGCGCCAGTGGCGCCCAGGCCCTTCACCGCGATCGCGGCGCTGTAGCCGCCTTCGCCGGGAACCACTGCCGATACCGCTTCGAAACCCACGAATACTCTGCGCGCCATGCCGGTTACATCCACATCGATTGGGAAAAAGGCGCTCATTCTACGCCGGGGGCGCTGAAGGTGTGCAGATCGAGACTCTCCAGCACCCGCGCCTGCACCAGTTCGCCGAACACCCGCAGGTTCGGCGAATTGAAGTAACCGTGCATCGCCGCCTGGTCGCGCCACTGGCTGCTGAGCAACCAGAGATCACCGTCGCAGGTCGAACGCTGCAGGCTGAAACCCAGACAACCCGGCGTGCCGCGGCTGGGTTCGAGCAGTTGCGCGAGACGCTCGCCCAGCTCGGCGGAACGCCCCGCGCAGGCGCGCACGAAGGAAAGATGGCTGACCGGTTGCGATGGCGTCATGTGCGGTGCTCCTGTAACGGGCCAGAGGGAAACTGCCAGGTAGCCAAGATTACCCACGGGTGTCAGCCGGCGTTAGGCGAATGCTGTCCGCGGATTGCCTGATCCTGCATGGCAGGCCGTGCAGGCTCGCGACCAGGCCTGCGCCGACGCACACCCGACGGGTTCGCCTTCAGGCACACGCAATCGCTTCAATTTACCGACAGACGGCAGCCACCCGCAGGATCGTGCAAGAAACCGACAGCTTTCGGCTAGCGTCCGGACTTGCCCAAACCTATGCTGCGACAACCCGCCGAGGACTCATCTCCATGTCAGACGCCGACCCGCTCGATCCCGCTCTCGAATCCAGGCGCCAGGAACTGGCCGACCTGGTGCGCCGGCACGCCGCCGCCGTGCCCGGCGAACCTTCGGCGATCAAGGACCTGTGCCTGGTCATCCACGAGGAAAACATCCGCTCGATGCCTGCCCTGACACAGCCGGCCCTGTGCCTCCTCGCCCAGGGCAGCAAGGCGGTGCACCTGGGCGAAGAGCGCTACGTCTATGACCCGCTGCATTACATGGTGGTGTCGGTGGCGATGCCGATCAGCGGCGTGTACCTCGACGCCAGCCCGGAAAACCCGAGCCTGGGCATTCGCCTGGATATCGACCCGGCGGAAATCAACAACCTGATCGCCGATGCCGGCCCGATGGGCGTTCCCAGCGCCTCCGGGCGCGGGCTGTATGTCGAGCGGGTCGACGCTGCCTTGATCGATGCCTTGCTGCGCCTGATCCGCCTGCTGGACACGCCGAAAGACATCCCGGTGCTCGCACCGTTGATCCGCCGGGAAATCCTCTACCGCCTGCTGCGTGGGCAACAGGGGCATCGCCTGTACGAAATCGCCATGGCCAACAGCCAGACCCATCGCGTCTGCCAGGCCATCCAGTGGCTCAACGATCACTTCGACAAACCGCTGCGCATCGAGGACCTGGCCAGGGAAGTGAACCTCAGCGCCTCGGCCCTGCATCACCGCTTCAAGGCGGTGACCTCGATGAGCCCCTTGCAGTACCAGAAACAGCTGCGCCTCCAGGAGGCCCGTCGGTTGATGCTCAACGACGGACTGGAGGCGGCGGTTGCGGGTTATCGGGTGGGCTACGAGAGCCCGTCGCAGTTCAGCCGCGAATACAGCCGGCTGTACGGCGCGCCGCCCTTGCGGGACATGGCGCGCCTGCGCAACGCGATCTAGGCCAGAACGGCTTCGCTCCAGCGACGCTGGTCGATCTCGATCAGTGTCGGGCCCTGGCGAGCGGCGGCGGCGACCAGCGCCGCCTGCAGTGCGGCCACGTCATTGGCCACCTCGGCCACGCAACCAAAGCCCTTGGCGATGGTGACGAAGTCCGGCGTGTGAATGTCCACGCCCACCGGCTCGATGGCACGGTTGACCATGTAGCGCTTGATCTCTTCGTAGCCCTGGTTGTTCCACAGCAGGACGATCAGTGGCACTTGCGCCTCCACCGCGCTGGCCAGTTCGGGCAGGGTGAACTGGATGCCGCCATCGCCGATCAGACACACCGCCGGCAGCCGCTGCGCCGGGTTCGCCGCGCTGCCCAGCCAGGCGCCCATGGCGGCCGGCAGGGCGTAGCCGAGGGTGCCGTAGCCGGTGGAGGCGTTGAACCAGCGACGCGGCTGGTCCAGGTCCAGGGTGAGGTTGCCGGTGTACACCGGCTGGGTCGAATCGCCCACCAGCACCGCATCCGGCAGCACTTCGAGAATGCTTTCGAGGAACAGGGTCTGCGCCTTGGCCGCGGCATCCCACTGGCTGGCCAGGGTTTCCCGCAGGCGCGCGGCGCGGGCCTGGCCCCAGTCGTCAGCCCGCACCGGCGCCGGCTGCTCGGCGAGCGCGCGCAGCAGCGCGTCGCTGGCCTCGCCGGCATCGGCGACCAGGGCCAGCTTCGGCGGATAGTTGCGCACGGTCTGGTCCGGATCGATGTCGATGCGCAGCAGGGTCCCGGGGATCTCGAAACCGCCCTTGAAGGTGACGTCGTAGTCGGTCTCGGCCAGTTCGGTGCCGATCGCCAGGACCACATCGGCCTCGCGCACCAGTTCGCGGGTGGCGACCAGCGACTGGGTCGAGCCGATCAGCAGCGGGTGATGGGACGGCAACATGCCCTTGGCGTTGATGGTCAGCGCGGTGGGGGCCTGCAGGTACTCGGCCAGCAGGGTCAGCGCGGCGCTGGCGGCGATCGCACCGCCACCGGCGAGGATCAGGGGACGCTGGGCGGCCGCCAGCATGGTCGCCATCTTCGCCACCGGCGCCGACGCGGCACCGGCGCGATCGACCCGTACCGGCTCGCTGCCCAGCAGGTGATCGGCCTCCTCGACGATCACGTCCAGGGGAATCTCGATATGCACCGGCCGCGGGCGGGCGCCGTCGAACACGGCGAACGCGCGCGCCAGCACCGCCGGCAGGTCGTCGGCGCTCATCAGGGTATGGGAGAAGGCGGCGACACCGGACACCAGTTCGCTCTGGTTCGGCAGCTCATGCAGCTTGCCGCGACCGCCGCCCAGGGCGTTGCGCGACTGCACGCTGGAAATCACCAGCATCGGGATCGAGTCGGCGTAGGCCTGGCCCATGGCGGTGGTGATGTTGGTCATGCCCGGGCCGGTGATGATGAAGCAGACCCCCGGCTTGCCGCGGGTCCGCGCATAGCCGTCAGCCATGAAGCCAGCGCCTTGCTCGTGGCGTGGGGTGATGTGGCGAATGCTGGACGAGGCAAGCCCGCGATAGAGCTCGACGGTGTGCACGCCAGGGATGCCGAACACATGGTCGACACCGTAGTTTTCGAGGAGTTTTACCAGCACTTCGCCGCACGTCGCCATGTTCTGTCGCCTGTTGTCTGTATTCGGAACAAGGACTTCATTGGACCGCCGGGCGGCTACCGGCACAATGCAAAGTTCCTCATACTAGCCATGCGCCCCAGTCATGGCTTACGACACATGAAAAGACTCCCGCCCCTCCCCGCCCTGCACACCTTCCTGATCACCGCCCAGTGCTGCAATTTCACCCGCGCGGCGCAGCAGCTGTACCTGACCCAGGGAGCGGTGAGCCGCCAGATTGCCGGGCTGGAAGAACACCTCGGCTACCCCCTGTTCATCCGCCAGGCCCGCGGCCTGAGCCTGACCCGCGAAGGTCAGGAGTGGCTGCCGCGGGTGCAGCAGGTATTCGCGCTGCTCGAGGACGGTATGCAGCAGATCGGCGCACCGCACAGCACCTTGCAGCTCAAGGCGCCGACCTGCGTGATGCGCTGGCTGCTGCCGCGCCTGATGGAATGGCAGGCGTTGCGCCCGGACGTGCCGGTGGAGTTGACCACCACCATCCAGCACGGCGTGGATTTTCGTCGCGAGGGCTTCGATGCCGCGGTGGTCTATGGCCCCGAGCCGGAGCCCGGAACGCAGGCGCTGAAGCTGTTCGACGAGCAACTGACGCCGGTCTGTTCGCCGCAACTGCTGGCGGGCAAGGCAGCGTTGCGCGAGGTGACGGACCTGCGCGGGCAGATGCTCCTGCATCCATCGCGGGACGAGCGGGACTGGCAGACCTGGCTGGAGGCGGCGGGCAGTGGCCTGGAGATCCAGGGCAAGCGCCAGCATTTCGAGACCCTGGACATGGCGATGGCCATGGCCTCGCAGGGCACCGGGGTGGCGATCGGCGACTGGGCGCTGATCGGCGAGGACCTGGCCAGTGGACGGCTGGTGATGCCGTTCGGGCTCAAGGTGGCGACGGGGAAGGCGTATTACCTGGTGATGCCGGGGAAGGTGGCGGGGACGGGGTTGCTGGAGTTGATGGCGTGGTTGGAGGGTCAGGCGCAAAAACGCTGACATCAACCTGCAGGAACGTGGCTTGCCTGCGAAAGACCCGTAGGAGCTGGCTTGCCTGCGAAAGGACCGCGCCAGCGGTCCCAGACCTCACCGCTATCGGGACCGCTGCGCGGTCCTTTCGCGGGCAAGCCACGCTCCTACAGGCCCTCCGCGGGCAAGCCAGTTCCAGGTCCTTCGCAGGCAAGCCAGTTCCAGGCCCTTCGCAGCGCCGACGACTCAATAGCCGACAGTAAACCGCTGCCGCGAATGCGCCGGCTTCTCCACCTCATCCAGCAAGGCAATCGCGTAGTCGGCGAAGGTGATCCAGCTCTTGCCGTCCGCGCCGATCAGCAGGTGATCCTGGCCCAGCCGGTACTGGCCGGTGCGCGCGCCTTCGACGAATTCCGCCGACGGCGAAAGGAAGGTCCAGTCCAGTTCCTTCTCCTGACGCAGGGTGTCGAGGTAGACCGCGCCAGCGCTGGCCTCGGCCTTGTAGGCTTCGGGAAAGTCCGGGCTGTCGATCACTCGCGAGTCGTCCGGCAGCAACAGGCTGCCCGCCCCGCCCACCACCAGCACGCGCTTGACCCCGGCCTGCTTCGCCGGGCCCAGCAGGGTGGCGGCGGGAATACCGGAGAAATGCGCGGCACTCAGCACCACGTCGTGCCCGCTCAGGGCCTGTTGCAGCGCGGCGCCATCCTTGATGTCCAGGGCAACCGTGGTCACCCCGGCACGCCCTTGCAGCGCCGCCGGATCGCGGGCGATGGCGGTGACGCTGTGACCACGGCGCAGGGCCTCTTCCAGCAACTGGCTGCCGGCACGTCCGGTAGCACCGATGATTGCGATCTTGCTCATGAAAAACCTCCTATCGGATTGAACGGGTTACCACTGCATCTCGCCCTTGGCGACCTTGGCGCTCAGCTCCAGCGAGCTTTCCTCGCCCAGGCCCGGGTAACGTTTCTTCATTGCCGCGATGAGCGCATCGGCATTGGCCGCACGGACGGTTTCCTCATCGAAGGCGCGAATGTAGTTGCCGGTAAAACGCACCGCCTCCAGCGAGCCGCTGCTGGCGCCCAGGTAATGACCGGGAACCACCACTGTCGGCTCCAGGCGCTCGATCCGGGCCAGGCCGGCAAGCCAGTCGGCATGGGACTGCGCGGTCTGGGTGTCGGCCATCCACACATGCTGGTTTTCCGCGATCAGGATGCCGCCCACCACCGCCTTGATCGATGGAATCCACACGAAGCTGCGGTCCGGCTGCGGGCCGTCGAGGCCGACCACCTGCAGCACCTGGCCTTCGAGCATCAGCCGGTCACCCTCGAGCACGTCCGGCAACACCAGGCGCCGCGGTTTGTCGGCGCCCATCTGCGGGCCCCAGTAGGCGAGCTTGGCGTCCATGGTCTGCTTGATGTGCTCGACGGTCGGCTGCGAGGCGACCACCCGTACATCCGGGAATGCACGCAGCACGGTGTCGAGGGCGAAGTAGTAATCCGGGTCGCCGTGGCTGATGTAGATCGTGGTCAGCTGCTTGCCGCTGGCCTTCAGTTTTGCCACTACCTGCTCGGCCTGGGCCTTGCCGAACTGGGCATCGATGAGGATGGCGTCGTGGGCGCCACTGACGATCACCGAGGTGACCGGGAACAGCGCCTCGGTGCCCGGGTTGTAGACCGTCAGTTGCAGCGGCGCCTCGGCGGCCACGGCGCGGGTGAACCAGAGCAGGGCAAGCAGGGCCGGCAGCAAACGGCGCAAAGAGAGAAGACGAAGCATCGCGGAATCCTGTGCAAGATGATGTCCCACAGCTTAGTTGCACGATTCGCAGCAAAAAATGCGATGCTTCGACATAGTTTGTTTCTGAAATCGGACATATCCATGGACCGCCTTACCGCCATGCGGGTCTTCGTCACCGTGGTCGACCTCGGCAGCCAGTCCGCCGCCGCCGATCATCTGGACCT
The DNA here is from genome assembly GCF_900188455.1 of Pseudomonas japonica. Taxonomy (GTDB): domain Bacteria; phylum Pseudomonadota; class Gammaproteobacteria; order Pseudomonadales; family Pseudomonadaceae; genus Aquipseudomonas; species Aquipseudomonas japonica. The sequence continues at coordinate 268,840 of NZ_FZOL01000001.1, read as the reverse complement.
GTCGCGTCCGGTGATTTCCCGCTATCTGGCCGACCTGGAGAACTGGGTCGGCGCAAGGCTGATGCAGCGCACCACGCGCAAACTGAGCCTGACCGCCGCCGGCAAGGAGACCCTGCCACGCTGCCGGCAGATGCTGGAGCTGGCCGGAGACCTGCAGGCGGCGGTCAGCACGCCGGACCAGGCACCGCGCGGTGAGTTGCGCATCAGCGTCAGCACCTCGTTCGGTCAGGCGCAACTGGTGGACGCGATTGCCGAATACGTGCGGCGTTACCCGCAAGTGAAGGTCGATCTGCAGATGCTCGATCGCACCGTCAACCTGGTGGACGAGCGCATCGACCTGGCGATCCGCACCAGCAACGATATCGACCCGAACCTGATCGCCCGGCGCCTGAGCGTGTGTCATTCGGTGATCTGCGCGGCGCCCGCGTACCTGCGCGAGCATCCGGCGCCGCGGGTGGTGCAGGACCTCAGCCAGCACAACTGCCTGACCCACTCCTATTTCGGCCACAGCCTCTGGCATTTCGAGGTGGACGGCGAAAGCGTGTCGGTACCGATCCACGGCAACATCAGCGCCAACGAAGCGCTGACCCTGCAGCAGGCGACCCTGGCCGGTGCCGGGATCGCCATGCTGCCGAGCTACCTGGCCCACGGCCCGCTGCGCAGCGGCGAACTGATCCGCCTGCTGCCCGAGGCCAGACCCCGGACGCTCAACCTCAATGCGGTGTACACCTCGCGCAAGCACATGCCGGCGACCTTGCGCAGCATGCTGGATTTCCTCGCCGAGCGCTTCCGCGACCCACCGGAGTGGGATCGCGACCTGCCCTGAGCGACACCACGGGTGCTGGACTATCCTTGTAACCGTATGTGTGGGTTGCCGGAGGTCAGCATCATGGGTGTCAAATCCAGGAAATGCGCCATCGTCTGCGCCATCGCCGCCGTCATGGGGCTCTATGCGACCGCCGCCTGGCGGGTCGAGCAGGCGCGCAATCAGCCATGGTCGGCGGCAAGCTGTTCGCTGGCGCATTGCGTGCCGCATACGGCGACGCTGAGTGCGCTGAGGTAGGCCAGCGAGACTCTTAGCAAGCTATTGGTTACACTCGGACATACTATTCAAGACAGCCGAGGGGGCCGCGTTGCGGCCCTTCGCGGGCAAGCCACGCTCCTACGCAAGAATCGCATCAAGCCGTAGGAGCGTGGCTTGCCCGTGAAGGACCGCAACGCGGTCCCGATCGGCCATGAGCCGAGCCCCTCCGTGACCCTACCCCACACCCCGCCGCAACCCGCCATCCGCACCGTCCTCGTCGCCCTGATGCTGGCGATTTTCCTCGGCGCCCTCGACCAGACCATCATCGCCGTGTCGATGCCGGCGATCTCCGCGCAGTTCAATGATGTCGGCCTGCTGGCCTGGGTGATTTCCGGCTACATGGTGGCCATGACCGTGGCCACGCCGATCTACGGCAAGCTCGGCGATCTCTATGGCCGTCGGCGCATGATCCTCAGTGGCACGGCGATCTTCACCCTCGCCTCGGTGTTCTGCGCCATGGCCCAGAACATGGAGCAACTGGTGCTGGCCCGGGTGGTCCAGGGCATCGGTGCCGGCGGCATGGTCTCGGTCAGCCAGGCGATCCTCGGCGACCTGGTGGCGCCACGGGAACGCGGGCGCTACCAGGGCTATTTCAGCAGCATGTACGCCGCCGCCAGCGTCACCGGCCCAGTGCTCGGCGGGCTGCTGACCGAGTACCTGTCGTGGCGCTGGGTGTTCTGGCTCAACCTGCCGCTGGGCCTGACCGCCTGGTGGGTGACGCGCAACAGCCTGCGCGGGCTGGCGACGCCGCAGCGGGAGGCGAAGGTGGACTATCCCGGCGCCCTGCTGCTGATCCTCGGCCTCAGCGCCCTGCTCCTGGCGATCACCCTGATCGGCCAGGGCCATGCCTGGCACAGCGAGGCGGTACTGGCACTGCTGGCGGCCGCGGTGTTCGGCCTGACCCTGTTCGTCCTGCACGAACGCCGTGCGCCGGAACCGCTGCTGCCGCTCAAGCTGTTCGGCAACCGCGTCGCCGTGCTGTGCTGGTGCACGATCTTCTTCACCAGCTTCCAGGCCATCTCCCTGACCATGCTGATGCCGCTGCGCTTCCAGAGCATCACCGGCGCCGGGGCCGACAGCGCCGCCTTGCACCTGTTGCCGCTGGCCATGGGCCTGCCGATCGGCGCCTATTGCGCGGGGCGCCTGACCAACCTGACCGGACGCTTCAAGCCGCAGATTCTCTTCGGCAGCACGCTGATGCCCCTGGCCATCGTCGGCATGGCCCTGAGCCCGCCCTCCTCGACGCTGCTCGGCGGCCTGTTCATGCTGCTCACCGGCATCGCCAGCGGTGCCCAGTTCCCCACCTCGCTGGTGGCGGCGCAGAGCGCGGTGCAGGCCAGGGACATCGGCGTGGCGACCAGTACCACCAACCTGTTCCGCTCACTCGGCGGCGCCGTGGGCGTGGCCCTGATGTCGGCCTTGTTGCTGGCGATGCTGCAGGACGGCGGCTATGCCCTGGCCGGCGAAGCCCTGCTCGGCAGCCTGCGCGCCGGCGAGGCGAGCCTGCAGGTGCAGGCCGAGCTGTCGGTGACCTTCCGCAACCTGCTGCTGGGCAGTGCGTCGATCTCGCTGCTGGGCCTGGCCGCCGCGCTGGCCCTGCCCAACCGCGAGCTGCGCGGGCACTGATCAGCGCCGCCGCTGGACCCAGGCCACGGCCAGGCCGCTGAAGCAGATGATGGCGATCCCGACCACGCCGAAGGCATCCGGGCTGTGGTCGAAGATCAGGTAGCCGAACATCCCGGCGAAGAGGATCTGGCCGTAGCTGAACGGCGCCAGCAGGGCCGGCGCGGCATGCTTGAAGGCCGAGGTCAGGAGCATGTGACCGAGCATGCCGCAGGTCCCCAGGCCGAGCATGAACAGGGCATGGGTGAAACTCGGCACGCTCCAGAAGAAGGGCACCAGGGCCGTCATGATCAGGCTGTTGAAGATCCCGGTGAGAAAGTTGCTGGTGGTCGGGCTGTCGGTGGTGCTGAGCTTGCGCGTCAGCAACTGGTAGCAGCCGAAGCAGAATGCCGAACCCAGGGGCAGCAGGATCGCCGGGGTGAACAGCACCCCGCCGGGACGGATCACGATCAGGACGCCGATGAAGCCCGCCGACACCGCGAGCCATTGCCCACGGGTCACCCGCTCGCCCAGCAAGGGCACCGACAGCGCGGTCACCATCAGCGGCGCGAGGAAGTTCACCGCCGTGGCCTCGGCCAGGGGGATATAGCGCAGGCCGGTGGTGAACAGCAGGCTGGTGCCGATCAGGCACAGTGCCCGCGCCAGCTGCAGCAGCGGCCGGCGCGTGCGCACCACCGCCGAGAGCCCGGTGCGCGGCACGAACACCACCAGCATCAGCAGGGTGTGCACCACGTAGCGCGCCCACACCACCATGACGATGGCGTAGAAACCCGACAGGTATTTGGACAGCGCGTCATGGCTGGCAAACAGCAGCACCGCCAGACAGATCAGGGCGATCCCCCGCAACGGTTGATCGGCGCCTTTGATTGTCGGGGTCTGCGCAGTCATGTCCGGACTCGATGAAGAAAATTTAATTAGCCAGCTAAGTATTTAGACGGCGCTTGCCTACATAATGAAGACGCCGGTCTGATTCTTGCCCAGGCCGGCGTCTGACACAACTCAAGGCAATTGCGAATACAAGGCTTCACAATTGCTCACAAAACCTCAATTGCGCAGGGAGGGGCTCAAGCGCAGCATGTCCAGCCCGGTATCGACCAGGCGCTCGGCATCCTCGAACAGGTCGAAGCTGTCGGGCAGCAGCAGCCAGCGCCGGATCAGCCCGTCGATGTAGGCGAACAACGCCAGCGCCGCGCGTTCCGGGTCCATATCCGCAGGCAGTTGGCCACGCTTGATGGCGTTGCCCAGCGAACAGCTGATGCGCTCATGGCAGTCGATCACCGCGTTCTGGCGTTGCACACGGATCTCGCACATCTCATCGGTGAATTCACATTTGTGGTGGAGGATTTCATTGATACGACGCGTCTTGGAGTCGCTGGCCATCTGGTGCATCAGTTGCACCAGCAGTTTGCGCATGCAGCCCAGCGGATCGAGTTCGTCCTCGCTTTCGCTGGCCCGGGCCAGGGCGTCCAGGGGCTCCTGAAGGCTGTCGAGCAGGGCCTGCACCAGCTCGGCCTTATTGTCGAAATGCCAGTAGATCGCACCGCGGGTGACCCCGGCCAGTTCGGCGATATCCGCCAGGGTGGTACGTGCGATCCCACGTTTATAGAAGGCTTTTTCCGCAGCTTCGAGGATCTGGTTACGGGTTTCCCGTGCTTCCTCTTTGGTTCGACGGACCATGGCAGTGCAACCTCATCAAGGGGCCGCGCGCCTGCATCGGGCGAGCGGTTTCTAAACCGGTGCGGCGGGGTTTGGCCGCGTTCCGGGAGTTCGGGTTTCGCGCCTTGCTGGATTCGCAGGACAAGGTAGCGGGTGTTTACAAACAAGCATGAATGTAAGTATATTCCTTAGCATGCTACTTATCTAGCCGGAAGTGATATTTCCGACAACCCGTTTTCCATTACTCTTGAGCGTCTTCAGCTCTTTCTGACCCGAGGATCTTCATGCAATTCAAGCCAGCTGTTACCGCTCTGGTATCCGCCGTCGCCCTGGCAACACTGCTCAGCGGCTGTAAAAAGGAAGAAGCGGCGCCCGTGGCGCAGGCTCCTCAGGTCGGCGTCGTTACCCTCCAGGCCCAATCCTATACCCTCGTCTCCGATCTGCCGGGGCGCACCATCGCCTACCGGGTGGCGGAAGTCCGTCCGCAGGTCAACGGCATCATTCTCAAGCGCCTGTTCAAGGAAGGCAGCGACGTGAAGGAAGGTCAGCAGCTGTACCAGATCGACCCGTCGGTGTACGAGGCGACCCTGGCCAGCGCCAAGGCCAACCTGCAATCCACCAAGTCGCTGTCCGACCGCTACAAGCAGCTGGTGAACGAGCAGGCGGTCAGCCGCCAGGAATACGACGATGCCCAGGCCAAACGTTTGCAGGCTGAAGCTTCGCTGAAAAGCGCCGAGATCGATCTGCGCTACACCAAGGTTCTCGCCCCGCTCAGCGGCCGGATCGGGCGCTCCAACGTCACCGAGGGCGCGCTGGTCAGCAACGGCCAGGCCACCGCCATGGCGGTGATCCAGCAGCTCGACCCGATCTACGTCGACGTCACGCAGTCCTCCGCCGAACTGCTGAAACTGCGCCGTGAACTGGAAAGCGGCAGGCTGCAGAAGGTCGGCGACAACGCGGCCAAGGTCACCCTGAAGCTGGAAGACGGCAGCACCTATGCCCAGGAAGGTCGCCTGGAGTTCTCCGAGGTGTCGGTCGACCAGACCACCGGTTCGGTGACCCTGCGCGCCGTGTTCCCCAACCCGGAACACAACCTGCTGCCCGGCATGTTCGTCCACGCCCGCCTCAACAACGGCATCAACGAGACCGCGATCCTCGCCCCGCAACAAGGCGTGACCCGTGACCTCAAGGGCCAGGCCACCGCCCTGGTGGTCAACCAGGAGAACAAGGTCGAACTGCGTCAGCTCAAGGCCAGCCGCACCGTCGGCAACGACTGGCTGGTCGAGGAAGGCCTGAGTGCCGGTGACCGTCTGATCACCGAAGGCCTGCAGTTCGTCAAGCCAGGCGTCGAGGTGAAGGTCAGCGAAGCGACCAACGTCAAACCTGCCCAGCCAACCCAGGCCAGTGCCGCGAGCGCAGGGGCCAAAGGGGAGTAAACCATGTCGAGATTCTTTATCGATCGCCCGATCTTCGCCTGGGTGATCGCCCTGGTGATCATGCTGGTCGGCGCGCTGTCGATCCTCAAGTTACCGATCAACCAGTACCCGAGCATCGCCCCGCCGGCGATCGCCATCGCCGTGAGCTACCCGGGCGCGTCCGCGCAGACCGTGCAGGACACCGTGGTCCAGGTGATCGAGCAGCAACTCAACGGTATCGACAACCTGCGTTATGTGTCGTCGGAGAGCAACTCCGACGGCAGCATGACCATCACCGCCACCTTCGAGCAGGGCACCAACCCCGATACCGCCCAGGTCCAGGTGCAGAACAAGCTGAACCTGGCCACCCCGCTGCTACCGCAAGAAGTGCAGCAGCAGGGTATCCGCGTGACCAAGGCGGTGAAGAACTTCCTGCTGGTGATCGGCCTGGTGTCGGAAGACGGCAGCATGACCAAGGACGACCTGGCCAACTACATCGTCTCCAACATGCAGGACCCGATTTCGCGGACCGCCGGTGTCGGTGACTTCCAGGTCTTCGGTGCCCAGTACGCGATGCGCATCTGGCTCGACCCGGCCAAGCTGAACAAGTACCAGCTGACCCCGGTCGACGTGAAGACCGCGGTCGCCGCGCAGAACGTCCAGGTTTCCTCCGGCCAGCTCGGCGGCCTGCCCGCCCTGCCCGGCCAGCAACTCAACGCCACCATCATCGGCAAGACCCGCCTGCAGACCGCCGAGCAGTTCGAAAGGATCCTGCTCAAGGTCAACCGGGATGGCTCGCAGGTGCGCCTGGGCGATGTCGCCACGGTCGGCCTGGGCGGTGAAAACTACGCGGTCAGCGCCCAGTTCAACGGCAAGCCGGCGTCCGGCCTGGCGGTGAAACTGGCCACCGGCGCCAACGCCCTGGATACCGCCAAGGCGCTGCGCAAGACCATCTCCGACCTGGAACCGTTCTTCCCGCCAGGCATGAAGGCGGTCTTCCCGTACGACACCACCCCGGTGGTGACCGAGTCCATCAGCGGTGTGATCCACACCCTGATCGAAGCGATCGTCCTGGTGTTCCTGGTGATGTACCTGTTCCTGCAGAACTTCCGCGCCACGGTGATCACCACCATGACGGTGCCGGTGGTCTTGCTCGGCACCTTCGGCATCCTCGCGGCGGCCGGCTTCAGCATCAACACCCTGACCATGTTCGGCATGGTCCTGGCCATCGGCCTGTTGGTGGACGACGCCATCGTCGTGGTGGAAAACGTCGAGCGGGTGATGTCCGAAGAGGGCCTGTCACCCAAGGAAGCGACCAAGAAGTCCATGGGCCAGATCCAGGGCGCCCTGGTCGGTATCGCCCTGGTGCTCTCGGCGGTACTCCTGCCGATGGCGTTCTTCGGCGGCTCCACCGGGGTGATCTACAAGCAGTTCTCCATCACCATCGTCTCGGCCATGGCCCTGTCGGTACTGGTGGCGCTGATCTTCACCCCGGCGCTGTGCGCCACCATGCTCAAGCCGCTGAAGAAAGGCGAGCACCACACCGCCAAGCGCGGCTTCTTCGGCTGGTTCAACCGCAACTTCGACCGCAGCGTGCGCAGCTACGAGCGCGGCGTCGGCAACATGCTGCGGCACAAGGCGCCGTACCTGCTGGCCTACCTGCTGATCGTGGTCGGCATGATCTGGCTGTTTACCCGCATCCCCACCGCGTTCCTCCCGGAAGAAGACCAGGGCGTACTGTTCGCCCAGGTGCAGACCCCGGCCGGTTCCAGTGCCGAGCGCACCCAGGTGGTGGTCGACCAGATGCGCGAGTACCTGCTGGACAAGGAAGCCGATACCGTGGCTTCGGTGTTCACCGTGACCGGCTTCAACTTCGCCGGCCGCGGCCAGAGCTCGGGCATGGCCTTCATCATGCTCAAGCCGTGGGACGAGCGCTCCGCCGAGAACAGCGTGTTCAAACTGGCGGCCCGCGCCCAGCAGCACTTCTTCAGCTTCCGCGACGCGATGGTCTTCGCCTTCGCCCCGCCGGCGGTACTGGAGCTGGGTAACGCCACCGGTTTCGACGTGTTCCTCCAGGACCGCGCCGGCGTCGGCCACAACAAGCTGATGGAAGCGCGCAACCAGTTCCTCGGCATGGCCGCGCAGAGCAAGATCCTTTCGGCGGTGCGTCCGAACGGCCTGAACGACGAGCCGCAGTACCAGCTGACCGTCGACGACGAGCGTGCCAGTGCCCTGGGCGTGACCATCGCCGACATCAACAGCACCCTGTCGATCGCCCTGGGCGCCAGCTACGTCAACGACTTCATCGACCGTGGCCGGGTCAAGAAGGTCTACATCCAGGGCGAAGCCTCGTCGCGGATGAGCCCGGAAGACCTGCAGAAGTGGTACGTGCGCAACGCCGCCGGCGAGATGGTGCCGTTCTCCGCCTTCGCCAAGGGCGAGTGGATCTACGGCTCGCCGAAGCTGTCGCGTTACAACGGCGTCGAGGCGGTGGAAATCCTCGGTGCGCCGGCGCCCGGCTACAGCACTGGTGAGGCCATGGCCGAAGTCGAGCGCATCGCCGCGCAACTGCCGGCGGGCATCGGTTACTCCTGGACCGGCCTGTCCTACGAGGAGCGCCTGTCGGGCTCCCAGGCACCGGCGCTGTACGCCCTGTCGCTGCTGATGGTGTTCCTCTGCCTGGCGGCACTGTACGAAAGCTGGTCGATTCCGATCGCGGTGATGCTGGTGGTGCCGCTGGGGATCATCGGTGCGCTGCTGGCCACCAGTCTGCGCGGGCTGTCCAACGACGTGTACTTCCAGGTGGGTCTGTTGACCACCATCGGTCTGGCGGCGAAGAACGCGATCCTCATCGTCGAATTCGCCAAGGAACTGCACGAGCAGGGCCGCAGCCTGATCGACGCGGCGATCGAGGCCTGTCGCATGCGTCTGCGGCCGATCATCATGACCTCGCTGGCGTTCATTCTCGGCGTGGTACCGTTGGCCATCGCCAGCGGCGCGGGCTCGGGCAGCCAGCACGCCATCGGTACCGGGGTGATCGGCGGCATGATCACCGCGACCGTCCTGGCCATCTTCTGGGTACCGCTGTTCTTCGTAAGCGTGTCGTCGTGGTTCGGCAGCAAGGCGCCGGAAAAGGACGTCACACCTGAAACTCCACGCTATGAGGCTGGGCAATGACCAAGTCCCTGTTATCCCTGGCGGTCACCGCGTTCATCCTGGGCGGATGCTCGCTGATCCCCGAGTACAAGACCCCCGAGTCGCCGGTGGCGACCCAGTGGCCCGCGGGCCCGGCGTATTCGCCGACCGAGTCGGCCCAGGTCGCCGCGGCCGAGCAAGGCTGGCGCCAGTTCTTCCATGACCCGGCGCTGCAGCAACTGATCCAGGGCTCGCTGGAGAACAACCGCGACCTGCGCGTCGCGGCGCTGAACATCGACGCCTACCGCGCGCAGTACCGCATCCAGCGCGCCGACCTGTTCCCGGCGGTTTCGGCCAACGGCAGCGGTTCGCGCCAGCGGCTGCCGGCGGACATGTCGCAGACCGGCCAGTCGTCGATCTCCAGCCAGTATTCGGCCACCGTGGGCGTCAGCGCCTACGAGCTGGACCTGTTCGGCCGGGTTCGCAGCCTGAGCGAGCAGGCCCTGGAAACCTACCTGTCCAGTGAACAGGCACGCCGCTCGACGCAGATCGCCCTGGTGGCCAGCGTCGCCAATGCGTACTTCACCTGGCAGGCGGACCAGGCCCTGCTCAAGCTGACCGGCGAGACCCTGAAGACCTACGAGGAAAGCTACAAGCTGACCCAGCGCAGCAGCGACGTCGGCGTGGCCTCGGCCCTCGACCTGAGCCAGGCGCGCACCGCCGTCGAAGGCGCGCGGGTCAAGCTGGCGCAGTACCAGCGCCTGGTGGCCCAGGACCTCAACAGCCTGACCCTGCTGGTCGGTGCCGGCCTGCCGGTGAACCTGCCGGCGGCCATGCCGCTGGACGCCGACCTGCTGGCGGAAATGCCCGCCGGCCTGCCGTCCGACCTGCTGACCCGGCGTCCCGACATCATGGAAGCCGAACACCTGCTGAAAGCGGCCAACGCCAATATCGGCGCGGCACGCGCGGCGTTCTTCCCGCGCATCAGCCTGACCGCCAATGCCGGGACCCTGAGCCCGGACATGGACGGTCTGTTCAAGGGTGGTTCCGGGACCTGGCTGTTCCAGCCGCAGATCAGCCTGCCGATCTTCAATGCCGGCGCGCTGAAGGCGAGCCTGGACTACTCGAAGATCCAGAAGGACATCAACGTCGCCAAGTACGAAAAGACCATCCAGACCGCCTTCCAGGAAGTCTCCGATGGCCTTGCCGCGCGCCAGACCTACAACGAGCAGTTGCAGGCCCAGCGCGACCTGGTTGCCGCCAACCAGGATTACTACCGCCTGGCCGAACGCCGCTACCGCATCGGCGTCGACAGCAACCTGGTGTTCCTCGATGCCCAGCGCAATCTGTTCAGCGCGCAGCAGTCGCTGATCACCGATCGCCTGTCGCAGCTGGTCAGCGAGGTGAATCTGTACAAGGCGCTGGGTGGCGGCTGGTATGAGCGCACCGGCGATGCCCGGCAACAGCAGGCTGCGGTGGATGCGCCGAAAGGCTGACTCATCTGGCTGAAGTCAAAGAGCCCACCCTTCGCGGTGGGCTTTTTTATGCCGCATGTCTCTTCTCGTACGCCGCATGACTTCTCGTATGCCGCATGACTTCTCGTATACCGCATGACTCCTCGTATACCGCATGACTCCTCGTATACCGCATGACTCCTCGTAGGAGCGCGGCTTGCCCGCGAAAGGACTGCGTAGCAGTCCCTCTTCCATGCAATGCCGTAATGGGACTGCTACGCAGCCCTTTCGCGGGCAAGCCGCGCTCCTACGGGGTGACCGCTACCGAGGGGAACTAACCATTCAGTTAACGTTCGATTATCGCCCACTTCCACCTGTTACGAATTGATTCCTCCCCGCCCGTCGCCGCACCATCCTCCTGCCGCTTTTTCCAAAGCACACCCCCAAGACGCAACGCCTCCTGTGACTCTTTTCAGCCGCAGCGGACCGTTTCGCCTTACATAAAAACAAGAGACACACCGACGATGAACACTCCGCACCCCGCACGACACCTGCTTCCCGGCTTTCTCGCTATGACCTGCGCCCTGCCCGCCCTCGCCGCCGAAGGTGGCTTCGTCGAGGACGCCAAGGCCACGCTGAACCTGCGCAACTTCTACATCAACCGCAACTTCGTCGACCCGGCCAACGCCCAGGGCAAGGGCGAGGAATGGACGCAGAGCTTCATCCTCGACGCGAAGTCCGGCTTCACCCAGGGCACGGTCGGCTTCGGCGTCGATGTGCTCGGCCTGTACTCGGTCAAGCTCGATGGCGGCAAGGGTACCGCCGGCACTCACCTGCTGCCGGTGCATGACGACGGTCGTCCGGCCGACGATTTCGGCCGCCTCGGCGTGGCCTTGAAGGCCAGGGTGTCGAAGACCGAAGTCAAGGTCGGCGAATGGATGCCGGTGCTGCCGATCCTGCGCTCCGACGACGGTCGCTCGCTGCCGCAGACCTTCCGCGGCGGCCAGGTCACCTCTCAGGAGATCGACGGCCTGACCCTCTACGCTGGCCAGTTCCGCGGCAACAGCCCGCGCAACGACGCGAGCATGGAAGACATGTTCATGAACGGCAAAACAGCCTTCAAGTCCGACCGTTTCAACTTCGCCGGCGGTGAATTCACCTTCAACGACAAGCGCACCCTGATCGGCCTGTGGAACGCGCAACTGAAGGACATCTACCAGCAGCAATACATCAACCTGGTGCACAGCCAGCCGCTGGGCGACTGGACCCTGGGCGCCAACCTCGGCTACTTCCTCGGCAAGGAAGACGGCTCGGCCCGCGCCGGCGACCTGGACAACCGCACCGCCTCGGCCATGCTCTCGGCCAAGTACGGCGGCAACACCTTCTATGTCGGCCTGCAGAAAGTCAGCGGCGACGACCTGTGGATGCGGGTCAACGGCACCAGCGGCGGCACCCTGGCCAACGACAGCTACAACTCCAGCTTCGACAACGCCAAGGAACGCTCCTGGCAGGTACGTCACGACTACAACTTCGCCGCCCTCGGTGTACCCGGCCTGACCCTGATGAACCGCTATATCAAGGGTGACAACGTGCACACCGCCGTGGTCGACGACGGCAAGGAATGGGCGCGGGAATCGGAACTGGCCTACACCCTGCAGTCCGGCACCTTCAAGAACCTGTCGTTCAAGTGGCGTAACTCCACCATGCGCCGCGACTTCAGCACCAACTCGTTCGACGAGAACCGCCTGATCATCAGCTATCCGTTCAGCGTTCTCTGATTTATACAAAAAAGCGCTATCAATCCAATAATTGATTCTTTGACGAAATAAGCGCCCGGCTTTAAAAAACCGGTTTTCCCTGGGGCCGCGTTGCGCGCCCTTCGCAGTGGTTCGTCACACGACAAGCCAGCTCCTACGGGGTATGTGGTGCCCCGCCATTCCGCGTAGGAGCGTGGCTTGCCCGCGAAGGACCGCGCAGCGGTCCCCAAACGCACTCCGGTACCCCACATGGATCTCCGCCAACTGCGCTATTTCATCGCGCTCAACGACCACCGCAGCTTCGTCCGCGCCGCCGAGGCCATGGGTATCACCCAACCCGCGTTCAGCCGCAGCATCCAGGGCCTGGAGCAGGAATTCGGCTGCGTGCTGGTGGACCGTGGCAGCAAGGACCTGCGCCCCACGCCCGAAGGCCAAGTGGTGCTGCAACACGCCCTGCGTCTGGTACAGGGTGCCAATCAGTTGAGCAACGATGTACGGCGCATGACCAAGCTCGACGCCGGCGAACTGCACTTCGGCTCGGGCCCCGCCCCCGCCGCGGATCTGGTGCCTCGGGCGCTGAGCCAGTTCGTCAAGGTCCATCCCAGGGTGCAGACGCGCCTGAGCGTGGACCACTGGGAAAACCTCAGCCGCGCCCTGAATCGCGAAGAGATCGAATTCTTCATCGCCGATATCCGTCATTTCGAAGCCGACCCGAGCTTCCAGACCCTGCCCCTGACGCCCCGTCGCGGCCTGTTTTTCTGCCGCCCCGGGCATCCGTTGCTGGCCAAGGACAGCCTGTCGACCAACGACCTGTTCGAGTACCCGCTGGCGACCCCGCAGATCCTCCCCGGCGCGCGCAAGCTGCTGGCCAATCTCAGCGGCAAGACCGACTTCTCGCCCCAGGTGCAGACCGAACACCTGCCGACCCTGCTCAAGGTGGTGCTGGACAGCGAAGCCATCGGCATCGGTCCGGAAGAAGCCTTCGCCGGCGAAATCGCCGCCGGGGCGCTGGTGGAACTGCACTGGCGCAATCTGCCGGTGAATCCGGAAAGCCTGAACGCCCGTTGCGGCATCGTCAGTCGCGCCGGCTATCGCTTGTCGCCCGCCGCACGCGCGATGATCGAGATACTGGTCAGCCTCGATCAGCCAGCGCCTCAGCCGCGCGCCAGCGCTTCCAGCCGCGCGGCATCGAGTATCTCGATCTCGCCGTAGCCCAGGCGTACCGCGCCGTCCTGCTGCAGGGCCTTGAGGATCTGGTTGGTGGTCTGCCGCGACAGCGACAGCATCAAGGCCAGCTGCTCCTGGGACAGTTGCAGCACGCGCCGCGCCCCGTCCACCTCGCCGTACCCGGCGGCCATCTGCAACAGACGGAACGCCACCCGTGGCGCGGCGCCCTTGAGGCTCTGCTGTTCCAGGGCGACGAAGGCCAGGCGCAGCTTGTGGCTCATCAACAGGGCGAACTCGCGCCAGTACGCCGGATGCCGTTCGAGCAAGCCGAGGAGCATCGCCTGCGGCACCCAGAGCAGGCTGGTCGCGCCCTCGGCAAAGGCATCGTGGGTGCGCGGCTGGCCGTCGAACAGGCAGATCTCGCCGAACCAGTGCGGCGCTTCCACCAGGGTCAGCAGCGCCTCCTTGCCCTCCGCGCTGACCGCGCCGATGCGCATCGCCCCGGACAGCACCGCATACAGTCCGCAGGGAGCATCGCCGCGCTGGAACAGACGTTCGCCGGCAGCCAGGCTGCGCGGACGGGCAGCCGCCAGCAGGCTGTCCTGCAGGGCGGGTGACAGCTGGCGGAACCAGTGGCCATGCTGCAGGTGTTCACGCCAGAGGTGCGACTCGTTCATCCATGGGCCTCGAAACGCAGACTGTCGGGCAGGCGACAGACTTGGAGTGATCGGCGGGGGCATGCTGGGTCATCCCTACCGGAGGAATAACAATGAAAAACCTCGTGGAACATTTGAGTCAATATGCCAGCTACCACCGAGACCCGCGCAATATCGCCACGCATTTCGTGGGGATCCCGATGATCGTGGTGGCGGTGACCGTGCTGCTGTCGCGACCGGGGATTGCCCTGGGTGGCCTGTGGCTGTCGCCGGCGTTCGTCGTGGCGCTGGCCTCGGCGTGGTTCTATTTCCGCCTCGATACGCGCCTGGGCGTGATCATGTCGGCCCTGCTCGGCGCCTGCCTGTGGGCCGGGGCGGCGCTGGCGGTGCAGACCACCCTGGTCTGGCTGAGCGCCGGGCTGGGGCTGTTCGTGGTCGGCTGGGTGATCCAGTTCGTCGGGCACTACTACGAGGGGCGCAAGCCGGCATTCGTCGACGATGTCAGCGGGCTGATCGTCGGGCCGTTGTTCGTGGTGGCGGAACTGGCGTTCATGCTCGGCTTGCGGCCGGAGCTGAAGGCGGCGGTGGAACGCAATGCGGGGCCGGTGATGATTCGGCAGAAGAACGCCGCCATCTGATGCTCATCCCCCCGCCGCCGTAGGAGCGTGGCTTGCCCGCGAAAGGACCGCAAAGCGGTCCCCGATGACACTGCAACTGGGACCGCTTTGCAGTCCTTTCGCGGGCGAGCCACGCTCCTACGAGCAGAGGCGCACAACACCTTCAGGCGCGGGACTCGACCCCCAGCTCATCCCACACCGACTCCGCCAGGTGGAAGGTGGCATTGGCCGCCGGGATCCCGCAGTAGATCGCGCTCTGCATCAGCACTTCCTTGATCTCCTCGCGGGTCACGCCGTTGTTGGCCGCCGCACGCAAGTGCAGCTTCAACTCTTCATTGCGGTTCATGCCGATCAGCATGGCGATGGTGATCAGACTGCGGGTATGCCGCGGCAAGCCGGGACGGGTCCAGATATCGCCCCAGGCATGCCGGGTGATCATCTCCTGGAACTCGCTGTTGAACTCGGTCAGGTTGTTCAGGCTGCGGTCGACATGGGCATCGCCCAGCACCGCGCGACGCACCTGCATGCCGGCGTCGTAACGTTGTTTCTCATCCACGGAAATCAGCTCCTCAGCGGGCCAGCAGGAAGTCGAGAACACGGCGGCTGAACGGCTCGCCCACCTCGACGTTGGACAGGTGCGCGGCCTGGAATTCGGCGTATTCGGCACCGGCCACACGCTCCTGGATGAACAGCCCGCCCGCGGGCGGCGTCACCGCATCGGCAGCGCCGGAAATCACCAGCAGCGGCGCCTTGATTTCACCGAGTTGGTCGCGGAAGTCGGCATCGCGCACGGCGGCGCAGTTGGCCGCGTAGCCATCCGGCGAGGTGGCGGCGAGCATGTCGGTGATGCGCTTGGCCGACTCAGGATTGGCCTCGGAATACGCCGGAGTGAACCAACGCGCAATCGAGGCATCACGCAGGCCGACCATGGCCGCTTCACGGTCGCGCAGCACGGTTTCGATCCGCGGGTTCCAGACCTCCGGCGAGGCGATCTTCGCCGCCGTGTTGCAGACGATCAGCCGGTTCAGCCGCTCGGGGGCGTTGATCCCCAGCCACTGGCCGATCAGGCCGCCCATGGACAGGCCACAGAAATGCGCCTTGTCGATCTGCAGGGCATCGAGCAGCGAGAGCACGTCGCGCCCCAGTTGCTCGATGCTGTAAGGCCCTTCGCTGACCAGCGAGCCGCCGTGACCGCGGGTGTCGTAGCGCAACACGCGAAAATGCGCGGCGAACGCCGGCACCTGGGTGTCCCACATGCGCAGGTCGGTGCCCAAGGAGTTGGACAGCACCAGCACCGGCGCGTCTTCAGGTCCGTCGAGCTGGTAATTCAGTACGCCATCGGCGAGTTGTACGCTTCCCACAGCAGCCTCCTTCAGGCTTGGATCCGGTTGTGTTCGGCCACCGCGCGCTCGACCCAGGCTTGCGCCTGGCCGAGGTAACGGGCCGGGTCGAGCAGACGATCGAGTTCGTCCGCCGAGAGTTCGGCGCTCACCTGCGGATCGTCGCCAAGGACGGCGCGCAGGTGACGCTGTTCGGCGACCGCGCGCTTGCAGCAGGTCTCCAGCAGATGGTGCGCGGCATCGCGGCCCAGGCGCTGGGCGAGGACGATGCTCACCGCCTCGGCGAGGACCAGGCCCTGGGTCAGGTCGAGGTTGCGGCGCATGCGCGCGGCATCCACTTCCAGCCCTTCGGCAATGATCCGCGCCTGGCGCAGCGCGCCGGAGACCAGGCAGCAGATCTCCGGCAGGGTTTCCCATTCGGCATGCCACAGGCCGAGGCTGCGCTCGTGCTCCTGGGGCATGGCCGCGTACAGCGTGGCGATCAGCCCGGGAACCCGGGTCGCGGCGCCGATCAGTACCGCCGCGCCCACCGGGTTGCGCTTGTGCGGCATGGTCGAGGAGCCACCCTTGCCCGGCGCCGACGGTTCGAACACTTCGCCGGCTTCGGTCTGCATCAGCAGGCTGACGTCGCGTCCCAGCTTGCCCAGGCTGCCGGCGACCAGGCCGAGCACCGCGGCGAACTCCACCAGGCGGTCGCGCTGGGTATGCCAGGGCTGTTCCGGCAGGCTCAGTTGCAGTTGCCGCGCCAATGCCTCGGCTACCGGCAGGGCTTTGTCGCCCAGCGCCGCGAGGGTGCCGGACGCACCGCCGAACTGCAGGGTCAGCAGGCGCGGTTTGAGTTCGCGCAGCCGCTCGCGGCTGCGGTCGAGGGCGCCGAGCCAACCGGCGATCTTCATGCCCAGGGTCACCGGCGTGGCGTGCTGCAGCCAGGTGCGCCCGGCCAGCGGGACATCGGCGTAGGCACTGGCCTGCCGCGCCAGGGTGTCGGTCAGTTGCGCCAGCTCGTCGTCGATCAGCGCCAGGGCATCGCGCAGTTGCAGGACCAGGCCGGTGTCCATCGCATCCTGGCTGGTGGCGCCCAGGTGCACATAGCGCTCGGCCTCGGCCACGCCGCTGGCGATCACCTTGCCCAGCGCCTTGACCAGCGGAATCGCCGAGTTGCCGGCGATGCCGATGGCCTCGGCCAGCGCGGCGAAATCGTAGCGCTCGGCCTGACAGGCCATCTCGATCGGCGCCACCACCACCGCCGGGATCACCCCGACCGCGGCTTCGGCGCGGGCCAGCGCGGCTTCGAAATCGAGCAGGCCCTGGACGCGGCCACGGTCGGAAAAGATCTCGCGCATGGCGGGCGCGGTGAAATAGGCATCGAACAACTGGTTGCCCGGTCGTGGAGTCATGACAGGTCCTTCAACGGGGCGCGCCGGTCATGGGCGCGCCGGCAGGTCAATGATCGTGGTGCAGGTAGGCGGCCTGTTTCGGCAGGCGCAGGCTGAACAGGAAGGCGATCGCCATCATCGCGGTAACGTACCAGTAAAAGGCGTTTTCCAGCTGGATCGACTTCAGGCTCAGGGCGACGAACTCCGCCGAGCCGCCGAACACCGCGTTGGCCACCGCGTAGGCCAGGCCCACCCCCAGCGCGCGCACCTGCGGCGGGAACATCTCGGCTTTCACCAGGCCGCTGATGGAGGTGTAGAAACTGACGATGGCCAGGGCCAGGGTGATCAGCACGAAGGCCAGGAGCGGGCTGGTCACGGTCTTCAGGGCCATCAGGATCGGCACGGTGAAGATCGTGCCCAGGGCACCGAACAGGAGCATCGAATTACGCCGGCCGATACGGTCGGAGAGCATGCCGAACAGCGGCTGCATGCACATGTACAGGAACAGCGCGCCGGTCATGATGAAGCTGGCGGTCTTGGCACTCATCCCGGCGGTGTTCACCAGGTATTTCTGCATGTAGGTGGTGAAGGTGTAGAAGATCAGCGAGCCGCCGGCGGTGTAGCCGAGCACGGTGATGAAGGCTGCGCTGTGGTGGCGGAACAGCCCGGCGATGCTGCCGGCTTCCTTGTCGTTGCGGGTCTCGGCGCTGCTGGTTTCTTCCAGCGAACGGCGCAGGAACAGCGAGACCAGCGCGGCGCAGGCGCCGACCACGAACGGAATGCGCCAGCCGTAGGCACGCAGCTCATCTTCTGTCAGCAGTTGCTGCAGGATCACCACCACCAGCACCGCCAGCAACTGGCCGCCGATCAGGGTCACGTACTGGAACGAGGCGAAGAAACCGCGCTGACCGCGCAAGGCCACTTCACTCATGTAGGTCGCGGTGGTGCCGTATTCGCCACCCACCGACAGGCCCTGGAACAACCGCGCGACCAACAGCAGCGCCGGCGCCATCAGGCCGATGCTGGCGTAGGTCGGCAGGCAGGCGATCACCAGCGAACCCGCGCACATCATCAGCACGGAAATCATCATCGAATTCTTGCGCCCATGACGGTCGGCAATGCGGCCGAACAGCCAGCCCCCGATCGGACGCATCAGGAAGCCCGCGGCGAACACGCCGGCGGTGTTGAGCAATTGCACCGTGGGGTCGTCGGAGGGGAAGAACGCGGGGGCGAAATAGATCGCGCAGAAGGCATAGACGTAGAAGTCGAACCATTCGACCAGGTTGCCCGAGGACGCACCGACGATGGCGAAGATGCGTTTGCTGCGCTCTTCGCCGGTGTAATAGCTTGAAGTCATGACTGCATACTCCTGGAGGGTATCAGTGAGTCTAGACACACTCAGTAACACTCTCGTTCCGCTCGGCAATCACCCCGGACCGCCGGCCTTGCGTGGAGGCCGGCGGTCCGGGGTCATTGGTTCACACTCGCTCGATGGCCAGGGCCAGGCCCTGGCCGACACCGACGCACATGGTCGCCAGGCCCTTGCGCCCGCCGGATTTCTCCAGCTGGTGCAAGGCGGTGAGGATCAGCCGCGCACCGCTCATGCCCAGTGGATGGCCGAGGGCGATGGCGCCGCCGTTGGGATTGACCTGCGGCGCGTCGTCGGCCAGGCCCAGACCGCGCAGTACAGCCAGGCCCTGGCTGGCGAAGGCTTCGTTGAGTTCGATCACATCGAAGTCGGAGACCGCCAGGCCCAGGCGCTCGGTCAGTTTGAGCACCGCCGGCACCGGGCCGATGCCCATCACCCGTGGCGCCACACCGGCGCTGGCCATGCCGAGGACCCGCGCGCGCGGGGTCAGGCCGTGTTTCTTCACCGCGTCGGCGGAGGCGAGGATCATCGCCGCGGCGCCGTCGTTGACGCCCGAGGCGTTGCCGGCGGTGACGGTCTTGTCCGGGCCGTTGACCGGCTTGAGTTTCGCCAGCGCTTCCAGGGTGGTGTCGGCGCGTGGATGCTCGTCCTGCTCGACCACGGTCTCGCCCTTCTTGTGGGCGATGCGCACCGGCACGATCTCTTCGGCGAAGAACCCGGCGGCCTGGGCCGCGGCGGTGCGCTGCTGGCTGCGCAGGGCGAAGGCGTCCTGGTCGGCGCGGGAAACCCGATAGTCGTCGGCGACGTTGTCGGCGGTCTGCGGCATGGCATCGACGCCGTACTGCGCCTTCATCAGCGGGTTGACGAAACGCCAGCCGATGGTGGTGTCTTCCAGCTTCATGTTGCGCGAGTACGCGCTGTCGGCCTTGCCCATGACGAACGGGGCGCGCGACATCGACTCGACGCCGCCGGCGATGGCCAGTTCCATCTCGCCGCTGGCGATGGCGCGGAAGGCCGTGCCCACCGCGTCCATGCCCGAGGCGCACAGGCGATTGAGGGTCACGCCCGGGACACTGTCCGGCAGGCCGGCCAGCAGCAGGGCCATGCGCGCGACGTTGCGGTTGTCCTCGCCGGCCTGGTTGGCGCAGCCGAGGAAGACTTCGTCGATCTGCGCCCATTGCACGCTCGGGTTGCGCTCGATCAGGGCCTTCAGCGGCACCGCGGCCAGGTCGTCGGCGCGCACGCCGGCCAGGCCGCCGCCGAAGCGGCCGATGGGGGTGCGAATGGCATCGCAGATGAATACGTCACGCATCACGCTTCTCCTGGTGCCTGGCCGTGGGCGGCGGCGGTACGGGCTTCGAGATCACGCAGCGCGCTCAGCTCGACCTCGCTCGGCGCGGCGGTGGTCTCGACGTTGTCGGCGAAACGGATCGCCCAGCCGGTGGCGGCGACGATCTGCTCGCGGGTCACGCCCGGGTGGATCGAGGTGACCACGAATTCATGGGTGCCGGCTTCCGGCTCCATGATGCACAGGTCGGTGATGATGCCCACCGGACCTTCGCCAGGCAGACCCAGGCGCTTGCGCGAGTCGCCGCCTTCGCCGTGGCCAACCGAGGTGATGAAGTCGAGCTTGTCGACGAAGGCGCGGTTGGACTGCTTGAGGATGATCAGCACCTTCTTCGCCGAACCTGCGATCTCCGGCGCGCCACCGGCACCCGGCAGACGCACTTTCGGCGCGTGGTAGTCGCCGACCACGGTGGTGTTGATGTTGCCGAAGCGGTCGACCTGGGCGGCGCCGAGGAAGCCCACGTCGATGCGCCCGCCCTGCAGCCAGTAGCGGAAGATCTCGCCGGTGGGGACCACGGTGTCGGCGGTCTCGGCCAGCTCGCCGTCACCGATGGACAGCGGCAGCACGCTTGGCTTGGCACCGATCGGGCCGGATTCGTAGATCAGCACCACATCCGGCGAGGAGGTCAGGCGGGCCAGGTTGGCGGCCTTGGACGGCAGGCCGATGCCGACGAAGCACACGGCGCCATTCTGCAGGCGGCGGGCGGCGGCGACGGTCATCATTTCGTTGGTGGAGTAGCTCATTGTGCAGCCTCCGCGGTGCTGGCCAGTTTTGCCTTGAATTCGTTGAAGTCGGCGGTGCCCCGGACGTATTCGTCGATCCAGGCGCTGAAGGTTTCACGGCTGCGGGCGATCGGGTCCCAGGCCTGGTAGAAGCGGTTGTCGCGCTCGGAGTAACCGTGGGCGTAGGACGGATGCGCGCCACCCGGCACCAGGCACACCGCGGACAGCGCCCAGGTCGGCAGGACGCAGGCGTTCATCGGGGCGTTGAGGTCGTCGACGATTTCCTCGACGGTGACGATGCAGCGCTTGGCCGCCAGGGCCGCTTCCTTCTGCACGCCGAGGATGCCCCAGAGCAGCACGTTGCCCTTGCGGTCGGCCTTCTGCGCGTGAATCACGGTGACGTCCGGGCGTACCGACGGCACTGCCGCCAGCACTTCGCCGGTGAACGGGCAGGTCACGCTCTTGATCAGCGGGTTGACCTTCGGCAGGTCGGAACCGGCGTAGGCACGCAGCACCGCGAACGGCAGGCCGGAAGCACCGGCGACGTAGGCGTTGGCCAGGTCGGCGTGGCTGTGCTCTTCGATTTCCATCGCGTGCGGCCACTGCTTCTCGACGGCATCACGCAGTCGGTGCAGGGAACCGACACCCGGGTTGCCGCCCCAGGAGAAGATCAGCTTCTTCGCACAGCCGGCGCCGATCAACTGGTCGTAGATCAGGTCGGGGGTCATGCGCACCAGGGTCAGATCCTTCTTGCCCTGACGAATGATTTCATGTCCGGCGGCAGTCGGAATCAGGTGGGTGAAGCCTTCGAGGGCAACGCTGTCACCGTCGTGGACGAACTGCTTCACGGCGTCGTGGAGCGAGAGGATTTCAGCCATGGAAGACTCCTGGATGTGCTGAGTCGGGGGTCGGTTCGGAGCGCCTGGAGTGGCGCCGGTATGGGACTCAGATTAAGGCGGGGGGTGGAGCGGTTCAATCCGATAATCGGCATAGCGTTCGATTATCGAACGGATTGTAAGAGTGCTTTTTTGATCCATTCGCGAGCAAGCTCGCTCCCACGGAAAGCAGACTTTCACTGTTCCCTGTGGGAGCGAGCTCGCTCGCGAAGGGCCGCATAGCGGTCCCAGAACCAGACGACCTGGAACTCAGGTCGCATCCGCGTGACTGACGATCCCTTTCACGACCACCGCCACCGTGGCCAGCCCCGCCGGGATCACCAGCGCCGTCAGCACCTGCTCGAAATTCCAGCCAAGACCGAGCAGGGTCGCGCCCATCCACGCCCCGAGGATCGCGCCGAAACGACCGATCCCGAGCATCCACGACACCCCGGTGGCCCGCCCCTGGGTCGGATAGAAGCGCGCCGCCAGCGACGGCATCGCCGACTGCGCACCGTTGACGCACATCCCGGCGATCAGCACCAGAGTCGCCAGCAGGGTGATGTTGCCCAGGCTCTGCCCGACCGCGTAGGCGAACACCCCGGCCAGCAGGTAGAAGGTGCCGATGACCTTGTGCGGATTGAAGCGGTCCATGGCCCAGCCCACCGCCACCGCACTGAGCACGCCACCGAACTGGAACAGCGCACCGATGAAGGCCGCCTGCTCCATGCTCGCGCCGCTGTCACGCATCAGTGTCGGCAGCCAGCTGGTCAGCAGGTAGACGATGACCAGGCCCATGAAATAGGTCAGCCACAGCAGCAAGGTGCCGACGCTGTAGGTCCCGGAGAAGATCACCGCGAGCACGTTGCGGCTCTTGACGATCTTCTGCTCCGGCACGCTGAAGCCGGTGGCCTGGGCCACGGTGGCTGGCTCGATCGGCGCCAGGGTCTTCCGGATCTTCTCGATGCCGCGATTGCGCACCACCAGGAAACGCGCCGACTCCGGCAGCCAGAACACCAGCACCACGACCAGCAGCAGCGGCAGCAAGCCACCGATCAACAGCAGGCTGTGCCAGCCGAACGCCGGGATCAGCTTGGCGGAAATGAAACCGCCACCGGCCATGCCCAGGTTGAAGCCGCAGAACATGCTGGTCACCAGCAACGACTTGAGGCGTTCCGGGGTGTACTCGGAGAGCAGCGTGGTGGCGTTGGGCATGCCGGCGCCAAGTCCCAGGCCGGTGAGGAAACGCAGCACCAGCAATTGATCGACGTTGCTGCTGTAGGCCGAAGCCAGGCTGAAGGCACCGAACAGCAGCACCGCGCCGACCAGCACCACCTTGCGCCCGAAGCGGTCAGCCAGCGGACCGGAACCGAGGGCGCCGAAGACCATGCCGATCAGCGCGGCGCTCATCACCGGGCCGAGGCTGGCGCGGTCGATGCCCCAGTCCTGGGACAGCGCCGGGGCGATGAAACCCATGGCAGCGGTGTCCAGGCCGTCGAGAAAGACAATGAGGAAACACAGGATCACCACCCGCCATTGATAACGCGACAAGGGCTGGGCGTTGATGAACGACTGGACATCCAGGGGTGTTCCGATAGCAGCGTGCGGACTGTTCATTATTGTTATCCGGAAAAAGGCGGGCAGGCGCGAGCGGACGCGTGTGCGTCGGGGCAAAGACTGTTCAGTGAAGCTGAAAAGGACGATTCAGCGGCGTCGTCGCGGCGCGGACGAGCGGACTGGGAAGGACGTGCGGGTCATGGGACTTTGCCTCTCGCTCATTATTATTGACGGACGGGGCGGGCCGACCGTTGCGAGGGACATTAATCAGGCGGGCGAAACGACGCAATTCGATAAACGCATCAGTGTGCGTTTATCGAACAGGATTGCATCGATCAGGCAAACAATTGCGCACTCAGGTCGCGGCTGGCGGCGAGCATGATCGGCAGGAAACGCTGCTCCAGCTCGCTGCGACTGACCCGCCCGGCATGGGTACTGACATTCAGCGCGGCGAGGACCTGCCCGGAAGCGTCGTACACCGGCACGGCGATGGAGCGCAGGCCTTGTTCCAGCTCCTGGTCGACGATGCACCAGCCTTGCTGACGCACCGCTTGCAGGCATTCCAGCAACGCGTGCGGGTCGTGGATGGTGCGGCTGGTCTTGGCCTGCAGGTCGGCGTGTTCCAGGTATTCGTGAAGGGTGGCGTCATCCAGCGCGGCCAGCAGGATGCGCCCCATGGACGTGCAATAGGCGGGTAATCGCCCGCCCACCGACAGGTCCACCGAAATCAGGCGCTGCACCGTGGCCGAGCGGGCGATATAGAGAATGTCGTCGCCTTCCAGGGTGGCCATGTTGCAGGCCTCGTGCAGTTGATCGCTCATGCGGTCCAGGTACGGCTGGGCGGATACCGCCAGCGGCGTCGAAGACAGGTAGGCATGCCCCAGGGTCAGCACCTTGGGCAACAGCGAATAGGTGCGTCCGTCGGTGGTGGCATAGCCCAGTTTGATCAGCGTGTGCAGGCAACGCCGCACCGCCGCCCGGGGGATCTCGGTGCGGTGGCTGATCTGGGCGATGGTCAGGTGCCGCTTGCGCTCCTGGAACGCCTGCACCACCGCCAGCCCGCGGGCCAGGGACGTCATGAAATCCGGATCGCCGGTGAACGCCTGGATACGCTTGGCCGGCGACGCCACGATGGGCGGCGCCAGGGACGCAAACGAACTGCGCACGTGATCGTTCAATCCAGGTCCCTTTGGGGTTGTTTCATCACTCATGACTCACCTCGGTCACACACTCACAGGTGCGATTATCGAACCATCGACCGATAATCGCAATTGACCGATGACCACAATTGCTTATACCTTTCCTCCGCCCTTGTGGCTTCTTGGAGAGACTGGTCAGGTACCCACCGTAGAAGTCCCGGGTACGGCCTCGCCCACCAGCGAGGCCGTTTTTTATTCAGAACGGAAAAGTACCGTGGACATCTCTTCCACCACGGAATAAATGCCGCGCAGAACAAGAAGGAAACAAAGTCCCTTTGTTTAATGTCCCTTCCTGTAAGAGATTGATTGCCAGTTTCCTTGCGGATATCAATTGCTATAATCAAAACCTGATGCCACCCGCCAGGGTCACGCATTATGGATCCATCCATTCAATTGTCCGGATCCCGTGTCGGACGCAAACAAGCGTCGACACACGACAATAATCTGTTGCTGCGACAGCCGTTGACACTCTGGCAACCGTAGCCGCGTGTGCGTCATGCAACTCCTGCTGCAACGCCTTCGCGAAAAGCCAGCGTTAATTTGATAACAGGTAGCACTGTGACGAAAGACGAACTGCGCGCGGAACTTGAGCGCCAGGAACAACGCTTCAAGGACCTTTATGGTGGCGAAGTCACTACCTACGCCGCTCAACCCGACCCGGAACGCAAACCCTGGCGCAAGCGCGCCACCGTCATGGACCAGGTCTTCGCCGAAGAACTGCGCAAGATGGAAAAGGACCTGAACGTCGAGGAGCCGTGACTCCGGCGCCGCGTCAGGCAGGTTCGGGATCGTCGTGGTACCTGTCCATGCAGGTACCCTCGTCCCCATCGTTACGTCGTGATGATGAAACCGTAACGGATTCTCACAAATTTCATACATTCGTTTGAAACTTTTCTGACACGTACAATTCACGAATTTGCCGTCAAGAATCCATATTCTCGTGGATTTTCGCTTCGTTTTTCTGGCAAGCGCGGATCCATTCGCGTGAACACCCCTCACTCCGGGGGTCTCCACCGGTCAGCAGCCAGTGCATTGATTACGGGGGATTTCTGGCATAATCGCGCCCCCTTATGACCGGGTCAGAAAACCTTCATGATCGAATTATTCAGCGGACTTGATGCGTGGGTACTGGTGAGCCTCATCCTCGCCTTGACCTTCGTACTCGCCTTCGAGTTCATCAATGGCTTTCATGACACCGCGAACGCGGTCGCGACTGTCATCTACACCAAAGCCATGCCCCCGCAACTGGCCGTCTTCGCCTCCGGTGTCTTCAACTTCCTCGGTGTGCTGCTCGGCGGTGTCGGTGTCGCCTACGCCATCGTTCACCTGCTGCCGGTGGAACTGCTGATCAACGTCAACACCGGGCACGGCCTGGCCATGGTCTTCTCGCTGCTGGCCGCAGCCATCGCCTGGAACCTCGGCACCTGGTACTTCGGCATCCCGGCGTCCAGCTCGCATACCCTGATCGGCTCGATCCTCGGCGTCGGCCTGGCCAACGCGCTGATCAACGACATTCCCCTGGGTGACGGGGTGAACTGGCAGAAAGCGATCGATATCGGCATGTCCCTGGTACTGTCGCCGATGGCCGGTTTCCTGGTCGCCGCGCTGGTCCTGCTCGGCCTGAAGTGGTGGCGCCCGCTGTCGAAGATGCACAAGACGCCGGAACAGCGCCGCATGCTCGACGACAAGAAGCACCCACCGTTCTGGAACCGCCTGGTCCTGGTCATGTCGGCCATGGGCGTAAGCTTCGTGCACGGTTCCAACGACGGTCAGAAAGGTATCGGCCTGATCATGCTGGTGCTGATCGGTATCGTCCCGCAGCAGTTCGTTCTCGACCTCAACAGCACCACCTACCAGATCGAGCGGACCCGCGACGCGACCCTGCACCTGAGCCAGTTCTACGAACGCAACCACGAAACCCTCGGTGAGTTCCTGGCCCTGGGCAAGGCCGCCAAAGGCGACCTGCCGGAGCAGTTCAGCTGCAACCCGCACCAGACCGAACCGACCATCGCCGCGCTGCAGCAGTCGCTGGAAGGCGTCGCCGACTACCGTGCGCTGAGCGCGGAAACCCGTGTCGAAGTTCGTCGCTACCTGCTCTGCCTGGATGACACCGCGAAGAAGGTCGGCAAGCTGCCGGGCCTGCAGGCCCGTGAAAAATCCGACCTGGAGAAGCTGCGCAAGGACCTGACGGCGACCACCGAATACGCACCGTTCTGGGTCATCCTCGCGGTCGCCCTGGCCCTCGGCCTCGGCACCATGGTCGGCTGGAAACGTGTGGTACTGACCATTGGCGAGAAGATCGGCAAGCAGGGCATGACCTACGCCCAGGGCATGTCGGCGCAGATCACCGCGGCCTGCGCCATCGGCATGGCGAACATCTTCAGCCTGCCGGTTTCCACCACCCACGTACTGTCGTCCGGTGTCGCCGGGACCATGGTGGCGAACAAGAGCGGCCTGCAGGGCGGCACGGTTCGCACCATCCTGCTGGCCTGGGTACTGACCCTGCCGGCCTCGATGGGCCTGGCGGCGGGTCTGTTCTGGATCTCCACCCGCTTCGTCGGCTGAGTGATCCGAACATGAAAAAGGCGCCCCGGGGCGCCTTTTTCATGCCTGCGCTATTTGCGCTTTCCACCCAGCAACGAGCCCATCAAGCCTCGCACCAACTGCCGGCCCAGTTGATTGGCCGCCTGCCGCACCGCCGACTTGATCGCCTGCCCCGCCGCGCTCTGCAGGAACTCTCCCGCCTTGTCCGCCAGACTCTCCTCTTCTGCCTTGGCCACCGTCGGCGCCTCGGCCACCTCGCCTTTGCGCGCGCTGAGCATTTCGTAGGCCGACTCCCGGTCGACCGGCTTGTCGTAGCGCCCGGCCAGTGGCGAAGCCGCCACCAGGGCTGTCCGCTCGGCAGCGCTCAACGGCCCGATGCGTGACTGCGGCGGAACGATCAACACCCGTTCGACCATCCCCGGCGTGCCCTTGTCCTGCAGGGTACCCACCAGCGCTTCGCCGATACCCAGTTCGGTCAGCACGCTGAGGGTGTCGAACGCCGGATTGGGCCGGAAGCCGTCGGCCACCGCGCGCAGGGATTTCTGCTCCTTGGCCGTGAACGCGCGCAGGCCATGCTGGATACGCAGCCCCAATTGCGCCAGGACATCATCCGGCAGATCGCCTGGCGACTGGGTGACGAAGTACACCCCGACGCCCTTGGAACGAATCAACCGCACCACCTGTTCCAGACGGTCCTGCAAGGCCTTCGGCGTGCCGCTGAAGAGCAGGTGCGCCTCGTCGAAGAACAGCGCCAGCAGTGGCTTGTCGGCATCGCCGCGCTCCGGCAGTTGCTCGAACAACTCGGCCAGCAGCCACAACAGGAAAGTCGCGTAGACCTTGGGCGACTCATGCACCAGCCGACTGGCATCCAGCAGGTGAATGCGCCCGCGCCCATCCGCCGCCGGCTGCAGCAGATCCTCCAGTTGCAGCGCCGGCTCGCCGAACAGCGCCTCCGCGCCCTGCTGTTCAAGGGTCGCCAGGCGACGCAGCAAGGCCTGGGTCGAACCGCTGGTCATCAGCGCGCTGTCTTCGCCCAGCAATTGCGGGTTGTCCTTGAGATGCCCGAGCAGGGCCTTGAGGTCCTTGATATCCAGCAACAGCAGACCTTCCCGGTCGGCCACCTTGAACGCCGCATACAGCGCGGCCTGCTGGCTGTCGTTCAACTCCAGCAGATTGCCCAACAGCAGCGGACCCATTTCGCTCAGGGTGGTACGCAATGGATGACCGGACTGGCCGTGGATATCCCACAACGTCACCGGATAGGCCTGGGGACGATGATTCAACCAGGGCATCCCGGCGATACGCTCGGCCACCTTGCCCTGGGGATTGCCTGCCGCGCCCAGGCCGCACAGGTCGCCCTTGACGTCCGCGGCGAACACCGCCACCCCGGCGTCGCTGAAGGCCTCGGCCAGATGCTGCAGCGTCACGGTCTTGCCGGTACCGGTGGCCCCGGCCACCAGACCATGGCGGTTGGCCAGGCGCAGGGACTGGGAAACCGGCTGTCCGTCAAGATCGCCGCCGAGAACGAATTGCACAGAATCCGCCATGTTTTTTCATCCTCCATATAAAGCTTTGGTGTGAGTCAGCCGATACCGAAGTGTGATTGCTACAAGAAAGTCAGGAAAACCCCGACAAGGACATGGGAATGCTCTGCTTTCGCGATGCTCTTTCGTGCGAACGACCCGGATATTCAAGACCTTAGCGGACCCAACAAGCCATGAATAAAAATCTCCGTTTCAGCCACAAAATTCTGTTGGCCGCCTCACTGATCGTCATGATCGCGTTCAGCCTGTTCACGCTGTACAACGACTACTTGCAGCGTAATGCGATTCGGGAAAACCTGGAGAACTATCTTCAGGAAATGGGCGACAGTACGGCAACCAACATCAAGAACCTGTTCGACGGTCGTATTCTGCTGGTGGAAAACGTCGTGCAGAACATTGCCGCCGATCCGCAGAAGGTTGGCGAACTGCTCGCGCAGAAGGCCCTTACTTCAAGTTTCCTGACTGTTTACATGGGCCATCCGAATGGTGACTTCACCATTCGTCCGCAGATGAAAATGCCCGACGGCTACGATCCGCGCGTACGTCCCTGGTACAAGGACGGCATGTCCGTGGGCAAGACCATGCTGACCGAACCCTATATCGATGCCAGTACCGGCAAGATGGTCATTTCGATCATCGGCGCGGTCAGCCGCGATGTCGGCGTGGTGGGTGGCGACCTGGCCCTGGACGGCCTGGTGGAGATCATCAACTCGCTGAACTTCGGCGGCATGGGCTATGCCTTCCTGGTCAACGACCAGGGCAAGATCCTGGTGCACCCGAACAAAGACCTGACCATGAAGTCGCTGACCGATGTGTTCCCGCAGAACACCCCACGCCTGGCCCGCGAGCCGGTGGAGGTGGAACTGGACGGCACCACCCGGATCCTCAGCTTCACCCCGGTCAAGGGCCTGCCTTCGGCCAACTGGTATATCGGTCTGTCCGTGGATAAGGACAAGGCCTACGCAATGCTGAGCAAATTCCGCACTTCCGCGGTGGTTGCCACGATCATTGCCGTAGCCTTCATCATTGGTCTGCTGGGCCTGCTGATCAACGTCCTGCTGCGTCCGCTGCACACCATGATCCGCGCGATGGAAGGCATCGCCCAGGGCGAAGGCGACCTGACTCGCCGCCTGAATATCCACAACCACGACGAATTCGGCATGCTCGGCAAGGCCTTCAACCATTTCGTCGGGCGTATCCACGAGTCGATCCGCGAAGTGGCCTCGGCCACCGAGCACGTCAACGAAGTGGCCCTGCGCGTGGTCAGCGCCTCGAACTCGTCGATGGTCAACTCCGACGAGCAGAGCAACCGCACCAACAGCGTCGCCGCGGCGATCAACCAGCTCGGCGCCGCCGCCCAGGAAATCGCCCATAACGCGGCCCAGGCTTCGCAGCAGGCCAGTTCGGCGCGGCATCTGGCGGAAGAAGGCCAGCAAGTGGTGGACCGCAGCATCCAGGCGATGAATCGTCTGTCGGACATGATCTCGACCTCCAGCACCCATATCGAGACGCTGAACAGCAAGACCGTCAACATCGGCCAGATCCTCGAAGTGATCACCAGCATTTCCCAGCAGACCAACCTGCTGGCCCTCAATGCCGCGATCGAGGCCGCCCGTGCCGGCGAGGCCGGGCGTGGTTTCGCCGTGGTCGCCGACGAGGTGCGCAACCTCGCGCACCGCACCCAGGAGTCGGCGCAGCAGGTGCAGAACATGATCGAGGAACTGCAGGTCGGCGCTCGCGAGTCGGTGGAAACCATGAGCCAGAGCCAGCGCCACAGTAGTGACAGCGTGAACATCGCCAACCAGGCGGGCGAGCGCCTGAACAGCGTGACCCAGCGTATCGGCGAGATCGACGGCATGAACCAGTCGGTGGCCACCGCCACCGAGGAGCAGACCGCCGTGGTCGACTCGATCAACATGGACATCAGCGAAATCAACATGCTCAACCAGGAAGGTGTCGAGAACCTGCAATCGACCCTGCGCGCCTGCGCGGACCTGGAAGAACAGGCCGGTCGCCTGAAGCACCTGGTCGGCAGCTTCCGCATCTGATCCATCCGTATCCACCTACGGTGGACCTTGTGGGAGCGAGCTTGCTCGCGAACGGCGGCGCAGCCGTCGTAAAACCTGAGTCCCGGGATTGTCAGGCACATCGAGGACTCAGGTTTTGTGGCCGCTTCGCGCCCATTCGCGAGCAAGCTCGCTCCCACAAGCGTTCTTACCGGGTGCCTTTGTTACCAATCGAACAAACTATTCTTTCCGTAGGTCAACTTTAAGGCGCGTCACCGCGGTCGCAGAACGCCGCGTGACTGTCCACAAGACGATCCCGGAGGGATGCTGATCGTGCATATCGCCGACATCACCATGTTCTACGCCCCCGCCAGCGGTGGCGTGCGGACCTACCTCGATGCCAAGCACCGCCGCCTCGGCCTCGCCCCGAATGTCCGCCACAGCCTGCTGATCCCCGGCGCCAGCGCCCGTCATGCCAATGGCATCCACGAGGTTCCCGCGCCGCCCCTGCCCTTCGGCAACGGCTACCGCTTTCCCCTGCGCCTGGCGCCCTGGTGCAACGTGCTGCGCGAGCTGCAGCCCGACCTGATCGAAGTCGGCGATCCCTACCTCACCGCCTGGGCCGCACTCGACGCGCGGCGGCGCCTGGATGTGCCGGTGATCGGCTTCTATCACTCCGATTTGCCACTGCTGGTCGGCAACCGCATGGGCAACTGGTTCACACCCAACGTGGAAGCCTATGTCAGCAAGCTCTATGGCAATTTCGACCGGGTCCTGGCGCCCAGCCAGGTGATGGCGCACAAGCTGCGCAGCCTCGGCGTGGGCAATGTCCACGTGCAGCGCCTCGGCGTCGACCTCAACACCTTCCATCCCGCCCGACGCGACCCGGCGCTGCGCGCCGAACTGGGCCTGGCCGAGGACAGCCGGCTGCTGGTCTTCGCCGGTCGCGGCTCGCGGGAAAAGAATCTGCCGGTGCTGCTCGACTGCATCCAGCGCCTGGGCAACCCGTATCACCTGCTCCTGGCCGGCTCGCACATGCCGGCCAACGTGCCGGACAACGTCACGGTGTTCGGCGAATTCCTCCCGGCCAGCGAAGTCGCCCGCCTGCTGGCCAGCGCCGACCTGCTGGTGCATGCCGGCGACCAGGAAACCTTCGGCCTGGTGATCCTCGAAGCGATGGCCAGCGCCACGCCGGTGGTGGCGGTAGCGGCCGGGGCCTTCAGCGAGATCGTCGATGCGCAGTGCGGCCAGCTGTGCCTGCCCGGTGATGGCAACGCCATGGCCGAGGCGGTGCGGGAGATCTTCGAACGCGGCACCGTGCGCCTCGGTCGACAAGCTCGCCGCCACGTCGAGCAGCACTACAACTGGGACAACGTGGTCAGCGGCCTGCTCGAACACTACCGCGCGGTACTGGGCTACAGCGACCTGCCGGTGCGCGCCCATGCCTGAGCCTTGTGCCGCCCCCCGCGCCGGGCGCAGCGTGCTGCTGGTGCTGCACGACGTCGCGCCGGAAACCTGGCCGGACTACCAGCCCTTCGTCGAAGCGGTGGACGCCCTCGGGCAGATCCCCATGACCCTGCTGGTGGTGCCGGATTTTCACCGGCGCAATGCCGTGGAGCGCAACACCTCGTTCCGCCGGATTCTCGACCATCGCCTGGTGCGTGGCGACGAACTGGCCTTGCACGGCTACTACCACGCCGACGACGGTCCCGCGCCGCGCACGCCCGGCGAATACTTCATGCGCCGCCTCTACACCTGGGAAGGCGAGTTCTACGCATTGAGCCAGGACCAGGCATTGCAGCGCCTGGGCGCCGGTATCGAGCTGTTCCGGCGCCTGGACTGGCCGTTGAGCGGCTTCGTCGCGCCGGCCTGGCTGATGAGCGAAGGCACCCGCCAGGCCCTGCGTCAGTTGCCGCTGCACTACACCAGCGACCCGCAGCATCTCTATCGCCTGCCCGACTTCACCCCGGTGACGGCGCCGGGCCTGGTGTGGAGCGCGCGCAGCGCCTGGCGACGAGGCCTGTCGCGAGCCGTCAGCGCGGTGCAGGAACGGCGCATGGCCGACGCCAGCACCATTCGCCTCGGCCTGCACCCGGTGGATATGCGCCATCGGTTTGCCCGGCGCTACTGGCTGAACACCTTGCAACATCTGTTGGCGGACGGGCGCATGCCAATGACCAAGCTGGCCTGGCTGGCCAGCCGGCCAGGGCCGTGAGACGCGTTGGCTGGCGGCACTGCTGACGCCCATGGTGGGCAAGTCAACCGCGGCGGCGGTGCGGGTCTGGCGGGTTGTGACCAACTACCTCTACCTGCTCAGCCGAGCCTTGCTTGAGCGCATCGCCGCTCGCCGCCAAGGTCTTCCACAACTCGGCGGCGCCCGGAAAATCGGTACCGTCCTCGCTGCCCAGGGCGCTCGGATCGTAACGGCTCAGGCACCCCTCACCCAGCGTGGGCGGAGGATGGGCGGTGGCTTTGTCGAAGGGATCGCTCATTGCACCGCCCTCGGGGGTCAGCCGAACACCACGGTCTTGTTGCCGTGCACCAGCACGCGGTCTTCCAGGTGATAGCGCAGGCCACGCGCCAGGACCATCTTCTCGACATCGCGGCCGAAGCGCACCATGTCCTCGATGCTGTCGCTGTGACTCACACGCACCACGTCCTGCTCGATGATCGGGCCGGCGTCCAGCTCTTCGGTGACATAGTGGCAGGTCGCGCCGATCAGCTTCACGCCACGCAGCGAAGCCTGATGGTACGGCTTGGCGCCAACGAAGGACGGCAGGAAGCTGTGGTGGATATTGATGACCTGCTGGGCGTATTCCTCGCACAGCTGCGGCGGCAGGATCTGCATGTAGCGCGCCAGCACCACCACGTCGGCGCCGTGTTCCTTGACCAGACGCGAGACCTCGGCGAACGCCGGCTGCTTGTCCTTCGGATCGACCGGGACATGGAAGAACGGAATGCCGTGCCACTCGACCATGCTGCGCAGGTCGTCATGGTTGGAAATCACGCAGGGGATATCGCAGTCCAGTTCATTGCTGTGCCAGCGGTGCAGCAGGTCGGCCAGGCAATGCGACTCGCGGCTGGCCATCAGCACGACACGCTTCTTCTGATCGGTGTCGGTGATCCGCCAGGTCATGGAGAACTCTTCGGCGATCGGGGCGAAGGCCTCGCGGAAGGCCTCGATGCCAAAAGGCAGGGTGTCGGCACGAATCTCGTGACGCATGAAGAACCAGCCGCTCAGGTCATCGGAGTGATGGCTCGCTTCGGTGATCCAGCCGTTGTGGGACGCCAGAAAATTACTGACTTTGGCGACGATGCCGACACGGTCGGGACAAGCGATCACCAGCCGATAGGTACGCATGCAGGGGGCTCCAGAACTTCGTAAAGGCGCACATTCTAGCGATTGCCCGGCAAAACTACAGTATCCATGTGATATCCGTCGCTTGCCGGACGGCCCCGTCTGGCGGGCCGCCGGAGGGCGCGACAGCTGT
Organism: Pseudomonas japonica; assembly: GCF_900188455.1. Lineage (GTDB taxonomy): Bacteria > Pseudomonadota > Gammaproteobacteria > Pseudomonadales > Pseudomonadaceae > Aquipseudomonas > Aquipseudomonas japonica. The sequence goes on along the minus strand of NZ_FZOL01000001.1, from coordinate 234,905 downwards.
CGACGGACTAATCCACTTAGTCGTTCGACCAATAAGCACATGTAAATTGCACCCGCGACATTGCGCAGCGGAAATAAACCACTACTAAGAGCATGAAATCGAATTGTTTACTTGCGCAAATAGTCTGACTATTATTGCCGCACAGTTACCCGAGCTCACTATTTCCAAAGGAACGCCTCATGTCCCTGATCAACGAATATCGCGCTACCGAAGAAGCTATCAAAGAACTGCAAGCCCGCCTGCAGAGTCTGTCCGCCGACGACAAGCTGCAGAAAGAACTGGAGTTCGAGAAGAAGCTGCGCGAACTGATGGGGACTTACGGCAAATCCCTGAAAGACATCATTGCCCTGCTCGACCCTGAAGCCAAACTGAACAAGGCTCCTCGCGGCGCCGTGGCAAAGACCACCGGCACCAAGCGCGCGCGCAAGGTCAAGCAATACAAGAACCCGCACAACGGTGAAATCATCGAAACCAAAGGCGGCAACCACAAGACCCTGAAAGAGTGGAAAGCCAAGTGGGGCGGTGACGTCGTGGAAGGCTGGGCAACCCTGCTGGGTTAATTTTCCCGCTTAGCAAAAAAGACGCCGGCAATGCCGGCGTTTTTTATTAACTCTTCTTAACATTTTTTACACGTTCAAGCGTTGCCGCAAATTCGCGGCATACCCACGCCATTCCTCCAGCAGCGCCCGCTGGCTCCCCTGCGCCTCCGCCAGGGCCTGCAGCAGAGCGGCATCGAATGCCGCCAGGGTATGCGGCGCACCCAATGCGGGATCGATGAGTCGTTGCTGGCAGAACGTTCGCCACTGCTGTTGCTCCTCCTCATCAAGACTCGCCGGAAAGTTCCGAGCCCTATATCGGAAAAGCAACTCGGGCAAACGCGGGTCGTCGAACATCCAGCGTCGGCCGCTCAGTTCCTGCGGATCGGCGGCGCGCACCTGTTCGCATAAACGACGATCACGGTCGCCGATGAATCCGCCATATAGCTGCTGTTCAGGGTCTTCACTCTCGGCAAAATCACCCTCCGCATAAATTGACGTCAATTTATGCTCCCACTGCTCCCGTGCCGTCATCAGTCGTTCACCACGCCGCAGCAAATCGGACATATCCAGGCCCAGGCGTTGCTGATCTTCCTTGTGCAATACCGCCAAGGGCGCGACTACCGGGCAACGATTGATGTGCAGCAACTTGAGCGGAACTGGCAACTGCCCTTCGAGCATATCCTCGCGGCGCATGTATAAACGCTGACGCAATACTTCGGAATTTTCCGTCAGCAGCGGCTCAATATCCTGATGCAGATCGCACACGATCAAGGCATTGCGATTCTCCGGATGCCAGGCCAACGGCAGCACCACCCCAAGATAACTACGCGCCGCCGAGAAACGTCCGGAAATATGTACCAGGGGCTGCAACAAACGAATCTGCTCGAGAACTTTCTGCTTGCTGCGCAATTCGAACAGCCACTCGTACAGACGTGGTTGCCTGGCACGGATCAGACGCGCCAGCGCGATGGTGGCACGTACGTCGGACAGCGCCTCGTGCGCCTGGCCGTGCTCCAGGCCATTGGCCGCGCTGAGCAACTCCAGACGCAGGCTGACCTGGCCATCGACCTGCGGCCACTGGATACCTTGCGGCCGCAGCGCATAGGCCGTGCGCACCGTATCGATCAGGTCCCAGCGAGTGTTGCCGCCCTGCCACTCGCGGGCATAGGGGTCGAAGAAGTTGCGGTAGAGGCTGTAGCGGGTGACTTCGTCATCGAAACGCAGGGTGTTGTAGCCCGCGCCACAGGTACCTGGACGGGACAGCTCGGCGTGGACCCGGGTCATGAAGTCGGCTTCGGCGAGGCCATCGCGGGCCAGTTGCCCCGGACTGATGCCGGTGATCAGGCAGGCGGCCGGGTGCGGCAGGATGTCGTCGCTGGGCTGGCAGAACAGATTGATCGGCGCTTCGATCTCGTTGAGGTCCAGATCGGTGCGCACGCCAGCGACCTGCAAGGGCCGGTCGCAACGCGGATTGATGCCGGTGGTTTCGTAGTCGTGCCAGAAAATGCTGGAGCTCACGGCGGCTTCGTCCTGAACAGGGGAAATCGCCGGAGTCTACCTCATGCCGATGCCTGCAACGGACGGAAACTGAAGTAGTCGTGCAGGGCACTCACCAGTTCCTCGTACTCCCGCGGCGCCTGCAGCAGCATGAAACCGGAGTCGAAGAAGCCGGGACTCTCGTCCTCGTGGCACCACAGGCAACTGGCCGTGATATTGATGCGCTGCCAGCCATCGGCATGGCCGGGAATCCTCAGTTGCAGCTCGAAATCAGGCCCGACCAACAACGGCAGGGTGCTGATGAGCATGAGACCGTCTTCCGACGCATTGCCCAGGTAACCGATGGGCTGATCGGTGAAACGGTTGTAGACCTTGAGGAAGTAGGGAAGCAGGTGACGCTCGATTCGGTGCTCGGTATACATGGCAAAGGATCGCAATGGATAACCCTTTGAGCAGGGTCGCGCTAGTGCCGTCTTGTACAGGTGCACGCTGTTTGTACACAGTCTGTTTCAATCAGAGTAGCGCAGACCAGGGCAATGCTTCCAGCGGAAATTGCCCTGGCGGTCAATCAACGCAACGGCGCCAGCGGCGCGGGACGCGTCAGCGCGGCTTCACCCTCGCGATAATGTCCAAGCTGCTCAAGCGTTTGCAGGCGCGCGCGGGCACGGTAGGCATACTCGTTCCGCGGGTACTGCTGGATGATGTACTGATAGGTCTGCGCCGCATCGACGAACAGCTTCTGCCGCTCCAGGCACTGACCGCGCAACATCGCCGCTTCCGGCCAGATGAACGGCCGTGCGCGACTGGTGCGATCGACCTGCGACAGCTCGAGGGTGACCCGCTCGCAATCGCCGCGATCATAAGCCCGGTAGGCATTGTTCAGGTGGTGGTCCATGGACCAGCGGGTGCAGCCGACGACACTGGTCGCCAGGGCCAGGATAAACAGGGCTCGCATGGGGATTCTCCTTTGCTGAGCACTATATCGGCGTTTTCCGACAAATCTATAGGCGATACCGGGTTGGACCACGAACACCTCACAACTTCCGCGAACACCGTTCAAACGCCAGCCAGACCCCTCCCAAGGTAGTGCAAAGGAACAATGACTACAGCGTTTTTCAGGAGTAGCCTCTCGCTGCGCTTCACTACAGGAGTCTGTGCATGACCATCCGCCGCACCAAAATCGTCGCCACCCTCGGCCCCGCCAGCAATTCACCGGAAGTGATCGAGCAACTGATCCTCGCCGGCCTGGATGTCGCCCGCCTGAACTTCTCCCACGGCACGCCGGACGAGCACAAGGCGCGCGCCCGCCTGATCCGTGACATCGCTGCCCGCCACGGCCGTCATGTGGCATTGCTGGGCGACCTGCAGGGTCCGAAGATCCGCATCGCCAAATTCACCAACAAACGTATCGAACTCAAGGTCGGCGACCGCTTCACCTTCTCCACCGCCCACCCGCTGACTGCCGGCACCCAGGAAATCGTCGGCATCGACTACCCGGACCTGGTCAAGGACTGCGGCGTCGGTGACGAACTGCTGCTCGACGACGGCCGCGTGGTCATGCGCGTCGAAACCGCCACCGCGGACTCGCTGCACTGCGTGGTGCTGATCGGCGGCCCGCTGTCCGACCACAAGGGCATCAACCGCAAGGGTGGCGGCCTGACCGCGCCGGCCCTGACCGAGAAAGACAAGGCCGACATCAAGCTGGCCGCGGAAATGGACCTGGACTACCTGGCCGTGTCCTTCCCGCGTGACGCGAGCGACATGGAATACGCCCGTCGTCTGCGCGACGAAGCCGGCGGCAGCGCCTGGCTGGTGTCGAAGATCGAGCGCGCCGAGGCCGTCGCCGACGACGAAACCCTCGATGGCCTGATCCGCGCCAGTGACGCAGTGATGGTTGCCCGTGGCGACCTCGGCGTGGAAATCGGCGATGCCGAGCTGGTGGGTATCCAGAAGAAGATCATCCTGCACGCACGCCGCCACAATAAAGCGGTGATCGTCGCGACCCAGATGATGGAGTCGATGATCCAGAACCCGATGCCGACCCGCGCGGAAGTGTCCGACGTCTCCAACGCCGTGCTGGACTACACCGACGCCGTCATGCTCTCGGCGGAAAGTGCTGCCGGTGCCTACCCGCTGGAAGCGGTGCAGGCCATGGCGCGGATCTGCCTGGGCGCGGAAAAGCACCCGACCAGCAAGACCTCCAGCCACCGCATGGGCACTCAGTTCAGCCGTTGCGACGAGAGCATCGCGCTGGCCGCCATGTACACCGCCAACCACTTCCCGGGCGTGAAGGCGATCATCGCCCTGACCGAGAGTGGCTACACCCCGCTGATCATGTCGCGGATCCGTTCTTCGATCCCGATCTTCGCCTTCTCCCCGCACCGCGAGACCCAGGCCCGCGTGGCCATGTTCCGCGGCGTCTACACCGTACCGTTCGACCCGGCGGCGCTGCCACCGGAGCAGGTCAGCCAGGCGGCGGTGGACGAGTTGCTCAAACGCGGTCTGGTCAAACAGGGCGACTGGGTCATCCTGACCAAGGGCGACAGCTACCACACCATCGGTGGCACCAATGGCATGAAGATCCTGCATGTCGGTGATCCGCTGGTTTGATTGCTGTTATGAATGAAAACGCCCGGTCCTGAACCGGGCGTTTTCATTTGAAATCGGGGTTGCCTGTTCCTGGGGCCGCGTTGCGGCCCTTCGCGAGCAAGCTCGCTCCCACACGGTATCGAGCGGTGCTCTGCATTTTCTGTGGGAGCGAGCTTGCTCGCGAAGGACCGCAACGCGGTCCCAATCAGGCATGTCCCACGAAGAGATCGGAATACACCTGATTGCGCGGCACCCCGGCCAGAAACAACCGCCGCGAAAACGCCTCGACACTCCCCGGCGCCCCGCATACCAGCGCCACGGTCTGCCGCGACTGAACCCGCAACGCCGCCAGCGCCGCCGGCAATTCCCCCGGTGTCACCAATTCCACCTGCAACTGCGAATAGCGCCCCGCCCTCTCCCGCAATTCCTCCGCCAGGTAATGCGCCGCGCCATCCCGCGCCAGATGCAGCAACCTGATCGGCCCGCGATGCTCCTGGCGCAACGCTTCGCGCAAGATGCCCCACAACGGCGCCAGCCCGGTGCCCGCCGCCAGCAGCCAGAGCGGCCGGTCCTGCCACTCCGGGTCGTAGTGCAAGGCACCGCTGCGCAACTCGCCCAGGCGCAACTCGTCGCCCACGGCCAAGCGCCGCGCCTCGGTGCAGAAGGCGCCGGGATGCCGACAATCGATATGAAACTCCAGCCACGGCTCCTCCCCCGGCACGCTGGCCAGGGAGTACGGCCGCGCGACGCCCGAGGCGTTCCACAACAAAAGATGTTGTCCCGCCTGATAACGCAGGCCGTTCAACGGCTGCAGGCGCAGGCGCAGTACCTCGCCGCGCCAGTCCGCCGCGACGACGCGCGCCGGCTGGCCATCGGTCTTCGGATCGAACAACGCCACCCGCAGGTCCATGCCGACCCGGCACTGGCACGCCAGGCGCCACCCCGCCTCGCGCTGTGCCGCGCCCAGGGCCTCGGGGCGCCCGTCTTCCGGTTCGCCTTCGAGGCAGCGCACCAGGCAGGCATGACAACTGCCCGCCCGGCAGCTGTAGGGCACGCCACAGCCCGCCTCGTTGAGGGCATCGAGCAGGTTGCTGCCGGGCGCAACGGACCACAGGCGTTCGCCGACACGCAGTTCGGGCATCGAGGTTCATCTCCAGAAAATATTCATACGCCAATCTAGGCCTGTTCCGTAGGACAGGCCAAGGAAAACAGCAAGAACGATGCCGGGCGATAACCGACCATGGTTGGACCACTGGCGCGTGTACCAACGGCCGAGGCGCGCTATACTGCCGCGCCTTTTTTGCGTCGGACACCCCGTCCTGGCGCGTCTGAAAGGTCGTTTCGACAACTCGGCCTGTCCGCGTCGGAATACCTTATTGAATGTTCCCGTGTTTAAGAGGAGCGCGCTGCATGACCGTGATCAAGCAAGACGACCTGATTCAGAGCGTCGCCGATGCCCTGCAATTCATTTCGTACTACCACCCCGTCGATTTCATCCAGGCCATGCACGAGGCCTACCTGCGTGAAGAGTCGCCCGCCGCGCGCGACTCCATCGCGCAGATCCTGATCAACTCGCGCATGTGCGCCACCGGCCACCGCCCGATCTGCCAGGACACCGGTATCGTCACCGTGTTCGTCCGCGTCGGCATGGACGTGAGCTGGGACGGCGCCACCATGAGCGTCGACGACATGATCAACGAAGGCGTGCGTCGCGCCTACAACCTGCCGGACAACGTCCTGCGCGCCTCGATCCTGGCCGACCCGGCCGGTGCCCGCAAGAACACCAAGGACAACACCCCGGCGGTGATCCACTACTCCATCGTCCCGGGCAACACCGTGGAAGTGGACGTCGCGGCCAAGGGCGGCGGCTCCGAGAACAAGTCGAAGATGGCCATGCTCAACCCGTCCGACTCGATCGTCGACTGGGTGCTCAAGACCGTCCCGACCATGGGTGCCGGCTGGTGCCCGCCTGGCATGCTCGGCATCGGCATCGGCGGTACCGCCGAGAAAGCCGCGGTAATGGCCAAGGAAGTGTTGATGGAGTCCATCGACATCCACGAACTGAAAGCCCGTGGCCCGCAGAACCGCATCGAGGAACTGCGCCTGGAGCTGTTCGACAAGGTCAACCAGCTGGGTATCGGTGCCCAGGGCCTCGGCGGCCTGACCACCGTGCTCGACGTCAAGATCATGGACTACCCGACCCACGCCGCTTCGCTGCCGGTGTGCATGATCCCGAACTGCGCCGCCACCCGTCACGCCCACTTCGTCCTCGATGGCTCCGGCCCGGCCGAACTGGAAGCGCCGTCGCTGGACGCCTACCCGGAAATCGTCTGGGAAGCCGGTCCGTCGGCTCGCCGTGTCGACCTCGACACCCTGACCCCGGAAGACGTGCAGAGCTGGAAGCCGGGCGAGACCATCCTGCTCAACGGCAAGATGCTCACCGGCCGCGACGCCGCGCACAAGCGCATGGTCGAAATGCTCAACCGTGGCGAAGAGCTGCCGGTGGACCTGAAAGGCCGCTTCATCTATTACGTCGGCCCGGTCGATCCGGTGCGTGAGGAAGTCGTCGGCCCGGCCGGCCCGACCACCGCGACGCGCATGGACAAGTTCACCCGCCAGATCCTCGAGCAGACCGGTCTGCTGGGCATGATCGGCAAGTCCGAGCGCGGCCCGACCGCCATCGACGCGATCAAGGACAGCAAAGCCGTGTACCTGATGGCCGTCGGCGGCGCCGCCTACCTGGTGGCCCAGGCGATCAAGAAATCCCAGGTCCTGGCCTTCGCCGAACTGGGCATGGAAGCGATCTACGAGTTCGAGGTCAAGGACATGCCGGTCACCGTCGCGGTCGACAGCAAGGGCGAGTCGGTGCACATCACCGGTCCTGCGATCTGGCAGAGCAAGATCGCCGAAAGCCTGGCGGTGGAAGTGAAGTAACAAGCCCCACGCTTCAAGCGGCAAGCTTCAAGTGAAAGGCCAAAGCGGCGTGGATATCCACGCCGCTTTTTTATTGGCTCAACGAGCGACGGCCTTCAGCGGCACCGCCTCGGCCACCCGTCGCTGGCTCAGGTAGCGAATGCAGCTGACGCGCAGGAACGACGCGAAGTTCACCACCTCGCCGCGGTACTCCATCACCTCGTCGTAGAGCTTGGTGATCAGCTGGTTGGTGGTCATGCCATCGACCTCGGCGATTTCCCGCAGCACATCCCAGAACTGGTTTTCCAGGCGCAGCGTGGTCACCACCCCGCGAATGCGCAGCGAGCGGCTGCGCGACTCGTAGAGGATCGGGTCGGCCTTGACGTACAACTCGCACATGGCGCTTCCTTCATTCTGAATGGTGGACGGCCTTGCGTGATCCCGTAGGAGCTGGCTTGCCTGCTCCTACAAGGGCCGCGTATGCCTTCACAAGGTGATGCGGGTACCCAACAATCCCAGGAAACCCGCCAGCCAGGCGGGATGGGCCGGCCAGGCCGGGGCGCTGGCGAGGTTGCCCTGGACATGGGCCTGGGTAACCTCGATGTCGACATAGCGACCACCGGCCAGCTTCACTTCCGGCGCGCACGCCGGGTAGGCACTGCACTCGCGACCTTCCAGCACGCCCGCCGCCGCCAGCAGCTGCGCGCCGTGGCAGACCGCGGCGATCGGCTTTCCGGCCTGGTCGATGGCTTTCACCAAGGCCAGGACGTCCTCGTTCAGGCGCAGGTACTCGGGCGCGCGACCGCCGGGAATCACCAGGGCGTCATAGTCCTCGGCCTTCACCTTGGCAAAATCGAAGTTGAGGGCGAAGTTGTGCCCCGGCTTCTCGCTGTAGGTCTGGTCGCCCTCGAAATCGTGGATCGCCGTGGGCACCGTCTGCCCCGCCTGTTTGCCCGGGCACACCGCGTGCACGACATGACCGACCATCTGCAGGGCCTGGAACGGCACCATCACTTCGTAGTCTTCGACGTAGTCGCCCACCAACATAAGAATCTTCTTGGCCGCCATTTCACCATCTCCTTCGCGTGCAGTGGAAAAGATACCCAGACACGGTAGTCCCTGCCGAGCACTTGCGGGTAATAGGCCAGTACTACGTCAGTCGCGACGATCGAGCAGGTTCACCACCACCCGGTCGAGCCAGCCCCACACCCGCTGCTGCAGACGCCACCACAACGGTCGGGCACGCCAGTCATCGAGCTGGATCTCGCTGCTCTGGGCGAAATCACGAACGAAACTCTCGCTGACCGCCAGGGTGAGCGCCGGGTCGATGGCCTCGACGTTGGCTTCGAGGTTGAAGCGCAGGTTCCAGTGGTCGAAGTTGCACGAGCCGATACTCACCCAGTCATCCACCAGGACCATTTTCAGGTGCAGGAAACACGGCTGGAACTCGAAGATCTTCACTCCGGCGCGCAACAGGCGCGGGTAATAGCGATGACCGGCATAACGCACCGAGGGATGGTCGGTGCGCGGCCCGGTCAGCAGCAGACGCACATCGATGCCACGGGCGGCCGCGCGGCGCAGGGAGCGGCGGACTTTCCAGGTCGGCAGGAAATACGGCGTGGCCAGCCAGATGCGGCGCTGTCCGCTGTTCAGGGCGCGGACCAGGGATTGCAGGATATCGCGGTGCTGGCGGGCGTCGGCATAGGCGACCCGGCCCAGGCCCGCGCCAGTCAGCGGCACCCGCGGCAGGCGCGGCAAGCCGAAGTGGGTCGGCGGACGCCAGGCCACGCGGCGCGGGTTGGCCCGCCACTGACGGTCGAAGAGCATCTGCCAGTCGGCCACCAGCGGGCCCTGCATCTGCACCATCACTTCGTGCCATTCGCTGCTGGCCTGATCAGGGTGCCAGAACTGGTCGGTAACCCCGGTGCCGCCGACCCAGCCAACGCCCTGGTCCACCAGCAGCAGCTTGCGGTGATCGCGGTACAGGTTGCGTACCCCCCGGCGCCAGCGCAGGCGGTTGTACCAGCGCAGCTCGACGCCGGCGGCCTGCAGGCGCTGGCGCAGGCCCATGGTGAATGCCAGGGAGCCGTAATCGTCGAACAGGCAGCGCACCTTCACCCCGCGCTCGGCTGCGCTGACCAGCGCCTGGACCATGGCCTCGGCGCAGGCGCCGGCTTCCACCAGATACAGCTCCAGGTCGACCTGAAACCCGGCACGGGCGATGGCGGTGAGCATGGGCGGGAAAAACGCCGGTCCGTCGATCAGCAACTCGAACTGGTTGCCGGAACGCCAGGGAAAGACCGGCCCGGCCATCTCAGCGCGCCGTGAAGATCAGCACCGCACCCACCGGCACCGAGAGGTTGATCGACTTGAGCCCGGCAGCCTTGCGCAGGGTCTCCAGGCCCGGCGCAAGGTCGAAATGCTCGGCACGCAGCACCAGCGGCTCCAGGGTCACGACCTGAAAGCGTCGCTCGTCGAGACGGGTCGCCAGCAACTGGGCGTTGTAGCTGTGGCTCTTGCCGTGCAGCGTGACATTGACCGGCAGGCGCAATTCCAGCTGGGCGCCGTTGGCCAGGTCGTTGATCGGACGCAGGTCAAGCTGGGCACGGATCACCGCTTCGGGGAAAGCCGCGACATCGAACAATTCCTTGCGCATGCGCTCGTCGCGCAGCGGGATGCCGCTGCTGATGGACTCCATCTCGACCTCCAGCTCGGCCGCGCCCTTGCGGTCGACCTTGCCGTGCAGCACCAGGAAGCGGTGCACTTCGGACACGTCGCCGTTCTTGCTGCTGATGAAGGAAAGACGCGATGACTCGTTGTCCAGATACCAGTTGGCCTGGGCGGGAAGGCAGACGATCGCCAGCGAGGCGAGCAGAAGGCGAAGCGGGCTGGGCATGGAAAATCCTGAAACACTGTGGCGCTCAACCTTACCCGCCCGCCTTCACGGCAGCAAGCCGCAGCCCTCGCGCGGACCGCGCCATTGCGCGCTGGCCTCGCGCCCCAGGCCACGAGCGTAGACCCGTCTGGCCTGCGCATCGTCGCGCAGTTCGCCGAGCGGCAGCCATTGTTTGACGTAGCCCTGGCAGTAGCCGGCGTCGAAGCCCATCACGTAGCGACAGGAACAGTACTCTTTGGCCGAGTAGGCACTGAGAATGCCGGGAAACGCGCTCAGTGCCGCGCGCTCGGACCAGCCCCAGAGCAGCAGGCCGAGGAGGACCAGCAGCGACAGGCGTTTCATGAGCGCGCTCCCGGAAAGGCCGCCAGGACAAGCCGCAACAGGCTGTTGTGCTGGAAACTGCCGTCGCGGTCGTCGGCGTAGCGCACGATCACCAGTCGCTGTTGCGGCAGGACGTACAGGCCCTGTCCCCAATGGCCAAGGGCGGCGAAGGTGTCCGCCGGCGCATCGGGCCAGGCACCCGCGTGGTTGAGCCACCAGTGCCCGCCCGGCAGCGGCTCGCCAGGTTCGTCCGCGGCCTTGGCGAAGGCCTCGCGGTTGAACGCCACCCAGTCCGCCGGCAGCAACTGGCGGCCCTGCCAGCGGCCGTCGTCGAGCATCAGCTGACCGATGCGCGCCAGTTCGCGGGCGCTCATGTAGAGGTAGGAAGAGCCGACGAAGGTGCCCTGGGCGTCCCGCTCCCAGACCGCATGCTGGATGCCCAGCGGTTCGAACAGGGCGTGCCAGGGATAGTCGACGTAGGCCTCGGCGCCGACCATCTGGCGCAAGGCAGCGGCCAGCACGTTGCTGTCGCCGCTGGAATAGAGGAAGCGCTCGCCGGGCGCCGCCGCCACGCCATGCGCCGCGGTGAACCCGGCCATGTCACCGCGACCGCGGGTATAGAGCATCGCCACCACCGAGGACTTCAGCGGGGCATATTCGTAGTCTTCCTGCCAGTCGAGGCCACTGGCCCAGTGCAGCAGGTCCTCGATGCGCACCTGCGGGTGGGCCTGCATCGGCGGGTAGAACTTCGCAGCGGGATCGTCCAGTTTGAAGCGGCCTTCGCCATAGGCGATGCCGAGGACAGTGGCCAGCACGCTCTTGCTGATCGACCAGGTGAGGTGCGGGGTGTCGGCGCGGGTGGGGTCGGCGTAGCGCTCGAAGAGCACCTTGCCGTCGCGGATGACCAGCAGGGCGTCGGTGCGCACGCCCTCACGGGTTTGCTCGTCGCGGGGCGGGAAGGCATAGGCTTCGAGGGCCGAAACCTCGCTGGCCGAGGCCGGGGCGATGAGTGCCCAGAGCAGGAATCCGATGAACGCGATGCGCATGGCCTGTACCCGAAATGGTGGTCGGGCAAGGCTAGCAGGGGTTCATGACAGGATTGGGCGTTGTTCTTGCGGGCCTCATCGCGGGCAACGCCCGCTCCCACAAGGTTCGGCGGTGCATGCAGTCTTGTGGGAGCGGGCGTTGCCCGCGATGAGGCCCGTAAGAACAACATCAATGTTCAGGAAAAGCCCGCAGCCCTCCAGGCCTTCTCCAACCGCTTCAGCCGCGCCGCACTGGCAATCTCCAGAATCCCCTGGTCGCGCATCCACAGGTTCGCCCACTCCCCTTCCGTGGCCGCCAGCGCCGCGTTGATCTCATCCCGCATTGCACTGAACTGGGCGAACAGCCCACCCAGCAACAAATGACTGGCGGGCGCTTCGGCACTCTGCCGACTGCCTTCGGCACAGCCGCCGAGCAGCGCCAGCAGGCGCAACTGCAACCCCTGCGCCCAGCCATGACTACGCCCGATGCCGTACAGCCAGGCACAGATGGCACTCAGCACATAGAGGTCTTCAAGGGTGCGGAACGGCTTCACATAAGCATCCCAGCCATCCCCCGCCAGCCGCTCGCACAATGCCTGTTCCAGGTGCAGCCGGGCATGCCCGACTTCCGGCATCAGCGGCAGCGCCGGCAGGGGCTCCAGACGTACCCCCGGCTCGCCGGGATAGATCACCGCCAGGCTCAGTTGCGGCGCCTCCCCTGGCGCCTCGCTGCGCGCGGCCACCAGCAGCCAGTCGGCGTCGGAACCACAGGTGACGAAATCCTTGCGGCCGTCCAGGCGCAGTGCCGCAAGGTCCAGACGCATCGTCATGTCCGCCGGGCGCACACTGCGCTTCTCGCTGGCGCACAGCGCGCCGAGACCGCCTGGCGCGCTCGGCCAGAGCACCCGCAGCGCCGCCTGGTAGCCGGCCAGAAAGGCCAGCCCCGGCGTCGCCATCGCCTGGCCGCCGAGCACCGCCAGTTCGAACGGCGATACCGGCCCCAGACGGTCCAGCAGGCTGGCCCAGGTGTCCCCCAGGTTGTCCAGGAGGGGTTGCGCATGCGTCTCGTCGAGTCGTTCCAGCCAGCTCATGAAAGGCTCCTCGGGGGCTGTCATACAAGCATCACCAAACATTCACGGGGGTGACACCCCGTCTACCTAGTCTCTGAGCTTGCACAACAAAGTCGACCGGCCGCAACCCCATGGCTGGCTTATGGAGACTCGCAATGACTCAGATCGCTCGCTCTGGCGACAACAGCACTGAACGCCGTCTGCAAGCCGAACGCCTGGTTGGCCCGGCTGCCCTTCGCGAGGCCCAGGCCCTGCGTTTCAGTGTCTTCAGCGGTGAATTCAAGGCCAAGCTCAAGGGAGCCGAGCAAGGCCTGGACATGGACGATTACGACGCGCACTGCCTGCATATCGGCGTGCGCGACCTCAATAGCGGTCGCCTGGTAGCCACCACCCGCCTGCTCGACCACCGCGCCGCCAGCAGCCTGGGACGCTTCTACAGCGAAGAGGAATTCAGCCTGCACGGCCTCGGCCACCTGCAGGGCCCGATCCTCGAACTGGGCCGCACCTGCGTGGATGCCGCCTACCGCAATGGTGGCACCATCGCGGTGCTGTGGAGCGAGCTGGCGGAAATCCTCAACGAAGGCCGCTACAGCTACCTGATGGGCTGCGCCAGCATCCCGATGCAGGATGGCGGCGTACAGGCCCACGCGATCATGCAGCGCCTGCGCGAACAGCACCTGTGCACCGAATACCTGCGCGCCGAACCGAAGAACCCGCTGCCGAACCTGGCCTTGCCGGGCAACGTCATCGCGCAGATGCCGCCGCTGCTCAAGGCCTACATGCGCCTGGGCGCGAAGATCTGCGGCGAGCCGTGCTGGGACGAGGACTTCCAGGTCGCCGACGTGTTCATCCTGCTCAAGCGCGACGAACTCTGCCCGCGCTACGCCCGTCACTTCAAGGCGGCGGTGTGATGCAGCGCGTGCGGGTGTACGCCCGCATCGTCCGGGTGTTGCTGGTGGTCATGCTCGGCCTGGGCATGGCCGCGCTGTTCGGCCTGTTCGAGCGCCTTGGCATCAACGCCTCGGCGCAGCGCCGGCAGCGCTGGTCGCGGCTGTTCATGCAGCGCCTGAGCAATGCCCTGCCGTTTCGCGTACGGGTGATCGGCGAGCTGCCGCAACAGCCGATGCTGTGGGTCAGCAACCATGTGTCGTGGACCGATATCCCGTTGCTCGGCATGCTCGCGCCGCTGTCCTTCCTGTCCAAGGCCGAAGTGCGCACCTGGCCGGTGGCCGGCTGGCTGGCGCACAAGGCCGGAACCCTGTTCATCCGCCGTGGCGGTGGCGACAGTCAACTGCTGCGCCTGCAGATCAGCCAGCACCTGCAACAGGACTGCGCCCTGCTGATCTTCCCGGAAGGCACCACCACCGACGGCCGCAGCCTGCGCACCTTCCACGGTCGCCTGCTGGCCAGCGCCATCGACAGCGAAGTGGCGCTGCAACCCATCGCCCTGCGCTACCTGCGCGATGGCCAGGCCGACCCGATCGCGCCGTTCATCGGCGATGACGACCTGCTGTCGCACCTGATGCGGTTGTTCGCCCAACCGTGTGGGGAAGTGGAGGTGCACCTGCTGCAGCCCATTCCCAGCCTGGGCATGGAGCGTGCCGCTCTGGCCTTCCAGGCCCAGCAGGCGATCACCCGGGCGCTGTTCGGCGAAGCCGCGCAAAGCGTGCCTCAGCGCCGCGCCAAGGCCGCCTGAGAATCGGCCAGCGCCGCGGCCGCGAAGGCCTGCAACTGCGGATAGAACTGGCGGAAGTCCTCCAGCAGCAACGGATACAGGGCTTCCACCTCCGCCATCGCCCCGCTCATGCCCTCGGGCCGTGACAGGCGCCGGGCGATGCCCCTGAACACTTGCTCCAGCACCGCGAACTGGCGATACGAACCCAGCCAGTCATCCGCCGCCATCAGCGGTGCGATCTGCGCCAGCCGTCCTGGCAATTCGCGCTCCGCCTCCAGTACCTGATAGACCCGCGCGGTGAACTGCGGCAGCGGCTGCCGCGCGTAGTCCTGCCAGTGCAGGGCCAGGCAGTGGTCGAAGAACACGTCGAGGATGATTCCGGCGAAGCGGCGTCGCTGGGCGGGGAAGCGTGCCAGCGAAGCGAGTACCAGCGGGTGACTGTCGGTGAAGGTATCGATGCGCCGGTGCAGGCGGATCGCCTGTTCCAGGGGCAGGGAAAAGCGGCCTTCCAGCGGGCCCTTGACGAAGTCGCCATAGAGGCTGCCGAGCAATTGCTCGGGCTGGTCGCCGCCGAGGTGGAGGTGGGCTAGGTAGTTCATGGGGAGTGAGTGTAACTCAGCCTGGTGCGCCCACTATCGATCCCGTAGGAGCGTGGCTTGCCCGCGAAGGACCGCAACGCGGGCCCACAGACCTCATGGCCTTGAACCTATGCGGGACCGCTGCGCGATCCTTCGCGGGCAAGCCACGCTCCTACGCAAAAAGCTCGCGCTTGACTCACTGGCATAGATCGATTTCTTCCACCTCCCAAACCTTTTCATATTTGTATATCGCGAAATACCGATTTATATTTCGCCACATCGCGATATACCGCTACATACCCCACGAGCCCGACCATGCCCCTTGATCTCGACGAAATAATAAAAGCCCTCGCCCACCCCGTGCGGCGCGACATCCTCGGCTGGCTGAAAGACCCGCACACCTGCTTCCCCGACCAGCACCACAGCCTCGACAACGGCGTGTGCGCGGGGCAGATCGACCAGCGTTGCGGCCTCTCGCAGTCCACCGTCTCGGCGCACCTGGCCACCCTGCAACGGGCCGGCCTGATCAGCAGCCAGAAGGTCGGGCAGTGGAACTTCTTCAAACGCAACGAGGACACCATCCAGGCGTTCCTCGCGCAATTGAGCCGCGAGCTCTGAACAGGAATCCCATGCCCCTTTCCCTCTTGATCCTGGCGCTCAGCGCCTTCGCCATCGGCACCACCGAGTTCGTCATCATGGGCCTGCTGCCGGACGTGGCCCGTGATCTCGGCGTATCGATCCCCGGCGCCGGCTGGCTGGTCACCGGCTACGCCCTCGGCGTGGCCATCGGTGCGCCGTTCATGGCCATGGCCACCTCGCGCCTGCCGCGCAAACTGGCGCTGGTTTCGCTGATGGGTGTGTTCATCGTCGGCAACCTGCTCTGCGCGGTGGCCAGCGACTACAACCTGCTGATGGTCGCCCGAGTGGTCACCGCGCTCTGCCACGGTGCCTTCTTCGGCATCGGCTCGGTGGTCGCCGCCAGCCTGGTGCCGGCCAACCGGCGCGCCTCGGCGGTGGCGCTGATGTTCACCGGCCTGACCCTGGCCAACGTCCTCGGCGTGCCGCTGGGCACCGCGCTGGGCCAGGTCGCCGGCTGGCGTTCGACCTTCTGGGTGGTGACCGGCATCGGCGTGATCGCCCTGATCGGCCTGATCCGCGTCCTGCCGCTGCGCCACGACGAGGAAAAGCTCGACATGCGCGCCGAACTGGCCGCGCTCAAGGGCGCCGGTATCTGGCTGTCGCTGTCGATGACCGTGCTGTTCTCGGCGTCGATGTTCGCCCTGTTCACCTATGTCGCGCCGTTGCTCGGCGATGTCACCGGCGTCAGCCC
Source organism: Pseudomonas japonica (assembly GCF_900188455.1). Lineage (GTDB taxonomy): Bacteria > Pseudomonadota > Gammaproteobacteria > Pseudomonadales > Pseudomonadaceae > Aquipseudomonas > Aquipseudomonas japonica. The sequence continues at coordinate 218,472 of NZ_FZOL01000001.1, read as the reverse complement.
GCGCGGCGTGACCTGGACCCTGCTGCTGATCGGCCTGGGCCTGACCCTGGGCAATATCCTCGGGGGCAAGCTGGCCGACCGCCGCCTCGGCGCCACCCTGATCGGCGTGTTCGCCGCCATGGCCGTGGTCTCCACCGTCCTCAGCTGGACCAGCGTCGCCCTGATTCCCGCCGAGATCACCCTGTTCCTCTGGGCCACCGCCGCCTTCGCCGCGGTGCCGGCGCTGCAGGTCAACGTGGTGATGTTCGGCAAGGCCGCGCCGAACCTGGTCTCGACCCTGAACATCGGCGCCTTCAACCTGGGCAATGCCCTGGGTGCCTGGATCGGCGGCCTGGTCATCGCACAGGGCCTGGGCCTGACCCGCGTGCCCCTGGCCGCGGCAGTGCTGGCGGTGCTCGCGCTGATCGTCACCCTGATCACTTTCAGCCAGGCCGGTGGCAAGACCGAACTGGCTCCGGCAACCCACTGAGGTTCATGCAATGACGACTCTGTTTGATCCGATCACCCTCGGCGACCTCGAACTGCCGAACCGCATCATCATGGCGCCGCTGACCCGTTGCCGCGCCGACGAAGGCCGGGTACCCAACGCGCTGATGGCCGAGTACTACGTGCAGCGCGCCAGCGCGGGGCTGATCATCAGCGAAGCCACTTCGGTGACGCCGATGGGCGTGGGTTACCCGGATACCCCGGGGATCTGGTCCAACGACCAGGTGCGTGGCTGGACCAACGTGACCAAGGCGGTGCATGCCGCGGGCGGGCGGATCTTCCTGCAACTGTGGCATGTGGGGCGGATTTCCCACCCCAGCTACCTGAACGGCGAGCTGCCGGTGGCACCGAGTGCGATCCAGCCCAAGGGGCATGTCAGCCTGGTGCGTCCGATCACCGCCTACCCGACCCCGCGGGCCCTGGAAAGCGCCGAGCTGGAGGACATCGTCGATGCCTACCGCAGCGCCGCGGAGAATGCCAAGGCCGCCGGCTTCGACGGTGTCGAAGTGCATGCGGCGAATGGCTACCTGATCGACCAGTTCCTGCAGAGCAGCACCAACCAGCGCAGCGACCGTTATGGCGGTTCCCTGGAAAACCGCGCGCGCCTGCTGCTGGAAGTGACCGACGCGGTGATCGAGGTGTGGGGTGCACAGCGGGTCGGCGTGCACCTGGCACCGCGCGCCGATGCCCATGACATGGGCGACGCCAACCGCGCGGAAACCTTCACCTATGTCGCGCGGGAACTGGGCAAGCGCGGCATCGCCTTCATCTGCGCGCGGGAGATGGAAGCCGACGACAGCCTCGGGCCGCAGATCAAGGCGGCGTTCGGAGGGGCGTACATCGTCAACGAACGCTTCGACAAGCGGAGTGCCAATGCCGCGCTGGCGGCGGGCAGCGCCGATGCCGTGGCCTTCGGTGTGCCCTTCATCGCCAACCCGGACCTGCCGGCGCGCCTGGCGGCGGATGCACCGCTGAACGAGCCACACCCCGAGACCTTCCATGGCAAGGGGCCAGTGGGCTACATCGATTATCCGCGGCTGTAAAACTGACACGCTTCCCCTGTAGGAGCTGGCTTGTCGTGTGACGAACCACTGCGAAGGACCGCAAAGCGGTCCCAGACTTCAACGCTTTCGGGGACCGCTGCGCGGTCCTTCGCAGTGGTTCGTCACACGACAAGCCAGCTCCTACAAGAAGAGCGGCGTCGAAGCGGAGAGCGGCGTCAAACGTTAATTACGGGCATTGATCTGCTGCTGCAGATTCTGCACCTGACTCTGCAGGGTGTTGATATTGCGAGTCATCTGCCCGCGGAAGGCATCGAACTCCGCCGTCGACGCCCCGCCAGCGGCCGCCACGGGTGCGGGACGATTTTCCTGCTCGCTCTTGAGCACGATCAGGTCCTGCTCCAGACGCTGGGTCGCCGCCGCCTGGTTCTTCAGCTGGGCATCGATCTTGCCGCCATCCACCCGCGCGGCCTTCAGCGCGGCGACATCGTCGGCCACCGCCTTGATCTGCGCATTGATCTTGCCGCCGTCCAGCTGGGCGGCCTTGAGCGCGGTCAGCTCTTCGGCCACGGCTTTCAACTGGGTCTGCAACTCGGTCTGCAACTGGGCATTGGCCGCCTGCTGCTGGCTGACCTGGACCATCGCCGCCTCCAGGCGCTTGCCCAGTTCGCCGGCCTGACCCGCGACGCCTTCCTGCTGCTTGCCCTGCTCGGTCAGGCTCGCCTGCAATTGGCGCACCTGGAGTTTCAGCGCTTCGTTCTCGGTCGCGGCCGAGCTCTCGGTGGCGCTGACCTTGCCGGAAATCGCCTGCAGGCGCCCCGCCGCTTCTTCGCTGATGCGGGCGAAGCTCTCCTGGGTCGCCACCAGTTGCTGCTCCATCAGCGAGATCTGCTGAAAGCTCCACCAGGCCACACCGCCCAGGGCAATGAACGCCGCGCCGAGCAGCGCCCACAGCGGCCCGACCATCGGCGCCCTGGCCGCCCGCTTGCGCGCGGTGCGCGGGTGGGCGACCGGAGCGAACTCATCGTCGTCGCGCTCCACCGCCTTGAGCGTGGGCACGTTATCAAAATCGTCTTGAGCATCGTTGCGCATGGGCAGTTTTCAACCACAGTGATAGCAAAATGGGCGCTAGTATAACCACCTGTAACGCCGCCCTCATCGGCCACAAGTACGGTGTCGGGTTCAATGACCGCCGTGCTGCGCCTGCCACCAGGCGCAGAACTCGTCCAGCGCGGCCCAGATGCTCACCTGCGGGCGGTAATCCAGGTAATGCCGGGCGCGACCGATATCCAGGGTGAAATCCTTGCTCATCACCTGCACGCCAAGGCGGCTCAGGGTCGGCTGCGGGCGGCCCGGCCAGAGCCTGCAGAACCCTTCGTTGAGCGCCGCGGCGGTGTAGGCCAGGCCGACGGAACGGTAGCGGGTCACCGGCGGCAGCGACATGCGCCGCATCACGTAATTGACCACATCCCACACCGGCAGCGGATGACCGTTGCTGATGTTATAGGCCTGGCCCAGTGCTTCCGGACCGGCGTTGAGGGCACTGAGCAGCGCCTCGTTGAGGTTCTGCACGCTGGTGAAATCCACCTTGTTCAGGCCGTTGCCGATGATCGCCAGGCGTTTCTTGCACTGCATCTGCAGCAGCCGCGGGAAGATGCTGACGTCGCCGGCACCGGTAACGAAGCGCGGACGCAGCGCCAGCACCTCGAGGCCGAATTCCTGGGCACCGAAGACCTTCTGCTCGGCCAGGTGCTTGGTCGCCCCGTAATGGTCGTAGAAGCGCCGCGGCACCTGCTCTTCGGTGATGCCGGTACGCGAGCGGCCGGTGAAATAGATCGAGGGCGACGACAGGTGGACCAGACGCCGCACATGCTCCTTGAGGCAGGCCTCGACGACGTTCTCGGTGAGCACCACATTGCCCTGGTAGAAGTCCTGGTAACGCCCCCAGTTGCCCACGGCACCGGCGCAATGCACCACGCTGTCGATGCCCTGGCACAGGCGCCGGGCCACTTCCGGATCGCCCAGGTCACCGGGAATGAATTGCGCGCCGCGACGTACCAGGTGTTCGACCCCTTCGGCCCGACGACCATTGACCCGAACCTCCAGGCCCTGCTCCAGAGCGAAACGCGCGAAGCGCCCGCCAATGAAGCCACTTGCGCCGGTGACCAGAATTCCCATGAAGCACTCCGCCTACTATTTTTTTCCAGATGTTACAGACGCCGCCTGGGCGTCCCACGGCACCAGCCACTGGCTGGCACTGTGGCGCAGATGATCGGTCAGTTGCGCCAGCAGTTGCCCGCCGCTGCGCCAATGATGCCAATACAATGGCACATCGATATGCCGGTCCGGCAGGATTTCCACCAGCCGACCGCTCGCCAGTTGCTCGCGGGCCTGCAGCTCCGGCACCAGGCCCCAGCCCAGACCGGCTTCGGTCAAGCGCAGGAAACCCTCGGATGAAGGACACAGATGATGCAGGAAACCGTCACTGATGCCTAATGAAGCCAGGTAACGATGCTGCAGGAAATCGTCCGGACCGAACACGATAGCCGGGGTACGCGCCAGGTGTTGCGGCTCGACACCGCCGCTGAAGTGCCGGGACATGAACGCCGGACTGGCCAGGGCGCGGTAGCGCATGGCCCCGAGCAGCACGCTGCGCGCGCCCGCCACCGGGCGTTCGCTGGCGCACAGGCAACCGGCCACCTCGCCGGCGCGCATGCGCTTGAGGCCGACTTCCTGGTCTTCCACCACCAGGTCCAGGAGCACCTGGGTCTGCGCGCAGAACTCCTTGGCCGCCTCGGCCCACCAGGTCGCCAGGCTGTCGGCATTCAGCGCCACCCGCAGGCGTTCCGGCAGGCCTTCTTCGTCCAGCGCCGGGACCTGGCCCTGGAGGTCGCGTTCGAGCAGGCGCACCTGCTGCACATGGTTGAGCAGGCGTCGCCCGATCTCCGTCGGGGTCGGTGGTGTAGCACGCACCAGCACCGGCTGGCCGACCCGTGCTTCGAGCAGTTTGATGCGCTGGGAGATGGCCGATTGCGACAGCCCGAGCAACTGCGCGGCACGCTCGAAACCGGCCTGCTCGATGACGGCGGCGAGGGCCGAAAGCAGTTTGTAGTCGAACATCAGATTTCCTAATGCGGGATGAGGTTTATTGGTTTTTCTTATAGCCGCAAAGTCCGGAGAATGGCTAGTCATTCGGGGGCCGCTTGGCGGCCCTTCGCGGGCAAGCCACGCTCCTACGGAGGAGTCACGCGCCATGCTGTGCAGGAGCTGGCTTGCCTGCGAAGGACCGCGAAGCGGTCCCAAAAAATCGCACCCGGAGTCATCCCCATGTGGCAAAGCTACCTCAACGGTCTCCTCGTCGCCTTCGGCCTGATCATGGCCATCGGCACCCAGAACGCCTTCGTCCTCGCCCAGAGTCTGCGCCGTGAACACCACCTGCCGGTGGCCGCGCTGTGCGTGCTGTGCGACGCGATCCTGGTCGCCCTCGGCGTGTTCGGCCTGGCCACGGTCCTGGCGCAGAACCCGACCCTGCTGGCCGTGGCCCGCTGGGGCGGCGCGGTGTTCCTGATCTGGTACGGCGGCAAGGCACTGCTGCGCGCCTGCTCCAGCCAGAGCCTGGAACAGGGCGAAGGCCAGGGCCTGCGCTCGCGTCGCGCGGTGTTGCTCAGCGCCCTCGCGGTGACCCTGCTCAACCCCCATGTCTATCTCGACACGGTCCTGCTGATCGGCTCCCTCGGTGCCCAGCAGAGCGTACCCGGGGCCTACGTCGCCGGTGCCGCCAGCGCCTCGCTGCTGTGGTTCTTCACCCTGGCGCTGGGTGCCGCCTGGCTCGCGCCATGGCTGGCCCGACCCGGCACCTGGCGTCTGCTCGACCTGATGGTGGCGGTGATGATGTTCGCCGTGGCGGCGCAGTTGATCTTCACCTGACGGTCATTGGTCAGGTGCGTGAAACCGCTCTGGAACCTCTTGTCCATACACTTGTTGCGTGGTTTAGGCTCGGGCCCGGTGCTATGATCCCGAGCCTGCGTCGCAAAGAGTACAAACTCGCCGATGCATCCCGGCCGCCCGTGATCGGCCTTGCGTTCACCGCACCAGACCTGATTAGGAGAATCCAAATGGCTTTTGAATTGCCGCCGCTGCCTTACGCCCACGATGCCCTGCAGCCGCACATTTCCAAGGAAACCCTGGAATACCACCACGACAAGCACCACAACACCTACGTCGTGAACCTGAACAACCTGGTCCCAGGTACCGAATTCGAAGGCAAGACCCTGGAAGAGATCGTCAAGACCTCTTCGGGCGGCATCTTCAACAACGCCGCTCAAGTCTGGAACCACACCTTCTACTGGAACTGCCTGGCGCCAAACGCCGGCGGCCAGCCTACCGGTGCCCTGGCTGAAGCCATCAACGCCGCTTTCGGTTCCTTCGACAAGTTCAAGGAAGAGTTCACCAAGACTTCCGTCGGCACCTTCGGTTCCGGCTGGGGCTGGCTGGTGAAGAAGGCTGACGGTTCCCTGGCCCTGGCCAGCACCATCGGCGCCGGCAACCCGCTGACCAACGGCGACACCCCGCTGCTGACCTGCGACGTCTGGGAACACGCCTACTACATCGACTACCGCAACCTGCGTCCGAAGTACGTCGAGGCGTTCTGGGCGCTGGTCAACTGGAAGTTCGTCGCCGAGCAGTTCGAAGGCAAGACCTTCACTGCCTGAGTCGCGCGCTTGTGAAAAAACCCGGCCTCGCCGGGTTTTTTTTCGTCCGCGCCAGGCGCGGGTTTCCTTGCCGGCATCGCAAGGCGCGCTAACATCAAAAATCTTGGGAAACTCGTCGACTGGCACTCAAGTCCCATGAAGGGTCAACCGATACAGTGCCCAAAGGCCCATCGGAAAGGCCGGATCAAGCTGCGGGAAAAAATGAAAAACCACTACACGGATCCCGCATAAAAGCCGATAGTGGATTGCCATGGTTGATGGCAAAATGATGCCATGCGCCTGGATTAAGGAACCCCCCATTGAAGCTGGAATTCAAGAACAGCTTATCGGTCAAGTTGCTCAGGGTTGTCCTGCTTTCGGCGCTGATCGTCGGAGTGGTGCTCAGCTGTGCGCAGATCGTGTTCGATGCCTACAAGACCCGTCAGGCCGTGGCCAACGATGCCCAGCGCATTCTCGACATGTTCCGCGACCCGTCGACCCAGGCGGTCTACAGCCTTGATCGGGAAATGGGCATGCAGGTCATCGAGGGTCTGTTCCAGGACCACTCGGTGCGCATGGCCTCCATCGGCCATCCCAACGAAACCATGCTCGCGGAAAAATCCCGGCCGCTGCAGGACACCCGCACCCGCTGGCTGACCGACCCGATCCTCGGCCAGGAACGCGCCTTCAGTACGCAACTGGTGGGCCGCGGCACGTACAGCGAGTACTACGGCGACCTCAATATCACCCTGGATACCGCCAGCTACGGCGAGAGCTTCATCTTCAGTTCGGTGATCATCTTCATTTCCGGCGTGCTGCGCGCACTGGCCATGGGCCTGGTGCTGTACCTGGTCTATCACTGGCTGCTGACCAAGCCGCTGTCACGGATCATCGAGCACCTCACCCAGATCAACCCCGACCGGCCCAGCCAGCACCAGTTGCCCCTGCTCAAGGGTCACGAGAAGAACGAGCTGGGTCTGTGGATCAATACCGCCAACCAGTTGCTGGCCTCGATCGAGCGCAACACCCACCTGCGCCACGAGGCGGAAAACAGCCTGCTGCGCATGGCCCAGTACGACTTTCTCACCGGTCTGCCGAACCGCCTGCAACTGCAGCAACAGTTGGACAAGATCCTCGTCGACGCCGGCCGCCTGCAACGTCGGGTCGCGGTGATCTGCGTCGGCCTCGACGACTTCAAGGGCATCAACGAACAGTTCAGCTACCAGGCCGGCGACCAGTTGCTGCTGGCCCTGGCCGACCGCCTGCGCGCCCACAGCGGCCGCCTCGGCGCGCTGGCCCGCCTCGGCGGCGACCAGTTCGCCCTGGTCCAGGCCGATATCGAACAACCCTACGAAGCCGCGGAACTGGCGCAGAGCATCCTCGACGACCTGGAAGCGCCGTTCGCCCTCGACCTCCAGGAAATCCGCCTGCGCGCCACCATCGGCATCACCCTGTTCCCGGAAGACGGCGACAGCACGGAAAAGCTGCTGCAGAAAGCCGAACAGACCATGACCCTGGCCAAGACGCGCTCACGCAACCGCTACCAGTTCTACATCGCCAGCGTCGACAGCGAGATGCGCCGCCGCCGCGAGCTGGAAAAGGACCTGCGCGAAGCCCTGTCGCGCAACCAGCTGTACCTGGTCTACCAGCCCCAGGTCAGCTATCGCGACCAGCGTGTGGTCGGGGTCGAGGCGTTGCTGCGCTGGCAGCACCCGGAGCTGGGCATGGTGCCGCCGGACCAGTTCATCCCCCTCGCCGAGCAGAACGGCAACATCGTGGTGATCGGCGAATGGGTCCTCGACCAGGCCTGTCGCCAGCTGCGCGAATGGCACGATCAGGGCTTCAGCGAACTGCGCATGGCGGTCAACCTGTCCACCGTGCAGTTGCACCACAGCGAGCTGCCGCGGGTGGTCAACAACCTCCTGCAGATCTATCGCCTGCCGCCCCGCAGCCTGGAACTGGAAGTGACCGAGACCGGCCTGATGGAAGACATCAGCACAGCCGCCCAGCACCTGCTGAGCCTGCGCCGCTCCGGCGCGCTGATCGCCATCGACGACTTCGGCACCGGCTATTCGTCGCTCAGCTACCTGAAGTCGCTGCCGCTGGACAAGATCAAGATCGACAAGAGCTTCGTCCAGGACCTGCTGGACGACGACGACGATGCCACCATCGTCCGGGCCATCATCCAGCTCGGCAAGAGCCTCGGCATGCAGGTCATCGCCGAAGGCGTGGAGACCGCGGAACAGGAAGCCTACATCGTCGCCCAGGGCTGCCACGAAGGTCAGGGCTATCACTACAGCAAGCCGTTGCCGGCCCGCGAGCTGACCGCTTTCCTCAAGCAGGCGCAGCGCAACCAGGTGTCGATACTCTGAGGCGACACCCCGGTTGTCCGGGGGCGACACCGCGGCACTATTTGCGTGATGGCCTCTTTACATAAAATGCAAATCTTTCGCATTATGTCGCAGCTTTTTTTGGGCGTGCGGCCTTTCGCACGCTGTTCAATCCATCGACGCAGGAATTCGCCATGATCCGTATGCCTCTGGCTACCGCCAGTCTGTTGGCCATTGCCATCTCCCTCGCCGGCTGCGGCGACAGCAAGGACAAGGCCGCCGCTCCGCAAGCCCAGGCACCGGCCGCAGCCGCCACCCCGGCCGCTCCTGCCACCGCCGGCGCGGTCGACGAGGCTGCCGCCCAGGCCGTGGTCAAGCACTATGCCGAGATCGTCCATGCCGTCTACAGCGACTCGCTGAGCACCGCGAAAACCCTGCAAACCGCCATCGATGCCTTCCTCGCCAAGCCCAACGACGAAACCCTGAACGCCGCCAAGGCCGCCTGGGTCGCATCCCGCGTACCGTATCTGCAGAGCGAAGTGTTCCGCTTCGGCAACACCATCATCGACGACTGGGAAGGTCAGGTTAACGCCTGGCCGCTGGACGAAGGCCTGATCGACTACGTCGACAAGAGCTACGAACACGCCCTGGGCAACCCGGCGGCCAGCGCCAACATCATCGCCAACACCGAGATCCAGGTCGGCGAAGACAAGGTCGACGTGAAGGACATCACCCCGGAAAAACTCGCCACCCTGAACGAACTGGGCGGCTCCGAGGCCAACGTCGCCACCGGCTACCACGCCATCGAATTCCTCCTCTGGGGCCAGGACCTGAACGGCACCGGCCCGGGCGCCGGCAACCGTCCGGCCTCGGACTACCTGGAAGGCCAGGGTGCCACCGGCGGCCACAACGACCGTCGTCGCGCCTACCTGAAAGCGGTCACCACCCTGCTGGTCAGCGACCTGGAAGAAATGGTCAAGAACTGGGCGCCGAACGTCACCGACAACTACCGCGCCAGCCTGGAAGCCGAGCCGGCCGCCAATGGCCTGCGCAAGATGCTGTTCGGCATGGGCAGCCTGTCGCTGGGTGAACTGGCGGGCGAGCGCATGAAGGTATCCCTGGAAGCCAACTCGCCGGAAGACGAGCACGACTGCTTCAGCGACAACACCCACTACTCGCACTTCTACGACGCCAAGGGCGTCCGCAATGTCTACCTGGGCGAGTACACCCGCGTCGACGGCAGCAAGCTGAGCGGCCCGAGCCTGTCCTCGCTGGTCGCCAAGGTCGACCCGGCCGTGGACAAGACCCTGCAGGACGACCTGGCCGCCACCGAGGCGAAGATCCAGATCATCGTCGACCACGCCCTCAAGGGTGAGCACTACGACCAGCTGATCGCCGCCGACAACACCGCCGGCAACCAGATCGTGCGTGACGCCATCGCTTCGCTGGTCAAGCAGACCGGCGCCATCGAACAGGCCGCCGGCAAGCTGGGCATCACCGACCTGAACCCGGACACCGCTGATCACGAATTCTGATTCGGCACCGGCTGGGACGAAAGAGGCGACCTTCGGGTCGCCTTTTTCATTTCCAGGCTGGACACGGACCTCGTAGGAGCGAGGCTTGCCCGCGAAGGACCGCGCAGCGGTTCCGGATTCTCAATGACCACACCATTTTGGGACCGCTGCGCGGTCCTTCGCGGGCAAGCCTCGCTCCTACAGGTTGATCGCGCGCAAACCTGACAGCGATTTCATCCAGCAAACGCAAATCCCTCTTATTCACTGCGCCCCGCTCCTGCTAAGCTTGCGGGCTGATTTTTCGAACACCTTCCGGGACTCCGCATGCCCTCGCCGCTTCGCCTTTGTCTGCCCCTGCTGCTGGCTCTGCCCCTGGCCGCCTGCGACGAAGCCCCGCGCTTCACCCGGGCCGAGCCGGGCGAAGCCCGTGCCGGTGGCGATACCACGGTGAACCGCGACGACCGTCGCGCCTACTCGATGCCCTCGGCCAATCTGACCCCGGTCCGGCGCCTGGACTTCAACGTCGGCGACAGCTTCTTCCGCAATCCCTGGGTCATCGCGCCCTCCACCACCACCGCCCGCGACGGCCTCGGGCCGCTGTTCAATACCAACGCCTGCCAGAACTGCCATGTCCGCGATGGTCGTGGACATCCGCCGGAGCCCGGCGACAGCAACGCGGTGTCGATGCTGGTACGCCTGTCGATTCCCGACCAGCCGCACTACGCCAAGGTCATCGAACGCCAGGGCATCGTCCCCGAACCGGTCTACGGCGGCCAGTTGCAGGACATGGCGATCCCCGGCGTGGCTCCGGAAGGCAAGGTCCGGGTCGAGTACGAGCCGCTGACCGTGACCTTCGCCGACGGCACCGCGGTCGAACTGCGCAAGCCGAAACTGCAGATCACCCAGCTCGGCTACGGCCCGATGCACCCGGACACACGCTTCTCGGCGCGCATCGCCCCGCCGATGATCGGCCTCGGCCTGCTCGAAGCGATTCCCGAGGAGGCCATCCTGGCCAACGCCGACCCGCACGACCGCAACGGCGACGGCATCCGCGGCCGGCCCAATCAGGTCTGGGACGAGGCCGAGCAGCGCACGGTGCTCGGCCGCTTCGGCTGGAAGGCCGGCCAGCCGAACCTCAACCAGCAGAATGTCCATGCGCTGTCCGGCGACATGGGCCTGACCACCACGCTGCTGCCGTCCGACGACTGCACCGCGGCGCAGACCGACTGCCTCGCCGCCCCCAGCGGCAACGGCGCCAACGGTGAGCAGGAGGTCAGCGACAACATCCTCCGGCTGATCCTCTACTACACCCGCAACCTCGCCGTGCCTGCGCGTCAGGACGTCGCCTCGGCCAAGGTACTGGCGGGCAAGACCCTGTTCTACCAGGCTGGCTGCCAGGGCTGTCACACGCCCAAGTTCGTCACTGCGGCCAACGGCGTCGAGCCGGAGCTGGCCGAACAGACCATCTGGCCCTACAGCGACCTGCTTCTGCACGACATGGGCCCGGGCCTCGCCGACCAGCGCAGCGAATTCGCCGCCGGCGGCCAGGACTGGCGTACCCCACCGCTGTGGGGCATCGGCAAGACCCAGATCGTCAGTGGCCACACCCAATTCCTCCACGATGGCCGGGCACGCAACCTGCTCGAAGCCGTGCTCTGGCACGGCGGCGAGGCGCAGGCTGCCCGACAACGTGTCTTGACCTTCGATGCCGAGCAGCGCAGCGCGCTGCTGGCATTTCTGAACTCACTCTAAAGAGAAGGAGCCGGACATGTTCCGTCCCAAGCTGTTGTTCACCAGCCTCGCCGCCCTCGCCCTGGGCGCGTGCTCGCCGCAGGACCCGCAGGCGGTGACCTCCGCCGCCATCGCCAAGCAGGTGATCATGCCGACCTACAGCCGCTGGGTCGAAGCCGACCGCCAGCTGGCCGTCAGCGCCCTGGCCTACTGCGAAGGCAAGGCCAGCCTGGAAACCGCCCGCGCCGACTTCCTCCATGCGCAGAAAGCCTGGGCCGAACTGCAACCGCTGCTGATCGGCCCGCTGGCCGAGGGCAACCGCGCCTGGCAGGTACAGTTCTGGCCGGACAAGAAGAACCTGGTCGGCCGTCAGGTCGAGCAACTGGTCAGCGGCGACAAGCCGGTGGACGCCGATGCGGTGGCCAAGTCCAGCGTGGTGGTGCGCGGCCTGTCCGCCTACGAATACATCCTCTTCGACAGCAAGCCGGACGCCACCAATCCTGAGCAGAAGGCGCGCTACTGCCCGCTGCTGGTGGCCATCGCCGACTACCAGAAGACCTTCGCCGAAGACATCCTGAAGAACTGGAACAGCACCGACGGCATGCTCGCCCAGTTGACCAAGTTCCCCAACCAGCGCTACGCCGATTCGCACGAAGCCATTGCCGATCTGCTGCGCGCCCAGGTCACCGCCCTGGATACCCTGAAGAAGAAGCTCGGTACGCCGATGGGCCGCATGAGCAAAGGCATCCCGCAACCGCTGCAGGCCGAAGCCTGGCGCAGCCAGTCGTCGTTGAAGAGCATCTCCGCCAGCCTCGCCGCGGCCCAGACCGTCTGGGTCGGCGTCGACAACCAGGGGCTGCGCGGTCTGCTCGGCAAGGAGCAGAAAGCCCTGGCCGACAAGATCGACGCGGCCTACGCCGAGGCCAGCAAACTGCTTGAAAGCAACCAGCGCCCATTGAGCGAACTGCTCGAGGACGAGGCCGGTCGCCAGCAGTTGAACGCCATCTACGACAGCCTCAACGTGGTGCACCGCCTGCACGAAGGCGAACTGGCCAAGGCCCTGAACATCCAGCTCGGCTTCAACGCCAACGACGGTGACTGATCATGCTGCGACGCCAGGCCCTGAAACTCGGTAGCGTTCTGCTCAGCGCCCTGACCCTGGGCGGCTGGACCCTGCTGCGGCGAAAGGATCAGCCGCCACTGCTGCTCTCCGCCCGCGACGACGCGGACGGCCAGCATTACGCGGTCGGCTATCGCCTGGACGGCACCCAGGTGTTCGCCACCCGGGTCGCCCAGCGTTGCCATGACATCATCAATCACCCACAACTGCCCATCGCCCTGTTCGTCGCCCGCCGCCCCGGTACCGAAAGCTACCTGATCGACCTGCGCGACGGACGCCTGCTGCAGACCCTGGTGTCGCAGCCGAACCGGCATTTCTACGGCCACGCGGTGATCCACCAGAGTGGCGATTGGCTGTACGCCACCGAGAACGACACCACCGACCCGGGACGCGGCGTGCTCGGCGTGTACCGCTTCGAGGGCGAGCGCCTGGTGCACAGCGGCGAGTTGTCGACCCACGGCATCGGTCCGCACCAGGTGTCCTGGCTGCCGGATGGGGAAACCCTGGTGGTAGCCAACGGTGGCATTCGCACCGAAGCGGAAAGCCGCGTGGAAATGAACCTCGACGCCATGCAGCCGAGCCTGGTCCTGATGCGTCGCGACGGCAGCCTGATCAGCAAGGAAACCCTCGGCCAGCAGATGAACAGCGTGCGCCACCTGGCGATCGCCAGCGACGGCACCGTGATCGCCTGCCAGCAGTTCATGGGCGACGCCCACGAAACCGCCGAGCTGCTGGCGATCAAACGCCCGGGACAGCCGTTCGAGGCCTTCCCGGTGCCGGAGCACCAGTTGCATTCCATGGCCCAGTACACCGCCAGCGTCGCCGTGCACAGCGAACTGCGCCTGGTCGCCATGACCGCGCCGCGGGCCAACCGTCTGTTCATCTGGAACCTCGACGACGCCAGCGTGCGCCTCGACGCGCCGATGCCGGACTGTGCCGGCGTCGGTGCGGTGGCGGACGGTTTCGTGGTCACCTCCGGACAGGGTCGCTGCCGTCTCTATGACTGCCGGCAGAACGAGCTGATCGGTCAGCCGCTGCAATTGCCGTCGGGGTTGTGGGACAACCATCTGCATCTGGTTTGACGCGTCTTCGCCAGGCGTAGGGCAAACGGACTAGACTTCGCCAATTCGACTCCAGGGAAATGGAAACCATGCTGCGTCGTCGCATGCTGATCATGTTGGGCATCGTGCTGTTGATCGTGCTCGTGCTGGGGGGCTACAAGGCCTTCTCCGTCTACCAGCAGATCCAGGTGTTCTCCGCACCGAAGCCACCGGTCAGCGTGGCGGCGACCGAGGCCCGTACCTTGCCCTGGCAAAGCCGCCTGCCGGCGGTGGGCACGCTCAAGGCGCTGCAGGGCGTCGACCTGAGCCTGGAAACCGACGGCACGGTGACCCGGCTGCTGTTCGAGTCGGGACAGAAGGTTAAACAGGGTCAGCCGCTGCTGGAACTGGACAGCCAGGTCGAAACCGCCCTGCTCGGCACCGCGCTGGCGGACCTCAAGCTGGCGGAAGTGGACTACGGGCGCGGCAGCCAGCTGGTCGGCAGCCAGGCCATCTCCAGAGGTGAGTACGACCGCCTGACCTCGCAGTTCCGCCGCACCAGGGCCGTGGTCGATCAGCTCAAGGCCTCGCTGGCCAAGAAAAGCATCGTCGCGCCGTTCGGCGGCACCATCGGCATCCGCCAGGTGGATGTCGGCGAGTACCTGCCCAGCGGCACGGTGATCGCCACCCTGCAGGACCTCAGCAGCCTCTACGTCGATTTCTCCGTGGCGGAGCAGAGCCTGCCCAAACTCGGCATCGACCAGGAGGTGCTGATCGGCGTCGCCGCCTTCCCCGGCGAAACCTTCAGTGCGCGCATCAGCGCGATCAACCCCAGGGTCGAGGACGCCACCCGCAACGTGCTGGTCCGCGCCACCCTGGCCAATCCCGACGGCAAGCTGCTGCCGGGGATGTTCGCCAGCGTCCAGGTACTGCTGCCCAACCCGCGCGACGAAGTGGTGGTGCCGCAGAGCGCGGTGACCTACACCCTGTACGGCAACTCGGTCTACGTCGCCATGCCGAAGAAAGGCGAGAACGGCGAGAACGGCGAGGAGGAAAAGAACGCAGACGGCAAGCCGGCGCTGATCGCCGAACGGCGCTTCGTCACCACCGGCGAACACCGTGACGGCCTGGTGGTGGTGAGCAAGGGCCTGGAGGCCGGCGAAACCGTGGTCACCGCCGGCCAGCTCAAGCTGACCCAGGGCGCGGCCATCACGGTCAGCCCGGACAAGACCCTGCAAGCCCCCGTCAACAGCCAGACCGGCGCCAACTGACGGAGGAGGCAGCATGGCTTTTACCGATCCGTTCATCCGCCGTCCGGTGCTGGCCAGCGTGGTCAGCCTGCTGATCGTGCTGCTCGGCTTCCAGGCCTGGAGCAAACTGCCCATCCGCCAGTACCCGCAGATGGAAAACGCCCTGATCACGGTGACCACCGCCTATCCCGGGGCCAACGCCGAGACCATCCAGGGCTACATCACCCAGCCGATGCAACAGAGCCTGGCCAGCGCCGAGGGCATCGACTACATGACCTCGGTCAGCCGCCAGAACTTCTCGGTGATTTCGATCTACGCGCGCATCGGCTCGGACAGCGACCGCCTGTTCACCGAGCTGCTGGCCAAGGCCAACGAGGTCAAGAACAAGCTGCCGCAGGACGCCGAGGATCCGGTGCTGAGCAAGGAGGCCGCCGACGCCTCGGCGCTGATGTACATCAGTTTCTACAGCAAGGAACTGAGCAACCCGCAGATCACCGACTACCTGTCCCGGGTGATCCAGCCCAAGCTGGCGACCCTGCCGGGCATGGCCGAGGCGGAGATCCTCGGCAACCAGGTGTTCGCCATGCGCCTGTGGATCGATCCGGTGCGCCTGGCCGGCTACGGCCTCAGCGCCAGCGACGTAACCGACGCGGTGCGCCGCTACAACTTCCTCTCCGCCGCCGGCGAGGTGAAGGGCGAGTACGTGGTCACCAGCATCAATGCCAGCACCGAACTGAAGTCCGCCGAAGCCTTCGCCAATATCCCGCTCAAGACCAGCGGCACCAGTCGGGTCCTGCTCGGCGACGTGGCCCGGGTGGAAATGGGCGCGGAGAACTACGACACGGTCAGTTCCTTCGATGGCACGCCCTCGGTGTACATCGGCATCAAGGCCACCCCGGGGGCCAACCCGCTGGACGTGATCAAGGAAGTGCGCAAGCTGATGCCTGAACTGGAAGGCCAGTTGCCGCCCAACCTCAAGGCCTCCATCGCCTACGACGCCACCCTGTTCATCCAGGCCTCCATCGACGAGGTGGTGAAGACCCTGGTCGAGGCGGTGCTGATCGTCATCGTCGTGGTCTTCCTGTTCCTCGGCGCCTTGCGCTCGGTGCTGATCCCGGTGATCACCATTCCCCTGTCGATGATCGGCGTGCTGTTCTTCATGCAGTTGATGGGCTACTCGCTGAACCTGCTGACCCTGCTGGCGATGGTCCTGGCCATCGGCCTGGTGGTGGACGACGCCATCGTCGTGGTGGAGAACATCCACCGCCATATCGAGGAGGGCAAGACGCCGTTCGACGCCGCGCTGGAAGGCGCGCGGGAGATCGCCATGCCGGTGGTGTCGATGACCATCACCCTGGCCGCGGTGTACGCGCCGATCGGTTTCCTCGAAGGCCTCACCGGGGCGCTGTTCAAGGAATTCGCCCTGACCCTGGCCGGCGCGGTGATCATCTCCGGCATCGTCGCCCTGACCCTGTCGCCGATGATGTGCGCCACCCTGCTGCGCCACGAGGAAAACCCCAGTGGTCTGGCCCATCGCCTCGACCTGATCTTCGAACGCCTCAAGCAGCGCTACCAGAAGCTCCTGCATGCCACCCTGGATACCCGGCCGGTGGTGATCGTGTTCGGCCTCATCGTGCTCTGCCTGATTCCGGTGTTCCTCAAGTTCAGCACGTCGGAACTGGCCCCGGACGAAGACCAGGGCGTGATCTTCATGATGGCCACCGCACCGCAACCGGCCAACCTCGATTACCTCAACGCCTACACCGACGAATTCACGCAGATCTTCAAGGAGTTCCCGGAGTACTACTCATCGTTCCAGATCAACGGCTTCAACGGCGTGCAGTCGGGCATCGGCGGTTTCCTGCTCAAGCCCTGGGGTGACCGCGGGCGTACCCAGATGACGCTGCTGCCGGAGGTCCAGGCCAGGCTCAACGGCATCGCCGGCCTGCAGATCTTCGGCTTCAACCTGCCGTCGCTGCCGGGGACCGGCGAGGGCCTGCCGTTTGCCTTCGTGATCAACACGCCGAACGACTACGAGTCGCTGCTGGACGTCGCCCAACGGGTCAAGGAGCGCGCCGAAGCCTCGGGCAAGTTCGCCTTCCTCGATATCGACCTGGCCTTCGACAAGCCGGAAGTGGTGGTCGACATCGACCGCGCCAAGGCCGCGCAGATGGGCGTGTCCATGGACGTGCTCGGCAGCACCCTGGCGACCCTGCTGGGCGAGGCCGAGATCAACCGCTTCACCATCGACGGACGCAGCTACAAGGTCATCGCCCAGGTCGAACGGGCCTACCGCGACAACCCGGACTGGCTGAACAACTACTACGTGAAGAACCAGGACGGGCAGATGCTGCCGCTGTCGACCCTGATCAAGGTCAGCGACCGCGCCCGCCCGCGCCAGCTCAACCAGTTCCAGCAACTCAACTCGGCGATCATCTCGGGCTTCCCGGTGGTCAGCATGGGCGAAGCGCTGGACACGGTGAAGAGCATCGCCCAGCAGGAAGCGCCGGCCGGCTTCGCCTTCGACTACGGTGGCGCAGCACGCCAGTACGTACAGGAAGGCAGCGCGCTGTGGGTGACCTTCGGCCTGGCCCTGGCCATCATCTTCCTGGTCCTGGCGGCGCAGTTCGAAAGCTTCCGCGACCCGCTGGTGATTCTGGTGACGGTGCCGATGTCGATCTGTGGCGCCCTGATTCCGCTGTTCCTCGGCCTGTCGAGCCTGAACATCTACACCCAGGTCGGCCTGGTGACGCTGATCGGCCTGATCAGCAAGCACGGCATTCTGATCGTCGAGTTCGCCAACCAGTTGCGTGAACAGAAGGGGCTGTCGGTGCGCGAGGCGATCGAGGAGGCCGCGGCGATTCGCCTGCGGCCGGTGTTGATGACCACCGCGGCGATGGTCTTCGGCATGGTGCCGCTGATCATCGCCACCGGCGCGGGGGCGGTGAGCCGCTTCGATATCGGCACGGTGATCGCCACGGGGATGTCGGTGGGGACGCTGTTCACGCTGTTCGTGTTGCCCTGTGTGTATACCTTGCTGGCGCGCAGGGATGAAGTCGGCACGGCCGAGCAGTCCACTGCTTGATGCCCTTGGGACGGACACAGCAAAAGGCCCCATCCATGGACGGGGCCTTCTCGCTTGCAACTCACCCTGTTCAGCCCTGGGCGCGCAGCCCTTGGCTCATACCGAATAGAAACAGCAGCAGGTCGTGGTCGGGCTTCACGTCGACCTGCGGTTTCACCACCCGCGGCAGCGGACAGTGGCTCGATGCACTGATCACGCCGGGGCGTGGCTCTTCCCAGGCGGCAGCTGCGGCGGTCGCGGTGGCCAGGGCAGCCAGGAGAAACAGGGTTCGAGCTATTTCTAGATTCATTACTCTAAACCTTTGACTGCGCTGCCAAACGCCATACGGTAAAAGTAGAGCAGCTTTTCCCAGTCGGCGTCGCTGAACGACGAATGGCGGCGCAACTGCCGCAAGTCGTTGACGGCAGCCTTGTGCCGACTGATACGCCGACGGCATTTCTCCAGGTCCAGCAACGCCACTTCGGCCCGGGCCTCGTCACCCGTGCCCACGACCTTGACGAAGACATGCTTGGCGTACAGGCAGCCATGTTGCCAATGCCCCAGGTGCATGCGCGCCAGGTTGCGCGCCAGGTCTTCGAGCACTCGGTCGTGCAAGGCCTCGCCATGACGCTCGCGACCGCCCCCGGCGTACCAGCTGTCGATTTCCTCGAAACCCTCCAGCGCTTCGCTGACCAGCAGTGCCCGCCATTGACGGTCGGCGTCACGCTCGACGCCGCAATACACGATGGCCGGCACCCGCACGCCCAGCTGTTCGAAACTGTGCAGCGCCTCATATTCACGCAATACGGTGGGGCGCCCGAAGGGATGCAGCAAACTGCGGTAGATATGGCCGACCTGGCGCTTGGCATAAAGCAGGTGTCCACGGTCGTCGCGCAGGCGCTGCACGCCGCTTTCACCACCGCGGCGCTGGTTGGGTTCTTCCACCCACTCGCCCTGCTGCCGCCAGAAATAGTCGAACCGATCAGTACCGGCCGCGCTTGCCACATCCATAGTCTTCAACCTTTTCGCAGTACATAGACTCGCCACATCGCATAGAGCGGCAGGAAGTCCATTCGTTCCTGAATCCGGAAGCCCGCGGCCTTGAACTCCGCCTCGACCGTAGCAGCCGGTAACACAAAGCGATTCTGGTAACCCCCGGTTTCACCCCGGGCAATGCGTCGATCTTCGAGCTTTTTCCGTCGCCATGCTTTGAAATTTCCATCCACCCACAGGGAAAGAATCACGCTATCACGCGTAACCCTTTGAAATTCCCTGAGAATCTGCATCCTGTGAGGCGCTTCACCGATATGGTGAAAAAGGCGCATGCAGAAAATGCTGTCGACCGCATTGTCGGGCAAATTGATATCAAATGCAGAAGTTTGCAAGGGACGTACCCGTTTCACGATCTCCGCAGGCTGCGAGCGGCAGGCGGTTTCCAGCATGGCGGCGGAGTTGTCCGCGCCAATGATCACCCGATTGGGTTTTTCCGCCAGCAATGGCCAGAAACGCCCGGCACCGGAAGGCAGATCCAGCACCAGCCCAGGCTCGCCGGCGAGGGTCAAGGCGCGACGGGCCAGTTGCTCGTCGCGCTGGTGCGACAGCCGCCGGGCGAGACTGGCGTGATGCTTCTCGAAATACTGCTGGGCGTGCTGCCGGTCGTATTTTTCGGAAAATTCGAGTTTGGTAGGACTGGACATGAGGCATCTCCTGACTGCAATGAGCGCCAAGTTACGTGGCGCAACGTTGTCGTCAGGTCATGCCTGCGTGAAAAAAATGTCAGCCAAAAGGCGAGCCTTTACAAAGTATTACAAGGCCTGCCGACGGACTCAGAGGTCCGGCGACACGCCTTTGTCGCCCAGGCTGACATGGAAGCGGCAGCCGTGGGGCTGGGTTTCGCTGAGGCTGACGACCCAGCCCTGGTCGTCGCAGATGCGCTGGACCAGCGAGAGACCAAGTCCCAATCCTTCACCGCGCTTCTCGCCGCCGCGGACGAACGGCTGGAACATCGCCTCGCGCTGCTCCTCGGGAATGCCCACCCCGCTGTCCTCGACGATGAAGCTGTCGGCCTCCAGGGTGAGGCGGATGAAACCGTGATCGGTGTAGTGGGCCGCATTGCGCAACAGATTGCCCATCACCGACTGCAGGAAGGTCGCGTTGTACAGCGTCGAGGAAGCCTGGTTGACCACCAGGCTGAGTTTCAGGCCTTTCTGCTCGATGGTGTCGCGCCAGACGCCGATCAGCTCGTCGGCGACCTCCCGCAGCGTGGTCCGCGAGGCCACCGCGCCCTCGTCGCGCTGGGCCCGGGCCAGCATGAGGAAGGTCTTGACCAGCTCGCGCATTTCCTCGGTGGCCCGGGCGATACGCTCCACCTGGGCGCGGGCGCGCCCTTCGATACCCGGGTATTCCAGCAGCAGCTCGCAGGAGCTGGCGAGGACCATCAATGGCGTGCGCAATTCGTGGCTGACGTCGCTGGTGAACAGGCGCTCGCGGTTCAGCGCGTCACGCAGGCGGCCCAGGGTGGCATCGAACGCCACGGCCAGTTGACCGACCTCGTCGGCGGCGTAATCCGGGGCCAGCGGCGGCGCCAGGCCGAGCAACTGGTCGCGGTGACGCACCTGGCGGGCCAGGCGGATCACCGGCGCCATCACCCGCCGTGCGAGAACCCAGCCAAGAAGTACCGCAAGCGCCAGGCTGAGCACGAAGCCCACCACCACCACGGCGAAGAGCACCCGCTCGCGTTCTTCGAAATCGCTCTGGTCCTGCAACAGCACATAGCGCCGGCCATCCACCACCTCGACCATGGCGTGGTACGACAGGTGCTCGCGGAACACTTCATGAAAACCGGGATTGAGGTGCCTGAGGTCGGATGGCAGGGCGAAATCATCGCGCCCGCCACTGTAGTAGAACAACTGGTCGGGCCGCGGTCGGTGACTCCACTCGCTGACGCTGTCCATCAGCAACAGGCGCTGCAGATCGCCGCCCAGCACCGAGGAAATCAAGCGTTCTTCCACCAGGTGGACCGTGGAGACGATGCCGATGGCGAAGGCACCCGCCACCAGCGTGCTCATCAGCGCAAAGGCGATGATGATCCGTTGCGCGAGGCTTTGCTTAAACTCCATCACGGCCCTCGGCCAGGCGATAGCCAACGCCGTGCACGGTGTGCAGCAGCGGCTTGTCGAACGGCTTGTCGATCACCTGGCGCAACTGGTGCACATGGCTGCGCAGGCTGTCGCTGTCCGGGCAGTCATCGCCCCACAGTGCATCCTCCAGCACTTCGCGACGCAATACATGGGGGCTTTTCTGCATCAGTACCGCCAGCAGTTTCAGGCCGACCGGGTTGAGCTTGAGCAGGCGCCCCTGGCGGGTCACTTCGAGGGTGTCGAGGTCGTAGCTCAGGTCGCCCACTTGCAGGCTGCGCCGACCGCCGCCCTGGGCACGCCGCAGTACCGCCTCGATGCGGGCGGCCAGTTCGGACAGCGCGAACGGCTTGAGCAGGTAATCGTCGGCGCCGGAACGGAAGCCCTGCAGACGATCGTCGAGCTGGTCGCGAGCGGTGAGCATGATCACCGGGGTGTCGCGACGGGCGTCTTCGCGCAGGCGCTTGCACAGGGTGTAGCCATCGATGCCGGGCAGCATGATATCGAGCACGATCAGGTCGTAGTGCTCGGTAGCGGCCAGGTGCAGGCCGGACAGACCGTCCTGGGCACAATCGACGGTGTAACCCTTGAGCCCCAGGTAATCGGCCAGGTTGGCCAGGATATCGCGGTTGTCTTCAACCAGTAGAATGCGCATGGCTTCCTCTCGTCTGCTTGCTTTGGCTGGCGCAGCTTACGGTCATAGTAGCCAAGCCGCTAGGCCATCCGGACGATATTGTCACCTGACGTTTTTTTCACGACGGATTCACGAACGGCCCATGCGTCGACGTGGAGAATCGCCGGTTGTCTTCCGTCCAACCAGGATCACCCATGCCTGAAGCCAACGATTTTCGCCCCTCCCGCCCGCTCAATCCGTGGATTGTCCTGGGCATCCCACTGCTCACCGCCGTGGTCCTGATCCTGCTGGAGCTCACCGACCTCGACATGACCCTGGCCAGTCTGGCCTTCGATCACAGCGCCGGCCAGTTCATCGGTCGCCACAGCTATTTCCTCGAAGACATCCTGCACGACCGGGCCAAACAGGTGGTCATCGCCTTCAGCGTGTTCGCGATCATCGGCCTGCTCGCCAGCTTCGTCGTGCAACGGCTCAAGCCGATCCGGCGTGAGCTGGGCTGCCTGGTGCTGGCAATGGGCCTGTCCACTGGCTTCGTCACCCCGCTGAAAACGGTGACCGCGGTGCAGTGCCCCTGGAGCCTCAGTGAATTCGGCGGCAAGGAAACCTACAGCAAGCTGCTGGAAGCCCGTCCGCAGACCGACAAGCCCGGGCGTTGCTGGCCCGGCGGGCATGCCGCCACCGGCTTCACCCTGTTCGCCCTGTTCTTCGTCCTGCGCGATCGTCGCCCGCGCCTGGCCAGGGCCGCCCTGATGTTCGCCTTTGCCCTGGGCACGGTGTTCTCCGTCGGGCGCATGCTGCAAGGCGCGCACTTCTTCTCGCACAACGTGTGGACCGCGGTGTTCTGCTGGCTGATCGCGCTGGGCTGCTATTACCTGGTGCTGTATCGCCGCCGGGCGCCGGTTGACGAGGCCTCGGCCAGCAAGGTCGCGCAGGCGGGCTGAGCGCCGCATGCCTGCGCCCCGAACCAGGTGCCCCCTTTCTCCCAGGCATAAAAAAGCCCCGCATCAGCGGGGCTCTTTTTTGCAGCGGGGTGAGGCTGGCTTACATCATGCCGCCCATGCCACCCATACCGCCCATGCCGCCCATGTCAGGCATGGCTGGCTTGTCTTCCGGCAGGTCGGCAACCATGGCTTCGGTGGTGATCATCAGACCGCCGATCGAAGCGGCTGCTTGCAGCGCCGAACGAGTTACCTTGGCTGGGTCCAGGATGCCCATTTCGATCATGTCGCCGTACTCGCCGGTAGCAGCGTTGTAACCGAAGTTGCCCGAACCTTGCTTGACCTTGTCAACGACAACGCTTGGCTCGTCGCCGGCGTTGGCGACGATCTGGCGCAGTGGCGCTTCGACAGCGCGACGCAGCAGCGCGATACCGACGTTCTGGTCTTCGTTGTCGCCACGCAGGTCAGCGATGGCCTGCAGGGAGCGAACCAGGGCCACGCCACCGCCAGGCACCACGCCTTCTTCGACGGCTGCGCGGGTAGCGTGCAGGGCGTCTTCAACGCGGGCTTTCTTCTCTTTCATTTCAACTTCGGTGCCGGCACCGACCTTGATCACGGCAACACCGCCAGCCAGCTTGGCCAGACGCTCTTGCAGTTTTTCACGGTCGTAGTCGGAGGAAGTTTCTTCGATCTGGGCACGGATCTGCTTGACGCGTGCTTCGATGTCGGACTCGGCACCGGCGCCATCGATGATGGTGGTGTTTTCCTTGGACAGGGTGACGCGCTTGGCGTTGCCCAGGTGCTCCAGGGTAGCCGATTCCAGGCTCAGGCCGATTTCTTCGGAGATCACGGTACCGCCGGTCAGGACGGCGATGTCCTGCAGCATGGCCTTGCGGCGGTCGCCGAAGCCAGGTGCCTTGACCGCGGCAACCTTGACGATGCCACGCATGTTGTTGACGACCAGGGTAGCCAGGGCTTCGCCTTCGACGTCTTCAGCCACGATCAGCAGCGGACGGCCGGCTTTGGCAACGGCTTCCAGAACTGGCAGCAGTTCGCGGATGTTGGAGATCTTCTTGTCGACCAGCAGCAGCAGCGGGCCTTCCAGCTCGGCAACCATGGTGTCCGGCTTGTTGACGAAGTAAGGGGACAGGTAGCCACGGTCGAACTGCATGCCTTCGACGACGGACAGTTCGTTTTCCAGGCCCGAGCCTTCTTCGACGGTGATCACGCCTTCTTTACCGACTTTTTCCATGGCTTCGGCAATGATGTCGCCGATGGAGTTGTCGGAGTTGGCGGAGATGGTGCCTACCTGAGCGATGGCCTTGGAGTCGGCGCATGGCTTGGACAGGGCTTTCAGTTCCTTGACGATGGCGATGGTCGCCTTGTCGATGCCGCGCTTCAGGTCCATCGGGTTCATGCCGGCGGCAACCGATTTCAGACCTTCGCTGACGATGGCCTGGGCCAGAACGGTAGCGGTGGTGGTGCCGTCACCGGCTTCGTCGTTGGCCTTGGAGGCAACGTCTTTCAGCAGCTGGGCGCCCATGTTCTCGAAGGCGTCTTTGAGCTCGATCTCTTTGGCGACGGAAACGCCGTCCTTGGTGATGGTCGGAGCGCCGAAGCTCTTGGCCAGGACCACGTTGCGGCCTTTCGGGCCCAGGGTCGCTTTTACCGCGTCAGCCAGTACGTTGACACCAATGAGCATTTTCTTGCGGGCGGAATCGCCGAATTTTACGTCTTTAGCAGCCATGATCGTTTAATCCTTGAATACTTTGGAGTAACGGGAAACCAGCGGAATCAAGCTTCGACAACGGCGAGGATTTCGTTCTCGCTCATTACCAGCAGGTCTTCGCCGTCAACTTTCACAGTGTTGCTGCCCGAGTAAGGGCCGAAAACCACTTTGTCACCCACTTTCACGGCCAGCGCGCGCACTTCACCGTTGTCCAGGATGCGACCGGCGCCAACGGCGACGACTTCGCCACGGTTTGGCTTCTCGGTGGCCGAGCCTGGCAGAACGATACCGCCAGCGGTTTTCGATTCTTCTTCGCTGCGGCGGATAACGACGCGGTCATGCAGAGGACGAAGCTTCATTGTCGATCTCTCCTGATTGTGGTTTTCATCGGCCGGTTTCGGTACCGGCGGGTGGATGCTGTCCGGCGTTGCCGGTCGTGACTCGCGGAGCGGGCCACGCGTGTTCATGTCTGGTGCGGATGCCCAGAAACCTTGCGGTGACCCATACATAGGGGCGGCCTTGGCGATTACAAGGCTCGCAAATGAATTTTTTTGAAATGAGTCCGCAAGAATGAAAAACGGCCCACGAAAGGCCGTTTTTCATACACGTGAGTTTCAGGAGTCGCGGTGCTCGTATTCACCCTCGATCACATTCGGCTGCCGCGGCGTACGCCCTGGTCCGCCCGGCTGGGCGTTGAACGGATCCTCGGCGAACGCGCGCTGGCGCATCGCCTGGGCCTCGGCCCGCTGGCGCAGCTTGCGCCCAAGCAGACGACGGACGAACGGCAGCAGCAGGATCAGACCGAACACATCACTGATGAATCCGGGGATCAGCAACAAGCCACCACCCAGTGCCAGCATCAGGCCGTGAAACATGTCCTCCGCCGGCATCTCGCCGCGTTGCAGGCTGTCACGGGTACGCAGGGCGGTGGCCAGGCCGGCCACCCGCACCACCAGCAGACCCAGAGCGGAGCCGGCGAAGATCAGCAGCAGCGCGGGAAAGAAGCCGATGGCGCTGCTCACCTTGAAAAAGGCGTACAGCTCCAGAATCGGGAAAATCAGAAACAGCAGTAGAAAAGCACGCATCGAGGTTTCCTCAGCGGAAGACATCTTCCAATAGACCTCAAATGGTAACTTCGACTCGCAATTTCAAGCCTCGGCGACCTGCGGTTGCGGCCATTGCTCGGCGTGAGCCAGCAAAACCAAGGCCTCACGTATTTGTGTCGGAGTATTGCAGGGCTCGGGAAAGGCCAGCCAGTACAACGCCTGGCCGATGCGCAGGTGCATGCCCTCGCTGTCGATCCCGGCCAGTTGCGCCGGCACCGCATCCGGCAGACCGGTCAGTGCGACGTAATGGGCGATGGCCTTGGCATGATCGCTGTTCATGTGTTCGATCATGCTCGCCTCCGCCTTGCCGGCGAAGGGATTGGCCAGGCTCAACTGGTCGATCCAGTGGATCGCGCCAAAGCCGCCGATGTAACGATGGCGCACCGGCTGCAGTACCCAGAAATCGAAATCGTGGGCGCTGTGGTAATTGCGCGAATCAGGGAAGTAACGGTAGTAGCGCTCGGCGGCGGCCTCGACGGCCGCAGCGTCTTCCAGCTTGCGGGCCTCGGCCAGCACGGTCAGGCGCCCCACCGCCTGGACATCCTCGGCACCACGCTCACCCACCAGCAGCGAGCACTTCGGATCCTTCTGCAGATTGTGGGTGTGCTGGGCGATGCGGCTGATCAGGATCAGCGGATTGCCATCGGCATCCAGGCAGTACGGCACCACGGAACCGAAAGGAAAACCGGGCATCGACTTGGAATGGGTCGAGAGTACCCCGCGGTACTCCTTGAGCAGCAGCTCTCGGGCTGGCCTGGCAACGTTGGCGCTCACGTCTGGACTCCTGAGTGGGACGGACCGCCCGGCGCGGGCGGTGATGGCGATAAGCTAATCATCATCACCCGCCGCTGCCAAGGAGGACTTACCAGGTCACGCCAAAGCCGGCGGTATAGCGGGTCTTGTCCAGGTCGCTGTCGTTGGTGCCGCTGATGATGTCCTTCTCCGCCTTGAGGTTGAGCGAGGCCCATTCGGTGACCTTGTAGCGCAGGCCGACCTCGGCATCCAGGCTGTAGTCGGCGACATTGCCCAGCGGCTTGCCGACTTCGCCGTTGGTGAACAGCTCGACGCTCTTGCCGATCAGGAAGCGGTTGTAGTTCCACTTCATGCCGACGGAATAGAAGTTGTCCTTGCCGCCATCGGCGTACTCGTAGTCGGTGCGGTTGAGCAGCGACCCGAGGGAGAACGCACCCAGTTCGTCATCCCAGAACTGGTAGCCCGGGCCAGTACCCACGGTGCGCTGGCGGGCCAGGTCCTCGACATGGTCACGCTTGTATTCCAGGCGCCCCTGCCAGAACCACTTTTCGGTGATGAAGCGGTCCAGGGCGTATTCGGCGCTCCAGTTGTTGGTGGTGGTGACATCGTCCTTGCTGTCGCGGTTGTACTCGCCCTCGGCATTGTGCCGCCAGCGACCGTGACGCGCGGTGGTCTTGAAATCGATGTCGTAGTCGTCGGTGTCGGTCTCGGCGCGCTTGTAATCCAGGGCCAGGTCGACATTGCCCTTCCAGATCAGGTCCTCGACCACCGGTTTGGGCTTCATGATCTGCTGGATGCTCGCCAGTTCGACGGTTTTCGGCGTCTCGCCATTGGCCAGCGTGACCTTGCCCTGGTCGGCGGCCTGCAGCGACTTGGCCCGCTCGCCGCTGTATTCGTCCTGCTTGACCAGCAGTTCCTGGTCGCTTTCCAGGGTCTTGACCTGCTTCCAGTCCAGCGCGATCGAGCCGCCATAAGGAGTTTCGAGCAACAGCTTGCCGCCGTCGAACACCTTGATCTTGCCGCTCAGGCGGTCACCGTTCTTCATCCACACGGTATCGGCGAGAGCCGGCGCGCACACGCCGACCATTGCAAGGCACAACAGGGTTCTAGAATACATAGGCAATACAGACATTCAGGTTCGCGAAAAAAGTCGGGCATTATCCGGATGCCCAGCGCCAGAACAAGGACAGACCCGACCAATGACAATGAGTTCAATTCCCAAATGTTTCCACATGCCGATAAGCCGTCGGAAACCTCACGGATGAACGCGACGAGCGACCTGACCCAGGAGAGCAACGACGCCCGACGAGCGGCGCTGTATCTGGTCATGGACCAGATTCCCCCGGGCAAGGTGATCAGCTACGGCGAACTGGCGCAGATGGCTGGCCTGGGCCGCGCCGCGCGCTGGGTCGGACGCACGCTGAGCCAGTTGCCGGCCGATACCCGCCTGCCCTGGCACCGGGTGCTCGGTGCCGGCGGTCGCCTCAGCCTGCAGCAGGGCACGCCCTCGGGCGAGGAACAAAGGGCGCGTTTGCGCGCCGAAGGGGTCAGCCTGCGCAATAATCGCGTCGATATGTCGCGCCATGGCTGGCGTCCGATGGATCACAACAGTTAGAGTGCGCGCTTTGTGTTCGTAATCTTGAGGCAGATGTTGGCCCATGCCCCGTAAAACCTGGCGCGCTGCGCTCGCTGCCTATGCCAGCCCGTCGACCGTGGTGCTGCTGCTGCTCGGCTTCGCCGCCGGCCTGCCTTACATGTTGGTGTTCTCGACCTTGTCGGTGTGGCTGCGCGAAGCCGGGGTGGCGCGCGAGACCATCGGCTACGCGAGCCTGATCGGCCTGGCCTACGCGTTCAAGTGGGTATGGTCGCCGCTGCTCGACCAATGGCGCCTGCCGCTGCTCGGCAAGCTCGGTCGCCGCCGCTCCTGGCTGGTCCTGTCACAGTTGCTGGTGGTCATCGGCCTGATCGGCATGGGCTTCTGCGATCCGCAGAAACACCTGTCCTGGCTGATCGCCCTGGCGGTGCTGGTGGCCTTCGCTTCCGCCACCCAGGACATCGCCGTCGATGCCTACCGCCTGGAAATCGCCGACGACCAGCGCCAGGCTGCGCTCGCCGCCAGCTACATGGCCGGTTATCGGGTCGCCGCCCTGCTCGCCACCGCCGGTGCGCTGTTCTTCGCCGAGTGGTTCGGCTCCACCGGCTTCAACTACATGCACAAGGCCTGGACCGGCACCTACGTGCTGTTCGGCGTGATGATGCTGCCGGCGCTGCTGACCACCCTGCTGATGCGCGAACCGCCGGTCCCCCTGCGCACGCAGTTGCAGGCCGCCCGCTACGGCTTCGGTCATCAGCTGATTTCGGTATTCGTGCTGATCGTCCTGCTGGTCTCGGTGCCGGCGATGTTCACCCAGCTGTACAACACCGATTTCGCCAGCGTGCTGTTCGAAGGCGTGAGCCTGCTCGACCTGCTGCTGGAAGACCGCGCCTTCCTGCGCGCCATCCTCTACATCACCCTGACCTGCCTGTGCCTCTCGGCCATGGGCCGTCGCGGCCTGGCGCCAGTGCTGACGCCGGTCAACGACTTCATCCACCGCTACCGCTGGCAGGCCCTGCTGCTGCTCGGACTGATCGCCACGTATCGCATGTCCGACACGGTGATGGGCGTGATGGCCAACGTGTTCTACATCGACCAGGGCTTCACCAAGGACCAGATCGCCAGTATCAGCAAGATCTTCGGCCTGATCATGACCCTGCTCGGCGCCGGCGTCGGCGGCCTGCTGATCGTGCGCTTCGGCATCCTGCCGATCCTGTTCATCGGCGGCGTGACCTCGGCGGGCACCAACATCCTGTTCCTGATGCTGGCCGACATGGGCCCGAACGTGGAAATGCTGGTGGTGACCATCTCACTCGACAACTTCAGCTCGGGCCTGGCCACCTCGGCCTTCGTCGCCTACCTGTCGAGCCTGACCAACCTGAAGTTCTCGGCCACCCAATACGCCCTGCTCAGCTCGATCATGCTGCTGTTGCCGCGCCTGATCGGCGGCTACTCAGGGGTGCTGGTGGAAAAGTTCGGCTACCACGACTTCTTCCTGATCACCGCGCTGCTGGGCGTGCCGACGCTGATCCTGATCGCCCTGCACTGGCATCAGGAGATCAACCGCGACAAGCAACCCCAAGAGGCGGAACAACCCGCCGCCCCGGCCAGCGAGCAACAGCAGCGCTGACTCAGGCCGGCACTGCCTCCACCCGCAACACCGCCGACAGCGGCCACAGTGCCAGCACGCCGGCCACGCCCGAGGCCAGGGCGAAGGCCTGCAGGCTGGCGCCCGCGCCGAACATCGCCAGCACCACGCCGCCCAGGCCCAGCAGGGCGATGGTGATCATCCCCAGCATCGCCGAGACCAGCCCCTTGCTCTGCTCGCTGCTGAACAGGGTCATGCGGTACAGCACGGCGTTGCCGATACCCAGGCCGAGGGCGTAGACCGACAGGCCCAGCACCAGACTCGACACGCTCGGCGCGAACCAGGTCGCCACCACGGCCACCAGCAGCCCGGCCAGAAATGGCCACAGGGCGACGCGCACCAGCGAGGTCAGCGGATAGCGGTCGGCGATCCGGTTGATGATCAGGTTGCCCAGAATCAGTCCACCGAACACTGGCAGTTGCCACAGGGCGTATTCCATCTTGCTCAGCCCCTCGTCATGGATCAGCAGCACCGGCGACAGGCCGATCCAGCCGATCAGCGGCAGACCGATCAGCCCCAGCGCCGCGCTGCCGGCGACGAAACGGCGATTGCCGAGCAGTTGCGCGTAGCCTGCGAGCAGCGGCAGCAGATGAATCGGCTGGAATGCCAGACGCGAACCATCGCGACGCTCGACCCCCAGGGTTTCCGGCATGAAGCGGTACAGGGCGAACCAGGCGGCGACGGCGCTGATGCCCAACAGCACGAACAGCCAGCGCCATGACACCCATTCCAGCAGCAGGGTGCCCACCAGCGGACCGAGCAGCGGCGAGAGCAGGGCGATATTCGCCAGCAGGGCCATCATCCGCACCGCGTCCGCCTCGCTGAACGCCTCGTTCAGCGCCGGATAGCTGACCGTGACCACGAAGCCCAGGCCGATGCCCTGCAACAGACGCAGCAGGTTGAACAGTTCGATGCCATCGACCCAGTAGGTCGCCAGGCAGGCCACGCAGAAGAACGCGCAGCCGCCGAGCAGCAGCGGACGCCGGCCGAAACGGTCCGCCAGCGGGCCGATCAGCCACTGCAGCAGCACACCGCCGAGCAGATACAGGTTCAGCGCGTGGGGAATGTACTCGGGACTGGCATCGAGGTCGGTCACCACCTGCGGCATGGCCGGCATCACCACGTCACTGGCGAGGTAGGTGATCAGTTCGAACAGGGCCAGGGTCAGGGCGAAACACAGGGCCCTGAATGGGGTGATCTGGATGAGCGGGGTCATGATTCGGCCGGCAGAGAGAAACGAGACGGGCTTGTATGCCAGAAAAGCTCGACGGACCGATAGCGGGAAGAGGTGAAGAAGTGTAATGCCGAGGCGAAATCGCGTAGGAGCGTGGCTTGCCCGCGAAGGACCGCGCAGCGGTCCCAATATCGGTAACGTCCGGGACCGCTGCGCGGTCCTTCGCGGGCAAGCCACGCTCCTACGGAGTAGGGCGCACAGGGCTACTGCACTGCGGCTTCCTGCACCACGCGAATCACCCGCTGCGGAAAGGGAATGTCGATGCCCTCGCTCTTCAGGCGATCACGGGCGTGCTCGTTGAGCATGAACATCACATCCCAGTAATCGGCGGTGTTCACCCAGATGCGCAGGGAAACGGTGATGGCACTGTCGCCCAGGGTCGCGACCACGGCCTGCGGCGCCGGATCCTTGTGCACCCGCGGGTCGTTGTTGGCCAGGTCGAGCAGGACGTTGCGCGCCTTCTGCAGGTCGGCCTCGTAGTCGACACCGACATCGAACACGACCTTGCGGGTCGGCTGACGGTTGTAGTTGGTGATGATGCCGTTGGACAGATTGCCGTTGGGCACGATCACCGTCTTGTTGTCGCCGGTGCGCAGCACGGTGTGGAAGATCTGGATGCTGTCCACGGTGCCACTGACACCCTGTGCCTCGATCCAGTCGCCCAGGCGGAACGGACGGAACAGCAGGATCAGCACGCCGCCGGCGAAGTTGGCCAGGCTGCCCTGCAGGGCCAGGCCGATGGCCAGGCCAGCGGCACCGATGGCGGCGACGAAGGACGTGGTTTCCACGCCGATCATCGAGGCCACGCTGACGAACAGCAGGACCTTCATGATGATGTTGGCGAGGGTGCTGATGAAGCCCTGCAGCGCCAGGTCGGCGTTGCGCAGGGACAGCAGCTTGCCCAGTTTCGCGGTGACCTTGTTGATCAGCCACCAGCCGATCGCCAGGGTAATCAGGGCCAGGGTCAGACGGCTGCCGTATTCCATGATCAACGGAATCCAGGTCTGCGAAGTCCTGACCAGTTGATCGACCTCTGCATTCAAATCCATGTGCCCTCCTAATGCGGCAACAACAGAAAATTAATACGCCGCAAACGATTCAGCGACGCCAGGAACCTCGGACGCCATCAAAGCGCCAAGGTTCCTCGACGACAGCGATCAGTCGCGGAAATTGTTGAACTGCAGCGGCATATCGAACTCCTTGGCGCGCAGGGCGGCGATGCATTCCTGCAGGTCGTCGCGCTTCTTGCCGGTGACGCGGATCTGCTCGCCCTGGATGGCCGCCTGCACTTTCAGCTTGGCGTCCTTGATGTGAGCGACGATCTTCTTCGCCAGATCTTTATCGATACCTTCCTTGAACACTGCTTCCTGCTTCATTTCCTTGCCGGAGGCGTAGGCATCCTTGACCTCCAGGCTCTTCACGTCGATCTTGCGCTTGACCAGGGCGATGCGCAGGATTTCCAGCATCGCCTCGAGCTGGAATTCCGCCTCGGCGGTCATCAGCACGGTCTGTTCCTTTTCCTTGAACTCGAAGCTGCCCTTGCCCTTCAGGTCGTAGCGGCGATCCAGTTCCTTGATGGCGTTGTCCACCGCGTTGGTGACTTCGTGCTTGTCCAGTTCCGATACCACGTCGAACGACGGCATATCCTTCTCCAAAAATAAAAGGTGCGCTGGCGCCTCTGTACAGAGAAGCGCGATGGAGCGCACCGGGTTTGACGGTTAAAATGCGGGCTCATTATAAACGGTTGCGAAACGCTGATGAGCAGCACCTGGCATATTCTCGGCGCCGGAAGCCTCGGCAGCCTCTGGGCCTGCCGCCTGGCCCGCGCGGGCAAGACGGTCCGCCTGATCCTGCGCGACGAACAGCGCCTGCGCGATTATCAGAGCGCCGGTGGACTGACCCTGGTCGAGCAGGGTCGCCCACAGACCTTCGCCATCGACGCGCAAACCACCGCGGACAGCAGCCCGATCCAGCGCCTGCTGCTGGCCTGCAAGGCCTACGACGCGGAAAAGGCCGTGGCCAGCATCGCCCACCGCCTGCGCCCTGACGCCGAGCTGATCCTCCTGCAGAACGGCCTCGGCAGCCAGGACGACGTCGCCGCCCGCGTGCCCCTGGCACGCTGCGTGTCCGCCTCCAGCACCGAAGGCGCCTTCCGCGAGCGGGACTGGCAGGTGAACTTCGCCGGCCACGGTTTCAACTGGCTGGGCGACCCGGCCAATCCCCTGGCACCGACCTGGCTCGACGACCTCGCCGACGCCGGCATTCCCCATGAGTGGACGCCGGACATCCTCACCCGCCTGTGGCGCAAGCTGGCCCTGAACTGCGCGATCAATCCCCTGACGGTGCTCTACGACTGCCGCAATGGCGGGCTCGCCGAGCACCACTGCGAAGTCGCCACGCTGTGCGCCGAACTGGCCGAACTGCTCCAGGTATGTGGCCAGCCACAGGCCGCCGAAGGCCTGGAAAACGAGGTACAGCGGGTCATCCAGGCCACCGCCGCCAACTATTCTTCGATGTACCAGGATGTCGGCAACGGTCGCCGCACCGAAATCCATTACCTGCTGGGTCACGCCTGCCGCACCGCGACCCGCCACGGTCACCCGCTGCCCCACCTGGAACGGCTCTACCGACGCCTGGTCGAACACCTCAACGGTCACGGATTGCCCAGCGACTGAAGGCAGCGTTACCCTGCCCTTTCAACCACAGGACCACGCTTTCACCATGCCCTTGCGCGAACGCCTGGAAAACCTGCCGGTCGGCCAGAAACTGCTGGCCGCCCTGCTGGTGCTGTTGATCACCATCCTGCTGGTGGCCAACCTGACCTTCATCAGCGCCGCCTACTGGATTTCCCAGGAAGCCATGGCCCCACAGGCCCTGCAGACCATTGGCCGGCTGGTCTCCAACCCGCAGATCGCCGAGCAGGCCACGGACTCGCCGGAAGCGGCGAACCGCCTGCTGGACGAGCTGGACACTTATACCCCGCTGCGCGCCGCCGCGCTGTACGGCGCCGACGGCAAGCTACTGGCGCAGTTGCAGCACGGCGAGTCCATCGCCCTGCCCAAGCGCTTGCGCAATATCGAAGGCTGGCGTCTCACCGAGTTCCGCAGCACCCAGCTGGTGCGTCTGCCACGCCCGGGCAGCCCGCCCGGACATCTGCTGCTGGTGGCCAGCAGCGAGCTGCCTACCGCGTTCTACACCGGCACCCTGACCGCCAGCCTGGGTATCCTGGTGTTCAGCGTGCTGCTGTGGATGATCATCGCCAGGCAGATCAAGCGCCTGATCACCCAGCCGATCTACCAGTTGGAACAACTGTCGCGCCAGGTCACCCGCGAGGAGAACTATGCCCTGCGCGCCAGCCCCGGCAATCACGACGAAATCGGCAGTCTGGCCGAGGCATTCAATACCATGCTGTCGCGCATCGAAGCGCGCGAACAGCAGCTCAAGCGCGCCCGCGACGAATTCCAGCACGCCTTCGACCAGGCCCAGGGGCTGGCCGAGGAAACCCGCCATACCAACCGCAAGCTGGAACTGGAAGTCCAGGTCCGCAGCAAGATCGAGCGCAAGCTGACGGGCTTCCAGAACTACCTCAACAGCATCATCGACTCCATGCCCTCGGCCCTGATCGCCCTCGACGAGCAGCTCTACGTCACGCAGTGGAACCAGGAGGCCAGCAGCCTCTCCGGTACGCCGCTGGATGAAGCGCTGAACCAGCCGATCTTCCTCGCCTTCGAGCCGCTCAAGCCATTCCTGCCGCAGCTCAAGGAAAGCGTGGAGAAGCACCGGGTGGCGAAGATCGAACGGGTCACCTGGACCCGCGGCGAGGACGCCCGCCATTACGCCCTGACCTTCTATCCGCTGACCGGCGGCGGCGGCCGCGGCGTGGTGATCCGTATCGACGACATCACCCAGCGCCTGTCGCTGGAGGAAATGATGGTGCAGTCGGAGAAGATGCTCTCCGTCGGCGGCCTCGCCGCAGGCATGGCCCACGAGATCAACAATCCGCTCGGCGCGATCCTGCACAACGTGCAGAACATTCGTCGGCGCCTCTCGCCCGACCTGCCGAAGAACCTCGAAGCGGCCAGCGAAACCGGCATCGACCTCGACACGGTCAACCAGTACCTGGAAGGTCGCCAGGTCCCGCAACTGCTCGATGGCATCCAGCAAGCAGGCGCGCGCGCGGCCAAGATCGTCACCCACATGCTCAGTTTCAGCCGGCGCAGCAACCGGCAGATGGCGCCCTGCGACCTGCCGGCGCTGATCGACCAGGCGGTGGAGATTGCCGGCAACGACTTCGACCTGGCGATCGGCTTCGACTTCAAGGGCCAGGCCATCGTCCG
Organism: Pseudomonas japonica; assembly: GCF_900188455.1. Classification (GTDB taxonomy): domain Bacteria; phylum Pseudomonadota; class Gammaproteobacteria; order Pseudomonadales; family Pseudomonadaceae; genus Aquipseudomonas; species Aquipseudomonas japonica. Next base: position 183,135 of record NZ_FZOL01000001.1, on the reverse strand, counting down.
CCAGTTCGACCCCGAACTGGGCCCGGTGCCAGGCACCGCCAACGAGCTGGAACAGGTGCTGCTCAACCTGCTGAAGAACGCCGCGCAGGCCATCCATCTGCGCGAGGACGACCGCGAGCCCGGACGCATCACCCTGCGCACCCGGTTCAACCCGCCGTGGGCGGAAATCCAGGTGGAAGACAACGGTGTCGGCATGCCCGAGACCGTGCGCAAACGCACTTTCGAGCCGTTCTTCACCACCAAGGAGATCGGCCAGGGCACCGGCCTTGGCCTGTCGGTGTCGTATTTCATCATCACCAACAACCACAAGGGCCAGATGGAAGTGCAGTCGACCCCGGGCCAGGGCACCTGCTTCACCCTGCGCCTGCCGCTGGTCGCCGCGCCGCTGCCCAGCCCGAGCAAACTGGAGTCATGAACCATGGGCTTTCGCCTGTCGAAGATCTACACCCGCACCGGCGACAAGGGCGAGACCGGCCTCGGCGACGGCCGCCGGGTGCCCAAGGACCACCCGCGCGTCGAAGCCATCGGCGAAGTCGATACGCTGAACAGCCAGTTGGGAGTGCTCCTGGCCGGGCTGGCCGAGCAAGGCTTGAACGAACTGATCGAAGTGCTCGCGCCCTGCCAGCATCGTCTGTTCGATCTGGGCGGCGAACTGGCGATGCCGAGCTACCAGGCGCTGAACGCGGCGGAAGTGGAACGGCTCGAGGCGGCCATCGACCACTGGAACGAAGAGCTGGGTCCGCTGGAAAACTTCATCCTGCCGGGCGGCTCGATGCTGGTGGCGCAGGCGCATGTCTGTCGCAGCCTGGCCCGTAGCGCGGAGCGGCGCTGTCAGCAGTTGAATGCGGTGGAACCGCTGGCGGGGGTGGGACTGGCCTACATCAACCGGTTGTCGGACCTGTTGTTCGTGGCGGCGCGGTTGATCGCGCGGCGTCAGGGCATTGCCGAAGTTCTATGGCAGGCCGCCACAAAACCCTGAAACCCACCGCGCTCCCGTGTAGGAGCTGGCTTGCCTGCGAAGGACCGCGCAGCGGTCCCCGATTGAAGTCAGGGACCGCTGCGCGGTCCTTCGCAGGCAAGCCAGCTCCTACGGGGCCGCCGTTGGGTTTTCAGGCCTCGGGCCAGAACGCCCGGATCCCCGCCACTCCCTGCGCACCAACCTGCCAGGCACGCTCACGCTCGGCGGTACCGACCCCGCCCAGCAGGAACACCGGCTGGTTGAAGCCCTCGATCAGTCGCTCGGCGACGTCCCAACCCAGTGGCTGCGCCTCGGGATGGGTCTGGGTGGCCTGCACCGGCGACAGGGTGACGAAATCCACGCCCATGCGCTCGGCCAAGGCCAGCTCCTCGGCGTTATGGCAGGACGCCGCCAGCCAGCGGTTCTTCGGGAACGGCCGGCCATTGGCGGCGTACTTGCGCAGTTGTTCCGAGGTCAGGTGCCAGCCGGCGGACGGGAAATCCCCCAGCCATTCCAGTGGCCCCTTGAGCATCAGTTGTGCCTTGCCCGCGCAGAGTCCGACCGCGTCCACCGCGACATCACGGTATTTCGGGTCGTACATGTTCGGCGCCCGCAACTGCACCAGCTTGATTCCGCTGGCAACCGCCTTCTGGATGCCGCGCAGCAACTGCGGGGTTTCCAGACCATCCGGAGTGATCAGGTATTCACCCGGCAGACGCGCCGCCGCGACGATCGGCCGATTGGCCTCGGGGAACTCGTACTGTCCCAGGTCCCGTGGCGACACCCAGGCCAGTGGCTGGCCCTCGGCGCCATGGGGTTCGCCAGAGAACGCAGAGACCTCCCAGACGTCCAGGAGGATGTGTTTGTCCGGATAATCGTGGCGGACTTCGATCAGTGGCCGCGCGGCGCCCACCTCGATGCCCAGTTCTTCACGCAGCTCACGCGCCAGGGCGGTCTCCACGGCTTCGCCGTCTTCGACCTTGCCGCCAGGAAACTCCCAGAGGCCGCCCTGATGCTGGGTTTCGCCACGACGGGCAATCAGAATACGGCCATCCGCGCCACGAATGACGGCGGCGGCGACATGAATCCGTTTCATCTTTCTGCTCCGCAGAGGGGGATTGCAAGGGATGCCGCCGCGTCGCCAGGCGACACGGCGGCCCTCGATCAGGTGCGGTATTCCGCGTTGATCTTCACGTACTCGTGGGACAGGTCGGTGGTCCAGATGGTCTCGTTGCACTGGCCGCGACCCAGTTCGATGCGGATGGTGATCTCTTCCTGGGCCATGACCGCGGCGCCCTGGTCCTCGGTGTAGCTGGCGCTGCGCCCGCCCTTGCTAGCGATGCAGACGCTGTCCAGGTACACGTCGATCAGGCTGACGTCGAGGTTCGGTACACCGGCGCGGCCAACGGCGGCGAGGATACGGCCCCAGTTCGGGTCGGACGCGAACAGCGCGGTCTTGATCAGTGGCGAGTGGGCCACGGCATAACCGACATCCAGGCATTCCTGGTGGTTGCCGCCGCCGTTGACCTGCACGGTGACGAACTTGGTGGCGCCTTCGCCGTCACGGACGATGGCCTGTGCGACCTCCATGCAGACTTCGAACACAGCCTTCTTCAGCGCGTCGAACAGCGGGCCGCTGGCCTCGGTGATCTCGGCCACATCGGCCTGGCCGGTGGCGATCAGCATGCAGCAGTCGTTGGTCGAGGTGTCGCCATCGATGGTGATGCGGTTGAACGACTTGTTGGCGCCGTCCAGCATCAGGTCCTTGAGCACCGCCGGCGCGACCTTGGCGTCGGTGGCGATGTAGCCGAGCATGGTGGCCATGTTCGGACGAATCATGCCGGCACCCTTGCTGATGCCGGTGACGGTGATGGTCACGCCATCATGCTGGAACTGACGGCTGGCGCCCTTGGGCAGGGTGTCGGTGGTCATGATGCCGGTGGCGGCTTCGGCCCAGTTGTTCTCGGACAGGTTGTCCAGGGCGGCCTGCAGCGCGCCTTCGATCTTCTCGACCGGCAGCGGCTCGCCGATGACACCGGTGGAGAACGGCAGCACGGCGCTGGCGTCGACGCCGGTCAGCTCGGCCAGCCTGGCGCAGGTGCGCTCGGCGGCGGCCAGACCCGGGGCGCCAGTACCGGCGTTGGCATTACCGGTGTTGGTCAGCAGGTAGCGCACGGTGCCCTGCACGCGCTGCTTGGCAAGGATCACCGGGGCGGCGCAGAAGGCGTTCAGGGTGAACACGCCAGCGACGCTGGAGCCTTCGGCACAGCGCATCACCACCACATCCTTGCGCCCGGGGCGCTTGATGCCCGCAGAGGCGATGCCGAGTTCGAAACCGGGAACCGGGTGCAACGTTGGCAAAGGACCAAGACCAACAGCCATGAAAGCGCTCCTAGAAAAAAATACGCCGTCTTCGAGTCAACGGCGCTTGGAATGGAACAGCGCCGCGACGGGATGACCCGGTCGCGGCGCGGTGTTCATGTTTCAGCGTGGCACGGCTGGATCAGCTGATCTGTCCATGGCAGTGCTTGAACTTCTTGCCCGAACCGCACCAGCACAGCTCGTTGCGGCCCAGTTTCATATCGTTGCGGGCTGGCGAGGCAACGGCGACTTCAGCGCCCTCTTCCTGCTCCTCGGCACCTTCCAGGCCGGGTGCCGCGGCATGCTGGAACTGCATGCGCTGGGCCAGTTCCTCGGCTTCGCGGCGCAGGCGGGCCTCTTCTTCGACCGGGTCTTCGCGACGAACCTGAACGTGGGAAAGCACACGGATGGTGTCGCGCTTGATCGAATCCAGCAGTTCCTGGAACAGGGTGAACGACTCGCGCTTGTACTCCTGTTTCGGGTTCTTCTGCGCATAGCCGCGCAGGTGGATGCCGTGACGCAGGTGGTCCATGGTCGACAGGTGGTCTTTCCACAGGTCGTCGAGGACGCGCAGGAGGATCTGCTTCTCGAAGGTGCGCAGGGCTTCGGCGCCGGCGCTGTCTTCCTTCTCGTTGTAGGCGCTGACCAGTTCCTGCAGAACGCGCTCGCGCAGCGGCTCCTCGTACAGTTTGTCGTCGTCGTCGAGCCACTGCTGGATCGGCAGTTTCACGCCGAAGTCGCTGGCCAGAGCGGCCTCCAGACCGGCCACGTCCCACTGCTCGGGCAGCGATTGCGGCGGGATGTGCTGACTGAAGGTGGCTTCGAGGGTTTCCTGACGGAAGTCGGCGATGGTGTCGCCAATGTTCTCAGCGGCCAGCAGGCTGTTGCGCATGTGGTAGATCACCTTGCGCTGCTCGTTGGCCACGTCGTCGAATTCGAGCAGTTGCTTGCGGATGTCGAAGTTGCGACCTTCGACCTTGCGCTGCGCCTTTTCGATGGCGTTGGTCACCATGCGGTGTTCGATGGCTTCACCGGACTGCATGCCCAGGGCCTTCATGAAGTTCTTCACCCGGTCGGAGGCGAAGATGCGCATCAGGCTGTCTTCCAGCGACAGGTAGAAACGGCTGGAACCCGGGTCACCCTGACGACCGGAACGACCACGCAGCTGGTTGTCGATACGGCGCGACTCATGGCGCTCGGAAGCGATCACGTGCAGGCCACCGGACTCGATCACCTGCTGGTGACGCTTCTGCCAGTCGGCCTTGATCTGGGCGATCTGCTCAGGCGTCGGGTTTTCCATGGAAGCCACTTCGACTTCCCAGTTGCCGCCGAGCAGGATGTCGGTACCGCGACCGGCCATGTTGGTGGCGATGGTCAGCGCACCCGGGCGACCGGCCTGGGCGATGATCTCGGCTTCCTTCTCGTGGTACTTGGCGTTGAGGACCTTGTGGTCGATGCCTTCCTGCTTGAGCAGGTTGGACATGTGCTCGGAGGTTTCGATGGTCGCCGTACCGACCAGGACCGGACGGCCCTGGGTCATGCTTTCCTTGATGTCGGCGATGATCGCCGCGTACTTCTCGTCGGCGGTCAGGTACACCAGGTCGTTGAAGTCCTTGCGCGCCAGTGGCTTGTTCGGCGGGATGACCATCACGTTGAGGGCGTAGATCTGGGCGAACTCGAACGCTTCGGTGTCGGCGGTACCGGTCATGCCGGACAGCTTGGTGTACAGACGGAAGTAGTTCTGGAAGGTGGTCGAGGCCAGGGTCTGGCTTTCGGCCTGGATGTTCAGGTTTTCCTTCGCCTCGATGGCCTGGTGCAGACCCTCGGAAAGACGACGGCCCGGCATGGTGCGGCCGGTGTGCTCGTCGATCAGGAGGATCTGGCCATCCTGGACGATGTACTCGACGTTGCGGTGGAACAGCTTGTGCGCGCGCAGGCCGGCGTAGACGTGGGTCAGCAGGCTCAGGTTGTGCGCGGAGTAGAGACTTTCGCCCTCGGCCAGCAGGCCGACCTGGGTGAGCATCTCCTCGATGAACTGGTGACCGGCTTCGTTGAGCTCGACCTGGCGGCTCTTCTCGTCGATCTTGTAGTGGCCTTCCTGGGTGACCTGGCCTTCGACTTCTTCGATGTGCTGGGTCAGGCGCGGGATCAGCTTGTTGATCTCGATGTACAGTTTGGAGCTGTCTTCGGCCTGGCCGGAAATGATCAGCGGCGTCCGCGCTTCGTCGATCAGGATGGAGTCGACTTCGTCGATCACGGCGAAATTCAGCTCGCGCTGGAATTTCTCTTCCATGCTGAACGCCATGTTGTCGCGCAGGTAGTCGAAACCGAATTCGTTGTTGGTGCCGTAGGTGATGTCGGCGGCGTAGGCGGCGCGCTTCTCTTCCGGCGGCTGGAACGGGGTGACCACGCCGACGGTGAGGCCGAGGAATTCATACAGCGGACGCATCCAGTTGGCGTCGCGGCGGGCCAGGTAGTCGTTGACCGTGACCACGTGCACGCCCTTGCCGGACAGCGCGTTGAGGTACACACCCAGGGTCGCCACCAGGGTCTTGCCCTCACCGGTGCGCATTTCCGCGATCATGCCTTCGTGCAAGGTCATGCCACCGATCAGCTGCACGTCGAAGTGACGCATGCCCATGATGCGCTTGCCGGCCTCACGCGCAACGGCGAACGCTTCGGGCAGGAGCTGGTCGAGGGTCTCGCCTTTGGCCAGGCGCTCTTTGAACTCGGCGGTCTTGCCGCGCAGTTGTTCGTCGGAGAGGGCCACCATCTGCTCTTCGAAGGCATTGACGATCTGTACCGTCTTGAGCATGCGTTTGACTTCACGCTCGTTCTTGCTTCCAAAAAGTTTCTTTAACAAAGGCGCAAACATATCGGCAGGATCTTCCACACGTAGGGATGGAGGGCGGCCCCGTGAGTCGCCCGTGCAGCCCTTGCAGGCCGCATGCGAACGAGCATTCTACCCGGAAACGATGGTGAGGAAAGTGGCGAAGTTCCACGATGCTGGCACAGCGCTGTGACGGGGCTTTTGTACAATAAGGGCTTTTTCGCCAACTTCAACCCGTCGGCGCAAGATTGCCACTCCCACGATGTTCAGGCTGCGCTCTGGTAAGATGGCCAACATTGTCATCCCGAGTCTCGCCATGGCCTATCGCCCTTCCCCCGCCCGTGCGCCCGCCGTGTTGCTGCGCGAAGCGCGTCCGCTCAAGGTTCTGTTCAGCCAGGCTCAGCGCATTGCCCATCTGCAGCGCCTGCTGGATAGCCAGTTGCAGCCAGCCGCGCGCGAGCATTGCCATGTCGCGTCCTGGCGTGAGGGCACGCTGATGCTGGTGGTCACCGACGGTCACTGGGCAACTCGCCTGCGCTATCAGCAGAAACGCCTGCAACGGCAGTTGCAGCAACTGGAGGCGTTCGCCAACCTGACCCGCATCCTGTTCAAGGTACAGCCGGTCACCGGCGTGACGCGCAGCGCCAGCCATGTCATCGACATCTCCGACAAGTCCGCGGAAAACATCCAGGCCACCGCCGAGGGCATCAGCGACCCGAAACTGCGCGCCGCGCTGGAGCGCCTGGCCAGTCATGCCAAGGGCGGGAAGAAACCAGCCGACGAATGAATCCATCCCCATAAAAAAGGCCACCCGAGGGTGGCCTTCAAACTAGAGAGAGTATTCGAGCTTATACAGCAGCAACCGGACGCATGTAGGAGATCGGTGCGGTGCTCGCATCCTCGAAGGTCACCACTTCCCAGGCGTCCTTCTCTTCGATCAGCTTGCGCAGCAGCTGGTTGTTCAGCGCGTGGCCCGACTTGAAGCCACGGAACTCGCCGATCAGGCTGTTGCCCAGCAGGTACAGATCGCCGATGGCATCGAGAATCTTGTGCTTGACGAATTCGTCCTCATAGCGAAGACCGTCTTCGTTCAGTACACCGTCCTTGTCCACCACGATCGCGTTTTCCACGCTGCCGCCGAGGGCGAGGTTGTGCTTGCGCAGGTATTCGATGTCGCTCATGAACCCGAAGGTACGGGCGCGGCTGACTTCCTTCACGAACGAGGTGCTGGAAAAGTCCACGCTGGCGCTCTGGGTACGGTTGCGGAACACCGGATGGTCGAAATCGATCTCGAAACTCACCTTGAACCCGTCGAAAGGCAGGAAGGTGGCACGCTTGTCGCCGTCCTCCACCGTCACTTCGCGCAGGATGCGGATGAATTTCTTCGGCGCGTCCTGTTCTTCCAGGCCGGCGGATTGAATCAGGAATACGAAGGGACCTGCGCTACCGTCCATGATCGGCACTTCGGACGCGGAGAGCTCGACGTAGGCGTTATCGATGCCCAGGCCAGCCATGGCCGAGAGCAGGTGCTCTACCGTGTCTACCTTGGTATCGCCGTTGACCAGTGTGGTCGACATGGTGGTCTCACCGACGTTTTCCGCACGGGCAGGAATATGCACCACGGGGTCGAGGTCGGCTCGGCAAAATACGATGCCGGTATCCACAGGAGCGGGCTTGAGGGTCAGGTAAACCTTTTCCCCGGAGTGCAGACCGACACCTGTGGCACGGATGATATTTTTCAGGGTGCGTTGTTTAATCATGGCATTGGCCGCTTCAGCACAGATTGCGAACTGGTATCAACAAAGGCTGAGGATGATAACAGACCCCGCCTTTGCTGAACACCAATCACCCTAATACCCCTGATAAATTCCATCAATCGGCCTGACGACGCAGGAAAGCCGGGATATCCAGGTAATCCAGATCGTCCTGCGGATTGAGCTTGGCAGCAGCTGCCGCGCCGGCGTGGGTCTGGTTGCGCATCACGGTCGGACGCTCCAGATCGCGGTAGTTCACCGCCGGTTGCTCGTTGCGCACAGGCGCCGGGGCCGGGGTCGACACTTGCGCGGCCGCGGCCTGCAGGGTGTTGTCGATGACCTTGACCGGTTTTTCGATCTTCGCGCCCAGACCCGTGGCGACCACGGTGACGTGCAGCTCGTCGCGCATGTCCGGATCGATCACGGTACCGACCTTGACCATCGCGTGGTCGGATGCGAACGCCTCGATGATGCTACCCACATCGGAGTATTCGCCCAGGGACAGGTCCGGACCCGCGGTGATGTTGACCAGGATGCCGCGAGCGCCCTGCAGGTTGACGTCTTCCAGCAGCGGGTTGCGGATCGCCGCCTCGGTGGCTTCGCGCGCACGGTTCGGACCGCTGGCGCAGCCGGTACCCATCATCGCCATGCCCATCTCGCTCATCACGGTACGCACGTCGGCGAAGTCGACGTTGATCATGCCCGGACGCTTGATGATGTCGGAGATACCGCGAACGGCACCGGCCAGCACGTCGTCCGCCTTGGCGAAGGCCGACAGCAGGCTGGCATCCTTGCCCAGGATGGTCAGCAGCTTCTCGTTCGGGATGGTGATCAGCGAGTCGACGCTGTCAGCCAGCGCGCGGATGCCTTCATCGGCGATCTGCATGCGCTTGCGACCCTCGAACGGGAACGGACGGGTCACCACCGCAACGGTGAGGATGCCCAGTTCCTTGGCCACTTCGGCGATGATCGGCGCGGCACCGGTACCGGTACCACCACCCATGCCGGTGGTGATGAAGACCATGTTGGTGCCCTGCAGCACCTCGGCGATACGCTCGCGGTCTTCCAGCGCGGCCTGGCGGCCGATTTCCGGATTCGCGCCCGCGCCCAGGCCCTTGGTCACGCCGGTACCCAGTTGCAGGATGGTGCGCGCACCGATGTTTTTCAGGGCCTGAGCATCCGTGTTGGCGCAGATGAACTCGACGCCTTCGATGCTGCTCTTGACCATGTGGTTGACGGCGTTGCCACCGCCGCCACCGACGCCGATCACCTTGATGACCGGACTTTGCGGGACGTTGTCTACGAGCTCGAACATTTTCCCTCTCCTTTCATTTCTCTAGTTTTGCGCCTACCACTACTGCTTTGAAACTTAAAAGTTTCCCTGGACCCAACGCTTGAATCGCTCAAGCACCGGGGCCTTTGGTTCATCGCCATAGCTGTCGTTTCTGATACCTGGCACGGGCACGCCGTCGGACTGCTTCTGCAGGCCGTAGGTGAGCAAGCCCACGCCAGTGGAATAAATCGGGTTGCGTACCACGTCGCTGAGGCCGCGGACGCTGTGCGGCACGCCAAGGCGCACCGGCATGTGGAAGATTTCCTCGGCCAGTTCCACCGCGCCTTCCATCTTCGAGGTACCGCCGGTGAGGACGATGCCCGCCGGCACCAGGTCCTCGTAGCCACTGCGACGCAGCTCGGCCTGGATCAGGGTGAACAGCTCGTCGTAGCGCGGCTCGACCACTTCGGCCAGGGCCTGGCGCGACAGCTCGCGCGGCGGACGGTCACCGACGCTCGGCACCTTGATGGTTTCGCCGGCACCGGCCAGCTTGGCCAGGGCACAGGCGTAGCGGATCTTGATCTCTTCGGCGTACTGGGTCGGCGTACGCAGGGCCATGGCGATGTCGTTGGTCACCTGGTCGCCGGCGATCGGGATCACCGCGGTGTGACGGATCGCGCCTTCAGTGAAGATGGCGATGTCGGTGGTGCCGCCACCGATGTCCACCAGGCAGACGCCCAGCTCTTTCTCGTCATCGGTGAGCACCGAGTAGGCCGAGGCCAGTTGCTCTAGGATGATGTCGTCGATTTCCAGGCCGCAGCGACGCACGCACTTCTCGATGTTCTGCGCGGCGTTGACGGCGCAGGTCACCACGTGGACCTTGGCCTCCAGACGCACGCCGGACATGCCCAGTGGCTCGCGCACGCCCTCCTGATTGTCGATCACATAGTCCTGCGGCAGGGTGTGCAGCACGCGCTGGTCGGCCGGGATGGCCACGGCCTGCGCGGCATCCAGGACCCGCTCCAGGTCGGCGGTGCTGACCTCACGGTCGCGGATGGCGACGATGCCGTGGGAGTTCAGGCTGCGGATGTGATTGCCGGCCACGCCAACGAAGGCCGAGTGGATCCGGCAGCCGGCCATCAACTGGGCCTCTTCGACGGCGCGCTGGATCGACTGCACGGTGGACTCGATGTTGACCACCACGCCCTTCTTCAACCCGCGCGACGGGTGGGTACCGATACCGACGATTTCCAGAGTGCCGTCGGCGGCGACTTCGCCCACCAGTGCAACCACCTTGGACGTGCCGATATCCAGCCCGACGATCATTTTGCCGCTTTGCGCATTTGCCATGGGTCCTGCCTCTCTCTAATTCTTCGCCACGGCGGGTTGGGCCGCGGGCTGTGCAATCGGTTCCCGCCAGCCAACGGCAAGGCCATTGGCATAACGCAGATCGATGCGGGCGATGTTCGTGATCTGTTCTTTGAGCGTGCTGTTATAAATGGCAATGAAGCGGCGCATCTTTTCCACCAGATGGTCACGCCCCAGCAGCAGTTCGATCCCCGGTCCCGCGCTGCCGGCGCCGGTGGTCAGGAACCAACTGCCACGCTCGCGCAGTTCCAGGCGGGCGATCGAAAAGCCCAGGGGACGCAACATCTGGTTCAGTACCTGATATTGCTGCATCACTTGTTGCTGTGCCCGCTGCGGCCCGAACAGCTGCGGCAGGTGCTCGTAGTTCGCCAGTTCGCGCGGGGTGAAGGCCTGGCCCTGGTTGTTGAGCAAGGCATCCTCGCCCCAGCGTGCCACCGGCAGCTGTTCTTCCAGGCGGATCACCACTTCGTCCGGCCACACGCGGCGTACTTCGGCATGGGCGATCCAGGGCATCTGCTCCAGCTCGGTGCGCATGCTCGCCAGGTCGACGGTGAAGAAGCTCGCCGCCACATAGGGCGCGATCCGCTGCTGCACCGCCTGCTGGCTGATGTAGCTGAGATCGCCCTGCACGGCGATCTTGGTGATCGGCCGGTCGGCGTACGGCATCAGCCGTTGCGCGCCCTCGTAGGCGCCGAAACCGGCGGCGACCAGCAGGACCGGCCACAGCAACCGCTTGAAGATGCTGAAGTTCGGCTTGGGCAGGCGCGCCGACAGTGGCTCCTTGGCCACCATCCGACTGGCACCACGCGGCACCGGCTTGTTGCGACCGGTGGCGGGTTGCTGATGACGTACCATCGCGCCTTGCATGGGCTTAACCTCGCGCCTCGACACTGGCCGCCAGGATCGCCAGCACCAATTGCTGGAAATCGAGGCCGGCGGCACGGGCCGCCATCGGCACCAGGCTATGGTCGGTCATGCCTGGTGCGGTATTGACTTCGAGCAGCCAGAAACGGCCCTGCTCGTCCTGCATCACATCCACACGGCCCCAGCCAGCGATGCCGATGGCTTCGCAGGCGCGGGCGGTGAGGTCGATCAATTCCTGTTCCTTGGCGGCGTCGAGACCACACGGAATCCGGTACTGGGTATCGGATGCCAGGTACTTGGCGTCGTAGTCGTAGAAGGTGTGCGGAGTACCCAGGGCGATCGGCGGCAGGACCTGGTCGCGCAGCACCGCGACAGTGAACTCCGGACCCTTGATCCACTGCTCGACCAGCACTTGCGAGTCGTAGCGCGCGGCGTCTTTCCAGGCCGCGATCAATTCCTCGACACTGGTCACTTTCGCCATACCGATACTGGAACCCTCATGGGCCGGTTTGACGATCAAAGGAAAGCCCAGTTCCGCGCTCGCGGAAATACAGTCGGCCTCGCTGGCCAGCACGGCATGGCGCGGGGTGGAAATACCCAGGCTCTGCCATACCTGCTTGGTGCGCAGCTTGTCCATGGCCAGGGCCGAGGCGAGGATGCCGCTGCCGGTGTAGGGAATGCCCAGGCACTCCAGCAGGCCCTGCATGCTGCCGTCTTCACCGCCGCGGCCGTGAAGGATGATGAAGGCGCGGTCGATCTTCTCGCTCTGCAGGCGGTCGAGCAGATCGTCACCGACGTCGATGGCGACCACGTCGACACCGGCGCCCGTCAGCGCCTCGATCACCGCGGCGCCGGACTTCAGCGACACCTCGCGCTCGGCGCTCTTGCCGCCGTAGAGCACGGCAACGCGGCCGAAGTCCTGCGGTGCGAGGGTGGAATGCAGCTTGGCGTAGGCTTCGGCAGTCATTTGGTTTTCTCCTGACTGGCAACCGCACCAGCGAACAACGGACTCTTCAACAGTTGTGGCGCGAGACCGCCGATATCACCGGCGCCCTGGCACAGCAGGATGTCGCCGGCGCGCAGCAGCGGCTTGACCAGTGGTGCCAGCTCGATGCCGCGCTCGATGTAGATCGGGTCGAGCTGACCGCGCTGACGGATGCTGTGGCACAGCTGGCGGCTGTCGGCGCCCGGGATCGGCTCTTCGCCGGCCGGATAGACCTCCATCAGCAGCAGCACGTTGGCATCGGCGAGGACCTGGACGAAATCGTCGTACAGGTCACGGGTACGGCTGTAGCGGTGCGGCTGGTAGACCATCACCAGACGCCGCTCCGGCCAGCCACCACGCACGGCCTTGATGACCGCGGCGACCTCGGTCGGGTGGTGACCGTAGTCGTCCACCAGCATGACGCTGCCGCCTTCCACCGGCAGTTCGCCGTAGACCTGGAAGCGTCGGCCGACACCCTGGAAGCCGGACAGGCCCTGGACGATGGCTTCGTCGCTGATGCCTTCGTCGGTGGCGATGGCGATGGTCGCCAGCGCGTTGAGCACGTTGTGGTTGCCCGGCATGTTGACCGACACGTCCAGCGGCGCGCGGTCGCGGCGCAGCACGGTGAAGTGGGTCTGCATACCCGACTGGCGCACGTTGATCGCGCGCACGTCGGCGCCCTCGTTGAAGCCGTAGGTGACCACCGGGCGCTTGACCTGCGGCAGGATCTCGCGAACCACCGAATCGTCCAGGCACATCACGGCCAGGCCATAGAACGGCAGGTTGTGCAGGAACTCGACGAAGGTCTTCTTCAGTTTGTTGAAGTCGCCTTCGTAGGTGGCCATGTGGTCGGCATCGATGTTGGTGACGACCGCCACCAGCGGCTGCAGGTGCAGGAAGCTGGCGTCGCTTTCGTCGGCCTCGGCGATCAGGTAGCGGCTGGTACCGAGCTGGGCATTGGTGCCCGCGGCGTTCAGACGGCCACCGATGACGAAGGTCGGGTCCAGGCCGCCGGCGGCGAAGACCGAGGCCAGCAGGCTGGTGGTGGTGGTCTTGCCATGGGTACCGGCGACGGCGATGCCGTGGCGGTAGCGCATCAGCTCGGCGAGCATCTCGGCCCGCGGCACCACCGGAATGCGACGCTCCAGCGCGGTGGCGACTTCCGGGTTGGCGGTGTTGATGGCACTGGAGACCACCAGTACGTCGGCGCTGGCGGCGTTCTCGGCGCGGTGGCCGATGAAGATCTGCGCCCCGAAGGACTCCAGACGCTCGGTCACAGCCGAAGCCTTGAGGTCGGAACCGGAGACCTGGTAACCCAGGTTCAGCAGCACTTCGGCGATACCGCACATGCCCACGCCGCCGATACCGACGAAGTGGATGCGACGGATACGGCGCATTTCAGGCTGGGGCATGGCTTTCTGGTTCTCAACCATGGGCCACCTCCAGGCAGATATCGACCACGGTGCGGGTAGCGGCGGGTTTGGCCAGGCGGCGCGCGGTGGTCGCCATGGTGTCGAGTTTTTCCGGTTGCATCAGCACCTCGTTCAGGCGTTCAGCGAGCTGCGCTGCGCCAGTTGTCGCTTGCGGCATCAGGAAGGCGGCGCCTTCGCGTGCCAGATAATGGGCGTTGTGGGTCTGGTGGTCGTCGATCGCATGGGGCAAGGGCACCAGCATCGAGGGCAGACCGGCCGCGGCCAGTTCGCTGACGGTCAGCGCGCCGGCACGGCACACCACCAGGTCGGCCCAGCCATAGGCCTGGGCCATGTCCTTGATGAACGGCTCCACCTGAGCCGTGACTCCCGCGTCGCGATAGCGCTCGGCGGTGATCTGGTCGTGGTTCTTTCCGGCCTGGTGGAACACCTCCGGGCGGATGGCTTCCGGCACCAGGGCCAGGGCCTGGGGCAGCAGCTTGTTCAGCGGTTCGGCGCCCAGGCTGCCACCCAGCACCAGCAGACGCGCGCGGCGTCCGGCCAGGGCTTCGCGAACCGGCTCCAGGAACAGCTCGGCGCGCACCGGGTTACCGGTGGTACGGCGTTTGGTGCTGGCATCGAAGGTATCCGGGAAAGCTTCACAGACCCGTCCGGCCAGCGGTACCAGCATCCGATTGGCGGTACCGGCGCGGGCATTCTGCTCGTGGATCACCACCGGCACGCCGGCCAGCTTCGCCGCCACACCGCCAGGACCGGTGACATAGCCGCCGAAGCCAACCACGCAGACCGGGTTCAACTGGCGGATGATTCGCCGCGCCTGGAGCACCGCCTTGACCAGCGTGAAGGGTGCCTTGAGCAACGACAGCTTGCTCTTGCCACGCAGGCCGGTGACGTTGATCAGGTGCAGTTGCAGGCCGGCCTGCGGCACCAGTTCGTTCTCGATCCCGCGGGGCGTACCCAGCCAGTGCACGGTGAAACCACGCGCCTGGAACTCCCGCGCGCACGCCAGCGCCGGGAACACATGGCCGCCGGTACCGCCGGCCATGATCAATACGTTCTTGCCGTCAGCGGCCATGATGATTCGGCTCCTCGGCAAAATCGTTTTCGTCGAATTCGTGTTCCTCGCTGCCCAGGTGCGTGCGGCTCTCCCATTCGATGCGCAACAGCAACCCGACGCAGGCACAGCAGATGACCAGGGAGCTGCCGCCATAGCTGAGGAATGGCAGGGTCAGGCCTTTGGTCGGCAGCAGGCCGACGTTCACCCCGATGTTGATGAGGAACTGGCCGATCCACAGGAATGCCAGGCCGAAGGCCACATACGCGGCGAAGAACTGCTTGGCCTTCTCCGCCCACAGGCCGATGTACAGCGCGCGCACGGTGACGAAGACGAACAGCGCCACGGTCAGCAGCGAACCGACCACGCCCAGTTCCTCGGCGAGCACGGAGAACACGAAGTCGGTGTGCGCTTCCGGCAGGTAGAACTGCTTCTGCACGCTGTTGCCCAGGCCAACGCCGAACCACTCGCCGCGACCGAAGGCGATCAGCGCCTGGGTCAGCTGGTAACCGGAACCGAACTGGTCGGACCAGGGGTCGGTGAAGGTGATCAGACGCGCCATCCGGTAAGGCTGGGCCTGGACCAGCACGAACACCGCGCCCACCGCCAGCACCACCATCAGGCCGAAGCGGAACAGGCCCACCCCACCGAGGAACAGCATCGCCGCGGCGGAGCCCATCATTACCACGGTGGCACCGAAGTCCGGCTCCATCAGCAGCAGGCCGGCCATGGGCAGGAGAACGATGAACGGCTTGAAGAACCCCATCCAGCTCTCGCGCACTTCCTGCTGGCGTCGCACCAGGTAGCCGGCGAGGTAGACCACCACGAAGACCTTGGCGATTTCCGAAGGCTGCACGTTGAAGAAGCTGAAACCGATCCAGCGCATCGACCCGTTCACCTCACGGCCGATGCCGGGCACCAGCACCGCCACCAGCAGGCCGAAGGCGCCGATCAGCATGAGGAAACCCATGCGCTGCCAGGTGGCGATCGGCACCATCATGGTGACGATGCAGGCGCCCACGCCGAGGGTCACGTAGATCAGGTGGCGAATCATGTGGTACAGCGGGTTGCCCGACTGCGCCGCGGCCACTTCCGAGGAGGCCGAGGTGATCATCACCAGGCCCAGGCCGAGCAGGGCCAGGCAGCCGACCAGGAACGGGAAGTCCAGGTCGATGCCACGACCGCTGACGAGCGGCGACGGATAGGGCTTGATGACGCCGAAGATCATTTCAGCGCCTCCACGGCCTGGGCGAACAACCGCCCACGCTCTTCGAAGTTCTTGAACATGTCGAGGCTGGCGCAGGCCGGCGACAACAGCACGGCGTCACCCGGCCGGGCCAGTTCGGCACAGCGGGTCACGGCTTCGTCCAGGGTCTTGACCCGCACCAGCGGCACATCATTGCCGAGGGCCTCGGCGAGCAGTTCGGCATCGCGGCCAAGCAGAACCACGGCGCGGCAGTGTTTGCCGACTGGCGCGCGCAGGCCGGAGAAGTCCGCGCCCTTGCCATCACCACCGGCGATCAGCACCAGCTTGCCGTCGATATCGGCGCCCAGGCCTTCGATCGCGGCCAGGGCGGCACCGACGTTGGTGGCCTTGGAGTCGTCGTAGTAATTGACGCCGTTCAGCTCACGCACCCACTGACAGCGGTGGGCCAGTCCGGCGAAGTTGCGCAGGCTTTCCAGCATGGCGTCGAACGGCAGGCCCACGGCGTGCCCCAGGGCCAGCGCGGCCAGGGCGTTGGACTGGTTGTGGGCGCCACGGATCTTCAGTTCGCGGGCCGGCATCAGGTTCTGGAATTCGAAGGCCAGGTATTTCTCGCCATTCTCCTCGCGCAGACCGAAGGCCTTGAAATCCGGTTTGTTCAAGCCGAAGGTCCAGCACGGCTGGCCCTCGATCGGGATGGGACGGCTCAGGGCGTCCTGGCGGTTGACCACGACCTGGCGCGCGCCACGGAAAATACGGTGCTTGGCCAGGTGATAGGCCGGCAGGCCACTGTAGCGATCCATATGGTCTTCGCTGACATTGAGCACGGTGGCCACTTCGGCGTTGAGCTGGTCAGTGGTTTCCAGTTGGAAGCTCGACAGCTCCAGCACATACAACTCGACATCGTCGTCGAGCAGTTCCAGCGCCGGCGTGCCCAGGTTGCCGCCTACCGCCACGCGCTTGCCCGCCGCGGCGGCCATCTCGCCGACCAGGGTGGTCACGGTGCTCTTGGCGTTGGAACCACTGATGGCAACGATCGGCGCCTTGGCGTTGCGCGCGAACAGCTCGATATCGCCGGACAGCTTCACACCGCGAGCAGCGGCCTGCTGCAGAGCCGGCGTGGCCAACGCCAGGCCGGGACTGACGTACAGTTCGTCGGCGCGGCAGAGGAACTCCACGTCCAGCTCGCCGCAACGGACTTCCACCTGCGGGTAGTCGCGACGCAGGGTCGCCAGTTCCGGCGGGTTCTCGCGCGTGTCGGCGACCGCAAACGCAACGCCCCGGTTCGCCAGGAAGCGAACCAGGGACATGCCGCTCTTGCCGAGGCCGACAACGATGCGGAAGTGGTCAGATGCGATCAGGGACACGCGTTCTACCTCAGTTTCAGGGTTGCCAGGCCGATCAGCACGAGAATCACGGTGATGATCCAGAAACGGACGATCACTCGCGGCTCGGGCCAGCCCTTGAGTTCAAAGTGGTGGTGGATCGGCGCCATGCGGAACACACGCTTGCCGGTCAGCTTGAACGACGCGACCTGGATGACCACCGACAGGGTCTCCATGACGAACACGCCGCCCATGATGAACAGGACGATTTCCTGGCGAACGATCACCGCGATGGTGCCCAGCGCGGCACCCAGCGCCAGTGCGCCGACGTCGCCCATGAAGACCTGGGCCGGGTAGGTGTTGAACCACAGGAAACCAAGGCCGGCGCCGATCAGCGCGCCGCAGAACACGATCAGCTCACCCGCGCCCGGGACATACGGGATCAGCAGGTATTCGGCGAATTTCACGTTGCCCGACAGGTAGCAGAAAATGCCCAGGGCCCCGCCCACCAGCACCGTCGGCAGGATCGCCAGGCCGTCGAGGCCGTCGGTCAGGTTGACCGCGTTGCTCGAACCGACGATGACGAAGTAGGTCAGCACGACGAAACCGACACCCAGGGGAATGGTGACGTCTTTCAGCATCGGCACGATCAGTGTGGTTTCCACGCTGGTCGGCGCGGTCATGTAGAGGAAGATCGCCGCGCCCAGGCCGAACACCGACTGCCAGAAGTATTTCCAGCGGCTCGGCAGACCACGGGAGTTCTTCTCGATCACCTTGCGGTAGTCGTCGACCCAGCCGATGGCACCGAACAGCAGGGTGACGATCAGCACCACCCAGACATAGCGGTTGCTCAGGTCGGCCCACAGCAGCGTACTCACGCCGATGGCGGAAAGAATCAGCGCACCACCCATGGTCGGGGTGCCGGACTTGGACAGGTGCGATTGCGGACCGTCATTGCGCACCGCCTGGCCGATCTGACGGATCTGCAGGGTGCGAATCATCCACGGGCCCAGCCACAGGGCCAGCGACAACGCGGTCAGCACACCCAGGATCCCGCGCAGGGTCAGGTACTGAAAGACCGCGAAGCCCTTGTAGAACTGTTGCAGGTACTCAGCCAACAGCAGCAGCATTAATGTTTCTCCCCGCTGGAATCGCACAAGGCCGCCACGACGTTCTCCATCGCAGCGCTGCGCGAGCCCTTGATCAAAATAGTGGTGTTGGTGGCCTGCTCGCCGCGAACGGCGTCGATCAGGTCAGCTTGATTGGTGAAATGGCGGGCATTCTGGCCAAAGGCCTTGACCGCATGGGCCATCATCGGACCTACGGCATACAGGGCGTCGACCTTGCCCCGAGCGTAGTCACCGACCTGGCGGTGGCCCTCTTCGGCCCACTGGCCCAACTCTCCGATATCCCCGAGCACCAGGACGGTGCGGCCGGAAAAGCCGGCGAGTATATCAACCGCGGCGCACATCGAGGTGGGGTTTGCGTTGTATGTGTCGTCGATCACACGAAAGCCACCGGCGGTCATCTGCGCCACGCTGCGCCCCTTGACCGGCTGCACGCTGTTCAGTCCCTCGGCGATGCCTTGCAGCGATATGCCGAAGACGTGCGCGGCCGCGGCCGCGGCCAGGGCATTGGCGATATTGTGGGTGCCGAGCAGGTTGAGCTGGATTGCCACGCTGCCTCGCGCAGCGTGCAGGACGAAGGATGGGCAACCACGCGGGTCATGGGCGATGTCGCTGGCGTGGAAATCGGCGGCAGCGTTGCTCAGGGCGAAGGTCAGCACGGCGTGTTTGCCGGCGCGCTGTTTCCATATGCCAAAGGCCTTGTCGTCCAGATTCAATACCGCGACGCCACCCTCCCCCAACCCTTCGAGGATCTCGCCCTTGGCTTCGACGATCTTTTCCGGCCCGCCGAACTCGCCGACATGAGCCGTGCCCGCATTGTTGATCAGCACTACCTGCGGCTGCGTCAAACCGACGGTGTAGCGGATCTCGCCAACGTGGTTGGCGCCCAGCTCGATGACTGCGGCGGTGTGCTGCGGCGCCAGTTCGAGCAGGGTCAGCGGCGCGCCGAGATCGTTGTTCAGGTTGCCGCGAGTCATCAGGACCGGGCCACGGGTAGCGAGGATGCTGGCGAGCATTTCCTTGACCGTGGTCTTGCCGCTGGAACCGGTGATCGCCGCCACCGGCGACTTGAAGGCGCGACGGTTCAGCGCCCCCAACTGGCCCAGGGCCAGACGGGTATCGGCCACCAGCAACTGCGGCAGGCTGGAGCCTGGCACTTCACGCTGCACCAGCGCCGCGACAGCGCCCTTGGCAGCGACCTCATCCAGATAATCGTGACCGTCGAAACGCGGACCCGCCAAGGCGACGAACAACTGGCCGGGGCCGATCTTGCGACTGTCGATGCTGACACCGTCGAAACGTGCATCGGCGCCCAGCAGGCGGCCCTGCAACGCTTCGGTCAACTGGCTGAGGGACAGGGATTCAAGCATGGGTCGCCTCCCAGACTGCCAGCGCTTTTTCGGCTTCGACCAAATCGGAAAAATCGTGACGTTCGCCGTTGATTTCCTGGTAATCCTCGTGCCCTTTGCCGGCCAGAACGATCACGTCATCCACACCGGCACAGGCGATGACCCGCGCGATCGCCTCACCACGCCCTGCGATGAACTGCACCGCATCGACGTCGGCGAAGCCGGGGCGAATGTCGTTGAAAATGGCCTGCGGGCCCTCGGTACGCGGGTTGTCGTCGGTGACGATCACCCGGTCCGCCAGGCGCTCGGCCACTTCCGCCATCAGCGGGCGCTTGCCGCGGTCGCGGTCGCCGCCACAGCCGAACAGGCAGATCAGTTGCCCGCGCGCATGCGGACGCAGGGCGTCGAGGACTTTCTCCAGGGCATCCGGGGTGTGTGCGTAATCGACCACCACCAACGGCTTGCTGCCACCACCGAGACGCTGCATGCGTCCGATCGGACCTTCCAGCTTCGCGGTGACCTTGAGAATTTCGTCGAGCGGGAAATCCATCGCCAGCAGGGTGGCCACCGCCGCCAGCATGTTGCTCAGATTGAAGCGACCGAGCAGACGGCTGCGCAGCATGTGCTCGCCCTGCGGGGTCACCAGCACAGCGCGCACGCCTTCGTCGTCGAAGCTGGCTTCGCGGCAGTACAGGGTCGCGGACGGCTCCTTGAGGCTGTAGCTGATCAATCGTGATTCACGAGGCTCAGCCGCCAGCTCGCGACCGAAATCATCATCCAGGTTCACCACCCGGCAACGCAGGTTCGACCAGGCGAACAGCTTGGCCTTGGCCGCTTTGTAAGCCTCCATGCTGCCGTGATAGTCGAGGTGGTCGCGGGACAGGTTGGTCATCACCACGATATCGAAGGCCAGCGCAGCGACCCGGCCCTGCTCCAGGGCGTGAGACGACACTTCCATGGCCACGGCGCGGGCACCGGCCTTTTTCAGGTCGTTGAGGGTCGACTGCACGGCAAGCGGATCGGGGGTCGTCAGGCGGCCACTTTGCAGCGCGCCGTAGAAGCCGGTGCCGAGCGTGCCGATCAGGCCGCAGTGTTGACCGAGCAGGTCCAGGGCCTGGGCCACCAGCTGGGTCACGCTGGTCTTGCCGTTGGTGCCGGTGACCCCCACCAGATCCAGCAGGCGACTGGGCTCGCCGTAGAAGCGTCCGGCGATATCCGACAGTTGCCCGATCAGACCCTTGACCGGAATCAGCGGCGCGTCGGTGATCGGCAGGACGGTAGCGCCCTGAACCTCATAGGCCACCGCCGCGGCACCACGCCGCAGCGCATCGGCGATGTGCTCACGGCCGTCGACCTTGGCCCCCGGCACGGCCAGGAACAGGTCACCCGGCCGCACGTTGCGGCTGTCCAGGGTCAGTTCGCGAATCAGCGGATCGCTGCTGGCGTTGGCGAAAAGTTTGCTCAATGGCATCGTCATCAACCGCGCCCTCCTTTGGCGGGCGCAGCATCGACTTGCTGCTGGGATGTTGGCAGGTTGTCCGGCGGAACGTTCATCAGACGCAGGGTGCCAGACATGACCTTGCTGAATACCGGTGCCGAGACCAGACCACCGAAGTAGCCGCCCTTGCTCGGCTCGTCGATCACCACGACGATGGCGTAACGCGGATCGCTCATCGGACCGAAGCCGGCGAACAGCGAGCGGTAGGCGTTCTCCGTGTAGCCCTTGGAGCCGATGGTGGCTTTACGCGCAGTACCCGACTTGCCAGCGACATGATAGGACGGCACCTGCGCACGGAACACGCCACGCGGCGCTTCGATCACCTGCTGCAGCATCTGCTGGATGGTTTCCGCGGTGTCCTTCGGCACTACCTGGGTCGACTCGGGCGCCTTGTCCACCTTGAGAATGCTCAGCGGCACCATCTTGCCGTCGTTGGCCAGCGCGGCGTAGGCATGCACCAGCTGCAGCGCGGTCACCGAAACGCCGTAGCCATAGGACAGGGTCGCGGTTTCGGCCTTGCGCCACTCACGGTGGTTCGGCAGGTTGCCCACGCGCTCGCCAGGGAAGCCGAGGCCGGTGTACTGACCCAGGCCCAGCTGCGACATCACCCGGTAGATGGCCTCGCCGCCGATATCGAAGGCAATTTTCGACATACCGACGTTACTGGAGTTGATCAGGATACCGGTCAGGTCGAGGATCGGCCCCTCGGTCTTGGAAACGTCACGAATAGTGTAGCGGCCCAGTTGCAGGGTACCGGGATAGACCTCGACCTTGTCGGTCGGCTTCCAGCGCCCACTCTGCAACGCGGCGCTCATGGACAGCGGCTTGACCGTCGAGCCCGGTTCGAACACATCGATGATCGCGCGGTTGCGCATCGCCGCCGGGAACATGCTGCGACGGTTGTTCGGGTTGTAGGTCGGCTGGTTGACCATGGCCAGGACTTCGCCGGTCTTCACATCCATGATCACCAGGCTGCCGGCCTTGGCTTCCTGCTCGGCAATGGCGTTGCGCAGCTCGCGGGTGGCCAGGTACTGCAGGCGCAGGTCGATCGACAACGCCAAGGTCTTTCCGGCCTTGGCGTTCTTGGTTACCTGGACATCCTTGATCAAGCGACCGCGCCGATCCTTGATCACCTGCCGCTTGCCGGGCACGCCGGCGAGCCACTCGTCGTAGGCCAGTTCGACGCCTTCGCGACCGTGGTCGTCGAGGTCGGTGAAGCCGACCATGTGCGCCGCGACATCACCGGCGGGGTAGAAACGACGAAATTCCTCGATGCCGTAGACACCAGGAACCTTGAGGTCGAGCACCACCTGCCCCTGTTCCGGGGTCAGGCCGCGAACCAGGTAGATGAACTCCTTGCTCGCCTGTTGCTCCAGGCGTTCGGCCAATTGCTTGGGATCCTGCCTGATCGCCGCGGCCAGTGCCGGCCAGCGATCCTTGGCACTCTGCATTTCCTTGGGGTTCGCCCACAAGGTCGTGACCGGAGTACTGACGGCCAGAGGCTCGCCGTTGCGGTCGGTGATCAGGCCACGGTGCGCGGGAATCGGAATATGACGCAGGCTGCGGGCATCGCCCTGTCCCTTGAGGAAGTCACGGTCGATCACCTGCAGGTTGATGATCTGCCAGGTGATGGCACCGACCATCAGCGCCAGCAGACCCAGCACGACACGGAAACGCCAGGGGTAGAGAGCGCCCTCGAGCTTCATCATGGCGCCACCATCCGCACTTCGTCAGCGGCGGGAACGCGCATTTTCAGCTGTTCGCTGGCCAGCATCTCGATGCGGCTGTGTGCCGTCCAGGTGCTCTGTTCAAGAATCAGCCGGCCCCATTCGGCCTGTGCCTTGTCGCGCTCATTGAGTTCGCCGTACAGGGTGTTGAGCAGTTGCCGGTTCCAGTGCGCGCTGTAGGACACCGCCACCGACGACACGAGCACACCGATGAACAGCAGGAGCATCAGGAAGCTCCCGCCGGGCAGGGGTTTGGCGTAGAGCCTGCTCACCGCAGCTTCTCCGCCACACGCATGACGGCGCTACGCGAACGCGGGTTGGCCTTGAGTTCGGCCTCGGAGGCGAACTGGGCCTTGCCGATCAGTCTGATCCGCGGCTCGAACGGTTTGTATTGAACCGGCAGGTTGCGCGGCAAATTGTCCTGCTCGCCCTTGGCCAGCTTGCGCATGAACAGTTTGACGATACGGTCTTCGAGGGAATGGAAGCTGATCACCGCGAGACGGCCACCGACTTCCAGGGCGTCGAGCGCCGCTTCGAGACCGGTCTCGAGATCGCCCAACTCATTGTTCACATGGATGCGCAGGCCCTGGAAGGCACGGGTCGCCGGGTTCTTGCCTTTTTCCCAGGCGGGGTTGGCAACCTTGAGCACTTCCGCCAGGTCGGCGGTACGGGTGAACGGCTGCTGTTCGCGGCGTAGAACCACGGCGCGCGCCATGCGCTTGGCAAAACGCTCCTCGCCGTACTCCTTGAATACGCGGGCGATTTCCTCTTCCGGCGCAGTGGCGATGAATTCGGCGGCGCTGACGCCGCGGGACGGGTCCATCCGCATGTCCAGCGGACCGTCATTGAGGAAGCTGAAACCGCGCTCCGGGTCGTCGAGCTGCGGCGAAGACACGCCGAGGTCGAACAGCACGCCACTGACCTTGCCGGCCAGGCCGCGCTCGGCCACTTCCGCACCCAGTTCGGCAAAACTGCGCTGCACAACGACAAAGCGGCCGTCTTCGGCCGCCAGCGCTTGCCCGGTGGCAATCGCTTGAGGGTCTTTGTCAAACCCCAGCAGGCGCCCATCCGGCCCCAGGTTCTGCAGGATCAGGCGGCTGTGACCGCCACGCCCGAAGGTGCCATCCAGATAGCAGCCATCGGCGCGCACCGAAAGAGCCTCCACGGCTTCGTTCAGTAGCACAGTGATGTGGTTAAAGCCGCTATCGATAGTCACAGGATCAAATCACGCAGTTCATCGGGCATGGCGCCCGGTTGTTGAATGGCTGCCAGGTCCGCTGCGGAAACAGCATTCCAGGCATCCTCGTCCCACAGTTGGAATTTATTCAGTTGCCCCACCAGCATCGCGCGCTTGTCGAGCTTGGCGTATTCGCGCAAACGCGGCGGAACCAGAAAACGCCCGCTGCCGTCCAGCTCCAGATCCACCGCATTGCCGATCAGCAGACGCTGCAGGCGACGGTTCTCTTCGCGTAACGACGGCAAGGCGCGCAACTTGGCTTCGATCAGTTCCCACTCGTCGAGCGGGTACACACATAAGCAGGGATCCACCGCATCGATCGTCACGATCAGTTGCCCGGAACTACGCGTTTCAAGCTCGTCACGGTACCGGCTCGGCATGGCGAGACGGCCCTTGGCGTCGAGATTGATGACGTTTGCTCCGCGAAACACGGCTGCGATTCCCTAAATGTTAGCTCTTTTGTGTCTGAAAACCCACTTCATGCCACTTTCTGCCACTTGCGCACACTATAGGAATCCGCCTACCACACCGTCAAGGCGCGCATATAAGGAAAACCCTTACAGATCGGCGATTTAGGGTAACAAGGACAGACAATGGGCTACTTTGGCGGGGATTTCGGGACGAAAAGGCGAACTCACTCAAACGAATAGAGTGTGAAGTTAAAGTGATTTATTAAGAGTAAGACTTTTTTGGTATTACCGAAGCGCTTCTGCTATCGAACCAAGCAGAGAAAGGAAGGAGTGGAGAGTCGATCTGTAAGCCGGGTTCTGTCGAGGACAGTCATTCCTCTACGACGGCCATCACTGGACGTCTTTAGCAACCTACCCGGTTCCAACGCGGGCCGCGCCAATGGAACCCTATTTGGTCTTGCTCCGAGTGGGGTTTACCTAGCCACGAACTGTTACCAGACGTGCGGTGCGCTCTTACCGCACCTTTTCACCCTTACCGGCACCGAAGTGCTTAGGCGGTTATTTTCTGTGGCACTTTCCGTAGGCTCACGCCTCCCAGGCATTACCTGGCACTCTGCCCTATGGAGCCCGGACTTTCCTCCCCCTACTTTTGCGGAACAAAAGAAGGCAGCGACTGTCCAATCGACTCTCCGCGTGAAAGATTAACGGCAGCGCGCTCCGAGAACAAGTGACAAAATATATAATATCATCGTGACATCATTTATTTTTTTGTTTTTCCAGCGCGATTTGATAGAGAACATTCTTGCGCACACCGGTAATTTCCGCAGCCAACGCCGCCGCACGCTTGAGCGGCATCTCCGCCAGCAACAAATCAAGTACGCGCAGCACTTCGCCACTGACTGACTGCTCGTCCTCCGGCGCACTCCAGCCTGCCACCAGCACCACGCACTCGCCACGCTGCTGATTGCTGTCGCTTTCGACGAACTCGCGCAGTTGTGCCAGCGGCAGCCCCTTCAGGGTTTCGAAGGTCTTGGTCAGTTCTCGCCCCAGTACCGCCGGGCGCTCGCCACCGAAAATCGCCTCCATGTCCTGAAGACACTCGAGGATACGATGCGGCGCTTCGTAGAAAATCAGCGTACGAGGCTCTTCCTTCAGCAGATTCAGACGCGCCTGACGCCCCACTGCCTTCGCCGGCAGAAACCCTTCGAAGATGAAACGATCCGACGGCAGCCCCGCTGCCGACAATGCCGCAATCAGCGCACAGGCCCCCGGTACCGGTACCACACTGACACCCGCGGCCCGAGCCTGACGCACCAGGTGATAACCCGGATCGGAAATCAGCGGCGTTCCGGCATCGGAAATCAGCGCGACATCGTCCCCGGCCAGCAGGCGGACCAGGAACCGCCCGCCCTCATCGCGCTCGTTGTGCTCATGACAGGCCGCCAACGGCGTATTGATTCCAAAATGTTGCAGCAAACGGATCGAGTGACGGGTGTCCTCGGCGGCGATCAGCGAAACATCGGCGAGCACCTTCAATGCCCGGGCACTGATGTCATCCAGGTTGCCGATGGGAGTCGCCACTACATAGAGAGTCCCGGCGGCGGGGTTGGAAGCACCTGGAGCATCGGTCACAGCACATACCTGTCATCTGGATGAAAGCCGCCATTGTAGCGTGATCACTGACAACAATTCCCCATCAGAGACATTTCCCACAATCTGCAAAGAAGGTTTCACTCCAGCAAGATCGCACCCCGGCCAGCGCTTGGGTACAATCGCAGGCTATTTGATCGAGTAACAGGACCCTTACATGATCGCATGCCTGCGGCTGCTCTCAGCCATCTGCCTCGCCGCCCTGCTGGCAGCCTGCGCCAGCTCGCCTTCGTCCAGCCTGGGCGAGCTGCCACGCACTCCAGATGCCAGCATCGAGCAATTGCTCGAGCAGGCTGCCAACAGCAAAACGCCGGAGAAAGCCGCACTGCTGCGCCTGAGCGCCGCCGACCAGGCCTATCGGCAGAAGGACAATGCCCGTGCTGCGCGCATCCTCGAGCAGGTGCAGATCGATTCGCTGAAGCCGGCCCAGCAGGTATTCGCCAGCACCCTCTCGGCGGAGCTGGCCCTGAGCCGCAACCAGCCGAAAGCCGCGCTCAACGCCCTGAGCCACCCGAGCCTGGCCCATCTGAATGAATTGCCGGCCGATCTTCAGGCGCGCACCCGCAGCGCCCATGCCCTTGCTTTCGAAGCCGATGGCCAGACCCTCGCCGCCGCGCAGGAGCGCATTGCCCTGGCACCGCTGCTAAGCGGCGATGCCGCCATGAGCAACAACGACGCGATCTGGAACCTGGTCGCCGCCCTGCCCCCCGAGCAACTGCAGAGTGCAGGCAGCGACACCCTTGGCGGCTGGACCAGCCTGGCCCTGGCGGTGAAAAGCGCCGGCACCCTGGAGCAGCAGCAGGCAGCGATCGATACCTGGAAAGCCCAGCACCCCGAACATCCAGCCGCACTGCAACTGCCATCGCCACTGGTCAAACTGAAAAGCCTGACCAGCCAGCCGCTGACGAAAATCGCCCTGCTGCTCCCCCAGGAAGGCCAGTTGGCCGGCGTCGCCCGCGCCCTGCGCGACGGCTTCATGGCTGCGCACTTCCAGGCCCAGCAGGCCGGCCAGAACCCGCCCGCCATCCAGGTGTTCGACAGCTCCCGCCTGACCTCCCTCGATGAGTTCTACCGCCAGGCCCAGGCCGCCGGCGTGCAACTGGTGGTTGGCCCGCTGGAAAAACCATTGGTCAAGCAACTCGCTGCGTATCCTCAGCTGCCAATCACCACCCTGGCGCTGAACTACAGCGATGCCGGCCAGAGCAACCCGCCACAGCTGTTCCAGTTCGGCCTCGCCGCCGAGGACGAAGCCCGCGAAGTGTCCCGCCGCGCATACGCCGACGGCATGCGCCGTGCCGTGGCGCTGGTGCCGAGCGGTGAGTGGGGTGACCGTGTACTGAATGCCTTCCGCCAGGACTGGCAAGCCAAGGGCGGCACCCTGATCGCCGCCGAGCGCGTGGCCCAGCCGGTGGCACTGGCGCAGCAGATCGCCGATCTGTTCCAGCTGCGCCAGAGCGAAGGTCGCGCCAAGAGCCTGCAAAGCACCGTGGGCGGCAACGTCTCCGCGCAGCCGTCGCGGCGCCAGGACATCGACTTCATCTTCCTCGCCTCGACGCCGCAACAGGCGCAACAGATCAAGCCGACCCTGAACTTCCAGTACGCCGGCGACGTGCCGGTCTACGCGACCTCCAACGTCTACAGCGCGAGCGGCGACGTCAATCAGTACAACGACATGACCGGTATCCGCTTCTGCGAAACCCCATGGCTGCTCGACAGCACCAACGGCCTGCGCCAGCAGGTGGTTCGCCAGTGGCCGCAAGCCGCCGGCAGCCTGGGCCGCCTCTACGCGATGGGTGTCGACGCCTACAGCCTGGCACCGCGCCTGGGCCAACTGAAAACCCTGCCGGACAACCGCATCGAAGGCCTTTCCGGCAGCCTCAGCATGAACCCGAGCCAGCGCATCGAGCGCCAGCTGCCGTGGGCGGAGTTCGCCGGCGGCCAGGTCAAGCGCCTGCCCGACACCCCACGCTGATGCCCGTTCCTTCGCGTCAGGCCGCCGGAATGGCGGCCGAGCAACAGGCCCTGGATTACCTTCTGGCCCAGGGGCTGCTGCTTCTGGCGCGGAACTGGCGCTGCAAACGCGGCGAGCTTGATCTGGTCATGCTCGACCGCGATACAGTAGTATTCGTCGAAGTTCGTTATCGCCTGCACGCAGGCTTTGGCGGCGCCCTCGGCAGCATCGACGCCCGCAAACAGGAAAAGCTCACGCTCGCCGCGCAGCATTTCCTGATGGAGGAACCACGCTGGGCCAGCCATCCCTGCCGTTTCGATGTAATCGCTCTGCAAGGCAGTGGCCATTCGGGACAACCACTCGACTGGCTGCAGAATGCCTTCTACAGCTGACCCCGCGCCGACGGATGCGTCTTTACCCACTCAACTTTTTGCTCTTTGCTTCGCGGGCTGCACAGACATGTGCCGGGAGCCTTTCAATCCCCGCCCGGCCAGCCCCATTTAAGGTCACACTGATGGACATGCAATCCCGAATTCGCCAGCTTTTCCAGGCCAGCATCAACACCAAGCAACAGGCGATGGAAGTCCTTGCACCCCACATCGAGCAAGCCAGCCAGATCATGGTCAATGCCCTGCTGAACGAGGGCAAGATGCTCGCCTGCGGCAACGGCGGATCAGCCGGCGATGCCCAGCATTTCTCGTCGGAACTGCTCAACCGCTTCGAGCGCGAGCGTCCGAGCCTGCCGGCGATCGCCCTGACCACCGACACCTCGACCATCACCTCGATCGCCAACGACTACAGCTACAACGAAGTCTTCTCCAAGCAGATCCGTGCCCTCGGCCAGCCGGGCGACGTGCTGCTGGCAATCTCCACCAGCGGCAACTCGGCGAACATCATTCAAGCAATCCAGGCCGCACATGATCGCGAAATGATTGTCATAGCCCTGACCGGACGCGATGGCGGCGGCATGGCTTCCCTGCTGCTGCCCGAAGATGTCGAGATTCGCGTACCGGCCAACGTCACCGCACGTATCCAGGAAGTCCACCTGCTGGCGATCCACTGCCTCTGCGACCTGATCGACAGCCAACTGTTCGGGAGTGAAGAATGACCGCTAAACGCTTCGGCCTGATGGCCCTGACCCTGTGCCTGAGCCTGACCGGCTGCAGCTCGGTGATCACCGCCAGCCGTGAGTCACCGATCGATGACGACCGCGGCACCCGCACCCTGGGCAGCAAGATCGACGACTCGCTGATCGAAACCAAGGTCGCGGTCAACGTGGCCAAGGCCAGTCCCGACCTGGATCGCAACTCGCACATCGTCGTCAGCAGCTTCAACGGCATCGTCCTGCTGGCCGGCCAGACCCCGCGCGCCGACCTGAAGAGCCTGGCCGAACAGACCGCCAGCCAGGTACAGAAGGTCAAGAAAGTCCACAACGAATTGCAGGTGCTACAGCCCTCCTCGTTGCTGGCACGCAACAACGACGCCTGGCTGACCACCAAGATCAAGACGCAGATGCTCGCGGACGCCAATATTCCCGGCTCGCGCATCAAGATCATCACCGAGAACGGTATCGTCTACATGCTTGGCCTGATGACTCAAGCAGAGGCGAACCGCGCCACCAGCCTGGTACAGGGTGTGTCCGGCGTGCAGAAGATCGTCAAGCTGTTCGAATACATCGACTGATCGCGAACAGGCACAAGCCATGAAAAAGGCGACCTCGAAGGTCGCCTTTTTTCATTTCACCACTTTCAGACTCGGCCGCCCGCTCGGACGCGGCGGCTGCCCACCATCCGGTGGACCATCATCATCCGGCTCGACATCGTCTTCATCGTCGACCATCGGCGATTCCAGCTCGAACACCATGCCCTGGCCGTTCTCACGGGCATAGATGCCGAGGATGGCGCCAATCGGTACATACAGGCTGTGGGCAACGCCACCGAAGCGACCCTCGAAACTGACCGCGTCGTTTTCCATCTGCAAACCGCGCACGGCGTTCGGCGAAACATTCAGGACAATCTGGCCGTCGCTGGCGAAACCCTGAGGCACCTGTACCGCGGGGTACTCGGCATTCACCAGGATATGAGGCGTGCAATCGTTATCCACGATCCACTCGTACAGTGCACGCACCAGGTAGGGGCGACTGGAGTTCATCAACAGCTCCTTAAAGCTTGCGCATTTCTCGTTCAGCAGCGGACAGGCTTGCCTGGAAAGGCTCGCGGGCAAACTGTCGCTCCATATAGTCCAGCAGAGGTTTGGCCTGCCGTGGCAATTCGATACCCAATAGTGGCAAACGCCACAATATGGGCAGTAGACAACAATCCACCAGACTTTGCTCCTCACTGAGGAAACAGGGCTTGTCGGCGAACAACGGGGAAACCCCGGTCAGGCTCTCGCGCAGCTCCTTGCGCGCCTGGACACGAGCCGCATCCTTGGCCCGTGGATCGAGAATCTGGTCGACCAGCGCACACCAGTCACGCTGGATACGATGGATCAACAACCGGCTGTTCGCCCGCGCCACCGGATAGACCGGCAGCAGCGGCGGATGCGGGTAACGCTCATCGAGGTATTCCATTACCACCGTGGATTCATACAACGCCAAGTCGCGGTCGACCAGGGTCGGCAGGCTGCCGTACGGATTGGCCTCCAGCAGCCGGGCAGGCTGGTTGCCGGCCGCGACGTCGATGATCTCGACGCTGACACCCTTCTCGGCGAGAACGATGCGCACCCGATGAGAATAGTGGTCAGCGGGGTCGGAGTAGCAGGCCAACCGGTTGGTCATGCCCATAAGGTTCCTCCTCGCATGAAATGGTAAAGGCTAAAAACGCAAACGCGCCCTGGGGTGCCTCCGGATTCCGGAAGCGCCCCAGGGCGCGCGTTCAACTACCAGAAATTACTGCGTGATCAGTGCACGTCCTTCCAGTATTCGCGCTTGAGCAGGTAGGCGAATACGAAGAAGAAGGCCAGGTACAGCAGTACATAGGTACCGATGCGTTGGCTTTCCAGCTTGACCGGGTTGGCCGAGTAGGCCAGGAAGGTCACCAGATTCTTGACCTTCTCGTCGAACTGCTCTTCGTTCAGGGTACCGGATTTCGGCACGATGGTCAGCTGGTCACAGGCTTCGTGAGTCAACGGAGCACCGGTCAGCGGGTCGAATTGCTTCTTGCCATCGGCAACAGTCTGGATCTGCTTGCAACCCACGACCTGACGACCCTGCAGTCCCACCAGCACGTTCGGCATGCCGACGTTGGGGAAGATCTTGTTGTTCACACCCCATGGACGCGCCGGATCCTCATAGAAGCCGCGCAGGTAGCTGTACAGCCAGTCGGTACCACGAACCCGGGCGACCAGCGTCAGATCCGGTGGCGCGGCACCGAACCAGACCTTGGCGTCGGCCGGCTGCATGCCGGTGTTCATGTGGTCGCCGATCTTGGCGCCGGTAAAGACCAGTTTTTCCAGCATCAGCTCGTGAGGGATGCCCAGGTCATCGGCAACACGCTCATAACGCTGGAACTTGGCACCGTGACAACCCATGCAATAGTTGGCGAAAGTACGCGCACCATCCTGCATGGCAGCCTTGTCGGTCAGGTCGATATCAACCTTGTCCAGTTCCGGGCCGTGCTCACTGGCGGCGAAGGTCAGCGCGGGCATCACTGCCAGAATCAATACTGCAAATAGCTTTTTCATCAGCCAGTCACCCTTTCCGGAACCGGTTTGGTCTTCTCAAGCCTGGTGTAGAACGGCATCAGAATGAAGTAGGCGAAATACAGGAAGGTACATACCTGCGAGAGCAACGTGCGACCCGGGGTCGGCGCCAGAACACCGAGCACGCCCAGGATCACGAACGAGATGCAGAACACCACCAACCAGATCTTGCTCAGCCAGCCCTTGTAGCGCATCGAACGCACCGGACTGCGATCCAGCCACGGCAGGACGAACAGCACCGCGATCGCCGCGCCCATGGCGATGACGCCCAAGAGCTTGTCCGGAACGGCCCGCAGAATTGCGTAGAACGGCGTGAAGTACCAGACCGGTGCGATGTGCTCGGGGGTCTTGAAGGCGTTGGCCTGCTCGAAGTTGGGCTTCTCGAGGAAATAGCCACCCATTTCCGGGAAGAAGAACACCACGGCACAGAACACGAAGAGGAAGACCACTACGCCAACGATGTCTTTCAGCGTGTAGTAGGGGTGAAACGGAATGCCGTCGAGGGGAATGCCGTTTTCATCCTTTTTCTTCTTGATATCGACCCCGTCAGGGTTGTTCGAGCCCACCTCATGCAGCGCCAGGATGTGCAGGACCACCAGGCCGAGGATGACGATCGGCAGTGCGACCACATGCAAGGCGAAGAAGCGGTTCAGGGTGATGCCGGAAATCAGGTAGTCACCACGGATCCACTGGGTCAGGTCATCGCCGATCACCGGGATGGCACCGAACAGCGAGATGATCACCTGGGCACCCCAGTAGGACATCTGGCCCCATGGCAGCAGATAGCCCATGAACGCTTCGGCCATCAGCGCCAGGTAGATCAGCATGCCGAAGATCCACACCAGTTCGCGCGGCTTCTGGTAGGAACCGTAGAGCAGCCCGCGGAACATGTGCAGGTAGACGACGATGAAGAACGCCGACGCGCCGGTGGAGTGCAGATAGCGAAGAATCCAGCCGTACTCGACGTCACGCATGATGTACTCGACCGAGGCGAATGCCTCTTCGGCCGAGGGGGTGAAGCTCATGGTCAGCCAGACACCGGTAACGATCTGGTTGACCAGCACCAGCAGCGCCAGGGAACCGAAGAAATACAGGAAGTTGAAGTTCTTCGGTGCGTAATACTTGCTCAGGTGATCTTCCCACATCTTGGTGGCGGGGAAGCGGGCGTCAACCCATTCCATGAACTTGCTCATCACGCTTTCTCCTGATCGACGCCGACGATGATGATGTCATCCGACTCGTACGAATGCGGCGGCACCGGCAGATTGAGCGGTGCGGGCTGGGACTTGTAGACGCGGCCAGCAAGGTCGTAGTGGGAACCGTGGCAAGGGCAGAAATAACCACCAACCCATTTCGGACCGAGATCGACGGGAGCGACTTCAGGACGGAACGTCGGCGAGCAACCGAGATGGGTGCAGAGGCCGACGAGAACCAGAATCTCTGGCTTGATCGAGCGATTCGACGGATCGACGTAAGTTGGCTGAACCGAGGCCTTGGACTCGGGATCGGAGAGATCTCCGGTAATCTTCTTCAAATTACCCAGGATTTCCTCGGTACGACGGACGATGAAAACCGGCTGACCACGCCACTCGGCCACCAACTGCTGCCCAGGCTCGACCTTGGCAATATTGACCTTCACCGGTGCACCGGCAGCTTTCGCCTTGGCACTGGGGAACCATGACCCTACGAACGGGACCGCAGCCCCCACCGCTCCCGCGGCACCCACAACAGATGTGGCTGCAACCAGGAAGCGACGCCGGCCTGCATTGACGCCGTCATTGCTCATTCAGTCCTCTCCCATCAGCTTTGTGGCCTGTTGAAACAGGCATCTACTAAGTAATTTCTGAAGCGCTAAAAATTTGCCGCATGGTAAAGAAAAGACCCATGTCTGACAAGGTTATTACCCTGGCCAAAGGCCTGTATCCCGCGCTAGCCTTGATCTGCGTCTATGCGGCAAGTTGTCACACGAATGGCCAGCCCTCCTTATTCAAGACATAAAAAAAGCCCGGTTCCACTTGGAACCGGGCTTTTTTTGAAACTCTGAGCGAATTAACGCTTGGAGTATTGTGGACGCTTACGTGCTTTACGCAGACCCACTTTCTTACGCTCGACTTCACGAGCGTCGCGGGTGACGTAGCCAGCACGGCGCAGAGCGCCACGCAGGGACTCGTCGTAGTCCATCAGAGCGCGGGTGATGCCGTGACGGATCGCACCGGCCTGACCGCTGACACCACCACCGATGACGGTGACGTAGATGTCGAACTTCTGGGTGGTCTCGGTCAGTTCCAGCGGCTGGCGAACGACCATGCGCGCGGTTTCACGACCGAAGAACACGTCCAGAGAACGGTTGTTGATGGAGATGTTGCCAGTGCCCGGACGCAGGAAAACGCGAGCGGTTGCAGTCTTGCGACGGCCAGTGCCGTAATTTTGAGTCGCCGACATAATGAACTATTCCGTTAAATCTTCAGTTCTTGGGGCTGCTGAGCAGTATGAGGGTGAGTAGCGCCCGCATAGACTTTCAGCTTACGGTACATGTCGCGACCCAGCGGGTTCTTCGGCAGCATGCCTTTAACCGCGGTCTCGATCACGCGCTCAGGGGCCTTGGCAATCAGCTTCTCGAAGTTGATTTCCTTGATACCGCCCGGGAAGCCGGAGTGGGAGTAGTACATTTTGTCCGAAGTCTTGGCACCAGTGACACGTACCTGCTCGGCGTTGATCACGACGATGTAGTCGCCGGTGTCAACGTGAGGGGTGTACTCTGGCTTGTGCTTGCCACGCAGACGGCTCGCGATTTCAGTGGCCAGACGACCCAGGGTCTGACCAGCAGCGTCAACGACGAACCAGTCGCGTTTTACTGTTTCCGGTTTAGCAGTAAAAGTTTTCATTCTTTAATAAGCCTCAGAGGCCGCCCAGCGAAAATAAGACGGCGAATCTTACTGAATAGTGCTTACTTTGACAAGGTCAAAGGCAGCCGGCTACGAACGCTTTCGGGGGCTCGGGTCAGCGCGTCCAGTACTCGGCGGGGGTTCTTTTTCAGCGGCGGGGCATCACTTCCACCGTAGAAAGAGACGGCGGATTATCCGGATTACCGGAGAAATATCAAGCTGATTTTCTGGATCTTTTCCCGCAGCAAGTCCTGACGTGACCCGGAACACGCCCGCCGTACCGCTCAGGGACACGAAGCTGGACACAATCGCCAAAAAATAAGACGATCCCGCCGGTGATTGACCACTCTCCCCTATAAGAATAACGAACATGATGTTTACCCAACCCAACGTGCCCCTGCGGCGCGTCAGCATCCTCGCCATCGACACGGTATTCGCCTCGACCCTGATGCAGGCCAAGGACTTCTTCCATCTGGCCAGCCTGCGCTATGCCAGGCAACTGGGCCTGAACCTGCAGCCCATGTTCGAGACCCGCCTGGTCAGCCCCGATGGCGAACCGGTGCGCAGTTTCAGCGATGTCCTGGTCCCCGTGGACAGCGGTCTGGAAGATGCCGATGTGATCGTTCTCCCGGCGTTCTGGGAAGATTTCTCCACGTTGTGCGAGCGTTACCCCCAGGTCCTGCACTGGTTGCGCCAGCAGCATGCCCGCGGCGCGGTGCTCTGCGGCGAGGCCAGCGGCGTGTTCTGGCTGGCCGAGGCCGGGCTTCTGGACGGCAAGGAAGCGACCACCTACTGGCGCTTCTTCAATCAATTCGCCGAGCGCTTCCCCAAGGTCAACCTGAACCAGGACAAGCACCTCACCGATGCCGACAACCTGTTCTGCGCCGCCGGTACCACCTCGGCCTGCGATCTCTACATCTACCTGATCGAGCGCTTCTGCGGAGCCAATGTCGCCCAGGCCGTGGCCCGTGACATCCTCTATGAAGTGCAGCGCAACTACACCCCGGGGCGCATGGGCTTCGGCGGGCAGAAGCTGCACCAGGACGTGATCATCCTGCAGATCCAGCACTGGCTCGAAGAGCATTTCGCCGACAAGTTCCGCTTCGAGGATGTCGCACGCAATCACGGCATGAGCATTCGCAACTTCATGCGGCGCTTCCAGAGCGCCACTGGCGACAAGCCGCTGCACTACCTGCAGCGGCTGCGCATCGAAACGGCGAAGGGACTGCTCTCCGGCACGCGCAAAAGCATCAAGACCATCAGCTACGAAGTCGGCTACGACGATGCCAGCTTCTTCGCACGGTTGTTCAGGCAGCATACTGCGCTGTCACCGAACCAGTATCGGCAGCAGTTCATGCAGGAAGCCTGATCGTCGTGCACTGAATATCGAGGCTGACAGAAAAACCCATGGGAGCTGGCTGGCCTCATCGCTGGCAAGCCAGCTCCCACAGGGTCGGAGTCAAGCTGTCGATAGCGCTTAAGGCTTGTGCGCCCGCGCGAGGAACTCGTGGGACTGCATCTCCAGCAGACGGCTGAGGGTGCGCTGGAATTCGAAGGTCAAGCGACCGCCGGTGTACAGGTCCTTGAGTTCGACCTCGGCCGAGATGATCAGCTTGACGTTGCGGTCGTAGAACTCGTCGACCATGTTGATGAAGCGCCGCGCGATGTCGTCGGTCGCCACGCCCATCTGCTCCACACCGCTCAGCAACACGGCATGGAAGATCTTGCCCAGCTCGATGTAGTCGTTCTGGCTGCGCGGGCCGTCGCACAATTCGCGGAAGTCGAACCAGGCCACGTCGTCGCAGGTACGCAGGGCGCGGATCTCGCGGTTCTCGATGATCAACACATCGTTTTCCAGTGCCTGGGTGCATTCCGGCGTCAGGGCGCGGAAACTCTTGCGCAGGCTTTCATGGGCGGCTTCATCCAGCGGGAAGTGGAACAGTTCCGCCTGTTCCAGGTGGCGCAGACGATAGTCGACGCCACTGTCGACGTTGACGATCTCGGTGTTCTGCTTGATCAGCGCGATGGCCGGCAGGAAGCGCGCCCGCTGCAGGCCATCCTTGTACAGGCCGTCCGGAACGATGTTGGACGTCGCCACCAGGGTCACACCGTTCTTGAACAGTTCTTCCATGAGGGTGCCGAGGATCATCGCATCGGTGATGTCGGACACGAAGAATTCGTCGAAGCAGATGACCCGCGACTCATCGGCGAAACGCTTGGCGATGAGCGTCAGCGGGTTCTTCTCGCCCTTGAGGCCCTTCATCTCCTCATGCACGCGCTTCATGAAGCGGTGGAAGTGGGTGCGCGACTTTTCCTTGAACGGCAGCGCCTCGAAGAAGGTATCGACCAGGTAGGTCTTGCCCCGGCCTACTCCACCCCAGAAATACAGACCCTTGACCGGCGCCTGCTCTTTCTTGCCGAACAGCTTGCCGAATACCCCCGGCTTGTTGTTCTGC
Organism: Pseudomonas japonica; assembly: GCF_900188455.1. Taxonomy (GTDB): domain Bacteria; phylum Pseudomonadota; class Gammaproteobacteria; order Pseudomonadales; family Pseudomonadaceae; genus Aquipseudomonas; species Aquipseudomonas japonica. The sequence continues at coordinate 145,737 of NZ_FZOL01000001.1, read as the reverse complement.
GCCGCGAGCAGATCATCGTACAGGCGCTGCAGATGGCGCACCGCCGTTTCCTGCGCCGCGTCATGGAAGAAGTCGGGACGTTTCAGATCTGCTTGATATCGTTCTAGGGGCGTCATAATTCGTTAGCAAGGCAACAAAAGCGGGCCGTCACTGTAGCGACGGCCCTGGGTAATGGCAATCAGACTTCCGATAAGCCGTCAGTCCTGTTGAGGCGCCAGGGCGGCACGCAGGGCCTCGATGGCGGCGTCGCGAGCGATGGCGTCGGCGAACTGCGGGCCTTCGGCGACAGACTCGCCCTCCAGCCACAGGCTGAAGCCCAGGCCTTCGGCGCGCACGTCGAGTTCGTCACCCTGCTGCAGTTGCTTGGTCACCGCACCGGCAGCCTTGCCGTCGGCGAAACTGCGCGACAGCAGCAGTTGTTCGCCGTCGGCACCCAGCAGGCGGAAACGGAAGCTGCCGTCGTCGTCGCGGAAGCTGACGAAGCGTGCGGCTTTCGCGGCCTTCTTCTTCACTTCGGCCGGGCCCTGGGTGATGGTGCGGAAGGAACGCAGGCCCACCGCTTCGCGCAGTTGTTCGAGGAACGGCGTGGCAACCTTGCGGGCTTTCTGCGCGCCGGCCAGGAGGATGTCTTCCAGGTCCGCCGGACGGGCAATCAGTTGCTGGTAGCGCTCGCGGGACTCGGCCAACTGGCCATCGAGCAACTGGAACAGCTTCTGCTTCGCTTCGCCCCAGCCCAGGCCCTGCAGCAGTTCGTCGCGGAACTCCGCCGACTGCTCAGACGTGGAGAAGGCCTGGTACAGGGTGAACAGGTGCGAGTTGTCCGGATCCTTGGCCTCGCCCGGCGCACGGGAGTCGGTGACGATGCGCGAGATCGTGTCCTTCATTTCCTTCGCACTGCTGAACAGCGGGATGGTGTTGTCGTAGCTCTTGGACATCTTGCGCCCGTCCAGGCCCGGCAAGGTGGCCACGCTCTCTTCGATCACCACTTCCGGCAGGACGAAGAAGTCCTTGCCGTTGCCGAACAGGTGGTTGAAGCGCTGGCCGATGTCCCGCGCCATCTCCACGTGCTGGATCTGGTCGCGGCCGACCGGAACCTTGTGCGCGTTGAACATCAGGATGTCCGCGGCCATCAGCACCGGATAGCTGTACAGCCCCATGGTCACGCCGGCATCCGGGTCTTCGCCGTTTTCCAGGTTCTTGTCCACCGAGGCCTTGTAGGCGTGGGCGCGGTTGAGCAGGCCCTTGGCGCTGACGCAGGTGAGCAGCCAGGTCAGTTCGGGGATCTCGGGGATGTCGGACTGGCGATAGAAGGTCACCTTTTCCCAGTCCAGGCCACCGGCCAGCCAGGTCGCGGCGATTTCCAGGCGCGAACGCTGGATGCGCTGCGGGTCATCGCACTTGATCAGCGCGTGGTAGTCGGCGAGGAAATAGAAGGAGTCGGCACCCGGCTGGCGGCTGGCGAGAATCGCCGGGCGAATGGCACCGGCGTAGTTGCCCAGGTGCGGGGTGCCGGTGGTGGTGATACCGGTGAGGATGCGCGTAGTCATGGGTAATCGCTTATCAGGCTTGGCTCAGTTCGAAAGACGCGGCAGTACCAGATCCTTGAGGTCGGTCAGCTTGCCATGAAAAAAGTGTCCGCATTCTGCCACTTTCAACAGCTCATGGGGGCGCGGCAGTGCGGCGGACCAGTCATAGACGGTCTGCGGCTCGATCACTTCGTCGGCATCCGGCTGGATGATGGTCAGCGGCGCGTTGCGCGGAGCGGCCTCGGTGGCGTTCAGACGCCTGACCGCCGGCGCGACCATGAACAGATGCTTCAACGTCACACCCTGGCTTTCGAGACGGCCACCGAGCGCCGCGGCGACGAAACCGCCGAACGAGAAACCGAGCAGGGTCAGGGGCAGTTCGGGATGCTTGTCCCGCAGCCAGGCCGCGGCGGCCTGGGCATCGTCAACCTCGCCGGTCCCCATGTCGTGACTACCGGCGCTGGCGCCAACACCGCGGTAGTTGAAGCGCAGAGTGATCAGGCCGGCGTCCCGCGCGGTGCGTTGCAACGTCGACACCACCTTGTTGAGCATGGTCCCGCCCTGCACCGGGTTGGGGTGACAGATCAGCACCACGCCGTGGGCATCGGGCACTTCCTGATAGAGGGCTTCCAGTTGACCGACCGGGCCGTCGATGAATGCAGGGATTTCGCGGGTAAGCAAGGAATTAAACTCCGTGACCCCGGCAAGGGTCGACTCGTCTAGCTGAATGATTCTGTTCTGAGATATTTGCGATGCTTCGCGGTATACAGCGCAGGTCCGAGCCGTTAACGTAAAGCAAAGCCGTTTATAGAGGAAGGACTCGTGGAACTCTCGCTCTTAGTTTGGTTGTTGCCGACCCTGGCCCTGGCAGTGGGTGTCGTCGTTGGTTTCCTGGTTGCCCGCCTCCTGCCCAACGCCGCGCCGAGCAGCACCCAGCGGCAACTGGACGATATCCAAGAACGCTTCGACAGCTACCAGAACGAAGTGGTGACCCACTTCAACAGCACCGCGGCTCTGGTCAAGAAGCTCACGCAAAGCTACCAGGAAGTGCAGGATCATCTGGCCGATGGCGCCAACCGCCTGGCCCTGGACGACCTGACCCGTCAGCGCCTGCTGGCCGCCCTGCACTCCGACGCGGCGCAAGGCCCGCGCGATCGCCTGACCCCGCCACGGGACACCGAAGTGCCACGCGACTACGCGCCGAAAACGCCGAATACGCCCGGCATGCTCGACGAGAGCTACGGCCTGAAACGCTGATTGGCAACAACGAAAAGGGGCGCCTCCATGGCGCCCCTTTTCGTTTCCGGCGTTTATCGTTCAGGCACAGGCCTTGAGCGCCTGACGAACATCGGCGATCAGGTCGTCGATATCCTCGAGCCCCACCGAGAGCCGTACCAGGCCTTCGGAGATCCCGTAGCGCGCCCGCTCCTGCGGGGTGTAGCTGGAATGGGTCATGCTCGCCGGATGCTGTGCCAGGGACTCGGCATCGCCCAGGCTCACCGCCCGCGAGAACAATTGCAGCGCGTTCATGAAGCGCCGCCCCGCGGCGATCCCGCCCTTCAACTCGAACGCCAGCATGCCACCCGGCAATGCCATCTGTTTCTTCGCCAGGGCGTACTGCGGGAACGACGGCAACCCCGGGTAATGCAGCACCTCGACCTCCGCCTGTTTCTTCAGGAACTCCGCCAGCGCCTGGGCATTGGCGCAGTGACGCTCCATGCGCAGATTGAGGGTCTTCAGTCCGCGCATCAGCAACGCGGCATCGTGCGGAGACAGCACCGCACCGGTCATGTCCTTCAAGCCTTCCAGACGAATCCGCCCCACCAGGTCTCGGGCGCCGATCACCAGCCCTGCGGTGATATCGCCGTGCCCGCTGAGATACTTGGTCGCCGAGTGCACCACCAGATCCGCGCCCAGCTCCAGCGGCCGCTGCAGGTACGGCGTGCAATAGGTGTTGTCCACCACCAGCGTCGCGCCGTGCCGACGCGCGATCTTCGCCACCCCGGCGATATCCGCCAGATGCATGTTGGGGTTGGCTGGCGACTCGAAATAGATCAGCCGCGTCGCTGGCGAAATCGCTGCCTCCACCGCCTTGAGGTCGGCCATGTCGACATGCTTGAGCTTGACCCCGAATTCGCCGATGCCGTGGTGCAGGAAGGCGAAGGTGCAACCGTACAGCGTGCTGCCGAGCAGCACCTCATCACCGGGGCGCAGCAGCGTCCACAGCGTGGCGGTGATGGCGCCCATGCCCGAGGCCAGGGCCAGGGCCGCCTCGCCGCCTTCCAGCGAAGCCATGCGGCTTTCCAGCAACGCCAGCGTGGGATTGGAAATTCGGCTGTAGAAATGTCCGGCCTCTTCGCCGGCAAAGCAGGCCGCACCGTATTCGACGGTAGGAAAGGCGAACGTGGCCGTCTGGTAGATCGGCGGCACCAGTGCCCCTCCGTGAGCCTGCGGATCGTAGCCATGGTGAATGGCACGAGTGGCGAATCCCTGGGTCTTGCTGGAGCCGCTCATGGCGATGCCCTCTTGTTGGATTGCCATAAGCTTATGCCAGCGATCAGCTAATATTTTTCCAAATGTGACCACTACTCCGGGGCTTTCCGAGCATGAAATTCCACGATCCGCTGAAGACAGGGCAAATCTTGCCCAACGCCCTCGACCGCACCGACCGCGCCCTGCTCGGCGCCCTGCAGGACAACGCGCGGCTGACCATCTCCGAACTGGCCGACAGTGTCGCCCTGACCACCTCGCCCTGCTGGCGCCGGGTCAAGCTGCTCGAGGAAAGCGGCTACATCACCGGCTACCAGGCAATCCTCTCGCCCAAGGCCCTTGGCTTCGGCGTGACTGCCTTCGTCAGCATCATGATGGACTCCCACACCAAGGAGATGGCGCGCGCCTTCGAGCGACGCCTGATGGAGATTCCCGAGATCGTCGCCTGCCACAATATTTCAGGACGTTACGACTTTCTCCTCGAAGTGCTGGCCCGCGACCTGGAATCCTTCGGCGAATTCGCCCGGGAAACCCTGCAATCGCTGCCAGGGGTGAAGGAGATCTATTCGAGTTTTTCCTACAAGGCGGTGAAAGAGAAACGGGTGATTCCGGTGTCGGAAAAGCACATCTGAGCCCGCTCTTCGGACAAGAAAAAACCCGCGATGGCCTTCACCATCGCGGGTTCTTTCCTGTCAGCCCGGACGCTTAGATAGCGCCACGCTCACGCAGCACATCCAGGACCAGCTTCACACCCTCTTCCACGCTGGTGGACTGGGTGTCGATGACCAGGTCGGCATCCTGCGGCACATCGTACGGGAAGCTTTCGCCCGGGATGTTGTCGCCACCGGCGGCGTACAGGCCTTGCGGGTCACGCTCGCGGCAGGCCAGCGGCGAAGCCTGGACGTAAACGGTGACCAGACGCTCCTTGCCGATCAGCGCCCTGGCCTGCTCGCGGCCTTCGGCATCCGGGGCGACGAAAGCGGCCAGGGTGAGCATGCCGGCTTCGTTGAACTGGCGCGCCACGTGGGCGGCACGGCGCCAGTTCTCGGTGCGACCGGCACGGTCCTGCGGCAGGCCTTTGTTCAGGTCATGGCGCAGGTTCTGGCCGTCGAGGACGTAGACCGCACGGCCCATGTCGAACAGCTTGCGCTCGACGGCATAGGCCAGGGTGCTCTTGCCAGCGCCGGACAGGCCGCTGAACAGCACGGTGGCCGGTTGCTGGCCGAAGCGCAGGGCACGCTCCTCGGTGGATACGTGGGCCTGCTTGCCATGCTGACCGGTGCTGCCGTGCGGCAGAACCGGTGGCGCGATGATCATGCCGGCGCCAACGGTGCCGTTGGTCAGGCGGTCGATGACGATGAAGGCGCCGGTGGTGCGGTTGCTGTCGTAACCGTCCAGGGCGATCGAGGCGTCCAGGGCGACTTTCACCCGGCCAATCTCGTTCAGTTGCAGCGCGCTGGCGGCGCCCTGCTCCAGGGTGTTCACATCGACCTTGTGGGTGATGCTGGCGATCGAGCCCGGCACATAGCTGGTGGCGCGCTTGATGTCGTATTTCTTGCCCGGCAGCATCGGCTCTTCGGCCATCCACACGAGCATGGCGTCGAACTGGTCGGTCACCGGCGGCACGTTGTCGGCGTGGACCAGCAGGTCGCCACGGGAGATGTCGATCTCGTCTTCCATGGTCAGGGTCACGGCCTGGCCGGGACCGGCGTTTTCCAGCTCGCCCTCGTAGGTGACGATGGACTTGACCCGGCTGCTCTTGCCCGACGGCAGCACGACGATCTCGTCACCCTTGTGCACCAGGCCGCTGGCGATGGTGCCGGCGAAGCCGCGGAAGTTCAGGTTCGGACGGTTGACGTACTGCACCGGGAAACGCAGGTCGGTGAAGTTGCGGTCGGCGGCGACTTCGACGGTCTCGAGGATTTCCATCAGCGCAGGGCCGGTGTACCACGGCGAACGCTCGCTGCGGTTGACCACGTTGTCGCCCTTGAGCGCCGACATCGGCACGAAGTGCAGGCTGCTCGGCTTGAGGTCGATGCCCTCGGCGAACTTCAGGTAGTCGGCCTTGATCGACTCGAAGACCTGCTCGTCGAAGTTCTTCAGGTCCATCTTGTTGACGGCGACGACGATGTGCTTGATCCCCAGCAGCGAGGCGATGTAGCTGTGCCGGCGGGTCTGGGTCTGCACGCCGTAGCGGGCGTCGACGAGAATGATCGCCAGGTCGCAGGTGGACGCACCGGTGGCCATGTTGCGGGTGTACTGCTCGTGGCCCGGGGTGTCGGCGATGATGAACTTGCGCTTGGCGGTGGAGAAGTAGCGGTAGGCGACATCGATGGTGATGCCCTGCTCACGCTCGGCCTGCAGGCCGTCGACCAGCAGCGCCAGGTCGACTTCCTCGCCGGTGGTGCCGACTTTCTTCGAATCGCGGGTGATGGCCTCGAGGTGGTCCTCGTAGATCATCTTCGAGTCGTGCAGCAGGCGCCCGATCAGGGTGCTCTTGCCATCGTCGACGTTGCCGCAGGTCAGGAAACGCAGGAGTTCCTTGCGCTCGTGCTGGGCCAGGTAGGCGAGGATGTCCTCGCTGATCAGATCAGATTGGTGCGACATGGAGTAACCCTGAAATTAGAAGTAGCCTTGGCGTTTCTTGTCTTCCATGGAACCGGCGCCATCGTGGTCGATGACACGGCCCTGGCGTTCGGACGTCCGGGTCAGGAGCATTTCCTGAATGATGTCCGTCAGGGTCTCGGCCTCCGACTCGACGGCACCCGTCAACGGGTAGCAGCCGAGGGTACGGAAACGCACCTTCTTCTTGACGATGCGGGCCTTTTCCTCGTCGCTGAGGTGCTCGAGGATGCGCTCGTCGTCGATCATGATCAGGGTGCCATTCTTCTCGATGACTTCGCGCTCGGCGGCGAAGTACAGCGGCACGATCGGGATGCCTTCGAGGTAGATGTACTGCCAGATGTCCAGCTCGGTCCAGTTCGACAGCGGGAAGACGCGGATCGACTCGCCCTTGTTGACCTTGCCGTTGTAGATGTTCCACAGCTCCGGACGCTGGTTCTTCGGATCCCAGCGGTGCTTGCTGTCACGGAACGAGTAGACCCGCTCCTTGGCCCGCGACTTCTCTTCGTCGCGGCGCGCGCCACCGAAGGCGGCGTCGAAGCCGTGCTTGTCCAGCGCCTGCTTGAGGCCCTGGGTCTTCATGATGTCGGTGTGCTTGGAGCTGCCATGGGTGAACGGGTTGATACCCTGCGCCACCCCTTCCGGGTTGACGTGGGTAATCAGCTCCAGCCCCATTTCCTCGACCATCTTGTCGCGGAAGCGGTACATCTCCTGGAATTTCCACTGGGTGTCGACATGCATCACGGGAAACGGCAGCTTGCCAGGGAAGAAGGCCTTGCGCGCCAGATGCAGCATCACGGCCGAGTCCTTGCCAATCGAGTACAGCATCACCGGGTTATCGAACTCGGCGGCCACCTCACGAATGATGTGGATGCTTTCCGCCTCCAACTGTTTCAAATGCGTCAGTTTGTCGACCATGGCTACTCACGGGAAAAACGATCTTTTATGGACGGCCAGGCGGGCCGTGTTCGAGCGGGCCACTCTATCACAGCGCCCGCTTCTATTTAGGAGGCGGCCTAGAACGAAACAATCTATGGATATGCCCGGGTGTTTGGGCTGTCACACGGGGTTCGGACAGTCGATGAACAGGTGTTCGAGGGCAAACCGGCGAGCCAGGTAGTCGCCCAGCGCCTGCACACCGTAGCGCTCGGTGGCGTGGTGCCCGGCGGCAATGAAGCTGACGCCGTTTTCCCGCGCGCTGTGGAAGGTCTGCTCGGAGGCTTCGCCGCTGATGAACAGGTCGACGCCGGCGGCGATCGCCTGGTCGATGTAGCCCTGGCCACCACCGGTGCACCAGCCGACCCGACGAATGACCGCCTCGCCTTCCACCAGCAAGGGCTCGCGGCCCATCACTTCATTGACCCGACGGGCGAAGTCGCGCGCCGACAGTGGTTCGGCCAGCGACCCGACCAGCCCCACCACCCGCGGATTGTCAGGGTCCAGCGGGCCCTCGACGGTGATATCCAGTTGCCGCGCCAGTTGCACGTTGTTGCCGACTTCCGGGTGCACGTCCAGCGGCAGGTGGTAGGCCAGCAGGCTGATGTCGTGCTTCAGCAGGGTTTTCAGGCGGCGCTGCTTCATGCCGGTGATGCACGGGTTCTCGCCTTTCCAGAAATAGCCGTGGTGGACCAGCACCAGGTCGGCTTCGGCCTCGACCGCGGCGTCCAGCAGCGCCTGGCTGGCCGTCACGCCGCTGACGATGCGGGTCACCTGCGGACGGCCCTCGACCTGCAGGCCGTTGGGGCAGTAGTCCTGGATTTTCGCGCTACCGAGATAGCGGTCGGCTTCCTCGACCAGGGTAGTCAGGGCAACAGCCATGGAAAAGACTCCTCAATTCAGCAGTTCAGCGCGGCACAAGGCCCCGTATAATGGCCATCATTATGGGCCGTCGACTGTTTTGGGGAAACCGACGGCAACTACCTGGGGGCATTCGACCGACGCTGTCACACGTCGAATGATTTAGCGGTTCCTGCACAGGTCTTGCCGAAGTATGATCGCGCGCGGTCACCCTTCCCCACCGCATTACCGGCTCGGGCCAACTCCCCAGGATCCATTCAATGTTCAAGGCTTTGCGTTATTTCGGCTGGCCGCTGTTCACCGGCGTGCTGGTCGCGTTGCTGGTCATCCAGCGTTTTCCTCAATGGGTCGGCCTGCCCAGCCAGGACGTGAACCTGCAACAGGCGCCGCAGACCACCAGCATGGTCCAGGGCCCGGTGTCCTATGCCGACGCGGTGAGCCACGCGGCGCCGGCGGTGGCCAACCTGTACACCACCAAGGTGGTCAACAAGTCCGCCCATCCCCTGTTCGAAGATCCGCAGTTCCGCCGTTTCTTCGGCGACAACCTGCCCAAGCAGCGACGCTGGGAGTCGAGCCTGGGGTCGGCGGTGATCATGAGCCCGGAAGGCTATCTGCTGACCAACAACCACGTGACCGCCGGTGCCGACCAGATCGTGGTGGCGCTCAAGGACGGCCGCGAAACCCTGGCCCGGGTCATCGGCAGCGACCCGGAAACCGACCTGGCGGTGCTGAAGATCGACCTGAAGAACCTGCCGGCGATCACCATCGGCCGTTCCGACAACATCCGCATCGGCGACGTCGCCCTGGCCATCGGCAACCCGTTCGGCGTCGGCCAGACCGTGACCATGGGCATCATCAGCGCCACCGGGCGCAACCAGTTGGGCCTGAACAACTACGAAGACTTCATCCAGACCGACGCGGCGATCAACCCGGGCAACTCCGGCGGCGCGCTGGTGGACGCCAACGGCAACCTGACCGGGATCAACACGGCGATCTTCTCCAAGTCCGGCGGTTCCCAGGGCATCGGCTTCGCCATTCCGACCAAGCTGGCGCTGGAGGTGATGAAGTCGATCATCGAGCATGGCCAGGTGATCCGTGGCTGGCTGGGTATCGAAGTACAGCCGTTGAGCGAGGAACTGGCTGAATCGTTCGGTATGCAGGGGCGTCCAGGCATCGTCGTCGCCGGGATTTTCCGCGACGGTCCGGCGCAGCGGGCGGGTCTGCAACTGGGTGACGTGATTCTCAGCATCAATGGCGAGCCGGCTGGTGATGGTCGGCGGTCGATGAACCAGGTCGCACGGATCAAGCCGAGCGAGAAGGTCGCCATCGAGGTGCTGCGCAATGGCAAGCAGCTGAAACTGATCGCCGCGGTGGGGCTGCGTCCGCCACCGGCGCCGGCGGTGCAGGGAGAAGAGAACTGATTCAATAGCTTTATTGCTGCTGATGGCCTCATCGCGGGCAACGCCCGCTCCCACAAGGATCGCATGCGCCGCTGAACCTTGTGGGAGCGGGCGTTGCCCGCGATGAGGCCTGTCCTTACAGCATCAATGCAGGATCTGACTCAGGAACAACTTGGTCCGCTCGTTCTGCGGCCGGTCGAAGAAGTCATCCGGCGCGGCCTGTTCGACGATTTCCCCCTTGTCCATGAAGATCACCCGGTTCGCCACGGTCCGGGCGAAGCCCATTTCGTGGGTCACGCAGAGCATGGTCATGCCGTCTTCGGCCAGGCTGACCATGGTGTCCAGTACTTCCTTGACCATTTCCGGGTCGAGTGCCGAGGTCGGCTCGTCGAACAGCATGATCTTCGGCTTCATGCACAGCGCCCGGGCGATTGCCACGCGCTGCTGCTGACCGCCGGACAACTGCCCCGGGAACTTGTGCGCCTGCTCCGGAATGCGCACGCGCTCCAGGTAGTGCATGGCGATTTCCTCGGCCTTGCGCTTGGGCATCTTGCGTACCCACATCGGCGCCAGGGTGCAGTTCTGCAGGATGGTCAGGTGCGGGAACAGGTTGAAATGCTGGAACACCATGCCGACTTCACGGCGGATCGCCTCGATCTGCTTGAGATCGTTGGTCAGTTCCACGCCATCTACAACAATGCGGCCCTGCTGGTGCTCTTCCAGACGGTTGAGGCAGCGGATGGTGGTGGACTTGCCCGAACCGGACGGCCCGCACAGAACGATACGCTCGCCCTGGCGCACATTGAGGTTGATGTCCTTGAGCACGTGGAACTGGCCGTACCACTTGTTCACGCCCTGCATCTGGATAATGCCTTCAGGGCCGACAGACTGCTTGATCGCTTCACTCATTCGAAACACTCCTAACGCTTGTGGCCTGTGTCCAGCTTGCGCTCCAGATGCATGGAGTAGCGGGACATACCGAAACAGAAAATCCAGAACACCAGGGCCGCGAACACATAGCCCTCGGTCGCCATGCCCAGCCAGGTGGGGTCGGCAGCCGCCTGCTTGACGCTGTTGAGCAGGTCGAACAGGCCGATGATGATCACCAGGCTGGTGTCCTTGAACAGGGCAATGAAGGTGTTGACGATGCCGGGAATCACCAGCTTCAGGGCTTGCGGCAGGATCACCAGGCCCATCGAGCGCCAGTAGCCCAGGCCCATGGCCGCAGCGGCTTCGTACTGGCCCTTGGGAATGGCCTGCAGACCACCGCGCACCACCTCGGCGATATACGCCGACTGGAACAGGATCACCCCGATCATGGCCCGCAGCAGCTTGTCGAAGCTCATGCCTTCGGGCAGGAACAGCGGCAGCATCACCGACGACATGAACAGCACCGTGATCAGCGGCACGCCGCGCCAGAACTCGATGAAGGTCACACAGACCACCTTCACCGCCGGCATGCGCGAACGCCGGCCCAGGGCCAGCAGGATACCCAGCGGCAAGGCACCGACGATGCCCACGGTGGCGATCACCAGGGTCAGCATCAGGCCGCCCCACTGGCTGGTCGATACCGTGGTCAGGCCCAGATGCCCGCCGTGCAGCAGGGTGTAGGCGATGATCGGGTAGGCGACGAGGAAGCACAGGCCGTAGATCGCCTTGCGCGGGAAGCGCGAGATGAACAGCGGCGCCGCGCCGATCACCGCCAGCCAGACCGTCAGGTCGACGCGCCAGCGCAGCTCGGTGGGGTAATAGCCATACATGAACTGGCCGAAGCGCTGCTGGATGAACACCCAGCAGGCGCCTTCCTTGGTGCAGTCGGCGCGGGTGGTGCCGACCCAGTTGGCGTCGAAGATCGACCATTGCAGCAGCGGCGGCACGATCAGCCAGACCAGGTAGATGGCGAACAGCGTCAGCAGGGTATTCAGCCAGTTGGAGAACAGGTTGGCCCGCAGCCAGGCCACGACGCCGACGGTCTTCACCGGTGGCGGCATGTCGGGTTTGAAAACATGGGTAGTCATGCGCGTCTCCTTACCGCTCGATCAGCGCGATGCGCTTGTTGTACCAGTTCATCAGCAGGGAAATGCTGATGCTGATGGCCAGGTACACGCTCATGGTGATGGCGATCACCTCGATGGCCTGCCCGGTCTGGTTGAGCACGGTGCCGGCGAACAGCGAGACCATTTCCGGATAGCCGATGCCGGCCGCCAGCGAGGAGTTCTTCGCCAGGTTCAGGTACTGGCTGGTCAGCGGCGGAATGATCACCCGCAGCGCCTGGGGAATGATCACCTTGCGCAGCGTCGGGCCTTCGCGCAGGCCGAGGGAGCGGGCCGCCTCGGTCTGGCCGTGGCTCACCGAGCGAATCCCGGAACGGACGATCTCGGCGATGAACGCCGCGGTATAGATGGTCAAGGCCAGGGTGAGCGCCAGCAGTTCGGGGATCAGTACCCAGCCGCCCGCGAAGTTGAATCCTTTCAATTGCGGCAGTTCCCAGCTCAGCGGGTTGCCGAACAGCAGCACGCTCAGGCCCGGGATTACCAGCAGCAGGCCGACGGCGGCCCAGAACTTGTGGAACGGCTCACCGCTCGCCTCGAAGCGACGGTTGGCCCAGCGCACCATGGCGACCACCGCGACGATGGCCAGCAGCACGGCAATCACGAACGGCCAGAAACCTTCGGCGATCGAGGCGCCGGGCATGTTCAGGCCGCGGTTGCTGATGAAGAAGGTGTCGTTGAGGTTGATGCTGCCCCGCGGTCCCGGCAGGGTCAGGAACACGGCGAAGTACCAGAACAGGATCTGCAGCAGCGGCGGGATGTTGCGGAAGGTCTCGACGTAGACCGTTGCCAGCTTGTTGATCATCCAGTTCGGCGACAGCCGCGCCACGCCGATGATGAAGCCGAGCAAGGTCGCCAGGATGATCCCGATGAAGGTCACCAGCAGCGTGTTGAGCAGGCCGATGACGAAGACCCGGGCGTAGGAATCGGACTCGACATAGGGAATCAGATGCTGGGCGATGCCGAAGCCGGCGCTGCGTTCGAGGAAGTCGAAGCCCGAGGTGATACCCCGGTGTTGCAGGTTGGTCTGGGTGTTGTGGAACAGGTACCAGCCCAGACCGACCACGAAGACGATCGTGAGGATCTGGAACAGCCACGCGCGAACGCGTGGATCGCTAAGGGACAAGCCCCTGGGTGGATTGTGCATGAAAGGCCCCGAAAAGAAGGAACGATACGGCCCGCGGTGACCACAGCGTCACCGCGGGCCGGCCCAATCAGCGCACCGGCGGCGCGTACTGGATACCGCCGTTGTTCCACAGGGCGTTCAGACCGCGGTCGATCTGCAGCGGGGTGCCCTTGCCGAGGTTCTTCTCGAACACTTCGCCGTAGTTGCCCACCTGCTTGACGATCTGTACCACCCAGTCCTTCGGCAGTTTCAGGTCCTTGCCGTATTCGCCGTCGGCACCGAGCATGCGCGCGACGTCAGGGTTCTTGGTGGCCTTGGCTTCGGCCTCGACGTTCTTCGAGGTGATGCCCATTTCTTCGGCATTGAGCATGGCGAACAGGGTCCAGCGCACGATGGAGAACCACTCCTCGTCACCCTTGCGCACCACCGGGCCCAGCGGCTCCTTGGAGATGGTTTCCGGCAGCACGACGTAGTCGGTCGGCGCGGCCAGCTTGGAGCGTTGTGCGTAGAGCTGCGACTTGTCCGAGGTCAGCACGTCGCAACGACCGGACTCCAGCGACTTGGCGCTCTCGTCGGAAGTGTCGAAGGTGATCGGGGTGTATTTCAGACCGTTGGCGCGGAAGTAGTCCGACACGTTCAGCTCGGTGGTGGTACCGGCCTGGATGCAGATGGTTGCACCATCGAGCTCCTTGGCGCTGGAAACGCCGAGCTTCTTGTTCACCAGGAAACCGATGCCGTCGTAGTAGGTGACACCGGCGAATACCAGGCCCATGCCGGCGTCGCGCGAGCTGGTCCAGGTGGTGTTGCGCGACAGCACGTCGACTTCGCCGGACTGCAGCGCGGTGAAGCGCTCCTTGGCGTTGAGCTGGCTGAACTTGACCTTGGTCGCGTCACCGAATACCGCGGCCGCGACAGCGCGGCAGACGTCGGCGTCGATACCGACGATGGTGCCCTTGGCGTCCGGTACCGAGAAGCCCGGCAGACCGTCACTCACGCCGCACTGGACGAAACCCTTCTTCTGCACTGCATCCAGGGTCGCACCCGCCTGGGCCATGGCGCTCACGCCCAGTGCCGCGGCAGCCGTCATGACTGCCAGGGTGGTCTTCAACATCTTCATTAAAACCTCCAGTTCGCTCTTATTGTGTTGAGCCGGTTTGCACCGCACCCTTATGAGGCGCATCCGACCCTTTTCGGCTTGTTATTGGGTCAATTGGCGCAATTCGCTGTTCTGTGACAGCCTTGGGTTTCCCATGAGGGGTGTTACCGCGCATTGCTACTTCCCTCACGTACCCGACGGATTTGCAAAGCGCGTACCAGATCGTTTCGCTAAAGCGATTCAGTCAGTTGCAACGGGCAAAGTTATAGCAATGCGACATCTTTTTTAGCTGTGATCCCCGCGTGCCTTTTTTTCATGCACCCCATTGAGATCGCGTGCACTTTTTCGGAGCAGTCATGAGCAAACCCTTGATTCTCGAACCACAAAAGAACGCCGACGCCTGTGTCATCTGGTTGCACGGCCTGGGTGCCGACCGCTACGACTTCATGCCAGTGGCCGAGGCCCTGCAGGAACACTTGCTGACCACCCGTTTCGTTATGCCCCAGGCCCCGACCCGGGCGGTGACGATCAACGGCGGCTATGAAATGCCCAGTTGGTACGACATCAAGGCCATGAGCCCGGCGCGAGCCATCGACGAAGGGCAACTGGAAGAGTCCGCCGCCCAGGTCATCGCCCTGATCGAGGAACAGCGCGCGCTGGGCATCGACCCCAACCGCATCATCCTCGCCGGCTTCTCCCAGGGCGGCGCGGTGGTGCTGCACACGGCCTATATAAAGTGGCAAGGTGCCCTCGGTGGCGTGCTTGCGCTGTCCACCTACGCCCCGACCTTCAAGGACGACACCCAGCTCACCGCCAGCCAGCAGCGCATTCCGGCGCTGTGCCTGCACGGCCAGTACGACCCGGTGGTGCTACCGGCCATGGGCCGCACCGCCTACGAACACCTCAAGCACTGGGGCGTGAGTGTCGGCTGGCAGGAATACCCGATGGAACACGCGGTAGTGCCGGAAGAAATCAGCGACATCGGCGCCTGGCTGCTGCAGCGCTTGCGCTGAAAGTCGCATTCCCTGTAGTTGTCGGTGCATTCCCCTACGCCGAGCCCGGATCTTGCATTACACTGCCCGGCGTACATTCCTTAACCAATTGACGAGAAGCCCGTGCTCAAAGCACTCAAGAAAATGTTCGGCAAAGGCGAGGTCGAGCAACTCGCCGCCGAAAGCGCTGCCCCCGTGATGCAGCCGCCCGCTCCAGCACCCGCTCCCGCCCCAGCGCCCAGAGCCCCGGCCAGGAACAGCGAAGTGGCCCAGCCCGCTGCTGCTCAGCCGACGCCTGCAGAAGCGGCGCCCGCCGAGCCGGCACCCGCCGCCAAGCCGCGCCGCGAGCGCAAGCCGAAACCCCAGGCCTCGACCTGGAAGCTGGAAGACTTCGCGGTCGAACCGCAGGAAGGCAAGACCCGCTTCCACGATTTCAAGCTCTCCAACGAGCTGATGCATGCCATCCACGATCTCGGTTTCCCGTACTGCACACCGATCCAGGCCCAGGTGCTCGGCTTCACCCTGCGCGGCCAGGACGCCATCGGCCGGGCCCAGACCGGTACCGGCAAGACCGCGGCCTTCCTGATCTCGATCATCACCCAGCTGCAGCAGACCCCACCGCCGAAAGAGCGCTACATGGGCGAGCCACGTGCGCTGATCATCGCGCCGACCCGCGAGCTGGTGGTGCAGATCGCCAAGGATGCCGCGGCGCTGACCAAGTACACCGGCCTCAACGTGATGACCTTCGTCGGCGGGATGGACTACGACAAGCAGCTCAAGGCCCTGGAAGCCCGTCATTGCGACATCCTCGTCGCCACGCCGGGCCGCCTGCTGGACTTCAACCAGCGCGGCGAAGTGCACCTGGACATGGTCGAGGTGCTGGTGCTGGACGAAGCCGACCGCATGCTGGACATGGGTTTCATCCCGCAGGTGCGTCAGATCATTCGTCAGACCCCACCGAAGGCCGAGCGTCAGACCCTGCTGTTCTCCGCCACCTTCACCGAAGACGTGATGAACCTGGCCAAGCAGTGGACCACCACCCCGGCCATCGTCGAGATCGAGCCGGAGAACGTCGCCAGCGAAACCGTGGAACAACACGTCTACGCCGTGGCCGGCAGCGACAAGTACAAGCTGCTGTACAACCTGGTCACCGAGAACAAGTGGGAGCGGGTCATCGTCTTCGCCAACCGCAAGGACGAGGTGCGCCGCATCGAGGAGCGCCTGGTGCGCGACGGCGTGAATGCCGCGCAACTGTCCGGCGACGTGCCGCAGCACAAGCGCATCCGCACCCTGGAAAACTTCCGTGAAGGCCGCATCACCGTGCTGGTGGCGACCGACGTGGCGGGTCGCGGCATCCATATCGACGGCATCAGCCACGTGATCAACTTCACCCTGCCGGAAGATCCCGACGACTACGTCCACCGCATCGGCCGGACGGGCCGCGCCGGGACCAGCGGCGTGTCGATCAGCTTCGCCGGCGAGGACGATTCCTATCAGTTGCCGGCGATCGAGGCATTGCTGGGGCGCAAGATCAGTTGCGAGATGCCGCCGACGGAGTTGCTCAAACCGGTGCCGAAGAAGCACGGGTAATCAAGGAAACGCAGCCTCAGGGCTGCGTTTTTCTTTTTGGGGCTGCCTTGCAGCGCCAAGATTTTTCAGACGACGGGGATAGCAAAAACTTAAACTAAAAGTCCATAATGGAAAAATTAGTTTAAACCCAACCCCGGAGCACCCCGATGGCCGCCCCCCTCGTTCTCGATCAGCAGCAAGCCCGTCAACTGCTCGCCCAGGTGGATGTTCCCCGGGTGATGCGCGACCTGTTCCGCGACCTCGCCGCCGGCCAGGCAGTACAGCCCGCGCAGCAACTGGTGGAATTCCCGGCCGGCCAGGGCGACTTCATCAACTACGGCGGCGTGCTCGCCGAAGACCGCGTCTACGGGGTCAAGACCTCGCCCTACATCGTTCGCGAACAGGGCCCGCTGGTCACCGCCTGGACCCTGCTGATGTCCATGGACAGCGGCCAGCCGCTGCTGCTCTGCGATGCCGGTGAACTGACCATCGCCCGCACCGCCGCGGCCACCGCCGTGGCCGTGGACGCCCTCGCCCCCGACAGCGCCCGGCGCCTGACCATCATCGGTGGCGGTCCGGTCGCCCGCGCGCACCTGCGCTACGCGCGCGAACTGCGCCCATGGCAGGACATTCGTCTCTACGCGCCGAGCCTGAAAGACCTCGGCGCCAGCGAACGCGATGCCCTGGCCTCCAGCGATCCACGCCTGAGCCTGCACGACGATGCCGACGCAGCGCTGATCGACGCCGATGTCATCCTGCTCTGCACCTCCTCGGCCCGTCCGGTCATCGATCCGGCCAGCCTGAGCAAACCGGCGCTGATCACCTCCATCAGCACCAACGCCGTGCGCGCCCACGAAGTACCGCCGGCCAGCCTGGCGGCCATGGATGTCTACTGCGACTACCGCGAGACCACCCCCGGCAGCGCCGGCGAAATGCGCCTCGCCGCCGAACAGCACGGCTGGAGCCCGGAAGCCATCCGTGGCGACCTGCCGGAACTGGTCAGCGGCCAGGCCGCACGCCCGGACTACCAGCGCCACGCGTTCTTCCGCTCCATCGGCCTGGGTCTGGAAGACATCGCCCTGGCCAACGCCCTGTATCACCTGCAGCGCGGCCACTGAGCCGTGGAGAGCGCCATGCAACAGGCTGACTACCTCATCATCGGTGCCGGCATCGCCGGTGCCTCCACCGGCTACTGGCTGGCCAACCACGGCAAGGTGTTGCTGCTGGAACGGGAAACCCTGCCGGGCTACCACTCCACCGGCCGCTCCGCGGCGCTGTACACCGCCGCCTACGGCACGCCACAGGTACGCGCCCTGACCCTGGCCAGCCGCGCCTTTTTCGACCAGCCGCCGGCCGGCTTCGCCGAGCATCCGCTGCTGATGCCCCGCGGCGAAATGACCGTGGACTTCGACGGCAACGCCGAAGAACTCCAGCGCCAGTTCGACAGCGCCCGCGCCTGCGTACCGGAAATGCAGCTGCTCAGCGCCGACGAAGCCTGCGCGCGCCTGCCGGTGCTGCGCCGGGAGAAAGTCCACGGCGCGCTGTACGACCCCAGCGCCAGCGACATCGATACCGATGCCCTGCACCAGGGTTACCTGCGCGGTATTCGCCGCCAGCAGGGCGAAATCCACGGCGACTGCGAAGTGCTCGCCCTGCAGCGGGATGCCGACGGTCAGTGGCTGGTGCAGACCACTCGCGGCCAGTTCCGCGCGCCGGTGCTGATCAACGCCGCCGGCGCCTGGGCCGACCAGATCGGCCAGTTGGCCGGCGCCACGGCGCTGGGCCTGCAGCCCAAGCGCCGCGCGGCCTTCATCTTCGAAGCGCCGGCGGACATCGACAGCCACGGCTGGCCGATGCTGGTCAGCCTCGACGAATCGTTCTACATGAAGCCGGATGCCGGCATGCTCCTGGGCTCGCCGTGCAATGCCGATCCGGTCGAACCCCACGACGTGCAACCGGAAGAACTGGATATCGCCACCGGCATCTACCTGATCGAGGAAGCCACCACCCTGAGCATCCGCCGGCCGTTCCGGACCTGGGCCGGGCTGCGCAGCTTCGTCGCCGACGGCGATCTGGTGGCCGGTTTCGATCCGCGTGTCGACGGTCTGTTCTGGGTCGCGGCGCAAGGCGGCTACGGCATCCAGACCTCGCCGGCGATGGGCCAGGCCAGTGCCGCACTGGTGCGCGGCGAGCCGTTGCCGGAAAGCCTCGCCGCCTTCGGCCTGAGCGCCGCGCAACTGTCGCCCGCGCGCCTGAATGGATGACGCCCCCGCGCGTTTGCGGCACACTCCCAGCGCCCTTGCTCCAAGGGCGCTGACCCCCTTCGCGGAGCCCGCCCGAATGTCCACCACCGATCCTCTCCTGCAGAACTACCGGGCGATCGCCGACGCCATCGCCACGCTGTTCTTCCCCCACGCCGAAGTGGTACTGCACGACCTGCGCACGCAGAAGATCGACTACATCGCCAACAACCTGTCCAAGCGCGAGATCGGCGACGACGCGGCGCTGGAGGACATGTTCGAGGAGGGTAGCGACGAGACCAATATCGGCCCGTACGAAAAGCTCAACTGGGACGGGCAGAAGATCCGCTCGCTGAGCACAGTGCTGCGCGACCCGCACGGCCAGCCGCTGGCGGTGCTGTGCATCAACCTGAACATTTCCCTGTTCGAGAACGCCAAGGCGGCGCTGGACCTGTTCCTCTCGCCGAGCAAACTGATTCCGCAGCCGGACGCGCTGTTTCGCGACGACTGGCAGGAGCGCATCAACACCTTTCTCAACAGCTGGCTGCGCCAGCGCCAGCTCAGCCTCAACCTGCTCAACCGCGACCACAAGCGCGAGCTGGTCCTGGCCCTGCACGCCGAGGGCGCATTCCGTGGCAAGAGTGCGGCCAACTATGTGGCCAATGTGCTGAACATGGGGCGGGCGACGGTGTACAAGCACCTGAAGGAACTGAAGGCCTGATGGCTTTTGCAACGGCGCTGCCGCGCCGTCTGCGTAGGAGCGTGGCTTGCCCGCGAAGGACCGCATAGCGGTCCCAGGCCTCACCTCTATCAGGGACCGCTACGCGGTCCTTCGCGGGCAAGCCACGCTCCTACAGAAACCACGCTCCATCAGAGCGGCAGATCAGTCGCCGTAGATATCGCTCTTGAAGTATTTCGACTGGATCTTCTGGTACTCGCCATTGGCGCGGATCGCGTCGATGGCGGCGTTCAGCTTGCCGACCAGCTCGGTGTTGCCCTTGCGCACGGCGATACCGGCGCCTTCACCGACGAATTTCGGATCCTTCAGCTCCGGACCGACGAATGCGAAGCCCTGCCCCTTCGGCGTGTCGAGGAAGCCCAGCTGCAGCGGGATGGTATCGGCGAACACACCATCCAGGCGTCCGGCGACCAGGTCCATGAAGATCTCTTCGTTGGTGGTGTACGGCACCACGGTCACACCCTTCGGCTCCAGCACCGCGCGCACGTAACGGTCGGTGGTGGTGGCGCGCTGCACGCCGATACGCTTGCCTTTGAGCGCCTCGTACTGGTCGTCGACCTGGGTGCCCTCCTTCATCGCCAGGCGCGCGGAGGTGAAGTAGTACTTGTGGGTGAAGTCCACGGACTTCTTGCGTTCCTCGGTGATGGTGATCGAGGACAGCGCGGCATCGATCTTCTTCACCTTCAGCGAAGGAATCAGGCCGTCGTATTCCTGCTCGGTCCACTCGCATTTGACCTGCATCTGGGCGCACAGGGCATTGCCGATGTCGTAGTCGAAGCCAGCGATGTTGCCTTCCGGCGTCTTGTAGGCGAACGGTGGATAGGCGGCCTCGATGCCGATGCGCAGGGGCTTGTCGGCCGCGAACAGCGGGCTGCTGGCGAACAGGCCAAGGGCCAGACCGGCGATCAGGTGGGAGGTCTTCATGTTGGGTCTCTCTCGCTCGTTGTTGTTGGGGTGGTGACAAAGCAGAGGAAAGGGGGAGGTGCTGCCTGTATTTGTACTTGTGAGTCCATACTGGACTCTATTGTACGAAATTACAACAGACGGAGATGAGCGGACTCATCGCAGGCAAGCCCGCGATGAGTCCCTTGAAGACCAACGGGAAAAGTGGATCTACCAGCGATCGGCGGCGTCCGAATCGCTCTGCTTCCCTTCCACCCAACGCTCGCCTTTGCTGGTCTGTTCCTTCTTCCAGAACGGAGCGCGGGTCTTGAGGTAATCCATGATGAAGTTGCAGGCGTCGAATGCCGCCTGGCGGTGGGCGCTGGCGACGCCGACGAAGACGATCGGCTCGCCCGGTTCAAGGACGCCGATGCGGTGCAGTACCTCGACCTTGAGCAGCGGCCAGCGCTGCTCGGCCTCGACGACGATCTTGCCCAGGGCCTTCTCGGTCATCCCCGGATAGTGTTCGAGGAACATCCCCGCCACTTCGAGGCCATCGTTGAAATCACGTACATACCCGACGAACGCCACCACGGCGCCGACGCCGACATTGGCCGCATGCATCGCACTGGTTTCCGCCCCCGGATCGAAGGGCGCGGTCTGGACCCGAACGCTCATCTCAACCTCCGGTGACCGGCGGGAAGAAAGCCACTTCGTCGCCGTCCACCAGGGCTTCGTCGGGCTTGCACAGGTCCTGGTTGCGCGCGCACATCAGGTTCTGCTCGGCCAGCACGGCATAGGCCTCGCCCTTGCCGAGCAGGGCCTGGCGCACATCCTCGATCCGGCCGAAAGCACCGTCGAGGGTTTCGCCATCGCGACCCAGCAGCTCGCGGTAGCGGGCGAAATAGACCACCTTGATCTTCATTGCGCCTCCGCCTGGTAATGACCGCTCTTGCCGCCGAGCTTCTCCAGCAGACGCACGTTCTCGATGGTCATGCCGCGGTCCACCGCCTTGCACATGTCGTAAATGGTCAGCGCCGCGACGCTGGCGGCGGTCAGCGCCTCCATCTCCACCCCGGTCTGTCCGGCCAGCTTGCAGCGCGCGACGATATGCACGCAGTCGTCGCCCTCGGCGCTCAGCTCGACCTTGACGCTGGTCAGCATCAGCGGATGGCACAGCGGTATCAGATCACTGGTCTTCTTCGCCGCCTGGATACCGGCGATGCGCGCCACGGCGAACACGTCACCCTTGGGATGGGCGCCGTCGACGATCATGCGCAGGGTCTGCGGCAGCATGCGCACCCGCGCTTCGGCCACGGCTTCGCGGTGGGTCACGGCCTTGTCGGTCACGTCGACCATGGCGGCGCGACCTTGGGAATCGAGATGAGTCAGCACAGCGGAAACTCCTGATCGGGGGCGCTGATTGTAAACCCGCGGGTCAGGATCTCGCAGCGAAAAAAAGCCGGACGGCACGAGGCCGCCCGGCGGGCTGGTCTACAGATGGGACTCCGCGTATTCGGCGAGAATCGACCGTGGTACCCCTTGCAGGGTGATGTGCACCCCGTTGGGGAAGTCCTTGAAGCGCTCGGTGAGGTAGGTCAGGCCGGAGCTGGTGGCCGACAGGTAGGGGGTGTCGATCTGCGCCAGGTTGCCCAGGCAGATCACCTTCGAACCGGCGCCGGCACGGGTGATGATGGTTTTCATCTGGTGCGGGGTGAGGTTCTGGCATTCGTCGATCAGGATCAGGCTCTGCTGGAAGCTGCGTCCGCGGATGTAGTTCAGCGATTTGAACTGCAGCGGCACCCTTTCGAGAATGTATTCGACACTGCCGTGAGTGCTCTCGTCGTCCATGTGCAGGGCTTCGAGGTTATCGGTGATGGCGCCGAGCCAGGGCTCCATTTTTTCCGCCTCGGTGCCGGGCAGGAAGCCGATCTCCTGGTCCAGGCCCTGCACGCTGCGAGTGGCGATGATGCGCCGGTAACGCTTGCTGACCATGGTCTGCTCGATGGCCGCGGCCAGGGCCAGGATGGTCTTGCCGGAACCGGCGGCACCGGTCAGGTTGACCAGGTGGATGTCCGGGTCGAGCAAGGCGAACAGCGCCAGGCCCTGATGAATGTCCCGCGGTTTCAGGCCCCAGGCTTCCTGGTGCAGCAGCGGTTCCTGATGCAGGTCGAGGAGCAGCAGTTCGCTGTCCTTGATGGCCTTGATCCAGCCGACGAACCCCTGCTCATCGATGATGAACTCGTTGACATGCACCGCCGGCAGGTTGTCGATCAGTTGTACCCGGTGCCAGGTGCGACCGCGCTCCTGACGGGTCTCGACCTTGGCGACCCGATCCCAGAACGAACCGGTGACCGAGTGATAGCCCTTGGACAGCAGGCTGACGTCGTCAACCAGTTGGTCGGTGCTGTAGTCCTCTGCCGCGATCCCACAAGCGCGGGCCTTGAGGCGCATGTTGATGTCTTTGGTCACCAGCACCACGTCGCGGTCCTTGTGCTTGGCGCGCAAGTCCAGGACCTGGTTGATGATGATGTTGTCGTTGAGGTGCTCCGGCAGCAGGCGATTGGGCTCGGTACGCGCGGTCATCAGGATCGACAGGGAACCCTTCGGACCGCTCTTGCCGCGCTGGATCGGCACACCCAGCTCGACATCGGACGGCGTCGCATCGCCCAGGGTCTGGTCGATCAGGCGGATGGCCTGGCGACATTCGGCGGCGACGGTGTGTTTACCGGTCTTGAGCTTGTCGAGTTCCTCCAGCACCGTCATCGGAATGGCGACGTGGTGTTCTTCGAAATTGAGCAGGGCGTTGGGGTCGTGAATCAGGACGTTGGTATCCAACACATAGAGGATTGGCTGGTTGGAGGAAGAAGTGCGTCCTTGGTCATCCATACTCGGTCACCTTGTGTGGGAGCTACACGATGCGCTACTGCCGCATCGCAGAGTGACCGCCGTTCTCCCCGTATCCGCGTCGTTACGGGCGGGAAGCGCACCTGCACTGTGAGTGTCCGGAAGACGCCACCTGGCTGCAGGATTCGGCTGTCTGACTCCTACATACCGCAAAAACCATTACCGGAAAAAGCGTTTTTGCATGTAAGTGAAGTTTATTTTTCGGTTTGACGAATAGCCCTTGGCGCGTGGGAAAAGCACGACTACAGTCATGATTGGACCTCGTTGAAACGTTTCCTCCAGCACGCCAAAGCCTTCTTCATTGCCGCTCGGCAAAGTCCCTGCAACCTTCCCAACCAATCCCACTCTGCGCCGTATTGCTCAGCAACCAGGTCACCACCTGCTGCGCCTTCGGCTGGCCGTCATGCAACTGGATCAGGCCGCGGCGCCACAGCAGCATCAGGGTCAGGGTGCGTTGCGCCGACTGTTCGGCGGTGAGCGGGCTGAGGTCCTGGGCGTCGATGTCCCACAGGGTGACCCGCAGGTTCTGGCTGGCGAAAAAGGCCGGGCTGTCGGCACGGCGCTGGCCGTAAGGCGGGCGGAACAGCGGTACGTACTGCTCCGGCAGATCGCTCTGCGCCCGCGCCGCACCGCGTATCACCGAATCCTCCCAGTCCTGCCACTGCGCATGGGAGCGGTACTGCCAGCCCTGGGTACCGACGCACTGGCCGCGATAGACATCCCGCAGGGCCTGCATCGATTGCTTGTCGCGACGGCTCTGCAGGTTCTGCCCGAGGACGAAGAACAGGCCCTTCAGCCTCTGCTTGCGCAGGAACGTGGTCAGGGCTTCGGTGGTGCCGGGAACCACGCTCGGGCCACCGTCGAAGCTGAGCAGGAACACACGGTCGTTGAGACGGTCGCCGCTGACCTCCTGCAGCGAGAAGAACGCCACTTCGCTGGCGGTCTGCGGAAACAGCGCGGCCTTGCGCAGCAGTTCATTGAGGTAGGCGAAATGGAACTGCCGGCTCGGCTCGGCCCAGCCGGCATAGAAGGAACCGGCCTCGACGGTGAAGGTGGCGGCGGTGCGGCGCAGGTCGCCGAGGTTGTCGACGGCGTAGCAGAACGAAGCATCCTGCTCGCAGCTCTGCTGGGCCATGGCGTAGTTGCGCCAGAGCATGCCCCAGAGGCGCTCGCGCAGTTCGCGGACCATCGGCAGGTTGGCCTGGCGCAGTTGCAGGCGCGCGGTCAGGGTCGCGTCGTCGAGGGACTCGGTTTCGCTCAGCACGCGGGCGAACGAAAGAATCTCGGCCCGCGAGGCGACATCGAACAGCACCGGGGTCTCGAGGGTTTCCGGCCAGTGGCCGCGGTCGAAAATGGCGATCGGCTGCGGGGCGGCCTGGACGCCGAAGGCGAGCAAGGCGGTCAGGGCAACGAGGACTAGGCGCACGGTGAACACTCATCGGTTGATCCGCCGGGCACTATAGCAGCGCGTCCGCCTATCGCCGCGATAGCTGGAGAACATCCGCCCTGCCCCGTAGAATCGCCCGACGATTCAAGGAGCCGACCCCATGCTGACGGTGATTTCCCCCGCCAAGACCCTCGATTACGACACCCCGCCGGTGACCGCACGGCACACCCTGCCGCAATACCTGGACGACTCCCAGGAACTGATCCTGCAACTGCGCGAACTGTCGCCGGCGCAGATCAGCGAACTGATGCACCTCTCCGACAAGCTCGCCGGCCTCAACGCCGCGCGCTTCGGCAGCTGGACCCCGCAGTTCACCCCGGCCAACGCCAAGCAGGCGCTGCTGGCCTTCAAGGGCGATGTGTACACCGGGCTGGATGCCGAGAGCCTGAGCGAAGACGACTTCAGCCATGCCCAGGCGCATCTGCGCATGCTCTCCGGCCTGTATGGCCTGTTGCGTCCGCTGGACCTGATGCAGCCCTATCGCCTGGAAATGGGCACCAAGCTGGCCAACGCCCGCGGCAAGGACCTGTATGCGTTCTGGGGCACGCGGATCAGCGAATGGCTGAACCAGGCCCTGGCCGACCAGGGCGACGACCTGCTGCTGAACCTGGCCAGCAACGAATACTTCAGCGCGGTGAAACGCAGCGCCCTGAAGGCACGGGTGATCAACACCGAGTTCCGCGACCAGAAGAACGGCCAGTACAAGATCATCAGCTTCTATGCGAAGAAGGCCCGCGGCCTGATGAGCCGCTTCGTGATCCAGGAGCGGATCGCGGACCCGGAGAAGCTCAAGCAGTTCGACGTGCAGGGCTACTACTACAGTGCCGAGCTGTCGAAGGTGGACAACCTGGTGTTCCTGCGGGATCACCCGGTCGATTGATCACCGCAACTGAGCTGGCTTGGACCTGTAGGAGCGTGGCTTGCCCGCGAAAGGACCGCATGGCGGTCCCGGATCTCAGTGCTATCGGGGACCGCTTTGCGGTCCTTTCGCGGGCAAGCCACGCTCCTACAGGCCAGTCATAAACCCAGATTTAGCCAAAAAACCAGCGCCATAAAACCACCACCACGCCGTTATCGCAAAACGCCATAAGACCGTTCGTAGTTTTTTGACGAAAAATCCTGAAATCTTTTCACGTACTGGCATAAAACCATCCCACCTCAAGTTCGCCCTTTATATATAGGGGTGAAACTCCCGCGTGCTATCAGATTGAAAGTATCGCCATCGGAAAAAATATTAAAAAATCTTTCACCAGCACTTTGCCACCCCCGGAACTTCTCCCCTGTTCGTCCGCTCATACCACCCGTAACGATTTTCGCGCTCCATGTGAGAAATGACTTACATAACAAATCGTCCCCATTGGAAGTTGTACGGACCTTCGGTGAGCCCCGCCCGGAACCCCTCCGGCGCGCCGCTCAGGCTCAGGAGAAGACGCCCTAAAAATTCGTCCTAGTGGTTGATTTCAAAGGATTTTATCCACTTGAAAAAACAAGCACTGCAGTATCGAAAGATGGGTACTGCAATAAAGACGGCCAACGTTTGGGGCATGCCCCGTTTTAAGGCTTTTGCCTGCCTTGTTCGAGTGCACCTGTTTTAGCGCTCACAACTTACTTATGCCTGCGTTCGACACCGCGAACTAACGGAGCGGCGTCGTGCGCCTGGAAAACGGCTGGTAATTCAACCCGGTCCGGTTCTTTGAAGGGAATCGGCGTAGCTAACTACATGAGGTGAATGCGATGCGTATCAGCATCTTTGGTTTGGGTTATGTGGGTGCGGTCTGTGCCGGTTGCCTGTCCGCCCGCGGCCATGAGGTCATCGGCGTGGATGTGTCCGCGACCAAGATCGATCTGATCAATCAGGGCAAATCGCCGATCGTCGAGCCTGGCCTGGAAACCCTGCTGCAACAGGGCATCGCCAACGGCCGCCTGCGTGGCACCACCGACTTTTCCCAGGCCATCCGCGACAGCGACCTGTCGATGATCTGCGTCGGCACCCCGAGCAAGAAGAACGGTGACCTCGGCCTCGAATACATCGAGTCGGTGTGCCGCGAGATCGGCTTCGTCCTGCGCGAGAAAGCCAGCCGCCACACCATCGTGGTACGCAGCACCGTGCTGCCGGGCACGGTGAAGAACGTGGTGATCCCGATCCTCGAAGACTGCTCCGGGAAAAAGGCCGGGGTCGACTTCGGCGTCGCGGTGAACCCCGAATTCCTCCGCGAAAGCACCGCGATCAAGGACTACGACCAGCCGCCGATGACCGTCATCGGTGAACTGGACCGCGCCAGCGGCGACGTACTCCAGGCCCTCTACGAAGAACTCGACGCACCGATCATCCGCAAGGACATCGAAGTCGCCGAGATGATCAAGTACACCTGCAACGTCTGGCACGCGACCAAGGTCACCTTCGCCAACGAGATCGGCAACATCGCCAAGGCGGTGGGCGTCGACGGCCGCGAAGTGATGGACGTGGTCTGCCAGGACAAGGCCCTGAACCTGTCGCAGTACTACATGCGCCCGGGCTTCGCCTTCGGCGGCTCGTGCCTGCCCAAGGACGTCCGCGCCCTCACCTACCGCGCCGGCAGCCTCGACGTGAAAGCCCCGCTGCTCGACTCGCTGATGCGCAGCAACGAATCCCAGGTGCAGAACGCCTTCGACATCATCGAAAGCCACGACAAGCGCAAGGTCGCCCTGCTCGGCCTGAGCTTCAAGGCCGGCACCGACGACCTGCGCGAAAGCCCGCTGGTGGAACTGGCCGAGCGCCTGATCGGCAAGGGCTACGAGCTGAACATCTACGACCAGAACGTGCAGTACGCCCGGGTCCATGGTGCCAACAAGGACTACATCGAGTCGAAGATCCCCCACGTCTCGTCCCTGCTCAACGCCGATTTCCAGAAGGTCATCGACGACGCCGAGATCATCGTCCTGGGCAACCGCGACGAGCAGTTCCGTGCCCTCGCCCAACAGGCCCCGGCCGGCAAGCAGGTCATCGACCTGGTGGGCTTCATGAGCAAGGCCACCTGCGCGACCAGCCGTACCGAAGGTATCTGCTGGTAAGCAGACCGCGCGGGGCCAGCCGGCCCCGCGCGCTTCTCCGAACGTCCCGTCACCGATACGGATGCTGAACATGCAAAGCCTCAAGCACGGCCTGCTGCAGGCCGCCGGTTGGCTGTTCTACGTGAGCCTGCTCATGCTGATCGCCCTGGCCCTGCCCAATACCCTGTTCGACCCCGACTCCAAGGACTTCCTGTTCCTCATCGGCGCGGTCGGCATCTGGCGCTATTCCATGGGCGCGACCCACTTCGTGCGCGGCATGCTGTTCCTCTACGTGGTCTACCCGCGCCTGCGGCGCAAGGTGCGCAAGCTCGGCGCCGCCGCCGACCCGTCGCACGTGTACCTGATGGTCACCAGTTTCCGCATCGACGCCCTGACCACCGCCCAGGTCTACAGCTCGGTGATCCGCGAGGCGATCGACTGCGGCTACCCGACCACCGTGGTCTGCTCCCTGGTGGAGATGTCCGACGAGCTGCTGATCAAGAGCCTGTGGGCCAGGTACAACCCGCCGCAGCGGGTCAGCCTGGACTTCGTGCGGATCGCCGGGACCGGCAAGCGCGATGGCCTGGCCTTCGGTTTCCGCGCCATCTCCCGCCACCTGCCGGACGACAACGCCGTGGTCGCGGTGATCGACGGCGACACCGTGCTCGGCGAAGGCGTGGTGCGCAAGACCGTGCCCTGGTTCAAGCTGTTCGGCAATGTCGGCGGCCTGACCACCAACGAATTCTGCGAAGTGCGCGGCGGCTACGTGATGAGCGAGTGGCACAAGCTGCGCTTCGCCCAGCGCCACATCAACATGTGCTCCATGGCCCTGTCCAAGCGCGTGCTGACCATGACCGGGCGCATGTCGATGTTCCGCGCCACCGTGGTGACCAACCCCGAATTCATCGCCGACGTGGAAAGCGACTCGCTGTACCACTGGCGCCTCGGCCGCTTCAAGTTCCTCACCGGCGACGACAAGTCCAGCTGGTTCAGCCTGATGCGCCTGGGCTACGACACCTTCTACGTGCCCGACGCCGACATCAACACCGTCGAGCACCCGCCGGAAAAGAGCTTCTTCAAGGCCAGCCGCAAACTCATGTACCGCTGGTACGGCAACAACCTGCGGCAGAACTCCCGCGCCCTGGGCCTGGGCATGCGCCGCCTCGGCCTGTTCACCAGCATCGTCCTGTTCGACCAGCGCGTGTCGATGTGGACCAGCCTGCTCGGCCTGACCGTGGCGCTGATCGCCAGCTTCAAGTTCGGCGCCAAGTTCATCCTCGCCTACCTGCTGTGGATCGGCATCACCCGGCTGATCCTGACCATCATGCTGCTGTGCTCCGGACACCGGATCGGCCCGGCCTATCCGCTGATCCTCTATTACAACCAGATCGTCGGCGCGCTGATGAAGATCTACGTGTTCTTCCGCCTCGACCGGCAGTCCTGGACCCGCCAGCCCACCGCCCTCAAACGCGACCTCGCCAGCTTTCAGCAATGGTTCAACACCTGGTCCTCGCGGACCATGACCTTCTCGGCGGCCAGCATCTTCGTGGCTGTGCTGTTCGTGGTCGTGTGAGTCGCAGCCCCTACGGATCCAACAGGAAAACATCACCATGAATACCGCCGTGAACGTCAATGTCGTGCATGAGTCCGAGACCCAGCGCCAGCATGCCCGGGTGAAAATCCCGGCGAAGCTGCGCTACCTGGGCGCGAACCGCGAGACCCTCGAAGCCAAGGTCGAGGACCTCTCCGCCGGCGGCCTCAGCTTCCATGCCAGGCAGCCGCTGAACATCGGCGAAGTGCTGCGCGGGCGCCTGCAGTTCACCGTCGACAACCTCGGCCTGTCGATGGACATCGAGTTCCAGGTGCGCTCCTTCAACCCGACCAGCGGCCGTGCCGGTGTGCAGTTCCAGAACCTCGAACAGCGCGACATCGCCACCCTGCGCCACCTGATCACCTCGCACCTGTCCGGCGAGCTGATCAGCATCGGCGACGTGCTCAGCACCCTGCAGCGCGACAACTTCACCAAGGCGCGCAAGCAGAAGCACGACGGTGGCGGCCTCAGCCCGCTCGGCCGGCTGCGCGCGGTGACCTTCAGCCTCGGCGTGTTCGTGGTCGGCGTGGCGGCGTTCGGCTTCATCGCCAAATCGGTGTACGGCGTGTACTTCGTCAGCCATGCCGAAGCCGGCGTGGTCAGCGTGCCCACCACCCAGGTCACCATGCCCCGTGACGGCACGCTGCAGGCCCTGGTGGAGAACGGCGGGCAGGTGGTCAAGGGCGCGCCGCTGGCTTCGTTCAGCAGCAGCATGCTCGACCTGCTCAAGGGCCATCTGGACGACCAGCAACTGCAGCCGGCCAAGGTCGAGGAACTGTTCGGCAAGCAACTGAGCGGCACCCTCACCAGCCCCTGCGACTGCACCGTGGCCCGCCAACTGGTGGACGACGGCCAGTACGCGGCCAAGGGCACGGTGATCTTCCAGCTGATCCCGCGCACCCATGTCCCGACCGTCGATGCGCGCTTCAGCTATCGCCAGTTCGACGACGTCAAGCCGGGCACCCGGGTGAACTTCCAGGTCGCCGGCGACGACGAGGCACGCAGCGGGATCATCGTCAGCAGCGCCAGCCTGAACAGCGCGGACCTGTCTTCGGATATCCGCGTGCAGATCAAGCCGGACGAGGCGCTGCCCAGCGAGATGGCCGGGCGTCCGGTCAGCGTGAATGCCAAGCGTGGTCCGTCGTTCGACTGGCTGATCGATAGCGCCATGGCGCATGGGCTCTGAGGGAGACTGTCCGATGATCAGTCCTGACCCGATCGGGACCGCTTTGCGGTCCTTCGCAGGCGAGCCAGCTCCTACAGGATCGGCGCCAAGCCCCATACGCGCCAGCGGCCGCAAAGCCTGCCCCCACATGATTTGCAGCCTGACGCTGGCCCTGGCCCTCAGCGGCTGCGCCGGCCTCCCCGACCAGCGCCTGGCCAACGAAGCCCTGAAGAACGGCGACACCGCCACCGCCGAGCGCAACTACCGGCAACTGGCCGAGCTCGGCTACAGCGACGCCCAGGTCGGCCTCGCCGATATCCAGATGGAAACCGGCGACCCGACCAGGCTCAAGCAGGCCGAAGCGACCTATCGCGAAGCGGCGAAAACCTCGTCCCGCGCCCAGGCGCGCCTCGGCCGCCTGCTCGCCGCCAGGCCGGACGCCAGCGACGCCGAACGCCAGGAAGCCGAAGCCCTGCTCAAGCAAGCCTTCGCCGCCGGCGAGGGCAATACCCTGATTCCCCTGGCGATGCTCTACCTGCAACACCCGCAGAGCTTCCCCAGGATCAACGCGCAGCAGCAGGTCGACCAATGGCGCGCCGCCGGCCACGCCGAGGCCGGCCTGGCCCAGGTCCTGCTGTACCGTACCCAGGGCAGCTACGACCAGCACCTCGACGAGGTCGAGCGCATCTGCAAGGCGGCGCTGAACAGCACCGACATCTGCTACGTCGAACTGGCCACCGTCTACCAGAAACGCGCCCAGCCCGAGCAGCAGGCGGCGCTGCTGGAGCAGTTGAAAGGCGCCCACCAGCGCGGCCAGATCCCGACCAGCCGGGTCGACAGCGTGGCCCGCGTGCTCGCCGACCGCAGCCTGGGCCAGACCGACGAAAAGACCGCCCAGGCCCTGCTGGAAGACATCGCTCCGCAGAACCCGGCATCCTGGGTCAGCCTCGCGCAACTGCTCTACGACTTCCCCGAACTGGGTGACAGCGAGCAACTGCTCGGCTACCTCGACAAGGGCCGCGCCGCCGAACAGCCGCGCGCCGAACTGCTGCTGGGCCGCCTCTACTACGAAGGCAAGAGCCTGCCCGCCGACGCGCAGAAGGCCGAGACCCACCTGCTCGCCGCCGGCCAGGCCGGCGAGATCAGCGCCCACTACTACCTGGGCCAGCTCTACCGCCGCGGCTACCTCGGCACCGTCGAGCCGCAGAAGGCCGTCGACCATCTGCTGCAGGCCGCCCGCGGCGGCCAGCTAAGCGCCGACTACGCCCTGGCCCAGCTGTTCAGCGAAGGCCACGGCATTCGCCAGGACCCGGTCAATGCCTGGGTCTTCGCGCAACTGGCACAGGCCAACCCGAGCGAACAATCCACCGCCCTCGCCGGCGCGCTGGACGCACAACTGAACCCGCAACAGAAAGCCAGCGCGCAGCGCCTGCTGGAGCAGGAGCGCGCCGCCCGTGGCGCGATGGGACCGGGCCCCGGCGCCCTGGCTCTGCAAGCCGTGCTCAGCCCCGCAGAAGACAGCCCCGAAGAAGAAGGTGAGGACGCTTCCCTATGATGCTCAATCCGTGGATGAAAGCCGGTCTCGGCCTGGGCTTCGCCCTGTTCTGGGCGTGCCCGACCCTGGCCGCCGAAACCGCTGAAAAGAACTTCGGCCTGGAAGTGAAGGTCACCGGCCAGTCCGAGGACGACCGCGACCTCGGCACCCGCGATGGCGGCGACGTCAACGGCCTGGGTCTCGACCTGCGCCCCTGGGTGTTCTTCGAGCGCGGCAACTGGAGCGCCTACGCCATGGGCCAGGCCGTGGCGGCGACCGATACCATCGAGACCGACACCAGCCGCCAGTCCGCCGACGGCAGCGAAGTGCAGGGCAGCGACGACAGCCGCGAAGCGGACAAGAGCTACCTGGCCATGCGCGAATTCTGGGTCGGCTACAAGGGCCTCACCGCCTACCCTGGCGAAGAACTGCGGTTCGGCCGCCAGCGCCTGCGCAACGACGACGGCATGTGGCGCGACACCAACATCGAAGCGCTGAACTGGACCTTCGACACCACCCTGCTGCGCGCCAACCTGGGTATCGCCGAGCGCTTCAGCGAATACCGCACCGACCTCACCGAGCTGGCCGCCGAGGACAAGGACCGCCTGCACGTCTACGGCGATGTCGCCACGCAGTGGACCCCGGGCCACTGGGTCGGCCTGCGCGCCCACCACAGCCACGACGACGGCAAGCTGAAGAGCCCCGGCGAGACGGTCGACGCCCTGGACAAGACCCGCACCGGCGACCTCACCTGGCTCGGCCTGGAAGCCAACAGCGACGCCTACAACTGGCGCAACCAGAACACCGTCAACTACTGGGGCAGCGTGACCTGGCTCAGCGGCGACCGCGACACCCTCGGCACCACCACGGTGGGTGGCGAACAGGTCGCCAGCGGCAAGCAGAGCGGCGACGTCAACGCCTGGGCCACCGACCTCGGCATCCGCCTGCGCCTCGACCCCAACTGGCAAGTGGGCGCCGCCTATGCCCGTGGCAGCGGCGGGGGTGGCGACGACGGCTCGAACAACTATGAGCAGACCGGCCTGGAGTCCAACCGCTCCAACTTCACCGGCACCCGCTCGCGCGTGCACCGCTTCGGCGAAGCCTTCCGCGGCGAGCTGGGCAACCTGCAGGCAGCGACCCTGTTCACCTCCTGGCAACTGCGCGACGACTACGACGCCAGCCTGATCTACCACAAGTTCTGGCGCGTCGACGGCGAGCAGAACATCGGCGGCAGCGGGATCAACGCGGTGGTCGCCGACAACGGCATCAACCGCCCGCTGGTACAGGGTGAGAAAGACCTCGGCCAGGAAATGGACCTGGTCGTCACCAAGTACTTCAAGCAAGGCCTGCTGCCCGCGGCGCTGAGCAAATCCATCGACGAACCTTCGGCGCTGGTGCGCTTTCGCGGCGGCGTGTTCAAGCCCGGCGACGCCTACGGCAAAGAGGCCGACTCGTACATGCACCGCGCCTTCGTCGACGTGGTCTGGCGCTTCTGATGGGCGGAGAGCACTGACATGAACCTTCACGCGAACAGGCTTCACGCCTTGCTGGCCGGTACCCTGCTGCTGGCCGCCGGCATCGCCCAGGCCAATGGCCCGGCGGCGCCGATGGCCAAGGGGCTGCAACAGGCCAAGACCTACACCGTCAGCAGCGCGCCGGTGGAGCCGCTGCACCTGGACCCGCCGACGCCGCCGGACCTGTCCGGCTACACCGCCGAGGCGGTGCGGAAGAAGATCGACCGCTCGAAGCAGGGCAAGGTCTCCGTGCGGCGCATGCTGCAGGAGAACACCCTCAAGGAGTTCATCGGCGGCGACAACAAGGGCGCCGAATGGGTGGTGCGCCAGCACGGCATTCCCCAGGCGATCTTCGTCGACGGCGGCCATGTCGACTTCACCGAGCTGGCGAAGAAAGTCCCCGAGCGCTACCTGCGCGAAGTCTCGCCGGGGGTGTACCTGGCCCGCCTGCCGATCGTGGTCGGCCACGGCGCGACCCTGGAAATCGACGGCAAGGTCAAGGAACTGCGCCTGTCCCAGGAAGGCGGCTCGTTCCTGGTCAACGACGGCAAGCTGTTCGTCAGCGACACCCGGGTGATCGGCTGGCGCGAGCAGGACAACGGCCCGGCGACCTTCCGCAAGGCCGACGAATTCCGTCCGTTCCTGCTGTCCTGGGGCGGCACCGAGACCTACATCGTCAACAGCACCATGGCCAGCTTCGGCTACGCCAAGAGCAAGTCCTACGGCGTGAGCATTTCCCAGTACACGCCGAACATGGCCAAGCAGATGGGCCGCGCCGAACCCACCGGCTGGATCATCGGCTCGACCTTCAGCGACATGTGGTACGGCTTCTACTGCTACGAAACCAGCGACTTCGTGGTCAAGGACAGCACCTACCACGACAACATCGTCTACGGCATCGACCCCCACGACCGCTCGCACCGCCTGATCATCGCCGGCAACACCGTGTACGGGACGAAGAAGAAGCACGGGATCATCATTTCCCGCGAGGTCAACGACAGCTGGATCATCAACAACAAGAGCTATGACAACAAACTCTCCGGCGTGGTCATCGACCGCAACAGCGTGAACAACCTGATCGCCTGGAACGAGATCTACCGCAACCACACCGACGGCATCACCCTGTACGAGAGCGGCGACAACCTGATCTGGGGCAACAAGCTGATCAGCAACCGCCGCCACGGCATTCGCGTGCGCAACAGCGTGAACATCCGTCTCTACGAAAACCTCGCCATGGCCAACGGCCTGGTCGGCGTCTACGGGCACATCAAGGACCTTTCCGACACCGACCGCGACATCGCCCTCGACCCCTTCGACACCAAGGTCTCGCTGATCGTGGTCGGCGGCGAGCTGGCGGCCAACGGCAGCGGCCCGCTGTCCATCGACTCGCCGCTGAGCGTCGAGCTGTACCGCGTCTCGATGCTGGCCCCGAGCAAGGCCAGCGGCATCAGTTTTTCCGGCGTGCTCGGCGAGCGTCAGGACGAGATCCTCGACCTGATGGTGCGCCAGAAGAAAGCCGTACTGATCGACCCGGTCGAACGCCAGACCGAAATGCTCGACTGAGGAAGCCCGGACCATGACCCCACACCTGATCAAACTGCTTGGCCTGAGTGCCAGCCTGCTGGCGCTGGGCAACAACGCCAATGCCGACGACATCAAGGCCCCGGCCTTCCACGCCGAGCCGTGCTGCCAGCTGTGCCCCGAGGCCCACGACGCCAGCCGCTACACCACCCGCTACCAGCAGAACTTCACCACCCTGGTGCAGGCCAGGGGTGACTGGCTGTTCCGTACCCGCGAGGACCTGCGCACCGAGTTCACCACCACCCCCGCCGGCTACAAACGCCTGCAGCAGCTCCACGACGCCTTCAAGGCCCGCGGCATCGAGCTGGTGGTGGTCTACCAGCCGACCCGCGGCCTGGTGAACCGCAACATGCTCAACCCCGAGGACAAGGCGGCGTTCGACTACCAGAAAGCCCTGGGCAACTACCAGGCGATGCTCAAGCGCTTCCGCGCCATGGGCTACAACGTTCCCGACCTGTCGCCGCTGACCAACGAGCAACTGGCCGCCGCCGACCAGGGCAAGGATTTCTACTTCCGCGGCGACCAGCACTGGACCCCGTACGGCGCCGAGCGCGCGGCCAGGATCGTCGCCGAGACGGTGCACGGCATGCCGGCCTTCGAAGGCATCCCGCGCAAGGAATTCGAGACGAAGAAGGCCGGGCGCATGGGCAAGACCGGCACCCTGCACAACGTCGCCGGGCAGCTCTGCGGCACCAGCTACGCGGTGCAGTACATGGACCAGTTCGCCACCGAGCCGAAGGGCGAAAGCGGCGGCGACGACCTGTTCGGCGATTCCGGCAATGCCCGGATCACCCTGGTCGGCACCAGCCACAGCGGCAAGAACTACAACTTCGCCGGCTTCCTCGAACAGTACATCGGCGCCGACGTGCTCAACGTCGCCTTCCCCGGCGGTGGCCTGGAAGGCTCGATGATCCAGTACCTGGGCAGCGAGGAATTCAGGAAGAACCCGCCGAAGATCCTGGTCTGGGAATTCTCCCCGCTGTACCCGCTGAACCAGGAAACCATCTGGCGGCAGATGCTCGCCCTGCTCGACAACGGCTGCGAGGGCAAGCCGGCGCAGATGAGCGCCAGCGCCGCGCTCAAGCCGGGCAAGAACGAGCTGATGGTCAACGGCCGCAACGGCGTGATCAAGGACCTGACCAACCGCAATCACCAGCTCGACGTGCGTTTCGAAGACACCTCGGTGAAGGTCCTGCAGGCCACCCTCTGGTACCTCAACGGCCGCCACGAGGACATCAAGATCGAGAAGCCGACCACCTCCGACACCGACGGCCGCTTCGCCTTCCAGTTGCGCGAGGACGAGGACTGGGCCGGACAGACCCTGCTCGCCGTCGAGCTGCAGGGGCCGCAAAGCGGCACCCAGAACGTCCAGGCCACCCTGTGCAGACGCGGCGCCCCGGGCAATGCCCAGGCCGGATTGTGAGGACATCATGAACAGACTCAGCATGCTCGCCAGCGCGGTGCTCCTGGCCCTTTCCGGGCAGGCCATGGCCGCGCTGGCTCCACCACCGGGCTACTACGCCGGCATCGAGAAGCAGAAGACCGGCAACGGCGATTTCCAGTGCGAAGCCGCACCGAAGCCGTACACCGGCAGCCTGCGCTTCCGCAGCAAGTACGAGGGCTCGGACGCCGCCCGCGCCACCCTCAACCATGACTCGGAGCAGGCCTTCCGCGACTCCACCAAGGACATCACCACCCTGGAGCGCGGCGTCGCCCAACAGGTCACCCGCTACCTGCGCGACGGCCGTCCGGCGCAGCTGGACTGTGCGCTGACCTGGCTGGACAGCTGGGCGCGGGCCGATGCGTTGCTGTCGAAGGACTTCAACCACACCGGCAAGTCCATGCGCAAATGGGCGCTGGGCAGCCTCAGCGGGTCGTGGCTGCGCCTGAAGTTCTCCAATGCGCGACCGCTGGCGGCGCATCAGGCCCAGGCCGAGGAAATCGAGAAATGGTTCGGCCGTCTCGCCGACCAGGTGGTGCGCGACTGGAGCGACCTGCCCCTGGCCAAGATCAACAACCACAGCTACTGGGCGGCCTGGTCGGTGATGGCCACTGCCGTGGTCACTGACCGTCGCGACCTGTTCGACTGGGCGGTGAAGGAATATCGCGTGGCGGCGAATCAGGTCGACGAACAGGGCTTTTTGCCCAACGAGCTGAAGCGCAGGCAGCGTGCCCTCGCCTACCACAACTACGCCCTGCCGCCGCTGGCGATGATCGCCAGTTTTGCCCAGGTCAATGGCGTCGACCTGCGTGACGAGAACCATGGTGCGCTGAAGCGCCTCGGGGATCGGGTGCTCAGCGGAGCGAAGGATCCGGCGCCGTTCAGGAGCCGCAATGGCGAGAAGCAGGACATGGCCGACCTCAAGGTCGACAGCAAGTACGTCTGGCTGGAGCCGTGGTGCAGCCTCTATCAGTGCAACGCCGAAGTGCAGCAGCGCCGGCACGGGATGCAGCCGTTCAACAGCTTCAGGCTGGGCGGTGATGTGACGCGGATCTATGACCCGCAGGCCGAACGCAAATAGCCGCGGCGACGCGAATATCTTGTAGGAGCGCGGCTTGCCCGCGAAAGGACCGCGCAGCGGTCCCGGACCTCACCGCGTTAGGGGACCGCTTTGCGGTCCTTTCGCGGGCAAGCCCGCTCCTACAGGGACCGCAGCGACATTGAAGCATGGGTTTCCCTCGGCCAGATGGCTGGGGGGTTTGGGGGGCGCTGTTGCCCCGTAGCTGACCACCAAGGAGAACCGGGATGGTCTTCTCGTCCAACGTGTTCCTGTTCCTGTTTCTGCCGACCTTCCTCGGCCTGTACTACCTGAGCGGGCAACGCTACCGCAACCTGCTGCTGCTCGTGGCCAGCTACCTGTTCTACGCCTGGTGGCGGGTGGACTTCCTCGCCCTGTTCGCCGGGGTCACCCTGTGGAACTACTGGATCGGCCTCAAGGTCGGCGCCGCCGGCGTGCGCAGCAAGCCGGCCCAGCGCTGGCTGCTGCTCGGCGTGGCAGTGGACCTGTGCATCCTCGGCTACTTCAAGTACGCCAACTTCGGCGTCGACAGCCTCAACGCGCTCATGACCTCCTTCGGTCTCGAACCCTTCATCCTCACCCACGTCCTGCTGCCGATCGGTATCTCGTTCTACATCTTCGAGTCGATCAGCTACATCATCGACGTGTACCGCGGCGACACCCCGGCCACGCGCAACCTGATCGACTTCGCCGCCTTCGTCGCGATCTTCCCGCACCTGATCGCCGGCCCCGTGCTGCGTTTCAAGGACCTCGCCGACCAGTTCAACCACCGCACCCACACCGTCGACAAGTTCGCCGAGGGCTGCACGCGCTTCATGCAGGGCTTCATCAAGAAGGTGTTCATCGCCGACACCCTGGCGGTGGTCGCCGACCATTGCTTCGCCCTGGACAACCCCAGCACCGGCGACGCCTGGCTCGGCGCCCTGGCCTACACCGCGCAGCTGTACTTCGACTTCTCCGGCTACAGCGACATGGCCATCGGCCTGGGCCTGATGATGGGCTTCCGCTTCATGGAGAACTTCAAACAGCCCTACATCAGCCAGTCGATCACCGAGTTCTGGCGGCGCTGGCACATCAGCCTGTCGACCTGGCTGCGCGACTACCTGTACATCACCCTCGGCGGCAACCGCGGCGGCACCTTCGCCACCTACCGCAACCTGTTCCTGACCATGCTCCTGGGCGGCCTGTGGCACGGCGCCAACTTCACCTACATCCTCTGGGGCGCCTGGCACGGCATGTGGCTGGCGATCGAACGGGCCCTGGGCCTCGACACCAACCCGCAGCGCTTCAACCCGGTCAAGTGGGCCTTCACCTTCCTGCTCGTGGTGATCGGCTGGGTGATCTTCCGCGCCGAGAACCTGCACGTCGCCGGACGCATGTACGCCGCCATGTTCAGCCTCGGTGACTGGCAACTGTCGGAACTCAACCGCGCCAACCTCACCGGCCTGCAGGTGGCGACCCTGGTGCTGGCCTACATCACCCTGGCCTGGTTCGGCCTGCGCGACTTCCATCGCAACGCCAGGCCCGCGGCCAAGGCTGGCCCGGTGGTGGTCCACCCCGACGGCAGCGTCGGCCTGGACTGGCGCCTGTACGCCACCCGCGTGCTGGTCCTGCTGCTGTTCGTCGCCTCGATCCTCAAGCTCTCGGCGCAGAGCTACTCGCCCTTCCTCTACTTCCAGTTCTGAGCGAGCCGACCATGACCCGATCACTTCGCATCCTCTACTCCCTGCTGTTTCTCGCCCTGCTCACGGCGCTGGGCCTGTGGTCCCTCGGCGGGTTCGCCGGGTTCCAGCGCACGGCGCAGATGAGCCTGCTCGACGGCAAGCTGGCCAAGGCCACGGAAACCCACTACGACGAGCAGTTCCCGCTCAAGCGCATCGGCACCAACCTGTGGGCGGCGCTGGACTTCAAGCTGTTCAACGAAGGCCGCCCCGGCGTGGTCCTCGGCCGCGAGCAGTGGCTGTTCAGCGACGAGGAATTCAAGCCCGCGGCGCACTCCGACCTGAACCGCGCGGAAAACCTCGCCCTGCTCCGCGGCGTGCGCGACACCCTGCGCGAGCACGGCGTGGAACTGGTCCTGGCGATCATCCCGGCCAAGGTCCGCGTGTACCCCGAGTACCTCGGCGTGCAGGCCCCGGCCAGCGTTCACCACGACCTGTACAACGCCTTCCACGCCCAGGCGCGCCAGGCCAGCATCTTCGCCCCCGACCTGTTCGGCCCGCTGCAGGCGGCCAAGTCCCGCGGCCAGGTGTTCCTGCGCACCGACAGCCACTGGACCCCGCTGGGCGCGGAAGTCGCCGCCCAGGAACTGGCCGCGGCCGTGGCCCGGCAGGCCCTGCTCAGCGGCGAGCCGCAGACCTTCATCACCGAGAACACCGGCCAGACCTCTCACAAGGGCGACCTGACCAACTTCCTGCCCCTGGACCCGCTGTTCAGCGAGCTGATGCCGGCCCCGGACCCGCTGCAACAGCGCAGTACCCGTCCGGTCGCCGAGCCGGAGGAAGGCGGCGACGCGCTGTTCGGCGACAAGCAGATCCCGGTCGCCCTGGTCGGCACCAGCTACAGCGCCAACCCCAGCTGGAACTTCCTCGGCGCCCTGCAGCAGGCGCTGCACAGCGATGTCGCCAACTACGCCGAGGACGGCCACGGGCCGATCCTGCCGATGCTCAAGTACCTGCAAAGCGACGAATTCAAGAACCACCCACCGCAGTTGCTGGTGTGGGAGTTCCCCGAGCGTTATCTGCCAATCAAGAACGATCTCAGCGGCTTCGATCCGCACTGGATCGCGCAACTGAAACAAACCCGCAATGCCAATCAAGAGCTGGCCCTGTCGTCCCATCGGACGGAACACTGAAGAGGAAACGCACATGACCTTGCACACTTCCAAGCACCGCATCGCCAAAGCCTGCGCCCTGGCCGCCGGCCTGACCCTGGCCTCGCTGCAGGCCTGGGCCGGCGCCGACGCCGCGCTCTACGGCCCCAGCGCGCCCAAGGGCTCGACCTTCGTGCGCCTGTACAACGCCGCCAGCCAACCGGTCGCCGCCAACGTCGGCAACACCCCGATCAACCAGGTCGGCGCCCAGTCCAGCAGCGATTTCAGCTTCATGCCGCAAGGCGACTACAGCGCCAAGGTAGGCAGTCAGACCCTGCCGGTGAAACTCGCCGCCGACCACTACTACACCCTGGTCAACCATGCCGACGGCAAGGCCCAGCTGGTGGAAGAACCGCCGTTTCGCAACAAGCAGAAATCCCTGGTGCGGGTGCAGAACCTCAGCGACCAGGCCCTGACCCTGAAGACCGCCGACGGCAAGACCGAGGTGGTCAAGCCGGTGGCCGCCAGCGGCCGCGGCGAACGCGAGATCAACCCGGTGAAAGTCAGCCTGGCCCTGTACGAAGGCGACAAGAAGGTCAGCGACGTCAAGCCGGTCGCCCTCGAACGCGGCGAGGCGGCGGTGCTCTACGTCACCGGCTCCGGCGGCAACCTCTCGCCGGTCTGGGTCAAGCGCCCAGTGGCGACCCGTTAATCCACCCTATTCGCAGTTTTTTGGAGAACACTCATGATCCCAGTCATCCTGTCCGGTGGTAACGGTTCGCGCCTGTGGCCGCTGTCGCGCAAGCAATTCCCCAAGCAGTTCCTCGCCCTCACCGGTGAGCACACGCTGTTCCAGCAGACCCTCTCGCGCCTGGTGTTCGAGGGCATGGACGCGCCCATCGTGGTGTGCAACAAGGACCACCGTTTCATCGTCAACGAGCAGCTGGGCACCCTCAAGCTGGAGACCCAGGCCATCCTCATGGAACCCTTCGGCCGCAACACCGCGCCGGCGGTGGCGCTGAGCGCGATGAAGCTGGTCAACGAAGGCCGCGACGAACTGATGCTGGTGCTCCCCGCCGACCATGTGATCGATGACCAGAAGGCCCTGCAACGCGCCCTGGCCCTGGCCACCATCGCCGCCGAACGCGGCGAGATGGTCCTGTTCGGCATCCCCGCGACCAAGCCGGAAACCGGCTACGGCTACATCCGCTCCAGCCAGGACGCACTGCTCCCCGAGGGGGTCAGCCGGGTCGCCCAGTTCGTCGAGAAACCGGACGAAAAGCGCGCCCGCGAATTCGTCCAGGCCGGTGGCTACTTCTGGAACAGCGGCATGTTCCTGTTCCGCGCCAGCCGCTTCCTCGAAGAGCTGAAGAAACATGACCCGGACATCTACGACACCTGCCTGCTGACCCTCGAACGCAGCCACGAAGACGGCGACAGCATCAGCA
Organism: Pseudomonas japonica; assembly: GCF_900188455.1. Classification (GTDB taxonomy): domain Bacteria; phylum Pseudomonadota; class Gammaproteobacteria; order Pseudomonadales; family Pseudomonadaceae; genus Aquipseudomonas; species Aquipseudomonas japonica. The sequence goes on along the minus strand of NZ_FZOL01000001.1, from coordinate 103,659 downwards.
TCGACGACGCCACCTTCGCCTGCTGCCCGGACAACTCCATCGACTACGCGGTGATGGAAAAGACCCAGCGCGCCTGCGTGGTGCCGCTGAGCGCCGGCTGGAGCGATGTCGGCTGCTGGTCGTCGCTGTGGGACGTGCATCCGAAGGACGACCACGGCAACGTCACCAAGGGCGACGTGGTGGTGCAGGACAGCCGCAACTGCATGATCCACGGCAACGGCAAGCTGGTCTCGGTGATCGGCCTGGAGAACATCGTCGTGGTCGAGACCAAGGACGCCATGATGATCGCCCACAAGGACAAGGTTCAGGGGGTCAAGCAACTGGTCAACACCCTCGACGCCCAGGGCCGCAGCGAAACCCAGACCCACTGCGAGGTGTACCGGCCGTGGGGCTCCTACGACTCGGTGGACATGGGCGGGCGCTTCCAGGTCAAGCACATCACGGTCAAGCCGGGCGCCAGCCTGTCGCTGCAGATGCACCACCACCGCGCCGAGCACTGGATCGTGGTCTCCGGCACCGCCGAGGTGACCTGTGACGAGAACGTCTTCCTGCTCACCGAGAACCAGTCGACCTACATCCCGATCGCCTCCATCCACCGCCTGCGCAACCCGGGCAAGATCCCGCTGGAGATCATCGAGGTGCAGTCCGGCAGTTATCTGGGCGAGGACGACATCGAGCGCTTCGAGGATATCTACGGGCGCTCGACGCCCCTCGAACGCGGCGTGTCGATCAAGACCATCGCCCAGTAGCGCCGGCGGGCAATGACAGATCCCCTGCCTGACGACTAGGATCAGGGGATCGTCTTTCCCGGGGCATTGCACATGATCATCGGCATCCTGCTCATCCTGACCTGGCTGGTCCTGCTCCTGCGCTACCCGGCCAAGGCGCTGCCGGTGTCGCTGGCGGCGCTGCTCGGGCTGGTCATGGTCGGGCTGTGGGTGGTCTGGCTGGACAACCGCGAGGCACGCCAGCTGGCGCGCCTGGAACTGCGTCTGGACTACGCCCCGCGGGAGTGCCCCGCCGGGCGCCCGCTGCGGGTGAGGATGAACAACGGCAACGACGTGCCGCTGGTGGAACTGCGCTGGCGCGTCGCCGCCTATGCCCCCGGCGATACCGTCAACCTCGCCGAGAACACCTACGCCGCGCCGCGCTATCGCGGCCCCGGCGAGCTCCAGGCCGGCGCCGACTGGAGCGACTGCCTGCCACTGCCGCCCCTGCGTCCGGGCTACCGTGCGCAATCCCTCGAATTTCGTGCCGAACATCTGCAGGGCAGCTTCGCCGACTAGCATTTTTGTCAGTTTCGCGAAATCCCGCACAGGTGTTGAATGACGCTCATGAACCGCCTGCCGGCAAGGAAGGCCCCCATGGACGTGCGTCGCCTGACATCCCTCGACTCACTGGAAGCACTGCTGCAAACCGATGAACGCGAGCGCCCCGGATTGATCCTGGTCGGTGCCACCACCGTGCCGCAGACCTTCGCCCTGCTCCCGCACATCGAGGAGCTGGCCGACCTGCTGCCGCAATTCGTGTTCTACGCCCTCGACCTCGACGACTACCGCGCGCCGCGCCGGGCACAGGCCCTGAACCGGCTGTTGCAGGCCTTGCACATCGATGCACCGGCGCAGATCCTGCTGCCCAGCAACTGCCCGCCGACGACCTTGCACGCCACCCGCGGCGAAGACATCGACAAGGCACTGAAGCGGCTGTACTGACGCTTCCCCGGACGCCAGACGGAACTCGCCCATGACCGCCCCCGCGTCCCCGCATACCGCCACGCCGACCCTGGCCGCCGTCGATCCCCGCGGCCTGGCGCTGCGCAGCGTCGGCTACTGCCGGGCGAGCAGCGAGCAGACGCCCGCCGCGCGGGTCGAGCGCTACGCGTACAACGCCGCCGGCCAGCGCCAGACCAGCTGGGACCCGCGCCTGTGGGCCCAGGGCAGCGCGGCGAACCTGAAACAGGTACACGGGTTGTCCGGCCGCCTGCTGCTGAACGACAGCGTGGATGCCGGCTGGTCCCTGCGACTGCTCGCCGAAAGCACTCTGCCCGTGCTCGCCTGGGACGCCCGCGGCAGCCGTCGACGTCTGGGCTACGACGAACGGCTGCGCCCCGTGGAAATCGCCGAGACGCCGGTCCAGGGCGGTGAAAAAGTCAGCGAGCGCTACGAGTATGCCGGCGCCGACAGCGGCTTCACCGCGCACAACCAGTGTGGACGGTTGCTGCGTCATGACGATCCCGGCGGCACCCTGCACCTGCGCGGCTATGCCCTGGGCGGTGCACTGTGCCGACAGACCCGGCATTTCCTCCAGGCCCTCGACGCCGTGGACTGGCCGATCGCGGCCGCCGAGCGCGACGCCTTGCTGGAGCCTGGCGACGGTTTCTCCAGCCATGAGACCCATGACGCCACCAGCCAGCTGATTTCACGCACGGATGCGCGGGGCAACCAGACCCTGTTCAGCCATACCCTCGACGCCCGCCCCGGGCCGATTGCCCTGCGCCAGGCCGGGGCCAGCACCGCCACGCCGCTGCTGACCCGCGTGACCTACGATGCCTGGGGCCAGGTCGAGCAGCAGACCGCCGGCAACGGCGTGCTCAGCCACTACACCCGCGATCCGGCCAGCGGCCGCCTGCTGCGCCTGCAGCACGGCGTCCCGGGGCTGCCCGCGCTGCAGGACCTGCACTACCAGCACGATCCGCGCGGCAACCTGGTCGAGATCGTCGATGCGGCCATGCCGGTCCGGCATTTCGCCAACCAGCGCATCGAACCGCGCTGCACCTATAGCTACGACAGCCTCTACCAACTGGTCGAGGCCAGCGGCCACGAGTTCGCCGATACCGTCCCGGGCCCGGGCCTGCCGCCGTTGCAGCCGTTGCCCGTCGACCCGACACGGCAGCGCAACTACCGCCAGTACTACGACTACGACGCCGCCGGTAACCTGGTGCGCCTGCGCCATGTCGGCGAGCACTGCTACACCCGCGGCATGCAAGTGGCCAGCGACAGCAACCGCGCCCTGCCCATCGCCCCCGCACGGGCCGACTTCGACAGCGCTTTCGATGCCGCCGGCAACCTGCTCGGCCTGCTTCCCGGCCAGGACCTGACCTGGAATCCGCGCAACCAGCTCGAACGGATCCGGCCGGTCACTCGCGAGCAGGCGCCGGACGACGAGGAATGCTACCGCTACGACAGCACCGGCCAGCGCCTGCGCAAGACCACCCGGCGCCTGGCGTCGGGCCGTACCCTGCTGGCCGAGGTCCGCTACCTGCCGGGCCTGGAACTGCGCAGCGACGATGCCAGCGGCGAACGCCTGCAGGTCATGCGCTGCGGGGTGGCGGAGGTTCTGCACTGGGAGCAGGGCTTGCCGTCCCGGCTCGCCAACGACCAGCAGCGCTACCCGCTGCGCGACCACCTGGGCTCGCACAACCTGGAGCTGGACGCGCAGGCCACGCTGCTCACTCACGAGATCCACTACCCCTTCGGCGGCACGGCCTGGTGGGCCGCTGCGAACAGCAGCCAGGCACGCTGCAAATGGCGTCGCCATGCCGCCAGGGAAATGGACGCCAGCGGCCTGTACTACTACGGCCAGCGCTACTACGCGCCGTGGCTGCAGCGCTGGATCAGCCCGGACCCGGCCGGCCCGGTCGACGGCCTCAACCTGTACCGGATGGTCGGCAACGACCCGCTGAACTTCGGCGACCATCAGGGCAAGGTGAAGATTCCGGTGGACATCCTGCTGGTGGATGTCCTCGACCCGATCAGCGAGTCGATCGGCACCGGCTGGTACGAGGAACTGCGCTGGGAGGCCGGCAGCCATGGCTTCATGCCGTCGCGCACGGTGTACAGCCGGGGCATGGCGCCGCTGGGCAGCGCCGAGGCGCAATGGTCGCTATCCGACGAAGGCAGCGCGGTGGCCCTGTTCCGTGATCAGCAAGGCAGCCTGCGCCTGTTCGCCAACACCTTTCATCAGCACATGGGCATCCAGCCCGACATGGGCCTGCCCCTGTTCGCCGGGCTGATCCAGCGCGGTGGCGACGGCCAGGTCGTCTTCAGCAATCACTCCGGGCATTACAAACCGCCGGCCGCCGTCGCCGAGGTGACAGCGCTGCTGAACGAACTGGCGCCCACCGCCGCCCTGCGGTACGCGCCGATTGCCGAGTCCGCCGACTTCGCAACGCGACCGCGGCTCGACCAGGTGACGGGGCCCGAGGCCTACGCGGACCTGGTCAAAGCCTTTCGCGCCGACAAGTCCAGGCTCATCGATTACCTGAAGAGCAACGAACTGTGGGACGCCGCCCGTGCCGAACACCAGGACAACGAGGTCCTGAATGTGCTGTTCGACATGGCCGACCACGGCCTGAGCGCCGACCAGGTCCATCAGCGTCGCCGTGCCGAGGCCCAGACCGCGGCGACCTCGGCCACACCGCGGCGCCAGCGCCCGCGACCGAGCAACCCGCCGCCACCCTCGCGGCAAAGCGCCGTGGTGCCACGTCGGTCGGGCGGGTTCTTCGATGTGCTGCGCAAATGCGTGGGACGTTGAAGGGCCGCCAATCCGGGCTATGATCGCTGCTTCCCCTTACAAGGATCGATCCATGCCCGTTGCCCTGATCACCGGTTGTTCCAGCGGCATTGGCCGCGCCCTTGCCGACACCTTCCGCGATGCCGGTTTCAGCGTCTGGGCCACGGCACGCCGTGGCGAGGACGTCGACCTGCTGCTGGCGGCGGGGTTTCGCGCGTGGAAGCTGGACGTCAACGACGCCCAGTCCCTGGCCCTCCTGGCCGAGGCGCTGGAAGCCGAACACGGCGGCCTCGACGTGCTGATCAACAACGCCGGCTACGGTGCCATGGGGCCCTTGCTCGACGGCGGCGTCGAAGCGATGCGCCAGCAATTCGAAACCAACGTCTTCGCCGTGGTCGGCGTGACCCGCGCGCTGTTCCCGCTGCTGCGCCGCAGCCGCGGCCTGGTGGTGAACATCGGCAGCGTTTCCGGGGTCCTGGTGACTCCGTTCGCCGGCGCCTACTGTGCCTCGAAGGCCGCGGTGCATGCCTTGAGCGATGCCTTGCGCCTGGAACTGGCGCCGTTCGGGGTGCGGGTGATGGAAGTGCAGCCGGGTGCGATCCAGTCGAGTTTCGCCAGCAATGCCGGACACCGCGCCGAGCAGTTGCTGACACCGGAGTCACCGTGGTGGCCGCTGCGCGAAAACATCCGCGCCCGGGCCCGGGCCTCGCAGGACCGGCCGACCCCGGCCAGCGCGTTCGCCGCCGGCGTGCTGCGGGCCGTGCGCCAATCGCCGACGCCGGGGCTGGTCAGGCTGGGCAATGGCAGCCGCGCCTTGCCGTTGCTGGCCAGCTGGCTGCCGAGCGGGTTGCTGCAGAAGGTGCTGAAGAAGAAATTCGGGCTGGATCGGCAGTTGTAATACCTTTGCGGCCTCATCGCGGGCAACGCCCGCTCCCACAAGGTTCGGCGGTGCACAGGATGCCCGCGATGAGACCAACGAAAGACTCAGGCGATCGACCGCACCACCCCGCCGTCCACCCGCATCGCCGCCCCGGTGGTTGCGCTGGCCTGGCGCGAGGCCAGGTAGACCACCAGGTTCGCCACTTCCTCCACCGTCGCCAGGCGCTGGATGATCGAGCTCGGGCGGTGCTCGGCGATGAAGCCGGCTTCCAGCTCGGCCGTCGACACACCCTGTGCCCTGGCCATCTCGGCAAAGAAATCGCCCACCCCTTCCGAGCGGGTCGGTCCCGGCAGCACGGCATTCACCGTCACCCCGGTACCGGCCAGGGTTTCCGCCAGCCCGCGGGACACCGCGAGCAGCGCGGTCTTGGTGGTGCCGTAGTGGATCATCTCGGTGGGGATCTGCAGTGCCGATTCGCTGGACAGGAACAGCACCCGGCCCCAGTCACGCTCCTTCATGCCCTGCGCGTAGTGCCGCGACAGGCGCACCGCGCTGAGCACGTTGACGTCGAAGAAGCGTTGCCACTCTTCGTCGCTGATCTCGAAAAAGCCCTTGGGCTCGAAGATGCCCAGGTTGTTGACCAGGATGTCGGTCTGCGGCACCAGGTCGAACAACCTGCGGGCGCCTTCGGCCGTGCCGAGGTCGGCGGCGACGCCGATGATCCGCGCCGCCGGCACGCGCTCGCGCACCTGCTTGAGGGCCTGGTCGACCCGCGCCTGGGTGCGCCCGTTGAGCACCACCTCGGCGCCCGCCTCGGCCAGGCCGATGGCGATGGCCAGGCCGATGCCGGCGGTGGAACCACTGACGATGGCGCGTTTGCCGTTCAGGGAAATGTGCATGATCTGCCTCCCGGTTGATCAGAAATTCGTGGAAAACATCATTGTGGGAGCGTGCAATCAATGACTGGCCACAGGTTCATCGAACGCCTGCCAGCCACCGCCCAGGGCCTTGTACAGGCCCACCAGGGCCTGGGACACCGCCGCCGAGCTGTCGATCCACTGCTCCTCGCTGGCCAGCAACGCACTTTGCACGCTGAGCACGTTGAGGAAGTCCACCGCCCCCTCCACGTACTGGCGCTGCGCGGTCTCCAGGGCGATGCGGTTCTGTTGCACCGCCTCGGCCAGGTGATCGCGACGCAGCTGACTGGCGTTGTACAGGCGTAGCACATCGTCGATTTCATGCCAGGCCCGCAGCACCACCTGGCGGTAGTTCAGCGCCGCTTCCTGCTGCTGCGCCTCGCGTAGTTCAAGCACGCCACTCAGGCGCCCGCCTTCGAACAACGGCAGGGAAATCTGCGGGCCGATGGCGAAACGACGGGCGTCCCAGGCCCCGAGATCACTCAGTTGCATGGCCTGGAAGCCGAGGTTGCCGGACAGGCGAATGCTCGGATAGAAGTCGGCCTTCGCCACGCCGATGCTGGCCGTGGCGGCATGCAGGCGCGCCTCGGCCTGGCGAATGTCCGGGCGCCGCTCGGCCAGTTCCGACGGCACACCGATGGCGAAGCGCTGCCGCGGCGCCGGCAGTTCGGCGGGCGCCAGCAGTTCGCTTTGCAGGCTGCGCGGCGGCTCGGCGGCGAGCAGGCCGAGGGCATTGATCAGATCCGCTTCGCGCGCTTCCAGGGTGGGCAGGCGGGCTTCGATGGACGCCACCTGCGCGCTGGCCTGGGCCACGTCGAGGCGCGTGGCGACGCCCTGGGCCAGACGGTCGTTGGACAGTTCCAGGCTGTGCCGCGCCACCTTGAGGTTGTCGCGGGTCACCGCCAGGGTGTGCTGCACGGCGCGCAGCTGGATGTAGTCGCCCGCGGTTTCCGCGAGCAGTGCCAGCAGCACGCCGCGCCGGTCGTTTTCCGCGACTTCGACGCTGGCATCGGCGGCTTCCACCTGACGTCGCACGCGGCCCCAGAGGTCCAGTTCCCAGCCGGCGACCAGATCGCCCTGCCACAGGTTGTAGACCTTGCGGCCGGCATTGCCCGACGGGTCGCTGAGGCCTTCGGCACTGTTGCGCGCGCGGCTGTAGCCGGCGTTCAGGTCCAGCGCCGGGGTCTGCTCGGCGGCGATGCTGCTGCGCAGGGCGCGGCTCTGCACGAGACGGGCGCTGGCCATGCGCAGGTCCAGGTTGTTCTGCGCGACGCGCTGGATCAGCGCACTGAGCCGAGCGTCGTGAAAACTCTCCCACCAGCGCGCCTCCAGCGGCTCGGCCTGCGCCTGGCTGGGCGCGGCCTCGCCCTGCAGCGGCGCCCACTGCTGTGGCGCCTGGCTGTCGGGTCGCTGGAAATCAGGCCCCAGGGTGCAGCCGGCGAGGACCACGCCGAGCAGCAACGGGCTCATGCGAAACAGGCTGTTCATCGCGCACTGACCTCCTTGCCGGCGAGGACATCGCCCTGGGTGTCGATGCGCGCTTCCACCGACATGCCCACGCGCAGGCGCTGCAGCAGCGGCTGGTCGGCGTCGAAGACGATCTTCACCGGAATGCGCTGGACCACCTTGGTGAAGTTGCCGGTGGCGTTGTCCGGCTTGACCGCGGCGAAGGTCACCCCGGTCGCCGGAGCGATGCTCTCGACGTGACCGCGCAGGGTCTCGCCGGAAAAGGTATCGACGCTGATCTGCACCGGCTGCCCCGGTTGCACGTGGGTCAGTTGGGTTTCCTGGAAGTTGCCGACCACGTAGGCGCGGTTCAGCGGCACCACCGAAAGCAGGCGCGCCCCCGGGTTGACGTAGGCGCCGATGCGCAGCGCGCGCTCGCCGACCATGCCGTCCACGGGGGCGACGATGCGCGTATAGGACAGGTCCAGGTTGGCCTTCTCCAGCCCCGCTTCGGCGCGCTTGAGCTGGCCGTCGGCACTGGCCACCTGGGCTTCGAGGATATCCACCTGCTTGCGCGTCGCCAGCAGCGCGGCCTCGGCATTGGCCAGGCGGGCGCGGGCCTGATCGACCCCGCTGCGCGCCTGCTGGGCGTTCTGCACGGTGCCGGCGCCCTGCTCGGCGAGGCGGCTGTAGCGGGTCACTTCATGATCGGCGAAGGCCGCCTCGGCCTGGGCCGCCTTCACCGCGGCCGCGGCCTGGGCGATCAGCGCGGCCTGCCGCTCCAGGGTCGCGCGGGCATCGGCACTCTGCGCCCGGGCCACCAGCAACTGGGCCTGGGCGGCATCCAGCGCGGCCTGGTAGTCGCGGGCGTCGATGGTCGCCAACAACTGCCCGGCCTGGACCTGCTGGTTGTCTTCCACCAGGACTTCCTTGATGAAGCCGGCCACCTTCGGCGCGACCACGGTGTAGTCGGCGCTGACATAGGCATCGTTGGTACTTTGCGAATGATCGTTGCCCAGCAGGTGCGGGCCCACGATCGCCGCGCACACGGCGATGGCGAGCAGCGAGCCGATGAGGATGTTCTTGCGTGTGTTGGTCATAGCGACAATCTCTTGTTCGTCCAGGCTCAGGCCACCGCGCGCGGTGGATAGACCCGGGTGGGCACGAAAGGAATCAGGCAGATCAGGGCCGCGGCGATGCAGGCCATGACCAGGTAGAGGTCGGCCGAGGTCAGTACCAGGGCCTGTTCATGAATGCGCCGGGCCAGGCCGGCGACGCTGTCGTCGATCAGCGGTGCGTTGCCGAGGCTGTCGGCGAGATGCGTGGAATGGAAATGCCGGCGCACAGTGCCGAGGGCGTCGAGCAGACCACCGGCGACCACCGCGGCGAGGCCCTTGACCGTGTTGAACCAGGCCGAGGCGAACGGGCCTTCCTGCGGGGTCATCCCGTTGGTCGAAAGCATCAGCAGCGGCAGCACCGCCATCGGCTGGCCGAACACATGCAGCAGTTGCAGGACATAGAAATTGTCGCGAATCCACGCCGAGGTCAGTTGGGTGCCGCCGATGCAGGCGAGCATCAGCATGCCCAGGCCACAGGCCAGGACCCAGCGGCAGTCCACCGCGCGGATATTGCACAGCGCCGCCACCAGCGGCAGCGAGAGCAACTGCGGCATGGCCACCAGCAGCATCAGCGGGCTGGTCTGCGCCGGGCGATAGCCCTGGATCTGCGCCAGGTACGCGGAGGGAATGCTGATCGCCGCGGACAGCACGATCAGCACCCCGGCCAGGGTCAGCAGGGCGAAGCTGAGGTTGCGCCGCTGGAGCATGCGCAACTGGAAGAACGGCAGCGGCTCGGACCACTCGTTGAACAGGAACAGCACCAGCAGGACCAGGCCGCCGCCGAGCAGCCAGCTGATCAGCGGCGAATCGAACCAGCCCCAGCGATCGCCCAGGGTCAGGCCGAGCACCAGCGAGCTGATCGCCGGCAGGCCGAGCAGCACGCCGCGCCAGTCCAGCTGACGGAAACGTTCGAGGCGCAGCGGGTCCTGCGGCAGGCCCCAGCCGACGCAGATCATCGCCAGCAGCGAGGGCAGGATGATCTGCCAGAACGACCACTGCCAGCCGACATACTCGGTCCACAACCCGGCCAGCGGCGTGCCGAGGTTGGGGCCGAAGGTGGCGGTCAGGGCGTAGCAGGCCAGGCCGTAGACCTTGATCCCCGGCGGCAGGAAACGCAGGGCCACGCTCATCAGCATCGGTGGCAGCGCGCCGGAGGCCAGGCCCTGGAGGATGCGCAGCAGCATCAGGCTGTGCAGGTCCGGCGCATAGGGCTGGACCAGCCCGAGCACGGCGAACAGGCCGATGGCGGACAGGGTGAAACGGCGCAGGGAAAAGGTCGCCGCCAACCACGGCGAGAAGGCCATGGCCGACACCGAGGCGGCGGCATACACCGCCACCAGCCAGGCGCCTTCGTCGGCGCCGATGCCCATGGCGCCACGGATATCGGCCAGCGAGACCTTGGTCACCATCTCGTTGAGCCCGGCACAGAGTACCGCCAGCAGCACACCGAACAGCCCCACCACCACCCGCGGGCCGAACGGCTGCGCGGGGGCCGCCGCTACGGGAGCGGCAGCCGGCGCGGCGAGGGGCGCGGACAGGGACGTCATCAGAAATCTCCAGCAACAAATTGACTGGAGAGAGTCTAGAAACCCGTAATGCTGACGAAAACTGACTTATTGGCAGTTTACAGTTGCACGAAACGCAATCCGCCGGTCACGGGTCGACTTCGCAGCAGGTTTTCAGGGTCTGGCGCAGCCAGCGGTGGGCCGGATCGTTGTGAAAGCGCGGGTGCCAGGCCTGCATCACGGTGACCCGCTCCAGCGGCAGCGGGATCTCGAAGGAGCGCAGCGGCAGGCCGAGGCGCTGCACGCTGTTGAGAATATTGGCCGGCATCGGCAGGATCAGGTCCGACGCCGGCAGGGAGAACATCGCCGAGTGGAAGCTCGGGGTGATCAGCGCCACCCGCCGCTGCACCTTGTAGTTGGCCAGTTCGACATCGATCGGCCCGTTGGCCCGACCGCGCCGCGAGACGCTGATCTGCGGGTAGGCGGCGAAGGTCTCGGGGGTGATGTCGCGGTCGAAGATCGGATGGTCGCGCCGCGCCAGGCCGACATAGACGGTGTTGAACAGGCTCTGCACCTTGATCTCCGGGCCCAGGTCGATGGTCGAGCTGATGATCAGGTCGGTGCGTCCGTCGCGCAGCACCAGGTCGTCGTCACCGCCGCTCTCCGGGACGAAGCGCAGCACGGTGCGCGGCGCCTGCTCATGCATCATGCTCAGCAACTGGGCGCCATAGAGGGCGATGAACAGGTCGTTGGTGCGGATGTTGAAGGCACGATCCAGGGTCGGCAGGTGCACCTCGTCGCCACCATGGAACACCTGGCCGGCCTGCTCCACCAGGGTCCGCACCTGTTCCTGCAGGGCCAGGGCCCGCGGCGTGGGGACCAGACCGCGACCGGCGCGGACCAGGACCGGATCGCCGAGGGCTTCGCGGATCCGGCTCAGCGTCCGGCTCATCGCCGCCGGGCTGAGGTTCATGCGCTGGGCGGCACCGACCACGCTGCCCTCGTCGAGCAGCGCATCGAGGGCGACAAGCAGGTTCATGTCCGGGAGTTGCATGGCCAGATTCCGTTTGGCGAATGATGGAAAGGCGATGGTAGCAGCTCGGTGGATTGCGTCGGACGCAACATTCCAGTGCATGCCAGGCCATTTATCAGGGCAGTGGTATAGATCGAGAATGCCCTGCTTTCGCCGTTTTCCAAGGAGTTGCCCATGCCCAGCCCGGTTCTGATCGCCATCGATGCCTCACCGTCCCGCACTGCCCTGCTCGATCTGGTGCGGCGTTACTGCCGGCCACGGGAGCATCAGTTGCATGTGCTGCTGGCGATCGACAGCAGCTTCGCCGTGCATGACCATGCCGCGCCCTATACCCGTGGCGAGCTGGCGGAGTACCCAGCGGCCTGCGATGAGCAGCAGCAGGCCGAGCGCGCGGTGGCGGAGGTGGTCTGGGCGCTGCGCGACAGCGGGTTCGGGAGCTGCGTGGGCAGCATGGTGGCCAAGGAGCCGGTCGAGGCCATCGTCGACCGGGCGCGGGAGCTGGGCTGTGAATTGATCGTGATGGGCCACCGCCACCTGTCGCGCTTCGGGCGGCTGCTGGATCCGTCGATCAGCGCCAAGGTGATCGATCGGGTGGCCTGTCCGGTGCTGGTGGGTGTTGCTGGCGCAGCGTGATGCTCTTCCCGCAGGTTGTCACTCCTGCGCCTTTCGTCGCCCACTCGGCCCGCACCTTGCTAAGGATCTGAACTCCCCCTTTTTCGGCCAGTCAATCGATGACTGTCATTGCAAGGTGAAGCGTCATGCACAACCCCTTTCAACAGATCAGCGCCGCGTTTTCGGCGCGCTACCGGGTCAACCTGAGCATCGAGCGCCTGGATGGCAGCATCATGCTGACCCTGTCCGACGACGATGGCAGCGTCGTCGCCAAGCGCCTGATCAGCCCGGCCCAGCGCAACGATCCGCAACGCCTGGAACGGCTGATCGACAGCGTGAACTTCGGCATTGCCATCGAGCAGGGGCACAGTGCGCTGGAGGTGCTGGCGGCGATGACCGAACGCGAGGCGGGTGCCCGTCGCTGGAACAGCGGTGTCCACCATTGATAGGCCGGCTCAGTCCCCCCAGAACACCCCGCTGACATCGATGGCCCGGTCCTCATCGACAAACGCCACCCGCCGCCGCACCTGCCGGTACAGCTGCGCGGCGCCCTCGCCCAGGCGGATGTCACCACGCAGATCCACCGCCTGCGCCGCGATCACCGCTTCGATACGGGTCAGCCAGTCCAGGCGCTGCAGCAGCGTGGCGGTCTTTTCCACCACGCCCAGCGCCTGCCCGGCATAGTCCTCGACCCGGTCCGCCACCGGCACGCTGAGGGCCGGCAACGGATTGGCCAGGTGCACGATCTCCGCTACCAGCGCCGCCGCGGTGCGCTGCAAGGCCGCCAGGCCGACCTGTCCCGGCCTGGGACTGAGCGCCCGCGGCAACTCGCTGGATGACGGCGACAACAGCTTGGCCATGCGCTCGGCACTCGCCACCGCGACCCGGCTCAAGGCCAGCCCCAGGCCCTCGAACGCCAGCGCCAGATGGGTGCTGTCGAAGTTGGCGGTGACCAGCACCTGGCGGTTTTCCTCGACCAGCGCCGGGTTGTCCGCGCCACTGCCCAGCTCGATGTCCAGTACCTCGCGGGCCTGCTCCCAGGCGTGTCGCGCCGCACCCAGCACCACGCTGGCGCAGCGGAAACTCAAGGGGTCCTGCAGACGCCGCGCCGCGCCCGGATCGAGCAGAGCGCTACCCGCCAGCAAACCCAGCAAGGCCGCCGACGCCTCGGCCTGCCCCGGCGCCGGCCGCAGGCGCGCGGCCCACGGCTGGAACGGCACGAGGCTGGCGCGATAGCCCTCGCAGGACAAGGCCAGCACCGCCAGTTGCCGCTCCAGCAGACGCCCCGCCTCGGCCACCAGCAAGGCCCCCAGACCGATGCTCGCCGAGTTGGCCGAGACCAGGGCCAGACCGTCCTTGTCCCTCGCCAGCAACGGCGGCAGACCGGCACGACGCAGCGCCTCCAGCGCCGGCAGACGCTCGCCGCGATACTCGACCCAGCCCTGCCCCTGCAAGGCCAGGGTCACATGGGCCAATGGCGCCAGGTCGCTTTCACCCAGCGAACCGAGCAAGGGCACCTCGGGATGGATGTCGTGCTCAAGCAAGGCCTGCAAGGCCTCGGCACCGCGCAGGGAAATCCCCGAGCGTCCCTGGGCCAGCCCGGCAAGGCGCGCGCAGAGGATCGCGCGCACTTCGCGGCGTGACGCCAGGCGCCCCACACCCACCGCGCGCCCAGCGGCGATGCGCCGCTGGAAGTCGCCATCGTCCTGGCGCTGATCCACCGCCGCGCCGAGCCCGGTGCTCACGCCGTAGATCGGGATACCCGCGGCGATCAGTTCGAGCAGCAGACGGTGCCCAGCCGCGATGCGCTCCCGCGCCGCCTCGCTCAGGCGCAACGGCGCGCCGTCATCCACCACCGCCAGCAATTGCGTCAGCGTGAAGCCGCCGCGCCCCGGTTCCAGCGTACTCATGCAAAGCGCAGCCGCTGACCGATGCCCAGACGCCTGGCTTTTTCCAGCAAGGCATGGCCAAGGGCGATATCGCTGAGGCTGAGGCCGCGATGCCAGAACAGAATGGTTTCCCCCGGATGCTCACGGCCCGGTTTGCGCCCGGCGACGATCTCGCCGAGCTCGGCATGCAGGGTCTGCGCACTGAGTCTGCCGGTCTCGACATGGGCGCGCAGCGCACCGAACTGCCCGCCCTTGCACTGGCCCCAGTCGTCCACCACCAGCTTGTCCATGATATCGGTCAGCGACAGTTCCACCGCGCTCATGGTCCCGTAGGGCACGACGAAGGCCCCGGGCTTGATCCACTCGGTGCGCAGCAGGGGTTGCGGACGTTCCAGGCGCGAGGCTTCGACGACGATATCGGCGCCGCGCACGGTGCTTTCCCAGTCCTCGGTGACCCGCACTGGCTTGCCCAGGTCGCGGCGCAGGCGCTCGGCGAAGGCCTCGCGGCTTTCCACCCGACGCGAGTGCACGCGGATCTCGTCGAAATCGAACAGGTGATCGAGCAGGCGCACATTCCAGTAGGCCGTGCCGCGCGCGCCGATATGCGCCAGCACCTTGCTGCGCGGATGGGCCAGGTGACGGGCACCGATGGCGGTCAGCGCGCCGGTGCGCATGTCGGTGATCGCCGAAGCGTCGAGAATCGCCTGGGGCACGCCGGTGGCCGGGTCCATCAGGTTGAGGATGGCCAGCTCCGAGGGCAGCCCCAGGCGGTAGTTGTCGACGAAATCGCCGACCACCTTGACCCCGGCGCGGCCGATGTCGCCGCCCAGCACGCCACGCAGGACATTGAAGTGACCGTTGACGCCCTGACCGGGAATCAGGTGGGTACGCGGCTCGATCACCGCCTCCCCGCGCCCTTGCAGGGTCAGCCCGGCCTCGACGGCGGCGAGGATCTCGTCGTTGTCGAGGTTCAGTTCGGCGATGTCCAGGCCGTTGAGAAAATCGATATGGATCGGTGCCATGGCAGCCTCGCTCATCACAGGCTCCCGCTGACTTTCGCCGCCACGTCCGCCGGCACCCAGGCGCTCCACACCTGTGGATGCTCACGCAGGAAGGCCTGGGCCACGGCACGCGGTTGCAGGCGCTTTTCGCTCATCTGGCCGAGGGTCTGGTTGAGCAGGTCGATGGGCAGGTCGACCTTGCTGAAGAACTCGACCAGCTCCGGATACTGCGCATGGAAAGGCGCCGACACACCGATCGCCAGGCGCGCCGGCATCGAGCGGCTGCCTCGCGGGTTGGGGTGGCTGGCGTTGGACAGGGTCTTCCAGGCTTCGGCATCGAACGGCGGCTCTTCCAGCTTCACCAGCTTGTAGCGGCCCAGCAGCGGGGTCGGCGACCAGTAGTAGAACAGCACCGGCTTGCCGCGGCGGATCGAGGTCGCTACCTCGGCATCCAGCGCTGCGCCGGAGCCGGTGCGGAAGTTGACGAAGCTGTCGTTCAGGCCGTAGGCCTTGAGTTTCTGGCTGTTGACGATTTCCGAGGTCCAGCCGGTGGGGCTGTTGAGGAAGCGGCCCTTGTCGGGGGACTCGGGGTCGCGGAAGACGCTGGCGTAGCGCGGCAGGTCGGCCACCGATTTCAGTTCCGGGGCCAGGGGCCGGATGCCGCGCTCGGGGTCGCCCTTGATGACGAATTCCGGCACCCACCAGCCTTCGGTGGCGCCCTTGACCGTGTCGCCGAGGCCGAACACCTTGCCTTCGGCTTCGGCCTTGACCCAGGCCGGACTGCGCCCGGCCCATTCCTCGCCGATGACCTGGATATCGTTCTTCGCCAGCGCCGCTTCGAGGCTGACGGTGCTGCCCGGCAAGGTGTCGGTGGGGTAGCCGTAGCCCTTTTCGACGATGGTGCGCAGCAGTTCGGTGATCAGGCTGCCGCTTTCCCAGGTGATGTCGCCGAAGTGGATGGGTTGCGCCTGGTCGCTGGCGTGAGTGGTCAGGGAGAGGGCCAGGAGTGAGGTGGCCAGCAGGGATTTGAGTCGTTTCATGGGTGCCTCGGTGCCGAGGGGACCGCTCTGCGGTCCTTCGCGGTGGTTCGTCACACGACAAGCCACGCTCCTACGGGGTTGCGCGTTCGTAGGAGCGCGGCTTGTCGTGTGACGAACCACCGCGAAGGGCCGCAAGGCGGCCCCGAAAAGGTCAGAAGTCGTAAGTCAGCTTGGTGTAGTAGAACGCCCCCTCCGGCGCCGACGGCGCGAGGTAGCTGTACTGCTGCCCCGGCGTCTGGCGCAGGCGGAGATTGAAGTCATCCGGCTTGCTGTCGAACAGGTTGTTGGCGCCCACCGACAGTTTCAGTTGCTTGCTGAACGCATAGTTCACGTCCAGGTCGGTGTTCCACTGCGCCGAGAAGGTCTGGTCGTACCGCGCATTGGCCGCCGAGGCCGCGTACTTGCGGTATTCGCCATAGCGGGTCTGGGCCAGGCTGACGGTCCATGGCCCATAGCGATGCACCGCGCCCAGGACCAGCTTGTCCTCCGGGTAGCCATGCTCCAGATAGCCACGCGCCTCGCGGGTCAGTACATCGAAGCCATAGGGGTTGGCATTCACCGACTCGATGGTGGTGCGCGCCTTGGTGTAGCCCGCCGACAGCGCCAGGTTGCCGAAGCGCTGCAGGTCGAGGTTGTACTTGCCGACGATATCGACGCCACGGGTGCGGGTATTGGCCGCGTTGGTCATGAACTGCGCCCAGCTGTACTGGCCGTAGCCGGCGGCGGCGAGGATGCGCTCGGCGTCCGGACCGGAAATGCCGCCGCTGTAGAGCAGGCGATCGCGGATGGTGATCTGGTAGGCGTCGATGGTCAGCGAGGCCTGCTCGCTCGGCCGCAGCACCAGGCCCAGCGAGTAGTTGGTCGACTTCTCCGGCTTCAGCGCCTCGGCGCCGAGGGCCTGGGCCGCCGGGTGGTCCACCGGCAGCATGCGGGTGAGCACCGGATTGCCGTTGACATCGACGTTGGTGGTGGTGGTCCAGGAGGTGCCGATCTGCCCCAGGGTCGGTGCGCGGTAGGCGCTGTTGATGGTGGCGCGCACGCCGATTTCCGGGGTCAGTTCGTAGCGTGCCGAGACCTTGCCGGTGGTCGCCGAACCGAAGTCCGAGTAATTCTCGGTACGCCCGGCGATACCCACCTGGAACTTGTCGGTGAGCTGGTTCTCCAGGCCGAAGTACACCCCGCCGACATCGCGCCGGTAGCGCCCGGCGTCGTCCGGCGTCAGGCCGGAGGCCTGCACCGCGCCGACCTGCACGCCACCGATGCCGCCGAAGGAATAGGAGTCGTAGTCGCCCTCTTCCAGACGGTACTGCTCGTGCCGGTAGGCAAGCCCCGCGGACACCGTCAGCGGGTTGTCCGACCAGGCCACGGCCAGGTCCTTGGCGTAGTCGACGCCGAGGTTGGTCTGTTCGTTGATCAGGGTGGCGACGTCGAACTTGGTCGGGCTGTTGGCACCGTAGCTCGGGTTGACCGTATCGAACGCCAGCTCGTCATGCTTGTCGCGGCCATAGGTGGCGCTGATATCCAGGCGTCCGAGGGTGGCGTCCTCGAAGCGCGAGCCGACGGTGAACGAGGCGTCCTCGTAGCGATAGCGGTACTTGGGAATGGTCCCGTTGGGGTACAGCGCCGCCACGTTGTTGGGGTTGGACGCCAGCAACGGCGGCGTGTTGTTCACCGACTTGTCCTGGCCGAAGGTGGCGAAGCTGTACAGCCGCCACTGGTCGTTCAGGCCCACCTCGGCGTTGGCCGCGAGGTTGTACTTGTCACGGGAGGCACCGCCCCAGCGCGGGTCCTGCCAGGTGCCGCCGGCCTGGTACTCGTCGCCGATATCGGTGGGCTTGGTGTTGACCCCGTTGAAGCTCAGGGTGAGGAAACCGTCGCCGGGCAGACCGAGGCCGTACCAGCCGTCGGCGCTCTTGCTGAAGCCATCGCCCTGGCCGTACTTGCCCACCTGGGTGTTGAGCTGGCCGCCGCTGTCGCGCTCCTTGAGGACGATGTTGACCACCCCGGCCACCGCGTCGGAACCGTACTGGGCCGAGGCGCCATCACGCAACACTTCCACATGGTCGATGGAACTGATCGGGATCATGTCCAGATCCACCGGCTGCGAACCAATGAACGGCACGCCACCGGAAATGTTCACCACCGCCGAGGCATGCCGGCGCTTGCCGTTGACCAGCACCAGGGTCTGGTCCGGGGCCAGGCCGCGCAGCGAGGCGCCCTTGGGGTTCTGGCCGCGGGTGGCGCTCTGGTTCTGCGGGAAGTTGAACGACGGCAGCAACTGGAACAGTGCCTGGTTCAGGGTGGTGGCGCCGGTCTGCACCAGTTCCTCGTTGTTGATCACATCCACCGGCGCGGCGCTGGTCAGGGCGGTGGCGTCGCTGCGCCGGGTACCCAGGGCGACCACCCGGTCCAGGGTCGGCACGCTGGCCCCGGCACTGTCGTGGCTGGCCACCCGGCTCGTGGCGGCGGCGGTGCTGGCCGAGGGCTCGGCGCGGCGGTCCTTGATGATGAAGGCGCCGGTCGGGCTGACTTCCAGGGCCAGGCCGGTGCCACGCAGGGCCGCGCTGATGGCCTGCTCGGCGGACAGGTCGCCGTCGACCCGGGCCGAGGAATAGCGCCCGAGCTCCGGGGTGAAGGAAATCACCTGGCCGCTCTGCCGGCTGATGTTCAGCAGCACTTCGTCCAGCGGACCCGGGTTGATGTGATAACGCTGCCGGGCCTCGTCGGCGAATGCCGAGGCGCTGAGCAGCAGCCCCACCAGCGGGCCGATGGCGAACGCGTTGCGGACAGTCGTGTTGCGGCGGTTGTTGTGATCGTTCTTGCGCACTGCGATTCCCCCCACGGAATCAAACGACGCTGCTCCCTCGGCAGCGCTTACGTGAGGGTTGTGACGCGGCGCGGGGAAAACTTGCAGATCGTTTGGTTATGGTCTTAGAACCGTGCTCAGGCCGGGACCAGGGTGACCCAGTAAGCGCTGTGGCGATTGACCCGGATCGGCAGCGTGCGGCTCAGGGCCTCCAGCACCACGTCGCTCTGGTCCAGGCGATACAGGCCGCTGACCCGCAGCCCGGCGATGGCCGGATCGAGGCGCAGGATGCCGTGGCGATACGGGCGCAGCGCCTCGATCACCTCACTCAACGGGCTGTCGCGCACTTCCAGCAGGCCGTTGACCCAGGCGCTGTCGCCGCTGCGCACGGCGTGCAGCGGACCGAAGCGATAGCGGTCGTAGCTGACCTCCTGGCCCGCCTGCAACTGCAGGCGGTCGCCGCCGCGGGTGACGATCTGCAAGGCCGCGTCGAGCGCTCCGACCCGGCATTGCGTGCCGCGATCGCGCAACAGCACCTGGGCCACGCCGGCGCAGAGGTCGCCGCCACTGGTACGCACGATGAACGGCCGCGGATCGCCGACCACCCGGATCAGCCCTTCCCCGCCGCGCCATTCGAGCAGCCGACGGTGCCCGTCGAAACGCACGTCCACCGCACTCTGGGCGTTGAGCAGCAGCTCGCTGCCGTCGTCCAGGCGCACGCGCTGGCGCTGCGCGATGCCCGTCGCGATATCGGCGTTCAGCACCTGCAGCGACGGACTGAGGGCCCAGCCGCCGCCGATCATCAGGCCCGCCCCGAGCAATGCCCGCTGCAGCACCTTGCGCCGACTCGCCGGCGCCTCCAGTGCGCGCTGCAGCAGGGCGCCGTCGACCCCTTGGGCGATCGGCACCTGGAACACCCCGAGCGTGCCTTCCAGGCGCTTGCACAACGCTTCGTGCCGCGGGTCGCGGGCACGCCAGGCGAGAAAGGCCTGGCGCTCCGCCTCACTGGCATGGCCGGAACGCAGCAGGACGATCCAGCGCGTGGCCTGTTCGATCAGGTGGTCCTGTTCGGCGCTCATGTCACTCCAGGCTGGCCTTGAGACAACGGTGGATGGCCTTGGCCATGTAGTCGCTCACCGAGCGTTGCGAGATGCCCAGTTGCGCGGCGATTTCCGGGTAGGTCAGGCCGTTGACCTGGGACAGCAGGAAGGTCGCCTTGACCTTGGCCGGCAGGCCGTCGAGCAGGTTGTCGATGATCTGCAGCGCTTCGAGCATCTGCGCCAGTTCTTCCGGCGACGGCGCCTGGGCCTCGTCGTCATGCAGCAGGGCGTCGAGGTAGGCGCGTTCCAGGTCGCGGCGTCGCCAGAGCTGGTACATCAGGCGCTGGGCGATGGTGGTGAGCAGCGCCCGCGGCTGGCGGATCGGTTGCACGGCGGGAGCGCTGAGCAGTTGCACGAAGGTGTCGGCGGCGATGTCTTCCGCCACCCCGCTGCCGTCGCCCAGATGCCGGCGCAGGCGTGAACACAACCACGAGTAATGGCTGCGGAATAGACCGCCAACGTAATCGCTGTGCGAAGTGTCGAAACCGGACATGAATGACTCCAGAAGGAGGATTGCGTGAAATGTCCGGTGGTCCGGTGACGCCATGCTAGAGGGACTGCTTATTCTTTAAAAATATTTAAATCGCATTCATTTATTCGATTATGGAATTAATTGCGCCAATCCCCGGCGTGCCGCTTCGTCCTGGTAATCCAGGAGGATCTGGTAATCGCCTTCGCTGGCCGGGAGGATCTCGCCGATCGCCAGCGTCTCGGCGAACGCCGGCAAGGTGTGGTTCAAGGCTTCGCGGATACGCTCGGCGCCCGCCGCGTCGAGATGCGCCGGGCCGATGAACGGCAGGCTCGGGCTGGGCGCGCTGAGCGCGACGAGTTTCAGACCCGCGACTTCCTCGCTGTGATCCCGGGCCAGGTAGCCATGGGTGACGCAGTCGATCGCCGCGAGGTCGCCGCGCCCTTCGCGCAGGGCACGCAGGCTGTCGCGGTGGCCGCCGGTATAGCTGATCGTGGAAAAGAAGCGGCCGTCGCGCTGCAGGGGCGCGAGGCGGTGGCGCAGCAGGTTCATCCCGGAATTGGAGTCGGGGCTGTTGACCAGGCCGTGGCTGCCGAAGAACGCGTGCAGCTCGTCACGCGGATCGTCGGCGCGGGCCAGCAGCAGGCTGCGATGCGTGCCGGCGCTGGCGTGGGGCAGTTCGTAACGCGGGCGGCCGATGACCCGCACCTTGCCGCGCAACAGGGTCATCAGCGGATAGCCGCAGGTCTGGGTGAACAGCAGGTGCGGCGACAGCCACAGCGCCGCCAGGTCCAGGTGGCTGGCGTCCTCGCGCCGCGCGCCCAGGTGCTCCAGGGTGGACTGCAACCAGGCCTCGCTGGCCTCGCGGACCCGTGGCGGCGCCACGTACATCAACAGTTCGGCGTAAGCCATGGGCACTCCAGGTCAGGCAAAGGGATGTTCGGGACTGTCGACGGGGCGCCGGCCGTGGCGGCGCAGCAACTCACCATAGCCGCGCACCAGAAAGCCGCCGCTGCGCGCCAGCCACTGCTCGCGGCGCTGGCGGTAGACGGTGGGCAGGAAAAACCACGGCAAGCCCGGCAGGTCGTGATGCACCAGGTGCAGGTTGAGGTGCAGGAACAGCCAGGTCCAGGGCCAGCCGGCTTCGTTGAGCACGGTGCGCTGTTCCGGGCGCTCGGCGGGGCGGTGTTCGTAGAAGGAACGCAGCATCGCCAGGGACAGCGCCGGGACGCTGGCGAAGAACAGGTACTGGCTGATCGACAGGGCGCTGTATTCGGCGATGAAGGCCAACATCAGCGCGACACACACACCGTGCGTCAGCCACATGCGCCAGGCCTGGCGGTCGCCCTTGCGCAGCCGGGCGAATTCCTCGCGGGCCAGACCGAACAGGGCCTGGGGCGCGCCGGTGAGCAGACGCCCGGCCACGGTCTTGTCCAGCCAGCGCAAGGCGCGGGCCAGGCGCGGCGTGCGTTGCCAGCGGTCGCGGTCGAGGTAGCGGCTTTCCGGGTCGCGGCCGGGCAGGGTCAGGTCTTCGTCACGGTGATGCAGCAGGTGGCTGTCGCGGTACAGGGTGTAGGGATACCAGACGGCGAAGGGCGCGTAGCCGAGCAGCTTGTTCAGCCACGGCAGGCGGGTCGGATGGCCGTGGAGCAGTTCGTGCTGCAGCGACAGCCACAGCACCAGCAGCGGTATCAGCAGCAGCGTGGTCGGCCAGGCGCCGAGCAGCGGACTGCCGAGCACCAGGGCGAACCAGCCGCCATACACCCCGATCAGCAGCAACCAGGTGGGCCACTCGCTGCGCCCGAGAAAGCTGGCCTGCAGGCGCAGCACGTCGTCGCGCTGGGCGTCGTCGAGGTAGTTGGACATTGGCGTGGGGGTCCCGAGTCATGGCTGTGACCCCCTGTGGCTTGAAGCGGCTGAATCTTGCAGATCGTTTGGTTATAGCGTCATGCCGAAATCAGCGACCGTCGTCCACGTCCTTGCCACTGGCATCGATCGCCCGGCTCGACGGATAGCGCGACGAGGCATAGCGCACCACCAGGATCGAGAACGACAGCAGCAGGATCCCGCCGCACAGGTACAGCAGCCCCTCGTCCGGCGCCTTGTGGTGCGATACGTCGCCGATCAGCAGGCGGGTCAGCGCGGTGATCGCCACGTACAGCAGGAAGCGGATCGGCATGTGGTTGGTCTTGAAGTAGATCCCCACCATCGCCCCCAGTTCGAGGTAGATGAACAGCAGCAGGATATCGTCGACGCTCACCCCGCCCTTGCCGAGCATGTCGAAGAAGGTCGTCACCGCTGCCCAGGCGGTGATGCCACCGATGCCGAACAGGGCCAGGTAGTGGAACGACTCGACGCACAGATTGCCCAGCGAGTCGGCGGTGCCGTGCAGGCCCTTGCGCAGTTTTTCAGCCCATTTGATGTTCACGATGCGATTTCCCTGATACGGCCTGGAGGAGGATGCGGCAGACACATGACGCTTTGCCTGCATGCAGTAAAAAGGCCAGCGGCCAGGCTTGAGAAGGCGACCGATTGCCGCAAGGCACGTGTCTCCCGTATCAGGTCGAAAAAACTGGGCTATAAAAAGGCCACTATTCAATGCCGGATGATTACTGTATAAATACCCAGTATTCGTATTCTTCAATTTTTCGAAAAGGCGTGAGGTGATGAATGGCCGTCGAAGTGGTGTACCGCAGCAGCCGCGACCTGGAGCGTTTGTTCATGGATAAAGCCGAAGCAGATCGTCACGACAAGATGCTCGAGCTGGCGGAAATGCTCGCCGAAGTCCTGAAGAAAGCCGTGCCGTCGCTGGATGAGCAGCAGGTCGACGACATCGGTATCTACATGGCGAAAAACCGCGACGTGTTCGCCAAGGCGTTCAAGAGCCAGCCGGATGCCCTGTCCGAGTTGCTCGACGGGTCGCCTGCCGAGGAGTGAGCCTCAGCCGCCGTATACAAGGCGCTCCGCGAGTTGCTCGGCGACGCGCGCCGGTGAGCGCTTTTCCGCCTGGGCGTGGGCGAACACCTCGGTCAGCCGGGTGGGAATCCGCGCCAGGTGCGCAGTGATGGCGGCGGGTTCGACGCCCTGGTGGGTCAGGGCCACGTAGATCAGCCCGCCGGAATTGATGATGTAGTCCGGGGCATAGAGAATGCCGCGGTTCTCCAGTTGGTCGGCCACTTGCAGGCTGGTCAGCTGGTTGTTCGCCGAACCGGCCACCGCCGCACAACGCAGCTGCATCACGCTCTGCCCGGTGAGAATCGAGCCCAGCCCGCACGGGGCGAAGATATCGCACGGCGTACCGACCAGCGCTTCGGAGGCCACCGGTTGCGCGTTGAACTGCTCCATCGCCAGTTGCACCCGCCCCTGGTCGTGGTCGCTGACCAGCAACTCGGCCCCCGCCGCATGCAACTGCTCGGCCAGCGCATAGCCGACATTGCCCAGGCCCTGTACCGCCACCCGCAAGCCTTCCAGGTTGTCGCTGCCCAGCCGTGCCATCGACGTCGCGCGAATGCCGGCGAACACGCCCATGGCCGAATGCGGCGACGGATCGCCGGCGCGGGTGGTGCTGGTGACATGCGGGGTGGACTGGGCGATGCAGTCCATGTCCAGGGTCGAGGTGCCGCTGTCGGTCGCGGTGATGTAGCGGCCTTCGAGGGAGTCGACGAAACGCCCGAACGCCTCGAACAGCGCTGCGCGGTTTTCCACATGAGGATTGCGGATGATCACCGCCTTGCCACCGCCCAGCGGCAAGCCGGCCAGGGCGGCCTTGTAGGTCATGCCCTGGGCCAGACGGATGGCATCGGTCATGGCGCTGTCGTCGTCGGGATAGGCCAGGTAACGACAACCGCCCATCGCGGGACCCAGCCGTTCGTTGTGAATCGCGATCACCGCCTTGAGGCCGGTGGCCGGGTCGATGCACAGGTGCAGGGACTGGGTGCGGGTGCTTTGCATGAGAGCGAACATCTGCGGGCCCTCGTTCAGAGTGCTTCCACCAGTATAGGTGGCACTCCGGCACCTGCGCGGACACTGGACGAAACGATTCCCCAGGTCTAAAACAGTAGTCTCAGCGGAGACCGTCATGACCCCACGCCAAGCCTGCCTGGCCTGCCTCGAACGCACTCCCCCGGCCTTGTTCGAGGCGGGGTTGTGGGTTGCCGTCGAGCACGACGAAGCGGTCGAACCGGCACAGGTGATGCGCGCGTTGAAAGACCTGCAGCACGAGATCAGCAACGACCTGCCGCTGCTGCCGCTGCACGAACTGGCCCAGCCGCTGCTGCGCAAGCTGTGTGCGCTGGGTTTCCAGGAAGACGAATATCACCCGCTGCGCCCCCAGGCCGCCCTGCTCGATCAACTCCTGCTGCGGCGTCGCGGCCAACCGCTGGCGCTGGCCCTGCTCGGTCTGGAGCTGGCGCGGGGCCTGTCGATTCCGCTGGAAGGGGTGAATTTTCCCGGGCATTTCCTGCTGCGTGTGCCGGGTGCCGATCATCTGCTCGATCCCTGTGGCGGACGGCGTCTGTATCCGGCGGATTGCCGGGAATTGCTCGGCAGGCAGTTCGGCCCGCAGGTGGCCTTGAGCCGGGAGCATCTGCAGACCGCTACGCCGATGCAGATGATCCAGCGGCTGTCACGCAATCTGCGCCAGTTGCACTCGACCCATGATGATGACCTGGCAGCGTTGAAGGACGCCGAACGCGTGCTGCAACTGGGACCGGCGCTGGCCAGCGATTATCTGGCGCGAGCGACCTTGTACCAGCATCTGGAATGCCCGCAGGCGGAGCGCTTCGACCTGGAACATGCACTGTTGCTGACCGATGATCCGATCCAGCGCCTGCGCCTGACCGAGCGCCTGAGTCATTTGCCGGTGGGGAAAAGGTCGGTGCATTAGGCTCTGTACGAAATGTATTCGAGCGAAGGCCAGGCAAGGCGAAAACGGGCGAGGAACGGCCGGGGTCGCGCCCGACTTTACTGGAGTAAATGAGCATTCCGAGCCCGTTTTCAACGCAGCATGGGCGAGCTCGGATGCATTTCGTACAGAGCCTAGGGCCGCAAAGCGGCCCCGGCATCTTCACCCTTCAGCCGGCGCATCCGCCTGCCGCGCGGGATGCGCCATGACAAACGCCGCATGCTCCTCCGCCAACCCCACCACCCGCAGGATCCGCGGAAAACCACCGAGGTCGACATTGAAGCGCTGGGCCGCGTACACCTGCGGAATCAGGTACACATCGGCCAGTCCCGGTTCCTCGCCGAAGCAGAAACCTTCATCCCCGATCAGTTGCTCAACCACCGCCAGGCCCTGGCCGATCCAGTGGGCGATCCACTGGTTCACCGCCGCCTCATCCTGGCCCTGCTCGCGCAGGCGCTTGAGCACGCTGACGTTGTGCAGCGGATGGATATCGCAACCGATCAGCGCCGCCACCCCCCGGACCCGGGCACGCTGCACCGGGTCGTGGGGCAACAGCGCCGGCTGTGGATAAACCTCTTCCAGGTACTCGATGATCGCCGGCGACTGCAGCAGCAGTTCACCGGAGTCGGCCTTCAGCGCCGGCACCCGGCCCTGCGGGTTGAGCGCGAGGAAATGCGCCTCGTGCTGCTCGCCCTTGAGCAGGTTGACCGGCACCGACTGGAACTCCAGCTGCTTCAGCGCCAGGGCGATCCGCACCCGATACGACGAGGTGGAGCGGTAATAGGTGAACAGTTCCATGCTTCAGGCCTCTCAGTGCGCCGCCACGACCTTGCCGCGGCATTCGCCGAAGCCGATGCTGGCCACGCCATCGCGCCTGGCGCGGGCGCGCAGGATGATTTCGTCACCGTCTTCAAGGAACTTGCGCACCTCGCCCGACGCCAGTTCCACCGGGTGCTTGCCGCCCTCGGTGATCTCCAGCAGGCTGCCGAACTGCCCCGGCTCGGCCCCGGACAGGGTGCCGGAACCGAACAGGTCACCGGACTGCAACTGGCAACCGTTGACGCTGTGGTGCGCGACCATCTGCGCCACGGTCCAGTACATGCTCAGGGTGTTGCTCAGGGTCAGGCGATGCGCCGGCAGGTTCTGCTCGCGCATGCGCTCGGTGAGCAGCAGCACTTCCAGTTCGATATCGAACGCGCCAGCAGCCTGGTCACGGGTGTCCAGCAGGTAGGACAGCGGTTGCGGGTCGCCGTCCGGACGGGCTGGCTGGGCGCAGCGGAACGGCGCCAGGGCCTCGGCGGTGACCACCCACGGCGAGACCGTGGAAATGAAACTCTTGGACAGGAACGGGCCCAGCGGCTGGTATTCCCAGGCCTGGATATCCCGCGCCGACCAGTCGTTGAGCAGGCAGAAACCGGCGATGTGCTCGGCGGCATCGCCCACGGCGATGGACTGGCCCAGTTCGTTGCCCTGGCCGATCCAGATGCCCAGCTCCAGTTCATAGTCCAAGCGCGCGCACGGACCGAAGCTCGGCTCGCTCTGCCCGGCCGGTAGGGTCTGGCCCTTGGGCCGGCGCACGTCGGTGCCGGACGGACGGATGGTCGAGGCACGGCCGTGGTAGCCGATCGGCACGTACTTGTAATTCGGCAGCAGCGGGTTGTCCGGGCGGAACAGCTTGCCGACGTTCTTCGCGTGTTCGATGCCGACATAGAAGTCGGTGTAGTCGCCGATCCGCGCCGGCAGGTGCAGCGCGCAGGCGCTGGCCGGATACAGCGCCGCCTGCAGCGCGGCCTGGTGTTCGCTGCCTTCAGCGAGCAGTTCCAGCAGTCGTTCGCGCAGCGCCACGCGGGCGCCACGGCCGAGGGCGAAGAAGGCGTTCAGCGCCCCCCCACGGGTGGCCTCGACGGCGACCCGGGCTTCACCCTCGAACAGGCCGGCGGCCAGCACCGCCTCCAGGTCGAGAATGGCGTCGCCGATGGCCACGCCACAACGGCGCTCGCCGCCAGCGCGGCTGAAGATCCCCAGCGGCAGGTTCTGCAGGGGGAAATCGCTATGCCCGTTGGCGGTATCGACCCAACTGCGGGCAATGGCGGTCTGGTTCATGTTCATCTCCGATTCGGGGTGAAGGTGCTCGGCAGCGTGGCCCAGCAACTATCGTAGTCGTTCTGCAACTGCGGGCAGTCCAGGGCATGGCGGGTCGGACGCAGCACCTGGCTGGTCTCGAACATGAAGGCCATGGTGTTGTCGATCTTGTTCGGCGCCAGGTCCGCGGCGATGGCCTTGGCGCAGGTCTCGGCGTCGGGACCGTGGGCGCTCATGCAGCCGTGCAGCGAGGCGCCGCCAGGCAGGAAGCCTTCGGCCTTGGCGTCGTACTCGCCCTTGATCAGGCCCATGAACTCGTTCATCAGGTTGCGGTGGAACCACGGTGGACGGAAGGTTTTCTCAGCCACCATCCAGCGCGGCGGGAAGATCACGAAGTCGATGTTGGCCATGCCCGGCACGCTGGTCGGCGAGGTCAGCACGGTGAAGATCGACGGATCGGGGTGGTCGTAGCTGACCGTGCCGATGGTGTTGAAAAGACGCAGGTCGTACTTGTACGGCACGTTGTTGCCGTGCCAGGCGACCACGTCCAGCGGCGAGTGCTGCAGTTCGCAGCCCCACAGCTCGCCGCAGAATTTCTGCACCAGTTGCAACGGGCCATCCTGCTCTTCGTAGTGCGCCACCGGGGCGAGGAAGTCGCGCGGGTTGGCCAGGCCGTTGCTGCCGATCGGGCCGAGGTCCGGGATGCGCAGCGGCGCGCCGTGGTTTTCGGCGATGTAGCCGCGGGCTTCGCCGTCCAGCAGTTCGACGCGGAATTTCATGCCACGGGGAATCACCGCGATTTCCAGCGGCTCGACGTCCAGCACGCCCAGTTCAGTGACCAGGCGCAGGCGCCCCAGTTGTGGCACCAGCAGCAGCTCGCCATCGGCGTTGAAGAACACCCGCTCCATGGACCGGTTGGCGCGATAGCAGTGGATGCTGATGCCCGCCGGTTTTTCCGCCGCCGAGTTGGCCGCCATGGTGACCCAGCCATCGATGAAGTCGGTGGGCTCGCCCGGCATCTCCAGGGGGCTCCAGCGCAGCCGATTGGGTGTCACCGCGCCCAGCCCGCCACCGGCAAGCTGCCGCTCCAGCCGCTCGAACGCCGGGTGCAGCGCCGAGGGACGAATGCGGTACAGCCAGGTGCGCCGCTGCTCGCTGCGGCTCATGGTGAACGCCGTGCCCGAGAGCAGTTCGGCGTACAGGCCGTAGGGGGCTTTCTGCGGGGAGTTCTGGCCGACCGGCAGGGCGCCGGGCAGCGCCTCGCTGGCGAATTCGTTGCCGAAGCCGCTCTGGTAAGCGAGGGCGGAAGTGGAATCGGAGTTCATCGAGCCTCCTGGCCGCGTGGGCCGGTTATTGTTATGCGTAATTCGATTACGTATAACGTAATTTGATTGACCTGGACCGTCAAGCGCCAGAGAAGCCCGCTGACACCCATCAGAGGTAAACGGGACCGCGTTGCGGTCCTTCGCGAGCAAGCTCGCTCCCACAGACCCAGTGCTCCGAAAAGTTGAAACACTCACAGCCAGGCCTTACCCTCCTCCCCCGTCCCGCACAGTGAATGCAGCCATGAGCAAAGCCACGCCCCCCGCCGACAACGGCAAACAGAAGGTCCGCTCGGCGGAGGTCGGCACCGATATCCTCAAGGCCCTGGCGCAACTGTCACCGGCCACGTCGCTGTCGCGCCTGGCCGAGCATGTGGACATGCCGGCGAGCAAGGTGCATCGCTACCTGCAGGCGCTGATCGCCAGCGGTTTCGCCGAGCAGGACCCGGCCACCAACCACTACGGCCTGGGCCGCGAAGCGTTGCGCGTGGGTCTGGCGGCACTGGGCGGGATGGATGTGCTGAAGGTGGCGGCGGTACCGCTCTCGGAACTGCGCGACCAGCTCAACGAGAGTTGCTTCATCGCGGTATGGGGCAATCAGGGCGCCACCGTGGTGAATATCGAACCGGCGGTGCGCGCGGTGACCGTGGTCACCCAGATCGGCTCGGTGCTGCCGCTGCTCAGTTCGTCCACCGGGCTGGTGTTCGGCGCTTATCTGCCAGCACGGGAAACCCTCGAACTGCGCGACCGCGAACTGACGCACCTGGATCACGACGCCAGCCACTACGACGCGCTGTTCGCCAGCATCCGCGAACGCGGCCTGCATCACGTGCACGGCCTGCTGATGCCGGGGGTCGATGCCCTGTCGGCGCCGGTGTTCAATGCCATGGGGCAGATCGTCGCGGTGCTCACCGTGGTCGGTCCGACCTCGATCTTCCATGCCGATGAACAGGGCCCGGCGGCGCAACGCCTGCGGGCGGCGGCCGAGGCCATCAGCTGGCGAATGGGCTACGAAGGGGCACGGTGAACCGGATTGGTGCACTGTTGCCGACGATGCAACAGTGAATGTCAGAAAGCGCTATTTTTCCGCGGGATGCCTCTGACTATCCTTCTCCTGCCTTGACGACCCGGTGTTCGCCAAGGCGCGAAGTTGACGCTTCGGCCCCCTTAACGGTCGGTTAATGCTCTCCCCCTAGAGTGCTCCTCGATCGTCGTTTCGAAGCGCCACCCTTCAGTTCACCGACGTTGATTTTGAAGCTCCTTGATCTGCGTCTACTTGGCCGCTGCCTGTGCAGCGGCCTTTTTTATTCCCGCTCAGTCGTCGCAATGAAACCGGTGCAACAAGCGATGCGCCACCGGTGCCAGGATCAGGCCGATACTGGCGACGAACACCAGCCCCACATACAGCCCATACACGGCGAAGAACAGCTTGCCGCCATGGGTCTGCGGCAGGTTCACCGGGCCCATGCCGCCCAGCAGCAGGGTGGCGTTGAACGCCGCGTCGTACCAGGTCACGCCTTCCTCGAAATGCAGGTGCCCGACCACGCCGATCAGGATCGAGCCGAACAGCAGCAGGACCGCGCCCAAGGCATGCAGCAGCAGCCGGCTGCGGAAGGCTTCGCTGGAAAGGACCTCGTCGTTCTTCGATTCGTACATGCTGCGCACTCCTGTCGCGATCAAAGCTTTCCAGCTTAGGAAAGATCCGCCGATCGCGACAGAAAACGCAGTGTCAGGGTTTTGCGAACCGTTGCAGGTTGGCCAGCATCTGCTGCATCGCCTGCAGGCTGTCGGACGGATGCTCGGCGCCGTCGAAGTCACCGATCCGGCCCCAGTTGGCCGCGACATCCTCGGCACTGAAACCGCCCTGCGGGTCGAAGCCGACACCCAGGCTGCGCTCCCAGCGCACCTGGCCGACCCAGCCGCCACCGACCTCGTACAGGTTGCCGCTGTCCTGGCACTGCTCGCTGCCCAGGTACACCACCAGCGGGCTGATCAGTTCAGGTTTGAGCTGTTCGAACACCTGCTGCGGGATCAGCCCTTCGGTCATGCGCGTGCCACCGGTCGGGGCGATG
Source organism: Pseudomonas japonica (assembly GCF_900188455.1). Lineage (GTDB taxonomy): Bacteria > Pseudomonadota > Gammaproteobacteria > Pseudomonadales > Pseudomonadaceae > Aquipseudomonas > Aquipseudomonas japonica. Next base: position 72,952 of record NZ_FZOL01000001.1, on the reverse strand, counting down.
GCATTGACCAGCACGCCGTTCTTGCGGCCTTCCAGGGCCAGGGTGCGGGTCAGGCCGTAGAGACCGAGCTTGGCCATGCCGTAGTTGGCCTGGCCGAAATTGCCGTAGATCCCGGACGTGGACGAGGTGAAGATCACCCGCCCCCAGTTCTGCTCGCGCAGGTGTGGCCAGGCGGCGCGGGTGACCTTGTAGGCACCCTCGACGTGGACCTTGTAGACCAGGTCCCAATCGGCGTCTTCCATCTTGTGGAAGGTCTTGTCGCGCAGGATGCCGGCGTTGTTCACCAGCACATCGACGCGGCCGAAGCTGTCCAGGGCCTGCTCGACGATGCGCTGACCGTCGGTCACCGAATCGTGGTTGGCCACCGCCTCGCCGCCAGCCTCGCGAATTTCCGCGACCACGCGGTCGGCGGCCGAAGCGTTGGCGCCTTCGCCATGGGTCGAACCGCCCAGATCGTTGACCACCACCTTCGCCCCGTGACGGGCGAACAACAGGGCATGGGCGCGGCCGAGGCCACCACCGGCGCCAGTGACGATCACCACTCTATTTTCCAGGCGAACCGAATCGCTCATGACGCAACTCCAACTGAACAGGGAACGGAAGCGGCAGTGTCGGCCAGCGCCCGGCCCCGGACAACGAACCGGGTGGGCGCTGAATGGCAGGCGATAAGCCAGGCCTGGGTCAGGACCAGGCGACCTTCTGCGGACACCACGCCAGCGGTCGGTGGCGAAAATCCAGGTAATGCCGCAGCACCTGGCCTGGCGACTCGGTATGCGGGTAATGACCGATGCCCTGGAGCAGGACGGTGTCGGGCTCCGGCACCAGTTCCTCGTAGCGCTCGACCATGTGCGCGCCGGAAACAGGGTCGGCCGCGCCATTGATGAAGCGCAACGGCATTCCCGCGGTCTGCAGCGCACCGACCCAGCGCTGGCGATGCGCCTTGCGCTCGATCAGGTAACCCGACAGGCGGTGCAGGATGCGGTTGCCGCGGTTCGAGGCGATCAGGCTCCAGCAGTCATCCAGCGCGCTTTCACTGGGATGGGTGGAGGGGCCATAGGTCTGCCCGACACTGCGCACCAGGCCGTCGCGGTCGAATGTCCGCGCCACCAGCCAACCCAGGCGACTGAGCAGCAGCCGCTGGAACAGCAATGGACGATGGCACTCGGGAAACAGCCCGGCGTTGAGAAAGGCGCAACTGGCGATCTCGATCCGCCCTTCCTGATGGCGCGCCAGCAGCTCCTGAGCCACGCTGCCGCCATAGTCATGGGCGAGGATATGCACGGGCTCCCGGACCTGCAGGTGCCCCAGCAGGGCCTGCTGCAGATCGGCCTGCTCCAGCAGGCTGTAGTGGTGCCCGGGCGGCTTGGCGGAATCGCCGAAGCCGAGCATGTCGCAGGCGATCAGGCGAAAGCGCTGCGCCAGTGGCTGCCAGAGGTAGTGCCAGTCCCAGCTGGCGGTTGGAAATCCGTGAATGAGTAGCAGTGGCTCTCCCTGCCCTGCCGTCCAGTAGCGAATGCTCTGGCCGCGGAACGTGAATCCCAGGCTCCGTGTCCGCCAGACGCACAGAGGAATCTCTGCCAGTGGCATTGGGAGATCTCGGCTGGTGGTGGATTGTTTCAAGTGTTGGTCACGGCGGCACATTTTCGTGCTCTGTGGGACAGCATAGTCAGCCCTGGAAGAAGCGAAAGTTTCCTTGGCAGCCAGCTTGATGACCTTGCAGGACAGGCGCCGAACGGCGCGAAGGTCAGGCGGCGGCGCGGCTGGGGTTGCCGCGCCGCCTGGGGCGATCAGCCGCGCAGCGTGGCGGCGAACTCGGCGAGCCAGGGCTCGGCGTCGACTTCCGGGGTCACCGTCTCGCTGGCATCCAGGCGCAGCATCGGCTGGACTTCCTCGACCCCCAGCTCGGCGAACAGCTCGCGCAGCTGCTCGCCGCCGCCGCAGAAGGTGTCACCGTAGCTGGAGTCGCCCAGCGCCAGCACCGCGCCCGGCAGGCCACGCCAGGCCGCGGGCAGGCTGTCGCGGATCTCGCTGAACAGCGGCACCAGGCTGTCCGGCAGCTCGCCCATGCCGGTGGTGGAGGTCACGGCGAGAAATGCCTGGGGCTCGAACGCCTGGACATCGGCGAGCGTGGCGCGAGCCGCGTGCCAGGCCTCGAAACCCGCGGCCTTGAGCAGAGACTGGGCGTGACGTGCGACTTCTTCGGCGGTGCCGTAGACCGAACCGGACAGGATGACCACTTTCATGACGAATACCGTATCTGAGCAAAAGCGTAGGATACTAGCACCGATGGCTGGCAAAAGGCCTTATCCGCTGGCCTGACATGCACTAGAATCGCCCCTCCCAACAGCCCTCGCGCCGGTTCCCCCGATGATCAACGCCACATTGCTGCAACGCATGATCGATGCCTCCAACGACGGCATCGTGGTCGCCGAACAGGAAGGCGACGAGGACACCATCCTGATCTACGTGAACCCGGCGTTCGAGCGCCTCAGCGGCTACGACGCCAATGACATCCTCTACCGCGATTGCCGCTTCCTCCAGGGCAGCGACCGCGACCAGCCGGCCCGCGCGCTGATCCGCCGGGCCCTGGAAAGCCGCCAGCCGTGCCGCGAAATCCTGCGCAACTACCGCAAGGACGGCAGCGCTTTCTGGAACGAGCTGTCGATCACCCCGGTGTTCAACGAAGCGGACCAGCTCACCTACTTCATCGGCATCCAGAAGGATGTCACCCGCCAGGTCGAGGCCGAGCAGCGGGTGACCGAGCTGGAGCGACAGCTGGCCGAAGCGCGGGCTCGCATCCAGCAGTTGGAAAGCGACCAACGGTCCTAACAAAGGCACCGATTCGCTGTCCATTCATCACCCGGAAAAATCGCAGCAGTAATCATCATGCAAGCCGATGCCCTTCTGACCCAGGACGAGCTGGATTTCATCCAGAGCGTGCACCGCTCGCCCCAGCTCAACCGCGTGGACCCCAATTCCACGCTGCGCCTCAACGGTCGCAGCGACGTCCAGCAATTGCTCACCCGCCTGGTGGCCAACGAACAGGTCACCGTGCAGGCACAACTGGACAACCAGCAGATGAGTTTTCCGCTGTTGCTGGTGGAGGACGAGTTCCACGCCCTGCACCTGCAGGTGGGCGCGCCGAGCATCTATGAAGAAGGCGCGGTGGTGCGGCCCTGGCGCCTGAGCCTGGACACGCCGGTGATGCTGGAAGACCAGCTGGGCCTGAGCAGCGGCCTGAAAGTCCGGGAAATCTCCTTCAAGGGCGTGCTGCTGGAACTGCCGTCAGGGCGCAAGGCGCCGAAAACCTTCAATCTCTGGTTCGCCCCGGACGGCATCGCCCCCATCGCCCTGCGCGGCACCCTGCAGCGGCTCACCGTGGACGGCCTGGCCGCCTACAAGCTGAGCCAGCGCCAGCCGGAAGAGATCGAGCGCTTGCGCCAGTACATGTTGCAGCAGCACCGCCGCACCCATCCGCAAGTGCACTGCAGCTAGGCTCTGTACGAAATGTATTCGAGCGAAGGCCAGGCAAGGCGAAAACGGGCGAGGAAGCGGAGTTTACTGGAGTAAATGAGCATTCCGAGCCCGTTTTCAACGCAGCATGGGCGAGCTCGGATGCATTTCGTACAGAGCCTAACTGTCGAGGTGGCCTTCGAGGCACTGCTGCAGACGCCGGCGCATCAAGCGCCCTTCCCCGCCCAGACAGACGATCTGTGAACCGACCAGGTTGTCCTGAAGCATTTCCGACGCCTCGCCGGCGAACAGCAACGGACAATCCAGGGCCAGCGCCAGGCGTGCCAGACGCTTGGCCAGGTCGGCGGCGGGAGCGTGGTTGGAAAACAGCACCAGCGCATCGGGGGCCATGCGTTCGCAGACCAGGCTCAACTCCTCCAGCGGCTGCCCCGGCGCCAGCACGCTCACCGCCACGTCGCTGCTGCCCAGCAACAGAGCGCAGACCAGCAGTTCCAGCTCGCGGCACTGCTCCGGCAGCGCGGCCAGCAGCACTCGCGTGGATTGTTCTTCCCGCGCCAGTTGCAGGCGCTGCCAGGCGCGGGCACGCAGAAAGGTATCGAGGAACAGCCATTCGCTGAGGCGGCCGAAACCGTCATGGGCCACGCGCAGTTCCTGCCACAGCGGCATGAGGATGTCCTGGAACACCACGGCCAGGGGATAACTGGCGAACACCTGGCCGTAGACCCGCTCCAGCCGGCTTTCGTCGAACCCCTGCACTGCCTGGCGCAGCTGATTGCGCCATTGCTCGTGGTCCCTGACCGGCGCGGGGCTGACGCTCTGCTCGGGCTGGCTCTGCGCCGCGCGGTCGCGCGCGAGGATCTTGCCGACCTTGCTCACCGCCACGCCGCGTTCGATCCAGCCGAGGATATGGCGGACGTCGTCGATATCGGAGCGCGAATACAAGCGATGCCCACTTTCGGTGCGTGTCGGCTGGATCAGGCCATAACGGCGCTCCCAGGCGCGCAGGGTGACCGGATTGATGCCCGTCAGGCGTGCCACTTCACGAATGGGAAACAGCTCCTCATGGTCCAGACCACGCTCGCTGAGTGAAGCCGGGGAAAGCTCGATCATCGCCTGACACGCCGCAGGTTGTAGGAAAAGGATGACCATTCTAGCCCGGCGAGAGGAAGCAGGACCAAACATCACTGTGAACCAGGTCAAAACCGACACTGACGAGTCACAATATTTACGGAATAATCCTTGCTTGTTTTCGGACGCCGCCCAACACCCCGGGCGGCGATCCGTGGTCATGGCTACCCGCCGCGACCCGTTGCCAGGAGATACACGATGTCTACCCCACCCGTTACCCTGATGCTTGCCCGGCGTGCTGCCGAGGGCCGTTATCAGGACATGATCGCCTGGCTGCACGAAGGCGAGCAGTTGGCCACCGACTTTCCCGGCTACCTCGGCTCCGGCGTGCTGGCCCCGCCGCCCCAGGGCGACGAATTCCAGATCATCTTCCGCTTCGTCGACGAAAAGACCCTGCATGCCTGGGAGTTCTCCGCCTCGCGCAGCGCCTGGCTGGCCCGCGGCAACGGGTTGTTCGAACAGCCGACGGAGAAACGCGTGAGCGGTATCGAAGGCTGGTTCGGCAACGACGCCGCGCAGCGTCCGCCGCGCTGGAAACAGGCGGTGGCGATCTGGCTGGCGTTCTTTCCGGTGTCGCTGGCGTTCAACCTGCTGTTCGGCCACTGGCTGGCGGAACTGAGCCTGCTGCCGCGCATCCTGCTCAGCACCCTGGGGCTGACGCCGCTGATGGTGTACCTGTTCATTCCCCTGTCGACCCGCTGCCTGGCCGGCTGGCTCAATGCCCGCCCAGCGGTGGCACCGGCGCCGGGCAACGCCGGCGAATCGCTGGAAAGCCGCTGACCGGCCGGGGGCGGTCATTCCAGGCGAGTTCGGGTATGCTGGCGACTGACCGCGAACCTGAAAAAGTTGATCGTCCCCGCATATGAACAGCCCAATCCTAGTTACCGGTGGCAGCCAGCGAGTCGGGCTGGCGCTGGCCACGCAACTGGCGCAGGCCGGCCACACGGTGGTCAGCGCCAGCCGCAGCAAGATCACCGCTCCGGCGCATCCGAACATCATCCCGTTCCAGGCCGACCTGTGCCGCGAAGACGACCGCGAAGCCCTGATCGAGCACCTGCGCAACCACTACGATGGCCTGCGCGCGATCGTCCACAACGCTTCGCTGTGGCTCGACGACGACCTGGACAACCTCACCACCATGTTCAAGCTCCACGTCGAGGCGCCGTACCACCTCAACCTGGCCCTCGGCGAGCAGTTGCTGAAGCTGGACAAGGCGGACATCATCCATATCTGCGACGAGACCTCGTCGCGCGGCAGCAAGAGCCATATCGGCTACGCCGCGACCAAGGCCGCGCTGCAGAACATGGTGCTGTCGTTCGCCGAGAAGTACGCGCCCACGGTGCGGGTGAATGCCGTGCTGCCGGGGCTGCTGATCCTCAAGGAAGGCGGCGACGAGCAGTACCGCCAGCAGACCCTGAAGAAGGCCCTGCTGGAATTCGAGCCCGGCGCCCAGCCGCTGATCGACGCGGTGTTCTTCCTCCTCGAAAGTCAGTACAGCACCGGCAGCAACGTGGTCATCAACGGTGGCCGCCACCTGAAGAACCGAATCGCCTGAAACCGAGAAAGCCATGACTCCGCAAGAACAACTCGAACTCGAAGCAGCGGCGTTCCGTCGCCTGGTCGAACACCTGCGCCAGCGCAGCGACGTGCAGAACATCGACCTGATGAACCTGTCCGGCTTCTGCCGCAACTGCCTGTCCAAGTGGTACAAGGCGGCCGCGGACGACCGCCAGATAGACGTCAGCCTGGATGACGCCCGCGAGGTGGTCTACGGCATGCCTTACGAGCAGTGGAAAAACCAATACCAGAAAGAGGCCAGCGCCGAGCAGCAGGCCGCGTTCGCCAAAGGAAAAACCCATGACTGACCTGACCCGGCTGCGCGCCAGCCTCGACACCGGCGAACACGTTTTCGCCGACACCCTGGCCTTCGTCGCCGAACACTATGACTACCAGCAGACCGCCTTCGACAACGGCGGCGTGGCCAGCGCCGCCGGGCAGAACGAAGGTTCGTGCAAGACCCTCGGCCTGGCCCTGCTGGAAGGCCTGAGCGATCAGGAAACCCTGCTGGCCTTCGGCGAGCACTACCGCTCGGTGCTGGCCACCCCCGAAGGCAGCGACCACGGCAATATCCGCGCACTGATCGCCCATGGCCTGGCTGGGGTGAAGTTCGACGGCGAACCGCTCAAGCGCAAGGCTTGAGGGATCGGTTGCAACTACCGGCTGCCTGTCTTGAGTCTTGCAGCGCCCTTGAGATCGAGCGCCGTCCGCACGGCGCTTCGCGAGCAAGCTCGCTCCCACAGTTTGTTGCAACGAACCTATGTCTGATAGGCCATGGTTGTCCGCCTTGTTTTTACGATGCGATATCAAGTCGGGCCCAACAGCCTCCCCGCAATAAATCGCCAAGCACCAAGGGCTGACAACTCAAATCCCACAAGCCATGGCGCGTTGCAACAAACTGTGGGAGCGAGCTTGCTCGCGAAGCGCCGTGCGGACGGCGCTCGATCTGAAGGGCGCTATAAGAGCATCGTCATGCACCGCGATGCGCCGCGCGGGCGGCGCTCGATCTCAAGGGCCCCGCACCTGTCACGGCGAGCACTTGGCCCCCCCCCCCCTCAATCCTCGATCGTCAACCACGACCAGCGCTCCTGGTACTTCCTGGCCTTTTCCTGGAACAACGGCGGCTGGTGATTCAACGGATTGCTGCGCAACACCCCCTGCTGCAGATCATCCAGCCCCCAGGTGCTGTACAGCTCGCCACTGCGCACATCCAGCCCCAGGCAGGTGGAGCGCACCAGATAGCGGTCGATGCCGTCGGTGACCTTGAGCAGCGGTGTATAAGGCACACCAAACTTGTCCTCATACCAGAGGTGCACCCGCGCCTGGTTGCGCACCTCGACCTTGTCGGCCAGCGCGCCACAGGCCTGGCGCACGCGCTGGATCACGCGGTCTTCCGCCTCCCACGACAGGTCGCTGTCGAAGTAGATCACGTCGTAGTCCTTCACCCCCCAGTCCGGCTCGCGGCCACTCCTGAGGTTCCACAGGGCCTGGAACAGGCAACCGGCGGTCAGCATGCACTGCGGCAGGTCGAGTTCCACCAGCACCCGCAGCAGCTCGACATTGACCGGGTTCTTCAGGGCCATGGCGACCAGCGCTTCGTCAGTCAGCACGCTCATCAGATCGACTCCCCGCGCACGGGTGGCCGCATCTCCCACCCCGAGGGCCACTCCAGGGCTCGCTCGATATCGAAGCGCAGGCTTTCGTCGCGCAGACCGATCAGCACCACCGCCAGCAGCAACAGCGCCAAACCACCCTCGACCAGTCCCCAGCGCGGCACCTCGACGTTGCGCCCGCGGCTGCACCACCAGGCCTGGCCGGCGCAGAACACGGCGATGGCGAAGACCCACAGGTAGTAGCCAGGCGCGAAGTGCAGGACGCCGTGGAAGGTGTAGCTCTGGTTGTCCGGCAGACGTTCGATGGCATGGCTGCCAATGGCCAGGTACAACGCGCAGAGGCCGAGGACCAGCGCGAACCAGCGCCAGCGCCGGCGCACCAGCAGGGCCAGGCCGAACAACGGGTTGGCGAACCAGCCGAACAGACCGAAGACGATGCCCCATGGGCCCTGCAGGAGCACTTGCAGGGACGACAGCTGGCTGCCGCCGCTCAGTTCGACGGCGTCGAAACACAGGGCCAGGAGATAGAACAGCAGGGAAAGAGGGATGTAGAAGCGCGCCATGGGCGATCTCGGACAAGTGAGTTCGCGACGATACCGTATATCGGCATCGCGTTGCGGCCCTTCGCCGTGGTTCGGCGCACCGACAAGCTCGTTCCCGTAGGAACTGGCTTGTCGGTGTGCCGAACCACGGCGAAGGCTACAACGGATCAGAAGCCCATGCTGAAGGTCAGCGTCACCGCATGGTCACGGTTCTCGCTGGACAACTGCCCCGAGTAACCCACGCCCAGCTTGCCGGCGCTGCCGATGCTCAGGTCCAGCCCCGCCTCGACCACCGCGGCATCCCGGGCGATCGGGACGCCCTGGCTGCTGAAGCTGGCGCCACCCTCGACGAAGGTCAGGTCCGCGTCCGGCTTGGTATCGCCGAAGGCATGCCGCCAGCCGAGGCTGCCGCGTGGCGTCAGTTCCGCGCCGTTGGCCAGCGTGAACGCCTTGCCCACGCGCAGGCCGACGGTGGAGAAGGTCACGTCCTGGTCGGCCTTGGCCTCCAGCCGCCCCGCCCCGCCCTTCTCGCGGCCGGTGTCGCTGTCGTAGTTGACGTAGGCCAGGCCCGCGAACGGCTCCAGGGCCACGCCGCCCGCATCGATGGCATAACCCACTTCACCGAAGACCTGGGCACTGCGCGCCTTGTAGCCGGCTTTCAGGCGGTCGTTGTAGCTGCCCACGCTGATGTCGCGCTTGGTGTCGATGTCGTGCCAGGTGTAGGCGGCCCCCAGGCGCGCGGCGAACGCGTCCATCTGATAGCTCAGGTAGCTCGCCAGGTGATAGCTGTCCACCGACGAGTCGGCACCGCGGCCCTTGGCGTTGATGCTGCTGTTGCTGTAGCCGGCGGCGATCCCCAGACGCCATTCGTCGTTGAGGTTGTTGTCGATACCGAGCATGAAACCGGACAGGTCGCGATCGATATTGGCCGCGGCGTGGCCGCCTTCGAAGTCACCCCAGCCGCCCAGCGCGCGGATCCAGCCGACGCTCTCGCCCTGGCAACCCTGGCTGGTAGCCTGCTGGTTGCCGCTCGGCGCCAGCGCGCGACGCGGATCCTGGTCGCTGCTGCAACCGGACTGGCGCATGCGGTCGTTGAGCGCATCGCGGACATAGCGCGAATCCTCGATCAGCACGCTGGCGGTGCTGGCGTGGATCTCGCCCGACAGGCTGTCGAACGCCGCCAGCGCGGTGGCGCGGTCGGCCGTGATGATCGCGCTGCGCAGGCTGGCCGGTGCCGCCGCCGTGTCCAGCGCGGCCGCGACGTTGCGCTGGTTGCTGGTTTCGGCGACGTCGGCGAAGGCCACCCCGTTGCGCGCAACCGACAGTGTCACAGTGTTGGCCCCGTAGGTCAGCGCCGAGTCGAGGAACAGCAGGCTCGACAGTCCGCTGGCGTTGGCGAAGGTGCCGGTCACGCCACCGGCGGCGTTGATCAGGGTGTAGCGGGTATCGCCGGTGTAGCTGCCGAGGTTCAGCACCTGCAGGGTGCCGCCCAGGTTCGCGGTGCCGCCCACGTTCAGGTAGTTGGTCAGGGACGGCGTGATGGCCACGCTCAGGGTGCCATCGCTGGCGTTGGTGAAGTTGCCCGCCACGCTCAGGTTGCCGCCGTCGAGACCGGTGGCCACGGTGCCATGGTTGACCAGCGAGCCGACCGTGCCGGTACCGGTCAGGGCGGCGCCGTTGGCGACGGTGACCTGCGAGCCGAGCACGCTGCCCGGATTGGCCGCGTTGCCGACGATCAGGGTGCCCGCATCGACGGCGAAGGTACCGCTGGCCGGCTGGTTGCCGGTCAGCAGCAGGCTGCCGCTGCCGCGCTTGGCAATGGCACCGGTGCCGCTGAGGGTGCCCATGAGCTGACCGTTGCTGCCCTGATCGAAGACCAGGGTGCCGCCCGCATTGGTGAGGATGCGGCCCTGCAGACTGCTGGTGTTGCCCTGCAAGGTACCGCCGCTGACGGTGGTGCCGCCGCTGTAGGTGTTGGCACCGGTGAGGATCAGCGTGCCGGTGTCGAGTTTCTCGATACCGCCAGTGCCCACCAGCGGCGCCGCGATGCTGGCGCTGGCGCCGGCATTGACGCGGACCGCCGCCAGGCTGCCAGCGCTGCCGTTGACCGGTGCCAGCGCCCCGCCGCTGCCGGCGACCACTTGATAGCCGCTGCTGAGGAACTGCAGGCCGTTGAAGGTCCGCAGTCCTGCCACGGTGACGGTGCCCGGCGCGCCGCCGAACACCGCGAAGGTACCGCCCCAGCCACTGCTGCTGGTGCCACGTGAGTTGGTCCAGTTGGTGTCCGGGCCCCAGGTGCCGCTGCCGCCGGCGATGGTGCCGTCCGGGTTGGTCTTGCCACCGTTCCAGAACTGCAGATCGCTGTCGCTGCCCACCACCAGGTTGAGCTGGTTGGCGATGGAGCTCTGCAGGGCCAGGCTGGCACCGCTGATGCCACCCGGCAGGCTGCCGTAGACCAGGCCATTGTCGGTCAGGCTGCCGCCGTAGCTGAACAGTTGATACACCCCGACCCCGAAGCCGCCGATATCGCTGATGTTCAGCGTGCCGTCCAGCACCAGGTTGCCGCCCACCCGTACCACGGTGGTCGAGCTGCCCGGCGCGCCGAGCGCGAAGTTCAGGTTGCTGCCCGAGGACAGGTTGAGGTTGCCCACCGACAGCGGCGTGCTGGTGTTGCCGGCATTCAGGCTGGCGCCGTCGGCGAGGCTGACGGTGCCGCTGTAGGTGCCGCTGCCACCGAGGCTGGCGCCGCTGGCGACCTGCACATTGGCGCTGGCCAGAGTACCGTTGTTGACCAGGCTGCCGGCACTGACCAGGGTGTTGCCGGTCAGGCCGTTATTGCCGGTAAGCAGCAGTTGGCCGCTGCCGGTCTTGGTCAGGCTGCCGCTGCCGGTGAGGTTGCCAGTGTAGCTGCCGTTGGCGTTCTGCTCGAAGGTCAGCGCGCCGTTGTTGAGGATCGCGCCCTGCAGGCTGCTGGTCGTGCCGCGCACGCTGCCCGCGTTGATCGTGGTACCACCGCTGTAGGTGTTGGCCGCCGTGAGTACCAGCGCAGCGTTGCCGTTCTTGACCAGGCTGCCCGCGCCGCTGACCACGCCACTGAGGGTCAGGTCGTTGCTGCCGCCGATCGCCAGGGCGCCGTTGAGCACCACGGCGTTGCCCAGGGCAATGGCGCTGTTGCTGTCCAGCGTGGTACCGCCGGCCGCGGTCAGCACACCGCTGCCCAGGGCCGCGGCGTTGCCGACCACCAGGGTGCCGCCATTGAGCGCGGTGCCGCCGGTGTAGCCGTTGGCACCGCTGAGCGCCAGCGCAGCGTTGCCGTTCTTGACCAGACTGCCCGCGCCGCTGACCACGCCACTGAGGGTCTGGTCGTTGCTGCCGCCGATCGCCAGGGCGCCGTTGAGCACCACGGCGTTGCCCAGGGCGATGGCGCTGTTGCTGTCCAGCGTGGTACCGCCGGCCGCGGTCAGCACGCCGCTGCCCAGGGCCGCGGCATTGCCGACCACCAGGGTGCCGCCATTGAGCGCGGTACCGCCGGTGTAGCCGTTGGCACCGCTGAGCACCAGGGTGCCGCCATCGAGCTTGGTCAGGGTGCCGGCGCCATTGATCGCCACGCCGAGGGTCGCGGTGTTGCCACTGTCGACACGCAGGTTGGTGGCGCCCGCGGCAGTGCGCAGTTCACCGCCCGCGCCGCCGTTGAGGGTGTAGCCGTTGCCGGCGAACTGCAGGCCGGTGATGTTCTGCGCACCGTTGACGGTCACCGTGCCGCCGCTGCCCTGGAACACCGCGAAGGTGCCGTTCCAGCTTTCGTTGACGCTGCCGCTGGCGTTGGTCCAGTTGCTGCCGACGGCATCCCAGACACCGTTGCCGCCGTCGATGATGCCGTTGCCGACCGTCTGGCTACCGTCCCAGAACAGCAGGTTGCCGGCGCCACTGACCACCAGGTTGAGCTGGTTGGCGATGGCGCTCTGCAGGGTCAGGTCGCCGGCGGCGATACCGCTCGGCAGGCTGCCGTAGACCAGGCCGTTGTCGGTCAGGCTGCCGCCGTAGCTGAACAGTCGATAGACGCCGATCCCGAAGCCACCGGCATTGCTGATGTTCAGGGTGCCGTCCAGCACCAGGTTGCCGCCCACCTGAACCACGGTGCTGGCGCTGCCCGGAGCGCCGAGGGCGACGTTGAGGTTGCTGCCCGAGGACAGGTTGAGGTTGCCCACCGACAGTGGCGCGGTGGCGCTGCCGACATTCAGGCTGGCGCCGTCGGCGAGGCTGACGGTGCCGCTGTAGGTGCCGCTGCCGCCGAGGCTGGCGCCGCTGGCGACCTGTACGTTGACGCTGGCCAGGGTGCCGTTGTTGACCAGGCTGCCGGCGTTGACCAGGGTGTTGCCGGTCAGGCCGTTGTTGCCGGTGAGCAGCAGTTGGCCGCTGCCGGTCTTGGTCAGGCTGCCGCTGCCGGTGAGGTTGCCGGTGTAGCTGCCGTCGGCGTTCTGCTCGAAGGTCAGCGCGCCGTTGTTGAGGATCGCGCCCTGCAGGCTGGCGCTCGTGCCCGTCACGCTGCCCGCGTTGATGGTGGTGCCGCCGCTGTAGGTGTTGTTGCCGCCGAGCCGCAGCGCGGCATTGCCGTTCTTGACCAGGCTGCCGGTACCGCCGATGGCGCCGCCGAGGGTGGTGTCCTGAACACCGGCCAGGGTCAGTTGCGCGCCCGCGCCGAGGTCGATGGCATTGCCCAGTTGCAAGGCGGAAGTACTGGCCAGGGTGGCATTGCCGCTGACGTTCAGCGGACCGCTGCCGATCGCGCTGTCGTTACCCAGGGTCAGGCTGCCGCTGGCCAGCGAGGTCGCGCCGCCGTAGGTGTTGACGCCGTTCAGGGTCAGGTTGGCCGCACCGTTCTTGATCAGGCCGCCGCTACCGCTGAGCACGCCGTTCAAGGTCAGGGCGTTGCTGCCGCCAATCGCCAGGGCGCCGTTGAGCGTGACGTTGTTGGCCAGGGTGACGGCGCTGCTGTTGTCCAGCGTGGTGCCGCCGGCCGCGGTCAGCGCGCCGCTGCTCAAGGCCGCGTCGTTGCCCACCACCAGGGTGCCGCCGTTCAGCACGGTACCGCCGGTGTAGCCGTTGGCGCCGTTGAGCACCAGGGTGCCGCTGTCGAATTTGGTCAGGGTCCCCGCGCCATTGATGGCCACGCCGAGGGTCGCGGTATTGCCGCTGTCGACACGCACGCTGGTGGCACCCGCGGCAGTGAGCAACTGACCGCCGACGCCGCCGTTGAGGGTGTAGCCGTTGCCGGAGAACTGCAGGCCGGTGATGCTCTGCGCACCGTTGACGGTTACCGTGCCGCCGTTGCCCTGGAACACCGCGAAGGATCCGTTCCAGGTCTCGTTGAGCGTACCGTTGGTGTTGGTCCAGTTGCTGTTGCTGTTGTCCCAGACCCCGTAGCCGCCTTCGATGCCGCCGTTGCCGACGATCTGGCTGCCGTCCCAGAACAGGACGTTGCCGGCGCCGCCAACGACCAGGTTGACCTGGTTGTTGATCACCGTCTGCAGATTGACATCGCCCACCTGCACGGAGCCCGGCAGGGTGTTGAGCACCAGGCCATTGTTGGTCAGGCTGCCGCCGTAGTTCATCAGGCGATAGACCCCGGCGCCGAACCCGCCGATATCGGTCACGTTGAGACGGCCATCCAGCGTCAGGTTGCCGGCGATATCGACCAGCGCCGGTTCGCCCGCCATGGCGCTACCGAGCGAGGCATTCAGGTTGGCGGTGTCGTTCAGCAGCAGCGCGCCGACGCTCAGGGTCGTGCCGCCTCGCAGGGTCAGGTTGCCGCCATTGGCGACGGTCACGGTTCCGCCGAGGCTGCCGCTGCCGCCCAGGCTGGCACCGTTGCCCACGGCCACGCTGGCACTGGCCAGGCTGCCATCGACCATCAGGCTGCCGCCGCTGATCAGGGTGTTGCCGCTGTGGCTGTTGCTGCCGGTGAGGGTCAGGGTGCCGCTGCCGACCTTGTCCAGCGTGCCGCTGCCGCCGAGGCTGCCGGCGAACGTACCGCCACCGACGCTCAGGGTATTGGCGCCGTCGATGATCACGCCGCCGCTGCCGACCAGTTGACCCAGGGCGAGGCTGCCGCCCAGGTCGAGGTTGGCGCCGCTGCTCAGGTTGAGCTGCGACGGGTTGCCGAGTGCGTTGCCGCCCAAGGTACGCAGGGTGCCCGAGAGAATGTTGAGAATGCCGGCGAAGCTGTTGTTGCCGCTCAGGGTCACGCTGGCCAGGCCGTCCTTGTTCAGGGTGCCATTGCCGCTGACCACGCCGGACAGGGTCAGGTCGTTGTTGCCGGCCAGCGACAGCACACCGCTGACATCCACGTTGTTGCCCAGGGTCATCGGCGCGCTGGTATCCAGGCGGGTCGTGCCGGTGACGCTGAGATCGCCGGTGCCCAGAGCCAGGGCATTGCCCAGGGTCAGGTTGCCGTCATTGACGGTGGTCCCCCCACTGAATGCGGCGTTGGCGCCGTTGAGGGTCAGGCGCGCGGCGCCGTTCTTGATCAGGCGCGCGGTCGCGCTGCCGCTGATCACGCCGTTGAGGGTCAGGTCGTTGCTGCCGGCCAGCATCAGCGCGGCGTTCAGTTGCAACGCGTTGCCCAGGGCGAAAGCATTGCTGTTGGCCAGTATGGAGGTACCGCTGACGGTCAGCGCGCCACTGCCCAGCGCCCCGGCATTGCCCAGGCTCAAGGTGCCCGACTGCAGCTCGACGCCGCCGCTGAAGCCGTTGACCCCATTCAGGGCAAGGCGGTTGACGCCCTGTTTGACCAGGCGACCGCTACCGTTGACCAGGCCGCTGAGGGTCAGGTCGTTGCTGCCGAGCAGGGTCAGGTTGCCGGCCAGGTTGACGGTATTGCTCAGGGTCAGGTCCAGGCCGTTGTCCAGGCTGGTGCCGTTGGCGGCGTTCAGGGTGGCACTGCCGAGGGCGCCGGTCGACGCCAGCACCAGGGTACCGGCGTTCAACGCCAGCGGACCGCTGATGCTGTTGCTGCCGCCCAGGGTCAGGCGGCTGGCGCCACCCTTGAGCAGGCTGCCGGTGCCGCTGACGTTGCCGTTGAGGGTCAGGTCGTTGCTGCCCGGCAGCGTCAGCTGGCCGGTGACCGCAATGTTGTTGCCCAGGGTCACCGCCGTATTGCTGTCCAGCACGGTGCCGGCGGCGGTGCTCAGAGCGCCGGTCCCCAGCGCGCTGTCGCTGCCGACCACCAGAGTGCCGTTGCGCAGGAGAGTGCCGCCGGTGTAGCCGTTGTTGCCGTTCAGCACCAGGGTGCCGAGGTCGAGTTTCTGCAGGGTACCGCTGCCGTTGAGGTCGAGGTCCAGGGTCGCGGTGACGTTGGGGTCGACCCGCACGGCGAACTTGCCGTCGTTGCGGTTGGAGATGTCCAGCGAACCATTGCCGCCGGACACCAGCTGGTAGCCATCGGTCATGAACTGCATGCCGTTGACGGCCTGCGCGTTATCGACGGTGACGGTACCGGCGTTACCCATGAATACCGCGAACTGATCGGCCCAGGCGCTGTTGCCGTTGCCATCCTGGGCCACCCAGTTGTTGGTGGCGGCGTCCCAGACACCACTGCCGCCATCGATCGCGCCGTTGGCAGTGATATTGGCGCCGTCCCAGTACTGGATGATCAGGTTCGGCGAGTTGACCTGCAGGTTGACCTGGCCAGGGGTCACGGTTTGCAGGCTCAGCTCGGTGGTGAGCACGTTGCTCGGCAGGAGACCGAAGTCGACGATGTTGTTGGTGAGACCGCCGGTGTAGTCGAACAGGCGATAGACACCATTGCCGAAGGCACCGTCGTCGGTGATGTTGAGCACACCATCGAGGGTCAGGTTGTCGGTGACGTTGAACAGCGGGACGTTGCCGGTCAGCGGCGAGCCGAGCGCCACGTCGATGTTGGAGTTCTGGCTGAGGATCAGGTCTTTCAGGGTCAGCGTGCTGCCGCTGGTGCCGGCCAGGTGGCCACCGTTCTGCACGATGGTCATCATGTTGGCCGAACCGCTGCCGGTGAGGGTGCCACCGCTGTTCACGGTAATGCTATTGCCGCTGCTGTTGAGGACGCCGTCGACCTTCAGCGTACCGCCATTGACCTGGATGTTGTGGCTGGCGACCGAGGTCCCGCTGTAGGTCAGCACGCCGCTGCCCACTTTTCTCAGCGTACCGCCACCCAGGAGCGCACCGCTGAACACGTTGTCGACGTTGCTGCCGCCTACGGAGACGGTGCTGCCGTTGCCGATGTTCAGCACACCGGAACCTGCCACGCCACCGATGCTGCTGTTGCCGTTCATGTTCAGGGTGGTGCCGCTGCCCAGGATGACATTGCCCGGGTTGCCCAGCGCGTTAGGGTTCAAGGTGGTGACGAAACCGTCGCGCAGATCCAGGGTGCCGGTGAACGTGCTGCTGCCGAGGAGCGCCAGTTCGTCGATGCCGGTCTTGATCAGGGTACCGCTGCCACTGAGCAGGCCGCTCATCATCGCCGTGTCGTTGGCTACCAGGTTCAGCTCACCGTTGACGACGAGGTCGTTGGTGAGCGTCAGCACCCCCGTGCCGCGCAAGGTCGCGCTGCCGCTGGTGACCAGCGCGCCAGTGCCCAGCGCATTGTTGTTGCCGACGATCAGGCTGCCGCCGCTCAGTGCCACACCACCGCTGAAGCTGCTGTTGGGGCCACTCAGGGTCAGGGTACCGCTGCCGGACTTGACCAGTTGACCAGCGCCACTGACCACGCCGTTCAGGGCCAGGTCGTTGGCACCCGGCAGGGTCAGGTTGGCATTCAGCGCGAGGGTGTTGCCCAGGGTGATGGCCGGAGCGTTGGCGATCAGCGAGGACGCGCCGCCGACCGTCAGGACACCGACGCCCAGCGAGGCATTGTTGCCCAGTGCCAGGGTGCCGGCGTTGAGGGTCGTGCCGCTGAGGTAGGTGTTGGCGCCGCTGAGGGTCAGGCTGCCGGCGCCGTTCTTGATCAGGCTGCCCGGACCGTCGACCACGCCGTTGAGGGTCAGGTCGGCACTGCCGCCGATGCCGACCGCGCCATTCAGGTGGACCGCGTTGCCCAGGGTCACGCTGGTGCTGTTGTCGAGCACGGTGTTGTTCGCCGCGGTCAGATCGCCGCTGCCGATCGCGCCACTGTTGCCGAGGATCAGACGACCGCCGTCCAGGCGGGTACCGCCGCCATAGGTATTGGTCCCGGTGAGGGTCAGGTCGGCCGCGCCGGTCTTGGTCAGGCTGCCGGCACCGCCGAGGATGCCGCTCAGTACCAGGTTCTGCGCACCGGCCAGGGTCAGGTTGCCGCTCACTTGCACGGCGTTGGCCAGGGTCATCACGGCGCTGTTGCTCAGCGTAGCGGACGCTACGTTCAGGGTGCCGCTGCCCAGTGCGGCGGCATTGCCCAGCACCAGGGTGCCGGCATTCAGGTCGGTGCCGCCGCGGTAGCTGTTGCTGCCCGTCAGGGTCAGGCTGCCAACACCGTTCTTGATCAGTTTGCCGTTGCCCGCGAAGTTGCCGGCAAGGCCGAGGTCGTTGCTGCCGGCCACGGTGAGGTTGGCATCCAGGGCGATGGCATTGGCGATGCTGAGCGCGGCGTTGCTGTCCAGGGTCGAGGCACCGCTGACGCTCAGGGCACCGCTGCCCAGCGCGCCGGCATTGCCCAGCACCAGCGTGCCGGCGGCCAGGTTGGTGCCGCCCTGGTAGGTGTTGGCGCCATTGAGGGTCAGCACACCGCTGCCGGTCTTGTTCAATGCACCCGCGCCGGCGACCACGCCGTTCAGGCCGATGTCGCCCGTGCCGTTGAGGGTCAGGTTGGCATTCAGGTTGACCTGGTTGCCCAGGCTGATCGCCGACGTGCTTCTCAGGGTCGAGGCGGCACCGACATTCAGCGCACCGCCACCGATGGCCTGGCTGTTGCCCAGGGTCAGGCCGCCGCCGTTCAGGTTGGTGTTGCCCAGGTAACCATTGAGCCCGTTGAGGGTCAGGTTGCCGTTGCCGTTCTTGGTCAGGCCACCCGCGCCATTCACCGCGCCGATCAGGGTCAGGTCGTTGCTGCCGGTGAAGGTCAGGTTGCCGGCGATGTTGAGCGCGTTGCTCAGCACGGTGCCGCCGAGCACGTCCAGGGTCGTGCCATCGGCGGTGTTCAGGGCGCCACTGCCCAGCGCGGCGCCATTGCCGAGCACCAGGGTACCGGCGTTCAGGGTGGTGTCGCCGAGGTTGCCGTTGACGCCGGTCAGGGTCAGGACGCTCGCGCCGTTCTTGACCAGGCCGCCCGCGCCGGAAATGACCCCGCTCAGGGTCAGGTTGTCACTGCCGCGAAGGGTCAGGCCGCCGAGCAGGTTGATGGCGTTGCCGAGGTTGAGCGCGGTGCTGTTGTCCAGGGTGGTACCGGCACCGGCGATGAGCACACCGCTGCCCAGCGCGGCGCTGTTGCCGAGTACCAGGGTGCCGCCCGTGAGTTGGGTGGCGCCCTGGTAGGTGTTGCTGCCATTCAGGGTCAGGCTGCCGCCACCGAGTTTGCTCAGGCCGCCGCTGCCGCCGATGACACCGTTCAGGGTCAGGCCCGCGGTGCCCGGCAGGGTCAGGTCGGCACCGAGGTTGATGGCGTTGTTCAGCACCAGCGCAGTGCCGGCGTCCAGGCTGGACGCGCCGCTGACGTTGAGGGCGCCGTTGCTCAGCGCGGCGCTGTTGCCCAGCACCAGGCCACCGGCGGCCAGGGTGGTGCCGCCGACGTAGCTGTTGACGCCGTTCAGGGTCAGGGTGCCCGCGCCGTTCTTGAGCAGGCCACCGGCACCGCTGACGGTACCGTTCAGGGTCAGGTCGTTGCTGCCATCGAGGGTCAGGGTCGAGCTCAGGTCGAACAGGTTGGCCAGGCTCAGCGCGGCGTTGCTGTCCAGGTGCGTGCCCGCGCCTGCCACACGCAGGGTGCCGCTGCCGAGGGCAAGGGCATTGCCCAGGACCAGGCCGCCCGCGTTCAGGGTCGTGCCGCCGCTGTAGCCGTTGGCACCGTTCAGGGTCAGCAGGCCCGCGCCGTTCTTGACCAGGCTGCCGCCGGTGACCGCACCGTTCAGGGTCAGGGCATTGCCGCCGGCCAGGTTGAGGATGCCCAGGGCGTTGATGCCGTTGGCCAGCGTCACTGCGCTGTTGCTGTCCAGGGTGGTGTTGTTGGCGGCGATCAGCGCGCCGCTGCCCAACGCCGCGTCGTTGCCCAGCACCAGGGTGCCGCCGTTGAGCCGGGTGCCGCCGCTGTAGCTGTTGCCACCGGTGAGCACCAGGGTACCGCTGTCGACCTTGTTGAGCGTGCCGCTGCCGCTCAGGCCGAGGGCGAGGGTCGCGGTGACATTCGGGTCGACCCGGACGGTCGTGGTGCCACTGCCGTTGTTGACCAGTTGCAACTGGCCGCTGCCGCCGAGGGTGTAGCCGTCGGTGACGAACTGCAGGCCGGTGGTGGCCTGGGTGCCGTTGACCGAGACCGCGCCCGCCGCGCCCTGGAACACCGCGAAGTTGCCGCTCCAGTCGCGGTTGCCGGTGCCGTTCACCGTGGTCCAGTTGTTGCTCAGGCTGTCCCAGGTACCGCTGCCGCCCTGGATCACGCCGTCGCTGCCGGTGTTGCCGCCGTCCCAGAACAGCACGGCGCCGTTGGCACCGCCAACCAGCAGGTTGACCTGCGCGCCGATGGCGGTCTGCAGTTGCAGGTCAGCCGCGCTGACGCTGCCCGGCAGGCTGCCGAACACCAGGCCGTTGTCGGTGAGTACGCCGCTGTAGTCGACCAGGCGATAGATGCCGGCGCCGAAACCGCCGATATCGCTGACGTTCAGCGTGCCGTCGAGGGTCAGGTTGCCGCCGACATTGAGCAGCGCGGTACCGCCGGTGGACGGCGAGCCGAGGCCGACATCCAGGTTGGCGGCGTTGCCCAGGGTCAGCGAACCGACGCGCAGGGTGCTGCCGCTGTCGAGCGCCAGGTGGCCGCCATCGAGCACATTGACCGCGCCGCTCAGCGTGCCGCCACCGCCCAGGGTACCGCCGTTGTTGACCTGGACCAGGCCGCTGGCCAGCGAGCCGCTGACGTTCAACACGCCTGCATCGATCCGGGTCGTGCCGCTGAGGGCATTGGCCCCGGCCAGCTCGATGCTGCCGCCGCCGACCTTGATCAGACCGCCGGCACCCGCCAGGCCGCCATTGAACACGCTGCTGGCATTGCCGGTGCCGACCGTGAGGTCACTGCCCGCGCCAAGGTTGACCGCACCGGCGCCGCTCAGGCCGCCGATGGCCGCGCTGGCGCCGAGATTGAGGCTGGCGCCGGCGCCGACATTGACCCCGGAGGTGTTGCCCAGGGCGCCGCTGCCGACGGTGCTGACGCTACCGGAGAGAATGTTCAGCGCGCCGCTGAAGGTATTGGCGCCGCTCAGGGTCAGGTCGGCCAGGCCGCTCTTGACCAGACCACCGTTACCGCCGATGACGCCACCGAGAGTCAGGGCATTGTTGCCGGCCAGGGTCAGGTCGGCGCCGAGATTGATGGCATTGCCCAGGGCGAAGGCCGCGTTGTTGCCCAGGGTGGCCGCGCCGCTGACGTTCAGCGCGCCACTGCCGATGGCGTTGGCGTTGCCGAGGGTCAGGCTGCCCGCGGCCAGGGTGGTGCCGCCGAGGTAGCTGTTGACGCCGTTCAGGGACAGATTGCCCGCGCCGTTCTTGAGCAACGCGGCGCTGCCGTCGATGACGCCGTTCAGGCCCAGGTCGGAACCGCCCGCCAGGTTCAGGTCGGCATTCAGGGTGATGGCATTGCCCAGGACGAACGGCGAAGTGCTGTTCAGACTGGCCGCGCCGCCCACGGTCAGCTTGCCGCTGCCGATCGCACCGGCATTGCCGAGGGTCAGGCTACCGGCATTGAGGGTGGTGCCGCCGACATAGCCGTTGACGCCGTTCAGGGTCAGGTTGCCCACGCCGTTCTTGATCAGGCTGCCGTTGCCGCCGACCACGCCGGAGAGGATCAGGTCGTTGCTGCCGGCCAGGCTCAGGGCACTGCCCAGGTTGATCTGGTTGGCCAGGTTGAGCGCGCTGCTGCTGTCCAGGCTGGCATTGCCGCCGACCGTCAGGGCGCCGTTGCCGATCGACTGGTTGTTGCCCAGCGACAGCGTGCCGCCCACCAGGGTGGTGCCGCCGACGTAGGTGTTGGCGCCATTCAGGACCAGGCTGGCCGTGCCGTTCTTGGTCAGGCCGCCGGCACCGCTGAGCGTACCGTTCAGGGTCAGGTCGGCGCTGCCGCCGATCAGCGTGTTGCCGGCCAGGTTGACCTGGTTGTTGATGCTGACCGCGGTGTTGGCATCCAGCGCGGTGTTGGCCGCCGCATTCAGGACGCCCTGCCCCAGCGCACTGTTGCTGCCGAGCACGAGGATACCGGCGTTGAGGTTGGTGTTACCCAGGTAGCTGTTGTTGCCGTTGAGCACCAGGGTCGCGCCGCCAGCCTTGTTCACGCCGCCGACGCCGGTGATGTTGCCGCCCAGGGTCAGGTCGCGGCTGCCCAGCACGGTGAGGTTGCCATTGAGCGTGAGTGCGTTGCCGACACTGAGCACCTTGTTGGCATCCAGCGAACCGCCGTTGACGCTCAGGGTGCCACTGCCCAGCGCGGTGTTCGCACCGAGCACCAGGGTGCCGCCGTTCAGGCTGGTGCCCCCGGCGTAGGTATTGGCACCGTTGAGGGTGACGCTGCTGCTGCCGGTCTTGGTCAGGCCGGCCGCCCCGTCGATGACACCATTGAGGGTCAGGTTGCCGCTGCCGTTGAGGGTCAGGCCGGCATTCAGATGCACGGCATTGGCCAGCAACTGCGCGCCGCTGCTGGCCAGGGTGGTGCTACCACCGACCGTCAGGTCGCCACTGCCCAGGGCCGAAGCGCCGGCGATGGTCAGGGTACCGGCGTTCAGCGTGGTTCCGCCGCCATAGCCATTGCTGGCAGCGAGAATCAGGTTGCCGCTGCCGTTCTTGATCAGGCCGCCGGTGCCGGTGATGGCGCCCTGCAGGGTCAGGTCGGTGCTGCCGGCGAGACTGAGCACGCCGTTCAGGGTCATGGCATTGGCCAGGGTCAGCACGGTGCTGGAGTCCAGGACGGTGCCCTGTGCCGCGATCAGCGCGCCCTGCCCCAATGCACTGGCATTGCCGACGATCAGCTTGCCGCTGTCGAGCCGGGTATTGCCCTGGTAATTGTTGGCCCCGCCGAGGGTGAGGTCGGCGGAACCGTTCTTGATCAGCCCGCCGGCACCGCCGATGGTGCCGCCGAGGGTCAGGGCACTGCTGCCGCCAAGGGTCAGGTCGCTGCCCAGGTTGATGGCGTTGGCCAGGTTGCGCGCCGAGCCGCTGTCCAGGGTCGCGGCGCCCGCCACATTGAGCGCACCGCTGCCCAGGGCCAGGTCGTTGCCCAGCAGCAGGCCGCCGGCATTCAGGGTGGTACCGCCCTGGTAGAGGTTGGCGCCGTTCAGGGCCAGGGTCGCCAGGCCGTTCTTGGTCAGGCCGCCCAG
The DNA here is from genome assembly GCF_900188455.1 of Pseudomonas japonica. GTDB lineage: Bacteria > Pseudomonadota > Gammaproteobacteria > Pseudomonadales > Pseudomonadaceae > Aquipseudomonas > Aquipseudomonas japonica. The sequence continues at coordinate 50,125 of NZ_FZOL01000001.1, read as the reverse complement.
TCCGCTGACGATGTTGCTCAGTGCCAGGTTGGCGTTGCCGCCGATGTTGAGGTTGCCGGCGAGGTTGACCTGATTGTTGATCGCCACCGCGGTGTTGGCATCCAGCGTGGCGTTGGCCGCGGCATTCAGGGCGCCGTCGCCCAGCGCGGTGTTGCTGCCCAGGATCAGGGTGCCGCCATTGAGTTGGGTGGCGCCGTGATAGTTGTTGTTGCCGTTCAGGATCAGGCTGGAGCCGCCGGTCTTGGTCAGGCCGCCGGCACCGCTGACGGTGCCGCCAAGGGTCAGGTCGTTGCTGCCCAGCACGTTGAGGTTGCCGCCGAGGGTGACATTGTTGGCCAGGCTCAGCGCACTGCTGTTGTCCAGCGAAGTGCCCGCGGCCGCGCTCAGGGTGCCGCTGCCCAGCGCGGTACCGGTGCCGAGTACCAGGCCCCCGCCGTTGAGGGTGGTGCCACCGCCAAAGGTGTTGGCGCCGTTCAGGGTCAGCACACCGGTGCCGGACTTGACCAGGCCGCTGGAACCGTCGATCAGCCCGCCGAGGGTCAGCGCGCTGTTGCCCTGCAACGTCAGGCTGCCGGTCAGGTGCACCGCGTTGTTCAAGGTCAGCGGCGCCGCCACGGTCAGGCGGGCCGCGCCACCGACGGTCAGGTCGCCGGAGCCGATCGCGCTGGCATTGTTGATGATCAGACCACCGGCGTTCAGGGTGGTGCCGCCGCTGTAGACGTTGGTGCCGGTCAGGGTCAGGTTGGCGTTGCCATTCTTGACCAGGCTGCCGGTACCGTCGATGACACCTTGCAGAGACAGGTCGGCGGTGCCGCCGACAGTGGTCGCGCCGTTGAGGGTGACGGCATTGGCGATCGCCACGGCGGAGAAGGTATCCAGCGTACCGCCGGCGGCAATCAGGCGGCCCTGCCCGAGCGCCCCGGCATTGCCGAAGTACAGGGTGCCGGCATTGAGGAGGGTGTTGCCCTGGAAGGTGTTGGCCCCCGACAGTTGCACAGCCGTGCTGCCGTTCTTGATCAGGTTGCCGGTGCCGCTGATCACCCCGCTCAGGCCGAGGTTGGCCGGGCCGTTCAAGGTCAGGTCGCCGTTGAGGTTGACCAGGTTGCTCACCGTCGCGTTGCTGCGGGCGCCCAGTGTGGTACCGGCGGCAGTGGTCAGCGCGCCCGCGCCCAGGGACGCGGCTTTATCGACCAGCAGCGTACCGGCATTGAGGGCCACCCCGCCGACGAAGTCACTGTTACTGCCGATGAGGGTCAGCGTCGAGTTGCCATTCTTGCTGATGCCTCCCGCCCCGGTGATCGAGCCGCCGAGGGTCAGGTCGTTGCTCCCGGCCACGCTGACGGTGCCGCCGAGCGTCACGTTGTTGGTGACGGTACGCGTCGCGTTGGTGTCCAGCGAGGTACCGCCGGAGACATTGAACGTGCCAACGCCGAGGGCACTGTTGCTGCCGATGATCAGCTTGCCGGCTTGCAGGCTGACGCCGCCGAAGGTGTTGGTGCCGGTCAGGGTCAGGTCGGCGGTCCCCTGCTTGATCAGGCTCCCGCTACCGGAGATCGAGCCACTCAGGGTCACGGCGTTGCCGCCGCTGAGCGTCAGGACACGGTTGCTCAGGGCGATGTTGTTGCTCAGGCTGACCGCGGCGGTATTGGTCAGGGTGGAGTTCGCCGTCAGGCTCAGCCCACCGCTGCCGATTGCCGCGGCATTGGCGAAGATCACGTTGCCGCCACCCAGGGCGAAGCCACCGGAGAAGTTGTTGCTGCCGCTGAGGGTCAGGTCGCCGCTGCCGATCTTGCTCAGCGATCCCGCGCCGGTGATGTTGCCGCTCAGGGTCAGCGCATTCACCCCGCCGTTCACGCCCAGCGCCGCCGCCAGGCTGATGCCGTTGCTCAGGGTCATCGGCGCGCTGGCCTGCAGGGTCGATGCGCCGGTCACCGACACGGCGCCGCCCGTCAACGCCGCGGCGTTGGTCAGCGACAGGGTGCCGCCGTCGAGGATGACGCCGCCGCTGAAGTTGTTGCTGGCATTGCTCAGGACCAGGGTACTGGCCTGCGATTTGGTCAGTGCGCCACTGCCGGTCAACTGACCGGAGATGGCCAACTGCTGGATGCCGGAAACGGTCAGGCCGCTGCTACCGATGGTGATCAGGTTGCTCAGGGTGACGCTCGAGTCCAGGGACCGCAGGTTGCCGCCGTTGGCCACGACGGTAGCGCTGCCGAAGACCGCGGAATCGTCGATGCTCAGGACACCGCCGGTCAGCTCGACCGAAGGGCTGGCGAGCCCGTCCAGCAGATTGCCGAACACGCTCCAGGTGCCGCTGATGACTTTCAGGTTGGGGAAGTTCTTGTAGTTGGCCACGGACACACTGCCGCTGCCACTTGCACCACTGCCGGGGTTGAGCGGATCAGAGGTGTTCTGCAGGACCAGGGTGTTGCTGCCGTTGAGACCGCCGTCGACGATGCCCGCGGCCGCGAAGGCAACCCCCAGCTTGCCGATCACGCCCAGGTCGACGCCGATGCCCGCGCCCTTCTGCACCTGCGACCCGGTCACTGCGATGAAGGTGTTCGGGGTGGTGCCGCCAGCGCCCATCGCCAGGCTGCCGGTGAGGGTGCCGGCGTTGATGAAGGTGTTGCCCAGCGATGAACCCTGAAGGGCGATACGCCCGGTGATACTGGCCGTGCTGGCGTTGCTGAAGGTGACTTTCGGGCCGACACCCGCCGCGCCGTTCAACGGGTTGTAGACCACCACGCTGGGAATGTCAGCGCCCGCCAGCACCCCCGCGGTGATCAGCGGCGCCGCGTCGATGACACCGCCGCTGTTGTTGTTGATGGTGACGAAGCCGTTCGAGCCGTTCTTCACCTCCAGCGCCATGCCCGTCAGGGTGAGCAGGTTGCTCGACAGGGTGTCGCCGACCGCCCTGATCAGCCCGGCGTTATTGATCACAACCGAACTGTTGTTGGTGTTGCCGATGACCGCGCCGGAGGTGAAGTTGACCAGCGAACCCAGGAAGGTCGGACCGATGGTGCCGGAGTTGGTGAGGTTGACGCCGTTGCCGCTCAGGTTCAGCACGGCGCCCAGTGTCGTGGACATCTGTGCACCATTGTTGACAATCACCACCGGGTTGGTCAGCGCGCTGTTGAACGTCGAGAGGATGACCCCGTCACAGGTGATGTTTGGCGCCGCAACAAGGCACGCGGCAAGCGCCTCTTCAGCGGTGAACGTCGAAAGCAGGCCGGCGGCCGCCAGGCTGATCGCCAGAGGCAGAGTGGAACGACGTACAAAAAGTGACTTGGCGAATCTTCTGTCCACGGGTGACTCCTTCGTGGATCAGGCAATTCAAGCGCGATGATGCGTGCGGGGTCTATCCCTCGGGAACTACACACACTGCTTGTGTCGAACAGCCTGACCTTGGCGACTACAGGTTCCATTTGGGTGGGATTTGTAGCGGAAAAATTGGATCCACGTCGGACAATTCGTACATGTACTTAGTATTAATTCTTTGGTGATAATCCCCGGAAAAAGACAATGAAGGCGAAGCGCCATATGGCTTTCAGGCGACCAGCGGTCAGCAACCCGGGGAAAATTCTTTACGCTCAATAGAATCAAAATGATTGTTTCAATTTGTTTCAATCATGCGAAGAACCCGGGTGAAACCTTTAAGCCAGAGCTGCCCGAGAGGCGAGCGTCTACCTTTCTATAAGCCACTTGACCCATCGCATTGATGGTTGCCATTCAAGTTTTCCGCAGCGCGACGCGGGAGCCCGGGAGGATTGATGAGTTGCTTACCGAGTCATGGCCGCGTCACCTGCACGCGGTGCCATCGTGATGCTGCGCCACAGTTCGATGTGTCCAGACACACGGAAGGCGATTGGCGAATCACGGCAAACCCTCTGGCCTGGGGCAGCACCCGGCCAGAGATCGTGGTACTGGGCTTCTCCAAGGGGCCGACCCAGGCTGGCGCCCTCGCCTCCACACCGCATGACGACATTGCGTTCAAGGGCAGTCGTCTCAACGTCGGCAAGATTCTGGCCCACGTCGGCCTCATCCCCACCGACGAGCCCGGCAGGCTGAAGAAACAGGTAGACCGCCTGATCGCGGACACGTCCGGGCGATTTCATTTCGCATCACTCGTTCGTTGCAGTGTGGAGCGCTACGATCGCAACTCAGCGTCCTGGAAAGGCTCGGGTGGCGGGATGCTGGACAAATTCATCGCTACCCCGTTCGGCACATTGGTCGCGACCAACTGCACCACGGCTTTTCTTCGTGATCTGCCGGAGGAAACCCGGCTCATTGTCATGTTTGGACTCGGCACGGGCCTGAACTACGTAGCGTCCGCCTACGGCCTGTTTCGCCGCGCCCGCCCCGGTGCCTGGAAAATGCTCAACGCGGTGGCCTACACCGATGGAAAAATCACCGTGGTTCATGTCGAACATTTCGCGGCCCAGGGTGCTCTGATTCCCAACTGGCTGGGGGAAAAACCTCATCCAAGAAGCGAACTTGGCCTGCTCTCCAGGGCTGCGGTCGCAGCGTCGGGAGTCGGGGGACGAGCATGATCGAACAACCGATATTCAATGGACCGAACTTTCGGGCGCTGCTTGAACAAGCACCACTGAACCAGGCCACGTTCCTTTGCCAGGGTTCGAACAGCATGTTGTTCGAGCGCGGCGACAGTCTGTATCGCCTGACGATCGAAGGATGCGGCCACAACTTTCTCGCCCGGCAGTGGGCCGACGGCAACCGTAGCGTTGTCGAGACCATTCATGACTATGGCGCTGTAGGCCCTTCTGATTCTTCACTCCCGGGAAGCGAAGACGAGTTCTATTGGCTGGCCGAAGTGGAGCGGTTGGTCAGTGTGGATGAGGCCAGTGAGCCGGTGCTTGCCGGATTGTTGTCGGGGTTGCTCGACGACAATGACGAACTGCCGGCCAACGACGCCCTTTACGAACAATGCCTGGCCTTGGCCGATGTGCATCCAGACTTTGCGGGAGTCCTGATGACGCTGGCCAGCGCGGCGGAGTTTGCCGAGCGTCATGAATGCAGCGTCGACGCCAGGCTCGACAATCTGATGAGACGCCCCGCTACTGGGGATCTGGTCTGGACTGATCCGTTGGGTGGGTGTTTTTACGAGCCATAGCGATAAAACCCGCCGTAAGGCGGGTTTTAGTTGAGTTCCAGAGGTTGAGGCAGGACTCGATGCAATCTGATCAGCCGGTCAAACCTTGAATTGATCCATCAGCTTCATCTGCTGTGCCGACAGGCTGTTGAGCTGGCTGGTCACCTGCGCCGACTGGTCGGCCTGGCCCGTCAGCGTCTCGGTGACGCCGCGGATCGCCGAAACGTTGCGGTTGACCTCCTCGGCGACCGCGCTCTGTTGCTCGGCCGCGCTGGCGATCTGCAGGTTCATGTCGGTGATCACCGTGACGGCCTCGCTGATGCGGTCCAGGGCGTGCACCGCCTGGGTGATCTGGTCGGCGTTCTCCTGGGCCTTGCCGTGGCTGGCGTGCATGCTGGCGACCACGTCGCGGGTATGGCTTTGCAGGCGCTCGATCACGTGACGGATTTCCTCCACCGAGTCCTGGGTGCGCTTGGCCAGGTTGCGTACTTCATCGGCGACCACCGCGAACCCACGCCCGCTTTCGCCCGCCCGGGCCGCTTCGATGGCGGCGTTGAGGGCCAGCAGGTTGGTCTGCTCGGCGATGCTGCGGATCACTTCGAGCACCGAGCCGATCTGCTCGCTGGTGCTGGCCAGGGTTTCCACTTCACCGACGGCCTGGCTGACGGTATCGGCCAGCTGGGCGATGTCGCGGGTGCTGCGCTCGATGATCGCCATGCCCTCGCGGGCCGAGTGGTCGGCACCGCGGGCAGCCTCGGCGGCGCTGGCGGCACTGTTGGCGACGTCGTGGGCGGTGGCGCTCATTTCATTGGACGCGGTGGCGACCTGGTCGATTTCGCGAAATTGCAGGTGCATGCCGTCGCTGGTTCGCCGGGCGATTTCCGAGGACTGGTCGGCGGTGGCGCGGGTCTGGCTGATGCTCTGCTTGATCTGCGCGATGGTCGGCTGCAGCTTGTCGAGGAAGCGGTTGAAGCCCTGGGTCAGGCGGCCCAGTTCGTCCCGGCGGGTGTAATTCAGGCGCTGGGTCAGGTCGCCCTCACCGCTGGCGATGTCTTCGAGCATGTGCGCCACGCTGTTGAGCGGGCGGGTCACGCCGCTGGCGGTCAGCCACATCAGCGCCAGGCCGCCGAGGCCGGCGAGGGTCGCCAGCAACAGCACCTTCAGGGTGCCTGCGGTGCGGGCGTCGTCGAGGGTCTGCTGCAGGCTGATGATATCGGCCAGTAGCACGTTGCGCGGCAGGTCGATGATGATGCCCCAGGGCTTGCTGCCGCTGATGGGCTGCACCGGGAACAGGGCGCGAACGTTCTGTTCCTGATCGAACACCTGTGGCTGGCCGCTGGCGAAGGCTTGCAGCAGCGGCTTGCCATATGCACCGAAGGCGTCGTCGATCTTCTTGCTGACCAGGGCGGCATCTTTGCTGCTGGCCGCCAGCACGCCGGTGGACGAGGCGATGGTCAGTTGCCCGGCACCGTTGAACAGCGATCGCTGGGCGCTCACCGCTGAACCTTGCAGCGAGTCGAGGGCGATATCGACACCGGTGACGCCGATGACCTTGCCGTTTTCCAGCAGCGGCAGGGTGATGCTGGTCATCAGCACGGTCTTGCCGCCGACGGTGTCGGCGTAGGGCTCCAGAAGGCAGGGCTTGGCGCTGTCCCGCGAGCAGGTGTACCAGATGTTGAACGGCGAACCGTTGAGGGTCAGGGCAGTGTTGTCCAACTCGTTGCTGCCGATGAGGGTGTTCAGGACGCTGCCCTGTGCCCGGCTCCAGTAGCTGCCGAAACGGCCTTTGTCGCTGCCCTTGTGCGCCTCGTCGTTGACGAACTGGCTGTCGTCTCCGTCGAAGGCGTCGGGCTCGAAGGCCATCCATACGCCGAGCAGTTCGGGATTGCGGTCGAAGGTGGTGCGCAGGGCCTGGTCGGCCGCTTGGCGCAGGTCACCGGCCGGGATCGACTGGCGCTGGCCCAGGTGTCGGAGGTCGAGCACCTGGTCGGCGAGGGCGGTGACCACGGTCTGGCTGTCGCTGAAAGCGCGTTGCAGTTGTTCGGCTTTCTCGCTGGCGCGGGCCAGCAGCAGGGCCTGGACATTGCGCGTGAGCATCGCGCTGCTGGCTTCGCCCACCAGCGCGTCGCTCTGGCGTGACTGGTAGAGGTTGATGCCGACGACCAGGGCGACGACGCCCAACAGACTGATCCCGGACAGCAGGACGATTTTCAGACGGATAGAGAGCGTGTCGAACATGGCGTGCACTCGCTGATGACGGCTTTTCTTATTAAGCCTGGCGGTTCGATACGCCAGGTTCGTTCAGCGATATCGGGTCATCTCCCCGAAAACTTTAGGGAAATCCTGGACAAACGTCCTGATTTGGCGGAGTGCTCAGTCTCTGCTCGTTGAGGTTCGCGGTGAAACAGAAACGTCGATTTCTGCTGGCCCGTCCCAAAAACAAAAAAGGCCTGCATCGCTGCAAGCCTTGATTTTTTGGTGCGGAGACAGACGGACGGTTGTTGGTTGTGAGGACCCGGTTTTCGCGGGGCTGGAATTTGGTGGATTTTTGATGTACCTCATAGGGTGTCTATAAACAAATCAGCTAGTTATGGCTTTCAGTGGAATCGAATCGGGACTTGTGACGATCCAGTGAGAGCTGAGCTCGCCTTCTTCAAATGCTAGGTGAGGAACGGCAGAAAATGGCCAGAAGTGGACATGGGTGCCTACAAAAGCCATGCCCAACGCGCCCTATCTGGCATCACGGGACGGCACAAGCCTAATAACAAGACTCCCCTCCACCAATACCCCAGTGGCAACTTTCAGCGCCTGCGCTGCTCTCAAAAAATTCAGGAATGATGCAGGTTGGACTGGCACTCGCTCAGAACTTGCGTGAGTAGCCACGGGACCGAGCATTCGCCTCATTTGCGAATGCCAGGCCCAAGACAATTTTACTTGCTCATAGCCTGGTAGTGTTCAGCATATCCACACTCCTCAAAAATCAGCCTGAGGCCGTCTTTGAATACGTCATGATCAAATTCCTTTATGTCAAAAATATTCTGGCCCAAGGAATGAGACTCTCGATTCATATACCTGTAGAACGTCGTAAATTTATCCGTCGACAAGGCTGGCTTCTGGAAAACGTTGTTAAAGTCCTTCTTCTGAACAAAATTGAAAAAGTACTCGACAATATTCCGCATACAGTTCGCAATCAGCGCGGGTGGTGAGGCTTGATCCTTTATGATTGACCAGTATGATTGATAATCGTTCTGAATCTCCTCATACTTCATCGGAATCACGGAGCTTCCATTCGTATTTTTGAGGACTCTAAAGAGATGTTGAGTTTTCGCACGATTCTCCTTATTGGTATGCGTTAACTCATAGAAGAAATACAAGCTGTGAGTCAATACGAAGACTTGCTTGTAGAGATTATCGTTAATAAAGTACTTTTTAATCAATTGACCGATATTGAACACATAGAGATGAGAAAGACTGGAAATTGGGTCGTCAATTACTACGACTTTGGCTTGAGGTACCGCTTCAGCGGTCTTCTGCCCTTTGCAAAGTTCCATGAAGTATAGAAAGCTAATGACCGTTTTCTCGCCCTCGCTAAGCGAGTGAAACGCATTCGCCTGATCAATTGCCCTTGAAACTCGATAAAAATCATCCCCGTATGGCACGACAGAAAAACCATCAATGCCTATCTCTACTAACCCAGCGTTGATGTTCTCAATCGATTCTTCAATATTGACCGTTTGTTTCCTAAGAGCGGCAAGATTACTATTAGCCACCGCCACATCTGAATTTATCTTAATGCCATCTTGACGGATTTCTTTTGCCTTGACGCTAAGTTCAGAAGCTGAATGCGAATAAGCAGAAATTGTTTGGTCATAATCCCATCGCATCAGAGCCCAAAACCGCGAACTGATGTCATCCAGAGTCTTTTTCTTGTTCGCCAGTTTGGCGTTATGGGCATCGATCAGTTCGTTCAGACCGCCGATTAATTCATTAATCGTGTTGGCGGTAGACTGTGTATCTGTGAGAGCAACCGGCGTGCTTGGACTTTTGAGTTTATTGCCGATGAGAAGAACGTTTTCGCGGATTGACGCCTTCAGAGCTTCGCATGCGATGCTCCAAGCGTCCACAAGCTCCTTGCTGGCAAGCGGAGAGTTTGAAATATCGTAAAGGTTCAGGCTGGAGGTCAGCGTTTCATATCTTGTCTTGTATGACTCCAGCTGATTAACATCCAGTTCATAGGCCTCATCGAATACTTGTCTGATCGAGTCGATGACTCTTTGAGTAATCGTCTCCTGCTGACAAAACGGGCAGGCTTGAGGACCCTGATCATCTTCAATGTACCGAAGCCCTTGCTTTACCCAGTCCGAGTTTCCGGCCTTGGATATGAACTGAGCAACTGAACCCTCCTGACTACCAACGATGATCTTGGACCAGAGCGAATCCTCTTCAATTCCAAACCAGCCAGCCGAAAGTGGTGGGACTTTTGCGAACGGAGCTGCACCCTCACCCTCGATTGACGAGGCCTCGGCCTTCAAATCATCTGCCGTATAACCAGGTGCGGCCTCCGGTAACGGCAGACCAATAATATGCTGAAATAGAGGTTCCGTCTTTTTCAAACCATCCAAACAGAATTCCAGAACACGGTCACCACCTGCGAAATTAGTTTTAATTTCCCAGACTTTTTTGCTCGCCTTGGATTTTTCTTGGTCGAGTGCAGTGGAATTTTGAGTCGCAAGATCTGAGTTGGCCTGCTGAGCAGCCAGATGCTTCTCCAGCTCTTTGGTTTCAACTTCGATTTGCTGGAGTGCAACCTTGTTCTCTTTCGAGAGGGTGAAAATGCCTCTTAAATTATCCTCCTCATAAAAGTAGTCATTCAGGAAGCTTTGGTTATAGACCAAAATTTCACATGGCTGGCTAGTTTTCAGGCTGCATTTAGCGAACCGAGGATCAGTTTGATTGTACAAATACTCAGAGATGGTGCTCTTTCCTGCACCGTTCAGCCCATAAATCAGGGACGTTTTGTTGGTAGGTGAGAGGGTAGATTTGGATTTGTAGCTAGTAACGCCATCGATGTTCAATTCCGTGATCACAACCTGACTCCTGAGTGTTAAGTGGCTTTGCGCCATCTCTGTCGGCGACCACGAGCATAGGCGAGCACAGAAACGTCTGCCACATCGACCTTAGGCGAGTGGTATCAAAGCACTTCGTGTTACGTCGCTGAGCAGCCCAGAAACCGATGGGAAGCTTTGGCCGGCGTCTGCGGGCAGGCCTTGGCCTTGAGCGTGACGAATCACCCGAGCCCACCTCCACTGGCCACTTTCCGCACAACGGCTATGAGTATTCTGACTGACATCCTGATCAAGCTCGTACACATCAGTGCCTATCAGTCAGGGGCACTGGGGCTGCTTCGCAGCCCACCACCCGCAAGCGCAGCTCCCATGGAGGGAGTAATGCTGGAAATGTGTGTGGTTCTGGGACGCTGGTGGTTCTCGCAGCGGTGACGTTAGTGAAATGATAGGACCGACGCACGATACCCGCATGAAGATCGCTAATCAAAAAGCATCAAGGGAAATTGAAAACTCACATAAATAGCCTCAACACAGCGTTGTGTTGAGGCGCGCAAACAAAGCGAATATCATTTAACTTTCGAAACGTTGTTCCATTTCAGAATTCCTGACAGCTTCAGACTCTCTTTCCCGCTGATTTGATGCCTCAATTATTGGAAGCCTAGCTTGAACAAACTCACGCACTTCAGATAAGTCATGATCTACAAGCGTAGCAAATGCTCTCGTTCTTACTTCCAGAATATCTGCTAGAGAAGACCAACAACTTGGCATCATTCTTCTTACGAAAACCTCAAGAGCTTTGGCTTTATTCGCGGCCACTCGAAGAAGTTCTAGAGCATGAAGACTAATGTTTACCTCTTTCGGAACACTGAGCATGTCATCTGAAGTATCGGAAGACACGTAGATTTGAATCGCACCAATCAGATACTCGATTTTGTTATGATCGCTATTACACCAAGCAATCAAACGCTCGGGGGATACCAAATTTAAAGAAGGCTGATCCCTTCCACCCGCATCCTTAAACAACCTGGTCGATAATCGTGAGATGTTTTCAGGAGCGTAGCAATAATCTAACAGCATTTCCGGAAACGAGATTACGACTGCCTTTATAATACTTGGAACATCATGACTGTAAAACCGGCCAACTTTCAAACCTTCGCCAATACATTCAATCACCCTAGATATGAATTCTTTAGGGGAATTTTGATTTATACAAATTTGCAACACTCGCTCTATCCCACTTGGAATAGCTCTACTTGCACCATTAGCATGAGTTTCCAAATAACGACTGATCGCAGATCTACCAGCAACAATAAGCGTATCATCTGGAGGAGCGCTTCTATTTTCAGTGAAAAAACGCATTGACAAAATATCTAAAGCTACAGAAGCACCGAACTCAAGATTGATAGTTTCCTCAATGAGCTCAGCTAGTTTCATATCGGATATTTTTGCGTGAACCCGGCCATGACCTAATATCTGCAATTCCCATGCAGCTAGATCTTTTTTCCGAGCCATTTCAATAAGTAGCTCAACCCCCCAAGGTTCAAGATCTGTCGATATTAGCAACTCAACAAAATGCGATGACAACTTAGGAGTATCTACCACCTTTTCTCGGAGCTGGCGTGCTAATACCTGGTTAGAGCTATGAATTTCATTGATCAATCCGGAAAATATATGAGGCCTCTTCAGCTCACAGTCATGAGACTGCAATAACTTAACCAGGAAGTCGAACATATCTCCTTGCGACAGCGCGCCCTTGGCCAAACCTCTCCCGAATAAAAACAAAGGTGCATTATCGTTTTGATATAGTCTACTACCAAGAGACTCCAAATATCGGAGGTCGGAAGAAACCTGCCGTCCAAGCTCAACAATCTTTTCACTTACTCTCTTTTCTACCTCATTAAAATCTTCATTGGTCTGATATAGATGATCCCATATTGGACGAAACACGTAAGCTTCTATCTCAGCACGCAAATCTGATGGATAGGTAAGCGTTTCTAAAGCTTCGAGACGCCTGAGAACCAATGGGGAAAAAGCCTTACCATCAAAATTTATAGTTTGCTTTATAGGTTGCCAGATCTCAACCCACTGATCTATTTTGCATTGTGAAACCACCAATTCCTCTAATACATCATAGCAACCTACAAAAGACCATAAACCTCTAAAATGACTAGCTATAATTTTCCGTGCTCGAGATCTTCTATCAAGCTCGCCAGAGCGTAAGCAAGGTTGTAAAACGTTGATAAAACCCTCATACCATTCTAAAGCGTCTTGATTTGTCTTAGGCTCCCATCCGTATGTTCTAATATGGGCGCCGAAATTAAAACCTTTAGAGGATGACCAGTGCACAGATTGAAATGCGGATTGAAAAAGCAGCACTGCAATATCTTGATGTCTTTTATTGCTTGACATCAATAAGCGACCGAGAGCATGTTGCCTACGACTGGGCAAAGCTTGAGTCCCCGACAAGTACAACGAGAATAGATCTCGCACGCCATTAAAAATGGCATCGTCACCCAAAGTAGAAGCTGGCGTTGCAAACCTAAAAATTATATTAATTACCCGATCAAAATTACGATCTTCGTAGGCCAACTTACAAAGCAAATCAATAAATTTATCGAAATGCTCCTTGCCATCAGATTCGAAACTTTGGCTATCGACTGCAACTTCGATAGCATTTATGACGGCATCAGGGAAAACTGGCGCTATATAATCGACCACCTGGAGCTGCTCATCACTACAAGCAGTAAGATCATACAACGGTGCTCCAGGCTGTATCCATGTCCAAGCTAATTTTTGTGCGAAATCAAAATCATGCAAGTAACCGATGCGATGAGCACAAGACTTAAAAAGGCGAAAACTTTCAGGTTTGAATAGTTCTGAGTTGATGTCATGCGGGGTAATATTCTCAAGCGCTCTACGTGCAAGGCGATTTGCCAAAGCATGAGGTAGTACTGCACGCCAATCTCCACGCTTTTGGCTCAACTGACGCCTTAATAGCTCAGCATGAGACTGATAAAGCCTCGCACGTGGAATTTCACTGATCAGAGATAACTTTTCAAGCTCATCATGAAATTCTGTTTGAGAAACATTAAAAGAATAAACAAGCGACAAAACTGCAGCATCATCCAATAAACTCCCGGCCTTACCCTTCCGCTGCTCAAACAGTCGATTAAATAGACTTTCATCCGTAAACTTGGATAATGTCTCGTCGGGCTTCACTCTGCTGGCAAGCGCCAAGGCGACCCTTGCGTTACCACCCGCAAATTCCGATATTTTCCTTGCGTTAATTTCTTGGAGCTCAGGGAATCGCCTACGTACTAGAGACGCTACAGTTTCCTCGCTACATGGCTCAATATGAATTACATGCGTTTCTTCAGGTGTATCATCTGAAATATCATATTCAATAGTAAGAAGACAAATTTTCGACGTGTGTTGAGATATCTGCCTTTGTAGCTTTCCGTGTACATCGGATGGGCAATTATCCAAAATTACGTTGACGGAGAGATTATTCGCAATGAGATAGGATATAAATTCTGATGCTGTCGGAGTTAGCTCATCCCCCAAATCTGCATACACTACGTTTGTTGCAGATAACGCACCTTCAGCCACATTCGGTTCAAAGAGAGCTTGGGCTAATCGAGTTTTACCAACACCCGAAAGTCCGGTAATCCTGATAGCGCTACCGACTTCACGCAGCCTGTCACGCAGTAGCGATATCCCCTCAGCCATTGCCAGTGGAGTTTTGTTTTTTGAACTTGTATCGATTACACAGGGATGACTGTCCGACAAAAACTCGTCGTCTTTATCTACTGGAGTTTGAGCCCACCGTCCGAAAGGTTTCCATCCTGTTAAAGGCTTTCCTAGACGTGAACGAACCCAAAGAGCAACACCTGGATACAGTCTTAGCCAAGCCAATAAACGGTCTCTACCATAAAAATCAACTAGAAAATCGCTTTTACCCACCAAACTTACAACTGCGGCTTGCATTCCTGAAACTCGGTCGACAAGCATCTTTTCACTACAATCATCCTTCCCACTAACAATTATGTATGCCCCATCATTTTTTGCTAACTCGGAGATTACCTCTTTAGGCAAACCCGTTTTGTCTAACATTTCCTTAGTACAAGCTGCTCTGCTCATACTATTTTTCTTTACTTGAAAGCCTACGTTCGCCTTAGGAACAAAGCCTGAGCTCGTGAGATTTCCCGCATTTTTCACATGAACATCCAAACCACCATCTGCAGCTTCCTGTGCTCCCCCCCATAGCACACAAACCGGCCCGACTCCTTGCTGCGCTAACTCCGCCTCGCATAGCCGAGCGACTAGCTCCCTAAGATCACCGTCATTGAGATTAGATATGTCAGTTTTTTCAAGCTCATAAAATCGCATGGGATTCTCGATTAGTTCTGAGTTAGCCTTAAAAATTAAAAATCTCAAAGCAGCTTAACTTTTTAGGCGCAATTTGTGGACATTGAATCAAGGTGAATACATGTAATTATTGGTGCAATCTTTGCGAACGGTTAAATAGAGCGTGATTTACCGCCTTACATGCGAACCTGCATTGCCCCTTGTGGCAGCTTAACGATGAACCATAAGCATACCGTAACCTTATACAGTATGGGAACCTCTACTCTGCGCCATATACCAATGCGTCTCTGCGTCAACCTATAAGCATAGCATTTGTGTAATTAAATAAAAATCGTCGCCATTTTTATAATTTATATTACATCAGCCTGCATGCGTAGCTTTGCTTACGCAACAACATAAAACACTATCAGCCAATACCTCATCACAGATAACCTTCCATTGTTCGCACCAAAATCCCTTGCAGATATAATGGCACCCAAAACACTTTCCAGATGCGGTCACCCGATAAATAGAACAAGCAAATAACCATTAAGATCGCTCTTATAGCACTCATCAACAGACGACGCAGCACAACATAGTAGACCATCAGTTGGTATATCTTATTAATAGATACGCATCAAATCTGCAGCCAAAACATAACTTTCCCCCAGAAATTTTTAGCTAGAAATATAGCTCTCTTCTACCCGATTGCCAATTTCCGCGAATGGCAACTTCGGTTCGATTGCTGTCAATCGTGCCTATCAAAATCAGATCCTCGCTCGGAGGTTGAACACCCATGTTTTTTGTAAACGAAGAACGAGTAACCGCACGGTCAGAAAGTAGTAGTACCGCGTCATTCTGCTGTGTCGATCTAGGCAATGTTCTAGGAACCAAGCCACATGCTTTTTCTGCCAAGCCCAAGGCGTCTGTCGCTGCCAGCGTTCGGAGATTTCAGCTTGGATGATTCTCGCCTGCCGCAGATGGCGTTTCCGGGTCGCGGGCGACCCGGTCAGCACGCCAGCCAAGAACAACTCCATATCGAATGGCTTGCTCATGTCCGTTCCCCAATATAGGCCGCGACCACGTCGATCCGACCGTGCCCAAGCTCGTAACTGATTCGCCTCCGTGCCTCGCGATCAAGGTTGCTATCTACCTGGCAACATTTGCCACCATTGATTGGCGCGGGGTGTTGGGTGATCTGCTCGTAGCGCTCACATGCGTACGCCGCTCGTAGCTCATGGAAGCCTTTGAGACTCTGTGCATGCAGGATGTGCCGTGCCGGGCGGACGATGCTCTGCAGAACGTCAAAGTAGCTTTCGTGTGGCGCAATCAGGTTGCGGCTGCCCTCAGGCGAAACCTGCTCTGCGAATCTAAGCGCGCCTAAAACATGCTCATCCATCGAAATCCAACGTGGTGCCGAGGCGCCGGCGCGGCCGCCCTTGGTGCCATCCTGAATGTTAATCCTGCCTAGGTCGTTAGCCTCGCGGCGTAGCCGTGGCAGATCAGCCAAAATGGCCTCACGCAACCGCATGCCGGTGGCTCGCGCCAACAAAACAATCGCTGCGGCTCGTAGCTGATGTTGGCTGCAAAGCGCATCGACGATCTGCTTAACCTGTTCGTGGTCTTGGCCCTGCGGCACCGACTGTCGAACCCCGGTGCGCTGAATACCCAACGCCCTGCTCGGACTTGGCAACTTCACGCACTGATCACCGCGAAGCGCTGCCATGGTCCTGTTAACGCTGGATAGTCGATTTTGTGCGGTGCTGACAGCAAGGTCACCGCGCCCAACCACGTCACGCAGATACGCCGCATAGTCGGCCAACACCTTCCGATCAATCTGCCGCGCATCATTGATAACCGGCCCCTGAACTGAGCGGCACCACCTCACGAATGCCTGCCATCGATCACAGTGCGCCTTGACCGTGCCATAGTGACCACCGCCGAACATGTCTTTCAGCGCTTGCGGCCCCGCGTAGCTCAACTGCCTGCCGTAGCCGAAATTACGACCATCGCGTCTACCCACCAATGCCATACCTGTCACCTCATCTTCCGATCCTCGCCCCACGTAATCCCGCCAAGAATGCTTAGTGTTATCAGGGATCAAGGCCCCTGCGACCTGTGGGGAATGTCCTCTACGCGGGACCGGCGGCTCCTTACGACCGGGAGCAAGGGCATCTCATGATCTGGCCTCCTGAGCACCGTTACCGGTGGGCGGGTAGAGGCTGCATTGGCTGACGAGACCAGTGCCGCGAGATCCTGAGCCAGGTGGCAAGCAGCAATGCGATGACGGGGGCATGCCTGACGGTCAGTCAGGTGCAGTCCATTCCGTGGTCTGCGGCACCATCATCTACAGCTCTGTTGCTGGTGACATCGGCGTTTGTCACGCCGATTGTCACAAGTGAAGTTGCCGCAAAGCCAAGGGCTATGAGGGCTGCAGCAGTGGTAGAAGCGCCCGTCTCTTTCCAGAGAAAGAGACGAGCGCAGGTTGGCGCAAGATTCGGCCAAGCGAATAGGTTGCTGCTGGGCAGCGAAGTTGGAAGTGTCGTCTGGCGCACGAGGGCCATGATCTGAAGTAGGCATCCATCACCGGGGATGGTGACCGGGCGAGCTGCCGGACGCGAATCGCCATTTGGGGGGGAGAACCACCGCGGGAGCGGCGTGACCTTCAAGGTTCGGGCCACCTGGGTTGCTGTCATCGACAGCGCTTGCACGGCCAGTTCTACGCCTGTGGATAAACCCGGTCAAGGTTCGAAATCAGCTCCACTTTGTGCTTGAAGAACGGTTATCCACCGCTGGCATTCCGTGGTAAACCCTGGACAACTTGGTGGCTTTTAGCTCTTCAAAGTGAGGTCCATCCAAACAGGGCGGCTTTGCAGCCCTGTTTGGATGGACCCGGGTGAAAGAGCAGCCAGCGCCGATCTTGCAGGCTCACCCGCGATTGAACGCGCCATGACCATTTGGTAAGGCGGTGACGTTGTCGCCTACCGGATGGGCAAACTCATGCGGGGTGACGTGGCCCGTTCTGTTGGCATCGATGTAGTTACTCCACCACGCCATGATCAACCGACGCTGCTCCAGAAACTGGGCCTTGTGGATGTACGCAGCGCGCACGCGGTTACGCTCCTGATGGCTCATCTGCCGCTCAATCGCCGCGTCCGTCCACAGCCCTGATTCGAGCAAAGCACTACAAGCCATGGTCCGGAAACCATGGCCGCACACGTCCTTGGTGGTGTCGTAGCCCATATTGCGCAGCACCTGGTTAACCGTGTTCTCCGACAAGGGTTTCCAATACCTGTGGTCACCGGGCAACACGAGTTCAGAGAAGCGATTCAAACTGCGCAGCTGTTCAAGGATCTCGATGACTTGAGGCGACAGCGGCACTATCTGAATGTCCCCACTCATCTTGGTCCCGCGTGTGGAATAGCGGACGCCTTCAATCGGCTTGCGGGTATCGGGGATCTCCCACATCGCCCGTTGCAGGTCGAATTCATCCCACCGTGCAAAGCGCAGTTCGCTGGAGCGCACGAATACATGAAGCGTCAACAGCACTGCGAGCCGCGTCAGTTCGCGACCGGTGTAGTTGTCGATTCGATCTAACAGTTCAGGAAGGCGGTTAAGCGAGAGTGCAGGACGGTGCACCGTACGCGGTGCTTGAATCGAGCCGGCCAGATCGAGCGCCGGATTCTGAGTGATCTGCCGCGCCCGCTTCGCACCCCGCATGATCGTGGAGAGATAGTTCTGCACACGCAGCGCTACATCCATGGTGCCGCGATCCTTGATCCGCTGGGTGACCTCAAGCAGATCATGGGTGTCGAGTTCAGCGATAGGCCGCTGACCAATCAGTGGAAACACATGGGTGCGCAACCTGCTCAGCACCGTCTTGGCATGGCTCTCAGTCCACCGTCGGGACATTTCGACGTGCCACTCCAGGGCAACGGTTTCAAAGAGAAGGCTCGCCCGCTGGGCTGCGATCTTGGCCTTCTGCTTTTCTTCCATCGGATCAAGGTTGTCGAGCAAGAGGGCCTTGGCCTCATCGCGCTTGGTCCTCGCGACGGCCAACGAAACGATGGGGTACTTGCCGATGATCAGCGTGCCTTCCTTGCCGTTGGGTTTGAAATACCGCAGCCGCCAAGTCTTCGAGCCGCTGGGCGTGACGTACAGGTACATGCCCCCGCCGTCGAACAGTTTATAGGCGCGCTCACGCGGTTTGGCCGTGCGGCATTTGAGGTCGCTGAGCGGAGTGGCTAGGCGTGGCATAGGGGTACGTTCTCCATTCAGGAAAGACGCTGTACCCCAAAAATACCCCCGGTTATTGGGGATTTTGTTGGTTCCCGACGGAGGGTCGTGGAAACGAAAAACCGGCCATAAGGCCGGTTTAAAGGGCTTCCAAAGCATTCAGCGGAATGCAGTGGAGCTGGATGTGGTGCCGGAGACAGGAATCGAACCTGCGACCTTCGCGTTACGAGTGCGCTGCTCTACCGACTGAGCTACACCGGCGTGGTGACAACGCTATCACTGCCGACACGCTTACGCAATTGACTGTTTCATAAAGACTATTGGGCCGTGCTGGTGCAGCCCTTGGGCGTGTGGTCGGCGCTGGCGTCGGTGCTGCAGGCCCAGCCCGTGGCGGAACGGTTCAGGGTGAGGGACTTGCCCTGCACCGGGGCCGGGGCATCTCGCAGGGTGCAAACGAGACTGCCGGTGCCGCTGGCAGCCACCGCCGAGGCGCTGATGGTGCAGTTGGCGGTGCTCTCCTGGCCGCCAAGCTGGGTGGCGCTGGTGATGTCCTGGCCCTGGCCGAGACGGATTTCGAAAGCGCTCTTCAACGCACTGATCTCGGCCAGGCCGGCGGTGGTCTTGGTCCGCGCCTGATGGTCGGTGTAGAGAGGCAAGGCGATGGTCAGCAGCAGGCCAATGATGGCCACCACGATCATCAGTTCGATCAAAGTAATACCGCGTTGCACCCGCATGGGCGTACTCCCGTTTCACGATTGCGCAAGTCATTTCGGCCGGTGATACCGACAGGCGCGCCAGTAGGCCCGAACCGACATCTTTTGTCACCTCGCTGAACCGGGTCAGGCGGGATGGCTCGTCTACTCTAGTGCGGGCCAGGCAACGCTGCCGGCTGGAGCTGTAACGGAAATTGTGCTTGCCCAATCGCAACAAGGACGTCGCCACCATCATGAAAACCAGAACCTACAGCTGGCAGGGAGTCGACCGTAACGGCGCCCGGGTCAGCGGCCGCAGTGACGGGCAAAGCCCGGCGCTGGTCAAGGCCATGCTGCACAAACGCGGTATCCGCACCACCCGCATCCGCCATTCGCGACGGCTCGCGGCGCTCAAGCTGTCGCGGGACATCAACGCGGCGCAGCTCACTCAACTCAGCCGCCATCTCGCCACCCTGTTCCAGGCTGGCATTCCCCTGCTCCACGGCCTCGACATCATCGCCGACGGCAGCCGCCACCCGCGGATGCTCCACCTGCTCGACGCCCTCAAGCGCGATATCAGCGCCGGCAACAGCCTGGCCGAGGCACTGCGCAAGCATCCGCGCTACTTCGACACGCTGTACTGCAATCTGGTCGCGGTGGGCGAAGCCTCCGGGCGCCTGGACACACTGCTCGACCAACTGGCGACCTATCAGGAAAAACGCGCCACCCTGCGCGCACGCATGCGCAAGGCAATGATCTATCCGTTGCTGGTGCTGATGGTCGGGCTGGGCGTCTCGAGCCTGCTCCTGTTGCAGGTGGTGCCGCAATTCGAGGTGCTGTTCGCCGGAATGGGCTCGGAGCTGCCGGCCTTCACCCGAATGGTCATCGGCCTGGCGGACTGGCTGTCGGCACATGTGCTCGCCCTGAGCCTGAGTCTGCTGCTGGCGGCCATGGGGGTACGCCAGGCCTTTCGCCACAATCCCCTGTTTCATCTCTGGCTGCTGCGCCTGGGCCACCGCCTGCCGGTGATGGGCACGCTGTTGCGGCATGCGGCGATGGCCCGTTTCGCCCGTACCCTGCATACCTGCTTCGCCGCCGGCATTCCCCTCGCGGAAGCTCTGCTGCCGGTGGCCAGGGCCTGCGGCGATGCCCTGTACGAACAGGCCATACGCCGCCTGCGCCAGGATCTCGGCAACGGCCTGGCATTGAGCACGGCGATGCGCGCCAATCCGCTGTTTCCCAATCTCTGCGTGCAGATGTGCGGCATCGGCGAGACATCCGGCACGCTCGACGATATGCTCAATCGCATCGCCAACCACCACGAACAGGCCATCGACCAGTTGATGGAAAACCTGGCCAGCCTGCTCGAACCGGTCATCGTGCTGGTGCTCGGCCTGCTGGTCGGCAGCCTGGTGATCGCCATGTATCTGCCGATCTTCCAGTTGGGGGATGTGATCTGACCATGAGCCTGTGGGATCTTTTTGCCAGCCAGCCGTCGATCTACCTTGGCAGCGCCCTGCTCCTGGGCCTGCTCGTCGGCAGTTTCCTCAATGTGCTGGTGCACCGCCTGCCCTTGATGATGCAGCGCCGCTGGCAAGAGGAGGCCCGCGAAGTCCTGGCATTGCCGGAGCAACCCGCGGAGGGGCGCTTCGATCTTTTTCTGCCGTCGTCCCATTGTCCGCATTGCCGGCATCCCATCCGCCCGCGAGACAATATCCCGCTGCTCAGCTACCTGCTGCTGCGCGGACGCTGCGGCCATTGCCGGACGCGCATCAGCCCGCGCTATCCGCTGGTGGAACTGGCCGGTGCCGGCGCGGCGCTGTTCGCCGCCTGGCACTTCGGGGTCAGCGCCAGCGCGGCGGGGTTCATGCTGTTGAGCTGGGGACTGCTGGCCCTGAGCCTGATCGATATCGACCATCAACTGCTACCCGATGCGCTGGTCCTGCCCTTGCTGTGGCTGGGCCTGATCGTCAATGCCTTCGGGCTCTTCGTGCCGCTGGACCAGGCCTTGTGGGGCGCGGTCGGCGGCTATCTGATCCTGTGGTCGGTGTACTGGCTGTTTCGCCTGGTCACCGGCAAGGACGGTATGGGCCATGGCGACTTCAAGCTGCTGGCGATGCTCGGCGCCTGGGGTGGCTGGCAGATTCTGCCGTTCACCCTGCTGTTCAGTTCGCTGCTCGGCGCCATCGTCGGCCTGATCCTGCTGCGCGTCAGCGGCAAACAGACCAGTACGCCGATTCCCTTCGGTCCCTATCTGGCGCTCACGGGCTGGATCGCGCTGCTCTGGGGTGGTCAAATACCCACTTCCTATCTGCATTTCGCTGGATCCTGATGACAACGCCTGCTTTCACCCCCTGGATTCTCGGCCTCACCGGAGGCATCGGCAGCGGCAAGAGCGCTGCCGCGCAACGCTTCGTCGAACTGGGTGTGCACCTGGTGGACGCCGATCAGGCCGCACGCTGGGTGGTCGAGCCCGGCCGCCCGGCCCTTGCCAGTATCGTCGAGCGCTTCGGTCCCGGTGTGCTGCTGGATGACGGCCAGTTGAACCGCGCCGCCCTGCGCGCGCTGATCTTCGCCGACGCGGAGCAACGCCGCTGGGTCGAGGCGCTGCTGCACCCGCTGATCGGCCAGGAGATCTTCAGCTATCTGGCCAAGGCCGAGTCGCCCTACGCGGTGTTCGTCTCGCCCTTGATGATCGAGTCCGGTCAGTATCAACGCACCGACCGCCTGCTGGTGATCGATGCGCCGCAGAGCCTGCAGATCGAGCGCACCCTGCTGCGCGACCAGACCGACCCCGAACAAGTCCAGGCCATCCTCAAGGCTCAGGCCAGTCGCGAAGAGCGTCTGCGCCATGCCGACGATGTGCTGGTCAACGATCGCGATATCGCCTGGCTGCACAGCGA
Source organism: Pseudomonas japonica (assembly GCF_900188455.1). GTDB lineage: Bacteria > Pseudomonadota > Gammaproteobacteria > Pseudomonadales > Pseudomonadaceae > Aquipseudomonas > Aquipseudomonas japonica. The sequence continues at coordinate 27,771 of NZ_FZOL01000001.1, read as the reverse complement.
GGTCGAACGCCTGCACAACTTCTACCTGACTTTGCGAGGAGGCCGCGAATGAGCCAGCCCGTTACCGTTGATTGCCCAACCTGCGGCGCCCCCGTCGAATGGACCAGCGCCAGCACCTGGCGGCCGTTCTGCTCCGATCGCTGCAAACTGATCGACCTTGGCGCCTGGGCCGCCGAGGAGCACAAGATCCCGGTCGCCCCGGATGCCGAAGACGAACTGTTCTCCGGCGAACTCATCCCGCGCGAGCCGCATTAACGCTCGTCGTCTTTCCACGGGGCCTGCAGATAGCGGGTCCTGTTGAAGGTCTCCAGCCATTCCGGACAGAACACCACCAGCGCGCTGACCACCATGCCGTTGATGAAGGCCTCGGGAAAGATGATCAGCCACAGATAGCCGATGAAGTCCTCCAGCCAGACCGGCATGGCGAAACGCCCGTCCAGCCACAGCACGCCCAGGCTCGCCAGCAGGCACAGCAATGCCGACAGCGCCGCGGCAAAGAAGCCCGAACAGAAGATATACACGAACAGATTGCGCGGCTGCGCCCGCTCGACGAGGATCGCGCAGCATTCGGTGACCAGCACCGGCAGGCCGATCAGCAGCACGCCATTGACCCCCATGGCGGCAAGGTCCTGGCGACCGAGGGCGATCAGGCCGAGTTGCGCAAGCCCCGCACCGAGCACCGCCAGCGGCCAGTCCAGCAACAGGGTCACGGCGGTCATGCCAATGAAGTGGAACGACACCCCCGTATCGAACTCCCGCCTTACCAGCCATAGCGCGAACAACGCGAATACGGTGCCGAAGAACAGGTGCTGACGCCGACTGTCGGTGCACAGTTCGACCCAGGGCGCGCGCGCCGCCGCCCACGCCAGCAGCGGCACGAAGAGCAGCCAGCCAAGGGTCAGGCTGAGATCCGACAACAGGTGCGCGGCAATCACGACAGGTAATCCTTCTTCACGAGGAATCCCTGCAGTCTACACCCCGTCCACCAGCCCGCCCTGCGCTGGCGCAAGCAAAGTCGACCAGAATCAGCCACTTGCTCCCCGAATGTAATGATTGAGCGCTAAGCTTGTTCCCATGGACGACTCAGACTACCTGCGCCTGCTCACGATTCAGGCCGAACAAGCCAATGCGTTCCTGTCCAATGCCCGCAAATGGGAGCGCGAGCGTTGGGTTTGCCAGCGCCTGCTGCAAGGCTTGAACATTCCCTACCACAGCGAGGACTTCACCGCCGCCGGGCAGGAGCCGCCGGACGTACTGTTTCGCGACGCGGCGTTCGAGGTGTTTTTCGTGCTGGACGAAGGGCGCCGCCTGAACGACGAATGGCGCGAGGAACTGCAGCGGCGGCGCAGTGCGTTTTCCCTGGCGCAACTGGTCAGGCGCGAGGCGCGTCCGCGGCGCATCGGCGCGCCGGAACTGTTGCAGCGCCTGGCGCCGACCTTGCGCAAGAAGGCGCACAACTACCGGGAACGTGGGCTGGACCTGGGAGAGCTGGACATCATTGCCTTCGCCAGTCTGAAAAGGGAAACGCTGGATCTGAACAGTCACTTCCCGCCACCCACCGAGTATCTGCGCCAGGGCTGGAGATCGCTGTCGCTGGTCGGACCGACCTTTGCCCGGGTCATCTTCGCCCACCCCGATGCGCCGGAGTTTCTGCGCAGCAATCTGGGGCGCAGCATCGTCTTCGACGTGGGCATCAGCCTCTGACCCCGCGCTCGCTGCCGTCCTGCCAACGCGGGATGGCATAAATCCCCCAGCGGTGATAAAAAGCGCAATCATTCGTGATTGAACCAGGCATTTGCCGGCAGGTACGCCAGTGGCAAACGGCTACAGTGAACGCTGTAGCTTTCCCACAGTCACAAGCGTCTACTTGCCGAGGCCACCATGACCAGCCGCCTGACCCCCGAAGACCAGCGACGTGTCGACCAGTACCTGCAAGCCCCCCACCATCGAGTCGAGCGCAGGCCTTTCCGGCCATGGCTGCTCCTCGCTCTGGTGGTCGGCGTGACCATAGGTCTGGGCCTGTTGAGCCGCCTCCTGAGTATGTTGGTGCTATGAGCTGCCTCGCGCTCGCCCGCTCCGCCCGCCCCGCGCGGCCGGCCACTCAGGACCCGAATTCCGTAAACCTTATGAGATATCCCCATGACTCACCGTATCGTGATTGTCGGCGGCGGCGCCGGCGGCCTGGAACTGGCGACCCGCCTGGGCAAGACCCTGGGTAAGAAGGGCAGCGCCGAGATCACCCTGGTCGACGCCAACCTGACCCATATCTGGAAACCCCTGCTGCACGAAGTGGCCGCCGGCTCGCTGAACTCCTCGGAAGACGAGCTGAACTACGTCGCCCAGGCCAAGTGGAATCACTTCCAGTTCCAGCTCGGCCGCATGAGCGGCCTGGACCGCGCCGGCAAGCAGATCCAACTGGCCGCCACCCTCGACGAAGAGGGCCGTGAGCTGCTGCCCGCGCGCACCCTGGGCTACGACACCCTGGTCATCGCCGTCGGCAGCAACACCAACGACTTCGGCACCCTGGGCGCGGCGCAGCACTGCCTGTTCCTCGACACCCGCAAGCAGGCCGAGCGCTTCCACCAGCAACTGCTCAACCACTACCTGCGCGCCCATGCCGGCGACCAGGCCAAGGAAAAGATCAGCGTCGCCATCGTCGGCGCCGGTGCCACCGGTGTCGAACTGGCCGCCGAACTGCATCACGCGGCCCATGAACTGGCGGCCTACGGTCTGGACCGGATCAAACCGGAAGACATGCACATCACCCTCATCGAGGCGGGTCCGCGGGTCCTGCCAGCGCTGCCGGAGCGTATCAGCGTGCCGGTACACAAGACCCTGGAGAAACTCGGGGTGAAGGTGATGACCAACGCGGCGGTCAGTGAAGTCTCCGCCGACAGCCTGAAGACCGCCAACGGCGATGTCATCGAGGCTGGTCTGAAGGTCTGGGCCGCGGGTATTCGGGCGCCAGCATTCCTCAAGGATATCGACGGGCTGGAAACCAACAGAATCAACCAGCTGGTGGTACGTCCTACACTGCAGACCACTCTGGACGACAATATTTTCGCCTTCGGTGACTGCGCTGCCTGCCCGCAACCGGGCACCGACCGCAACGTGCCACCCCGGGCCCAGGCCGCGCACCAGCAGGCTTCGCTGCTGGCGAAGAGCCTCAAGGCGCGTCTGGAAGGCAAGCCACTGGCAAGCTACGCCTACCGTGATTACGGCTCGCTGGTTTCGCTGTCGCGCTTCTCGGCGGTGGGCAACCTGATGGGCAACCTGACCGGCAGTGTCATGCTCGAAGGCTGGATGGCGCGGATGTTCTACGTGTCGCTGTACCGCATGCACCAGATGGCGTTGTATGGCACCTTCCGCACCCTGATGCTGATGATCGGCAGCCGCATCGGACGTGGCACGGAACCACGCCTGAAACTGCATTGATGTAAACCGGTCGGGGCCGCTGTGCGGCCCCGACTGCTTGTATCAATGGTGGGCGTCACCCGCCTTGCCATCCAGCGAAATCCGCACGTTCTGCATCATTCCCTGGTCCTCGTGGTCAAGGATGTGGCAGTGCAGCACGAACTCACCGATGTAGCGCTGGTAACGGGTCTTCACGTAGACGGTGTAGTACTTTTTGCTGTCCTTGTTCAGCGGTTTGACGAACAAGGTGTCCTTCCACACGCCCTGAAGACCGGCGTACTGCGTATCGCCATCCACGGGGTCCTTGGCGCCCGGCGCACTCAGGTCGGTACCGTCCGGCCCGATGATCTTCTCGATCTGGAACGGGTTGACGTGGATATGGAACGGATGCCCGGCCACCGCCGATTGCAGCACCCAACGCTGCGTGTCACCCAGTTTCAGCTCACGCTGGACCTGTGCCGGGTCGTAAGGCGCGGCATTGTCGGCAGTGGTACCCACGGCGAACTGGGTCTGGCCGTCCTTCTGGAAGATGTTGAACACCAGACGCTGTTCTTCCCCGACCAACTCGCCGTCCTCGATGGTACGGTGGGGAACGAAGCTGGCCAGCGACATGTCTTTCTGCAGATCAGCGACCACTTTGTCGCGAACGCTACCTTCCGGCATGTTCACCTTCGCTGCGGCGACCAGCGTATCGCGGATGTAGTTGTCGCGATTGGTCACCGGCTGTCCGCCTTCGGCATCGACGAAACCGAGCAACTGGTGATCGTTGCTGAGCTGGGTCACACCACCACTAGGCGGTTCGGCGAGGTCAAGCACGCAATAGCGGCCTTTTTCCGGGAACGCCACCAGCAGATCGTTGCGATACCCCGGTTGCAGGGTCAGTTGATCCTTGTGCTGCGCCTTGGCGTAGGTCAGGCCGTCGGCTGCGATCACTTCATAGGGCAGCGCAGTGCCGCTGCAGTTCTGTGCGATGAAGTCCGCCGCCTTGGCCGCCGCCACACCCTTGATGCTCTGCTGGACGGCACTGTCCTTGAGTTTGACGAAGCGCAGATTGACGGTGTCGCGAACACCGGCATGCACGACGCGCCAGCGCTGGACTTCGCCGGTACGGGCTTCGAAGGTCGGCTGCACCTGGCCGTTGACGCTGGTGTAACGGCCGGAGGTTGCCCAGTCACCCGGTCCGAACTGGTCGTAGGACTCCACCACACCGACCTCGCCCTTGTTGCAGCTCCAGTCGACGACGTCCTCGCCCTTGTCGTTCTTTTTCTTCTTGATCGGACCATGACCCGCGGCACCGACACAGGCGTAGGGGATCTGCTGCAGAACCAGCAGGCGCTCGATGAAGTCCTGACCGGCAATCGGCTTGAGCAGCGTATCGATGTCGCCGTTGGACGCGTCAGTCGGCAAGCGATCGCCGCGGATGATCAGGGCGCCGGCCATGCCGCTGCCCACCTGCAACGCGGTGGAACCATGCAGGTGCGGGTGGTACCAGAACGTACCGGCCGGGTGATCGGAGGGAATGTTGTATTCGTACTGGAATTTCTGCTGTGGCTTGATCTTCAGCAGCACGTTGTCGCTGTTGCCCGTCGGGCTGACCCACAACCCATGGGAATGCAGGTTGGTGCCGTTGAAACAATGCGGGGTGTTGACCGGCAGGCCGCTGACCTGGCAGCTCGGGTCTGTCGGCAGGCGGTTGTCGAGATTGATCCGCACGGTATCGCCCGGCGTGACCTCGATGGTCGGCGCGACGAAGGGGGTGCGCGGATCGACGTCGGTACCGTGGTAGCTGCGCAGATAGACCGGCACCTGCTGCTGGGTGGCCGGATCGTAGATGAAGTTGTTGGTGTACTCGATGGTCAGGTCCAGCAGCCGCTCATGACCCGCGTGCGGATTGAGCACCGCATTGGCCGGCGCCGTGGATTTCATCAACAGGGTGCCGCGAGCCTCCTTGAGGGTCGGCGCAAGCTGCTGGATGGAAGGCGGGTTGCTGAACGTCCTGGCCTGCTCGTCCGCCTGGACCGTAGCGGCGGCGCACATCAGTGCCAGTGCGCTCAGGCAGAATGGCCGGTGTCGGTGAAGTCCTGTCATGCCGATTGCTCCTGCATCATTTCGTCGGGAAACGAAGGTGAAGCGGACATGGGCAGGCTCCCCCGCCTGTCATGGCCGCTATTGGCGCAGGGGAAAGCGCGAGTCATGGACCCGGGCCGGAGAATGCTGTGGCTAAGTGCTATCCCTGCGCAGCCAACCCTAGTGAAAACAGGGGCTAGAGCGCAACAGAAAAAGATCGAGGCACAAACGAAAAAGGGCACCCTTGTGAGGTGCCCTTCTTCTGAAGATGGTCGGGGTAAGGGGATTCGAACTCCTGACATCCTGCTCCCAAAGCAGGCGCGCTACCGGACTGCGCTATACCCCGGTAAAAAAAAGGCACCCATAAGGCGCCTTTTTCATTGGCTGGGCGCTAATGGCGTTCCAGCCTTTTAAGATTCGATTCCAGCGAACCGGATTCGAAAATGGTGGGTCGTGTAGGATTCGAACCTACGACCAATTGGTTAAAAGCCAACTGCTCTACCAACTGAGCTAACGACCCAAAAATGGTCGGGGTAAGGGGATTCGAACTCCTGACATCCTGCTCCCAAAGCAGGCGCGCTACCGGACTGCGCTATACCCCGGCTTGAAATTTGGCTCCGCGACCTGGACTCGAACCAGGGACCCAATGATTAACAGTCATTTGCTCTACCGACTGAGCTATCGCGGAACTATCAATTTCAGTACTGCAATTTCGAACGCTGTATCACTACCGCTTCGAACCCTTCGACCTTGTGCATCGCTGCGTTCATGTCTCTGAGGCGCGTCATTCTACAACCTTCAAAACCTTTGTCAACCCCAAATTTGCATTCAACTTACTGATTTGCAACTTGTTTTCAGATTTCCCAAAACTGCTGGAAAACCGGGATGACCTACAGCGGGGCGCACTTTACAAGCACTCGAAAGAAAATGCAAAGAAAAAAGGCCTCGAATTTCGAGGCCTTATCTCCAGACCGCGAAAACTCAGGCGAAGACGATCTCCTCGCCCTCTACTTTCGCGGTGATCGAGGTGCCCGGCAGGAAGCGACCAGCCAGGATCAACTGCGCCAGCGGGTTCTCGATCCAGCGCTGGATCGCCCGTTTCAGCGGCCGCGCACCGTAGACCGGGTCGTAGCCGACAGCGATCAGCTTGTCGAGTGCCTCCGGGCTCAGCTCCAGACTCAGCTCGCGCTCGGCCAGACGGCTGCGCAGGCGGCCGAGCTGGATCTGCGTGATGCCGGCGATCTGCTCGCGGCCCAGCGGCTCGAACACCACCACTTCGTCGATCCGGTTGATGAACTCCGGCCGGAAGTGCGCGCCCACCGCGTCCATGACCGCGGCACGCTGCGCCTCACGGTCGCCCACCAGGTCCTGGATCTGCGCCGAACCGAGGTTGGAGGTCATGACGATCACGGTATTGCGGAAATCCACCGTGCGTCCGTGGCTGTCGGTCAAGCGGCCGTCCTCCAGCACCTGCAGCAGCACGTTGAACACATCCGGATGAGCCTTCTCCACCTCGTCCAGCAGCACCACCGAGTACGGCTTGCGACGAACGGCCTCGGTCAGGTAGCCACCTTCTTCATAACCGACATAGCCTGGTGGAGCACCGATCAGCCGCGCCACGGAGTGTTTCTCCATGAACTCGGACATATCGATGCGCACCATCGCTTCCTCGGTGTCGAACAGGAACTCCGCCAGCGCCTTGCACAGCTCGGTCTTGCCGACACCGGTCGGACCGAGGAAGAGGAACGAGCCGCTTGGGCGGTTCGGGTCGGACAGCCCGGCACGGGAACGCCGTACCGCGTTGGCCACGGCCACTACCGCCTCGTCCTGGCCGATCACCCGCTCGTGCAGCAGGTTTTCCATCTTCAGCAGTTTTTCCCGCTCGCCCTCGAGCATCTTCGAAACCGGAATACCGGTCCACTTGGACACCACCTCGGCGATTTCTTCCTCGGTGACCTTGTTGCGCAGCAACTGGTTTTCCGACTTGCCGTGCTGGTCGACCATCTGCAGGCTGCGCTCCAGGTCCGGGATCACCCCGTACTGCAACTCGGCCATGCGGCTCAGATCGCCCTTGCGACGGGCGGACTCCAGCTCCTGGCGCGCCTGCTCGATCTTCTGCTGAATCTGCGCCGAGCCCTGCACTTCGGCCTTCTCCGAGGTCCAGACCTCTTCCAGGTCGGCGTACTCGCGCTCAAGCCGGGCGATTTCCTCGGTGAGCTTCTCCAGACGCTTGATCGCCGCCTCGTCGTCCTCTTTCTTCAAGGCCTGGGATTCGACCTTGAGCTGAATCAGACGGCGCTCCAGACGATCCAGCACTTCAGGCTTGGAGTCGATCTCCATGCGGATGCGGCTGGCGGCTTCGTCGATCAGGTCGATGGCCTTGTCCGGCAGTTGCCGATCGGTGATGTAGCGATGACTGAGCTTGGCCGCGGCAATGATCGCACCGTCGGTGATCGCCACCTTGTGGTGCACTTCATAGCGTTCTTTCAGGCCGCGGAGGATGGCGATGGTGTCTTCCTCGCTCGGCTCTTCCACCAACACTTTCTGGAAACGCCGCTCCAGGGCCGCGTCCTTTTCGATGTACTGGCGGTATTCGTTCAGCGTGGTGGCCCCCACGCAATGCAGCTCGCCGCGGGCCAGGGCCGGCTTGAGCATGTTGCCGGCATCCATCGAGCCCTCGCCCTTGCCGGCACCGACCATGGTGTGCAGTTCGTCGATGAACAGGATGATCTGGCCTTCCTGCTTCGACAGTTCGTTGAGCAGCGCCTTGAGCCGCTCCTCGAATTCACCGCGGAACTTGGCGCCGGCGATCAGCGCGCCCATGTCCAGGGACAGCAGACGCTTGCCTTTCAGGCCGTCCGGCACTTCACCATTGATGATGCGCTGGGCCAGGCCTTCGGCGATGGCGGTCTTGCCGACGCCCGGCTCGCCGATCAGTACCGGGTTGTTCTTGGTACGGCGTTGCAGGACCTGCACGGTGCGGCGGATCTCGTCGTCACGGCCGATCACCGGATCGAGCTTGCCTTCCTCGGCACGCTTGGTCAGGTCGATGGTGTACTTGTCCAGGGCCTGACGCGATTCCTCGGCGTTGGGGTCGTTCACCGCCTCACCGCCACGCAGGTTGGCGATGGCGTTCTCCAGGGCTTTCTTGCTCACGCCCTGTCCGAGCAGGAGCTTGCCCAGCTTGCTGTTCTCGTCCATGGCGGCGAGCAGCACCAGTTCGCTGGAAATGAACTGGTCGCCCTTCTGCTGGGCCAGGCGGTCGGCCTGGTTGAGCAGGCGCGCCAGGTCCTGCGACATGTTGACGTCGCCCGTGGGGTTCTGGATTTTCGGCAGTTGATCGAGCTCTTTGCTCAGCGCCGCGCGCAGGCTGGGAACATCGAAGCCCACCTGCATCAGCAGCGGTTTGATCGAACCGCCTTGTTGGTCAATCAGCGCCTGCAACAAGTGCGCAGGCTCGATGGCCGGATGATCCATACCCACGGCCAGGGATTGGGAATCGGATAGCGCCAGCTGAAGTTTGCTGGTCAAACGGTCTATACGCATGAGTTACCTTCCTTTAAAGGGCAGGCCGGAGCGATGGACACACCTGATGAAGAAAAGCCTGCCTGAGATACCACAATAGATGTGGATCATTCTGGAAGATTCAAGCGTAGCCGGGTTGATTCAGGTCAGCGGGGGGCAAGCCAGATCAGCGAGGCGAAGCGGCCGGTGGTGGCGGCTCGGCGATAGGAGAAGAAGCGTGGGTCGGTGACGGTGCAGTAACCGCCACCGTATACGGCGTTGACGCCACGGGCCGCGAGACGGATACGGGCCAGGGCATAGATGTCGGCGATGAACTTGCCCGGCTGCGCGCCCGGTACGAAGGCGGCGTCGGCCTGCGGGTGAACCGCGATGAACGCCTCGCGCACCTCGGCCCCGACTTCGAACGCCTGCGGGCCGATGGCCGGGCCGAGCCAGACCAGTACTTCGGCCGGATCCAGCGCCAGGGAATCGAGGGTCGCCTCCAGCACGCCGCCAACCAGTCCGCGCCAGCCAGCATGGGCCGCGGCGACGCGGGTACCGGCGCGGTCGCAGAACAGTGCCGGCAGGCAATCGGCGGTCATCACCGTGCAGGCGATGCCCGGGGTGTCGGTCCAACTGGCGTCCGCTTCGGCGATCACCTGGGGATCGGCGTAAGCCACTGCCAGGCCGTGCACCTGCTTGAGCCAGGCCGGGCGCGCGGCGCATTCAGCAGTCAGGCGCCGACGGTTCTCGGCGACCGCATCCGGCGCATCGCCGACATGGTCACCGAGGTTGAACGTCTCGTAGGGAGACTGGCTGACCCCACCCGCCCGCGTGGTCACGCAGGCACGTACTCCGGCCGGCGCGGGCCAGTTCGGCAGCAGCAGGCTGGGGCTCAGGTCGCTCATCCGATGAAGGCCTCGCGGTCCTGCTTGAGCAGGGACAGCAGCCAGACGAAGTCGTCCGGCAGCGGCGATTGCCATTTCATGCGTTCCCCGGTCACCGGGTGCTCCAGCTCCAGGAAACGCGCGTGCAGAGCCTGACGCGGGAAGGTCTTGACCGCCTCGACCATGGTCGGGCTGGCCGCCGGCGGAATGCGGAAACGCCCGCCATAGACCGGATCGCCGACCAGCGGGAAATTGACGTGAGCCATGTGCACGCGAATCTGGTGGGTACGCCCGGTTTCCAGCTTGACCCGCACATGGGTATGGGAACGGAAGCGCTCCAGCACCCGGTAGTGGCTGACCGCCGGCTTGCCGCCCTCGGTCACCGCCATGCGCTGGCGCTGGCCGCCATGCCGACCGATGGGCGCGTCGATCTTGCCGCCCGCGGTCACCACGCCGACCACGATGCATTCATAGATGCGACTGACGCTGCGGCTCTGCAACTGGGTGACCAGGCTGGTCTGCGCCTGCAGGGTCTTGGCTACCACCATCAGCCCGGTGGTGTCCTTGTCGAGACGGTGGACGATGCCCGCGCGCGGCACGTTGACGATGTCCGGCACATGGTGCAGCAGCGCATTGAGCAGCGTGCCGTCGGCATGCCCCGCCGCCGGGTGGACCACCAGACCGGCGGGTTTGTTGATCACCAGGATCTGGTCGTCTTCGTAGACGATATCCAGTTCGATCGCCTGCGCGACCCATTCGCCCTGGGCCTCCTGCTCGGCCTGCAGGGCCAGCACGGAACCGTTGTGGACGATATCGCGCGGCCGCATGACGTTGCCGTCGACGGTCAGCCGGCCTTCTTTGATCCAGGCGGACAGGCGCGAGCGCGAATGCTCGGCGAACAATTGGGCGGCGACCTGGTCGAGGCGTTGACCGCCCAATTCGGACGGCACCTCTGCGCTAAGTTGAATGATCTCGGACATGCTCTGACAAGGCGACGGCACAGCCTTTGGTTTCGGCTGCGCGCTTGTGGTTAAATACGGCGTCTTTTACCCCGGGTGTGCTCCGCGGGGTGCTCATCATAACAGGACGGCCGTGCCCAAGACAGCGGCCGTCATAGGGACGCAAGCCGCCATGCAAGTGAAACACCTGCTGCTGATCGCCATCCTCGGACTGACCGCTGCTTGTTCTTCGAAGGAAGTCGTCGACGAAAACCTGAGCGAAGCCGAGCTGTACCAGCAGGCGCAGGCCGACCTGGACAACAACAGCTACACCAGCGCCACGGCCAAGCTGAAGGCCCTGGAGTCGCGCTATCCGTTCGGCCGCTACGCCGACCAGGCGCAGCTGGAACTGATCTACGCGAACTACAAGAATGCCGAGCCGGAGGCCGCCAAGTCCGCCGCCGAGCGTTTCATTCGCCTGCACCCCCAACACCCGAACGTCGATTATGCCTACTACCTGAAGGGCCTGACCTCGTTCGACCAGGACCGCGGCCTGCTGGCACGCTTCCTGCCGCTGGACATGACCAAGCGCGACCCGGGTGCCGCCCGCGACTCCTACAACGAGTTCGCCCAACTGACCAGCCGCTTCCCGAACAGCCGCTACGCGCCGGACGCCAAGCAGCGCATGATCTACCTGCGCAACCTGCTGGCTTCCTACGAAATCCACGTCGCCGACTACTACCTGACCCGCCAGGCCTATGTCGCCGCCGCCAACCGCGGCCGCTACGTGGTCGAGAACTTCCAGGAAACTCCATCCGTCGGCGACGGCCTGGCAGTGATGGTCGAGGCCTATCAGCGCCTGCACCTGGACGAACTGGCTGCCACCAGCCTGGAAACCCTGAAGCTGAACTACCCTGACCATCCGAGCCTGGTCGACGGCCAGTTCGTACCGCGCCAGGAAGAAGCCGACAACCGCGGCTGGCTGTCCCGTGCCACCCTGGGCCTGATCAACACCGCGACGCCGCTGCCTCCGGGCGAAACCCGCGCCAACCAGGACGTGATCAAGCAGTACGAAGACGCCAAGGAAGCCATCCCGGAAGAACTGCTACCGAAAGATGGTGACGCCGTTCAGGAAGAAAACCACGAAGCGGAAGGCAACAACGATGACCGCTCCTGGTTCAGCTACATGACCTTTGGCGTGTTTGACTGACCGCGACGAAAACGAAAAAAGGGAAGCTTGGGCTTCCCTTTTTTATTGGCCGCGGATGAGCGCTCTTCTACACTGGCGCATCTTCATCGAAATAAGCTGGACACCATGGTTCGTCTACTTTTCTGGATTGCCCTGATCGCCGCCGCCTTCTGGCTGTGGCGCAAGTTCAAGGCCGGCAACGCCGCCTCATCCACCCCGTCGCAGGACACCACGCTGAAGATGGTGCGCTGCGCCCATTGCGGCGTGCACCTGCCGAACGACCGGGCCCTGCATCGCGGTAACGAGTGGTATTGCAGTACCGCTCATCTGGAACAAGGCCCCAGCGACAAGCACTGAGGCCTCCAGCATCGCTCAGCGTGCCTGCAGACGACCCGCGGGCGCGTAGGGCGCCGGGTCGATGATCGGTTCACGACCAACGAGCAGATCGCTGAACAACTGGCAGGACGCTGGCGCCAGCACCAGACCATTGCGGTAATGCCCGCAGTTCAGCCATAACCCCTCGCAACCCGGTACGCGGCCAATGTACGGAATCCCCTCCGGCGAACCCGGACGCAGCCCGGCCCAGTGCCCCACCGGCTCGGCGTCGGCCAGCGCCGGCAACAGCTCGATCGCGGAGGCACGCAGGCTTTCCAGGGCTTCGGTGGTCGGCGTCTTGTCGTAGCCGGCATGTTCCAGGGTGCTGCCCACCAGGATGTGACCATCACGCCGGGGAATCGCATAACGGCCTTTGGCCAGGACCATGCTCGGCAGAAAATCTTCGGCGCACTTGAACAGGATCATCTGGCCCTTGACCGGCTCCACTGGCAAGTCGAAGCCCAGCGAGCGCAACAGGTCGCCGCTCCAGGCACCGGCGGTCAGCACCACTTCATCAGCCTCGATGATGCCCTCGTCGGTCTGCACACCGGCAATCCGCTCGCCTTCGCGGACGAATGCGGTGATCGCGCAATGCTCCTTGAGGGTGACATTGGGCAGCGCCTGCAGCGCTGCCTTCAGCGACTTCAACAGGCGTGGATTACGCACGTTGGCAACGCCAGCCATGTACACCGCACTCTCGAAACCAGGACCGAGAACAGGCACCGCGGCATAGGCCTCGGCTACCGCCACCTTGCTCAACGGCCGCCCTTCCCGCTGCGCCCAGGCAAGGGCTTCGGCCTCGTCATCCAGGTCGAGCCAGTACAGACCGGTGACATGCACCTGCGGATCGATCCCGGTGCTGGCATGCAGCCGTTCGCCAAGCTGTGGATAGAAGTCCTGCGACCAGTGAGCCAGGGCCGTCACCGCCGGACTGTAGCGCCATGGGTAGAGCGGCGAAACGATACCGCCACCGGCCCAGGACGATTCGCCGCCCAGGTCGCCCTTGTCACAGACGATCACCCGATCGACCTCCGCGGCCAGATTGAATGCCGTCAGCAGACCGATCACACCGCCACCCACAATCACTACTTGCTTGGTCATCTGTAGATCCAGTACCCGAATGAATGACTTCAGCCGCCCCAGCAGTCCCTCTCGGCTGCCGCGCCGCGTCCTGGATTGGCACGCACGCCACGGTGATCGAGTTCGAAATCGCCACAGACATCGAAGGCCATCGCACCACCAGGGCGCCGGGTGGCACTCAGCAGATAGCTGTCGGCTTCGCGCCGGGCATGCAGGCTGTAATGGACGTTGCCGTCCGGCAGCGGGACCGTGGCCGCGTCGCTGTCGAGGTAGCGACCGGTCCGGGAATGGTGCTGCTCCAGGTGCTGCGCGCTTTCGTACAGGATCCCGGCTATTTCCGTGCGCGCGGCCTTGCGGACCATTTCGCTGTAGCTGGGGTAGGCAATGCCCGCCAGCATGCCGACCAGGGCCACGACAATCAACATTTCAATCAGACTCAGGCCAATCTGCGTGCGCTGCATCAGGACTCCCGGGAAATCTCGCGCCAGGCGATACGCCGGGCAGGCCCATCATTCGGTGGCAACGGCACGGCCACGACGCTTTCCAGCACCACCCGCGCCTGGCGCTCCTCGGCTACGGCGGTGACGCGAAACAGGGTAACCGGCAGCCCATCCGCCATACCCCGGGCACGCTCGCTCCGCCCCAGGTTCTGGATCAGGTAACGCCCTGAACCCTGCTGCTGCCAAGGAAGTCCCGCGCCAGGGTTCGCCACATCGAAAGGTGGCAGGCAAAAGCCGCATGGCCCAGGGGCTGCGCCAGGCAACCGGGATTCCCCAGCCAGCAGTAGGCTTTCAGCGGTTTCCAGTGCCTGCAGCGATGCCAGCAGGTTGCCGGCCATGCGGGTCTGCTGCGTACTCGCCTGCAGCGCCAGCAGACCAAGCAAGCCCAGCAGCGCGACGAGCATGACGCTCAATGCGAGCACCGCGCCGCGCTGCCTGTTCATGCCCCTCATGGCCGCGGGTTGCGCAAGGCAACCACCAGTTCGTAGGTCTGGGCCCGCACCCGCTGCCCGGGATCGCCCAGGGTCAGGCCGAGCTTGATCCGGTCATCGTCCCGACGGACCTCGAATCGCCGCACATTGTCGACCAGCACGGCGTTGGCACCACCACTGCGCAACCGCAACCGGTCCGCGTCGAGCCGATAGAGCTGCTCGCGTACGGGAATCGCGAACATGCCCGGACCAGGGCTGGCATTCCCCGCGACGACCTGCGCCCGGGTCTGGCAGTCGGTGAGCAGGGTCCAGTCATGCCGCCCTCCCAACTCGCCCGCTTGCGCGCTGACCAGGGTCAGGCTGCGCAGATTGCCATCGCTTGCCACTTCGAGCCCGACCGGCTGGGCAAACACACTGGCCGTGGCCGCATCGGCGAAGGTCGTCGCCTCCTGCCGCAGGCAACCGAAACTGCCTGCCATGCGGATATCCCGGGCCAGCCGATGCAAGACCAGGCGCGCATCTTCCTGCAAGCCGGCAGCCGCCTGCTGCGCCTGCCAACTGTGCAGCGCGCCGATGAAAATCCGGCTGCCACCCAACAGAAGCAGCAACCCGAGGCTCATGGCGAGCAACACTTCGAGCAGACTGAATCCCGCCATTGCCCTCATCATGGCGCCCCCAATTCGATGGCCCGTGAACCTCCGCCGGCTCGCTCATCGCTCCAGCCCACCCTCACCTGATGGCCACCCTGCCGGAGTTCGCCCCGCCCGGCAGCGCCGGCGAAGGACTCGATCTGCCGCTGAAACTCGAGCTGATCGGCGCCATCGACACCCCGTGTCGAACGCGCCCGCTCCAGCATGCCGTGGGCAATCCAGGCCGCCTGGCTGGCCATGCGGGCGCCATCGGTCCCTTGCAGGGAACGCATCTGCAGCCCCGCCGCGCCTATCAGCCCCACCGCTATCAACACCTGTGCCACCAGCACTTCGAGCAGACTCAGGCCCCGTTGCCCCTTCCTTGTCATCCCCACCTCCCGCGAATTTTCCTCGACCCACTGCCAACCCGGCCGACTCGACGCCGGTCAGGCCATGCCGGAACCTAAGCGAAGCACTTCCAGGGAGGAATGCACGATGAAGCAACAGGGAGTAACACTGATCCAGATGCTCTTCGCCGTGGGGCTGTTGGCCTTACTGACATCGCTCGGAACATCGACCTACAGCCGAATGAGCCACGACCTTCAGCAACAAGCCATCGCGGAGAGCCTCGCCCAAGCCCTGCGCGTCGCACGCAGCGAGGCCTTGCTGCGTAACCAGGTGGTCATGCTGCGAGCGATCGAGGGTGACTGGAGCAAGGGTTGGCAAATACTGCTGGAGCGTAGCGACATGCCGTTGTTACGAGAGTATTCGGCAAGGGGAAACATCAGGGTGGTGGGCAATCAACCGGTCGCGCAGCGAGTGCGCTTCTCGGGGCTGGGGGTGCCCCTGCGTGAAAGTGGCGCTTTCCTGTCCGGGACGCTGCATGTGTGCGCGGCGCCCGGCCAGGACAGGTTGTATCAGGTCGTGCTGTCACCCAGCGGGCGGGTCCGGGTGCGTCATGCGCCCACGAACAAGCCCCTGTGCGAGCGCATCAACTGACGTTACGAACCCGCAGCTCCTTGGGCATGGAGAACGTCACATTCTCTTCACGCCCATCCAGCTCTTGCGCGCCGCTGGCACCCCAGTCGCGCAACTGCTGGATCACGCCGCGCACCAGCACCTCCGGCGCCGAGGCACCGGCGGTGATGCCGATCCGCTCGACCCCATCGAACCAGGCGCGCTGCAGATCCTCGGCACCATCGATGAGGTAGGCCGGGGTGGACATGCGCTCCGCCAGCTCACGCAGGCGGTTGGAGTTGGAGCTGTTCGGGCTGCCGACCACCAGCACCACATCACACTCGTCGGCCAGTTGCTTGACCGCGTCCTGGCGGTTCTGGGTGGCATAGCAGATATCGTCCTTGCGCGGTCCGCCAATGCTCGGGAAGCGCGCGCGCAGGGCGTCGATGACGCGGCTGGTGTCGTCCATCGACAGGGTGGTCTGGGTGACGAACGCCAGTCTCTCTGGGTTGCGTACCTGCAATTGGGCGACATCTTCCTCGTCTTCGACCAGGTAGATGGAACCGCCATTACTGGCATCGTACTGCCCCATGGTGCCCTCGACCTCCGGATGCCCGGCATGGCCGATGAGGATGCACTCCTTGCCGTCGCGGCTGTAGCGCGCGACTTCGATATGCACCTTGGTCACCAGCGGGCAGGTGGCGTCGAACACCTTGAGGCCACGACCGGCCGCTTCCTGGCGCACCGCCTGGGAAACGCCGTGGGCGCTGAAAATGACGATGACATCGTCCGGCACCTGGTCCAGCTCCTCGACGAAGATGGCGCCGCGAGCGCGCAGGTCTTCGACGACGAACTTGTTGTGCACGACCTCGTGGCGGACGTAGATCGGTGGTCCGAAGACCTCCAGCGCACGATTGACGATTTCGATCGCCCGGTCCACACCGGCGCAGAAGCCACGGGGGTTGGCGAGTTTGATCTGCATGAGGAACTCCCGGCTCAGATGGCCTTCACCTCGAGGATCTCCACCTCGAAGCTCAGGGTCTTGCCAGCCAGCGGATGATTGAAGTCGACGGTCACCTGAGCGTCGTCGAAGGCTTTCACCACACCCGGCAGCTCGGCGTTCGCGGCATCGTTGAAGATGACCAGCAGGCCTTCGGAAAGCTCCATGTCCTGGAACTGCGAGCGTGGCATGACCTGCACGTTCTGCGGGTTGGGCTGACCGAAGGCATTCTCCGGGGCAACGGTGACATTGCGTTTGTCACCGGCCTTGAAGCCGAAGATCGCCGCCTCGAAGCCGGGCAGCAAGTTGCCGTCGCCGACCTTGAACACCGCCGGAGCCTTGTCGAAGGTGCTGTCGACGGTATCGCCGTTTTCCAGATGCAGCGCGAAGTGCAGGGTGACTTCGGTGTTCTGGCCGATACGGGTGTCACTCATGGACAGTTTCTCCGGACTTGTTGCTCTTGAACATATCCAGCGCGAGCATCACCGCACCGACGGTGATGGCGCTGTCGGCCAGGTTGAAGGCCGGGAAGTACCAGCGGTTCTGCCAGTGAACGAGGATGAAATCGATCACGTGGCCGAGCACGATACGGTCGTACAGATTGCCCAGGGCGCCGCCGAGGACCAGGGCCAGCGCAACGGCCAGCCAGGTTTCGTTGCGACCCAGGCGCTTGAGCCAGACCACCAGCACCACGCTGACCACCAGGGCGATCAGGGCAAACAGCCAGCGCTGCCAGCCGGAGCTGTCAGCGAGGAAGCTGAAAGCAGCGCCGGTGTTGTAGGCCAGGGTCCAGCTGAAGTAGTCGGGAATGACCACGATCTGCTGGTACAGGCTCAGCGAACCTTCGAAGTAGAACTTGCTGGCCTGGTCGAGGACCAGGACCAGCAGGCTCAGCCACAGCCAGGCAAGGCGTCCGAAACGCCCCGCAGCCACATTAGGCATAGTGACGCACCTCGCCGCTGCCACTGATGTTGTCGACACAGCGTTCGCAGATTTCCGGATGCTCCGGGTTTACGCCGACATCGGCGCGGAAGTGCCAGCAGCGACCGCACTTGGCGTGACCGGACTTGACCACCTTCAGCTTGAGGCCAGCCACTTCGGTGACCACGGCATCGGCCGGCGCTTCGACGAACGGTGCGACGCTGGCGGCCGAGGTGATCAGCACGAAGCGCAGCTCGTTGCCCAGCTTGCCCAGGTCGTTGCCCAGAGCCTCGTCGGCGAACAGGGTCACTTCGGCCTGCAGGTTGCCACCGATGGCCTTGGCCGAACGCTGGTTCTCCAGTTCCTTGTTGACCGCCGCCTTCACCGCCATCACGCGATCCCAGTAGGCGCGATCCAGCTCGGTGCCTTCCGGCAGCTCGCTCAGGCCCTGGTACCAGGTGTTGAGCATCACCGACTCGTTGCGCTCGCCCGGCAGGTACTGCCACAGCTCGTCGGCGGTGAATGCCAGGATCGGCGCGATCCAGCGCACCAGCGCCTCGGCGATATGGTAGAGCGCGGTCTGGCAGGAGCGCCGCGCGACGCTGTTGGCGCCGGTGGTGTACTGACGGTCCTTGATGATGTCCAGGTAGAAACCGCCCAGCTCCTGCACGCAGAAGTTGTGGATCTTCGAGTAGACGTTCCAGAAGCGGTATTCGCCGTAGTGCTCTTCCAGCTCGCGCTGCAGCAGCAGAGTACGGTCGACGGCCCAGCGGTCCAGGGCCAGCATGTCGTCGGCCGGCAGCAGGTCGCGAGCCGGGTCGAAACCGGACAGGTTGGACAGCAGGAAGCGCGCGGTATTGCGGATGCGGCGATAGGCATCGGCGCTGCGCTGAAGGATCTGCTCGGACACCGCCATCTCGCCGGAATAGTCGGTGGCGGAGACCCACAGGCGCAGGATGTCGGCACCCAGGGTGTCGTTGACCTTCTGCGGCTCGATGGTGTTGCCCAGCGACTTGGACATCTTGCGACCGTTTTCGTCGACGGTGAAACCGTGGGTCAGCAGCTCGCGATACGGCGCGTGGTTGTCGATGGCGCAACCGGTCAGCAGCGACGAGTGGAACCAGCCGCGGTGCTGGTCGGAGCCTTCCAGGTACAGGTCGGCGCGCGGGCCGGTCTCGTGACCGATGCTGTGCGAGCCACGCAGTACGTGCCAGTGGGTGGTACCGGAGTCGAACCAGACGTCGAGGGTGTCGGCGATCTTGTCGTACTGCGCGGCTTCGTCACCGAGCAGCTCGGCGGCGTCCATCTTGAACCAGGCTTCGATGCCTTCCTGCTCGACGCGCTTGGCCACTGCTTCCATCAGCTCGACGGTGCGCGGGTGCAGCTCGCCGGTCTGTTTGTTGAGGAAAAACGGAATCGGCACACCCCAGTTGCGCTGACGCGAAATGCACCAGTCGGGACGATTGGCGATCATCGAGTGCAGACGCGCCTGGCCCCAGGCCGGGACGAACTTGGTCTCTTCGATGGCTTTCAGCGCGCGTTCGCGCAGGGTATCGCCGTTGTCCGGCTGCTTGTCCATACCGACGAACCACTGCGCGGTAGCGCGGTAGATCAGCGGGGTCTTGTGGCGCCAGCAGTGCATGTAGCTGTGGCTGATGGTCTCGGTGAACATCAGCGCGCCGACTTCGGTCAGCTTCTCGACGATATGCGGGTTGGCTTTCCAGATGAACTGGCCGCCGAAGAACTCCAGCGAATCGACATAGACACCGTTGCTCTGCACCGGGGTCAGGATGTCGTCGTTGACCATGCCATAGCGCTTGCAGGTGACGAAGTCGTCCTCGCCATAGGCAGGTGCGGAGTGGACCACACCGGTACCGGCGCCCAGCTCGACGTAGTCGGCCAGGTAGACCGGCGACAGGCGGTCGTACAGCGGGTGGCGGAAGTTGATCAGTTCCAGGGCCGAGCCCGGCGCGGTGGCGATCACCGAACCTTCCAGCGAGAAGCGTTTCAGGCAGGACTCGACCAGTTCCTCGGCGAGGATCAGCAGTTTGTCGCCGACGTCGACCAGGGCGTAGGCGAACTCCGGATGGATGTTCAGCGCCTGGTTGGCCGGAATGGTCCACGGGGTGGTGGTCCAGATCACGATGGCCGCTGGCTTGGCCAGCGCCGACAGGCCGAACGCGGCAGCCAGCTTGTCTTCGTCGACGACCTTGAAGGCCACGTCGATGGCCTGGGATTTCTTGTCGGCGTATTCGACTTCGGCCTCGGCCAGCGCCGAACCGCAATCGAAACACCAGTTGACCGGCTTCAGCCCCTTGAACACGAAGCCGTGCTTGACCATCTCGGCCAGGGCGCGGATCTCGCCAGCCTCGTTGGCGAAGCTCATGGTCTTGTACGGGTTGTCCCACTCACCCAGCACGCCCAGGCGGATGAACTCGGCCTTCTGCCCTTCGATCTGCTCGGCGGCATAGGCGCGGCACAGTTCGCGGGTCTTGTCCGCGGTCAGGTGCTTGCCGTGGGTGACCTCGACCTTGTGCTCGATCGGCAGGCCGTGGCAGTCCCAGCCCGGGACGTACGGAGCGTCGAAACCGGACAGGGTCTTGGAACGGACGATCATGTCCTTGAGAATCTTGTTGAGCGCATGACCGATATGAATCTTGCCGTTGGCATAGGGCGGGCCGTCGTGCAGGACGAACTTCGGACGATCCTTGCCAATTTCGCGCAGCTTCTGGTACAGGCCAATACTGTCCCAGCGCTGCAGGATCTGCGGTTCGCGCTGTGGCAGGCCGGCCTTCATCGGGAAGGCGGTGTCCGGAAGGTTTAGCGTGGCTTTATAGTCGGTCATTTCAGGCTCTTCGTTAGCGGTTGAGCGTGCCAATGGGCACGTGCGGCGGCGATATCCGCATCGATCGCCGACTTGAGCGCCTCCAGGGAGGCGAAGCGCTGCTCGTCGCGCAGCTTGTGGTGGAATTCCACCGTCAGGCGCCGGCCATACAGATCACCGGCGAAATCCAGCAAATGCACTTCCAGGTGAGCGCTGCCGTCGCCGGCAACGGTCGGGCGCACGCCGATGTTGGCGACACCTGGCCACACCTTGCCATCGACCTGCGCACTGACCAGGTAGACCCCGCTCAGCGGCACGCGGCGGCGCTTGAGTTGTACGTTGGCGGTCGGCGTACCCAACTGCCGGGCCAGCTTCTGGCCGTGCAGAACCCGCCCGCGGATGCGGAACGGCCGCCCCAGCAGACGCTCGGCCAGGGCGAAATCCGCGGCGGCCAGGGCATCGCGGACCTGGGTGCTGCTGACCCGCAGACCATCCAGCTCGACGGTCTGCGCCGCTTCCACGGTAAAGCCGTGGCGCTGGCCGGCGTTCTGCAGGAAGGCGAAGTCACCCAGGCGGTCGCAGCCGAAACGGAAGTCGTCGCCCACTTCGAGGTGCTTCACGCCGAGGCCGTCGACCAGAATGGTCTCGACGAACTCGTCGGCGCTGAGCTTGCTCAACCGCTGGTTGAACGCCAGGCACAGGACCCGGTCGACGCCTTCTGCGGCCAGCAGGGCGACCTTGTCACGCAGGCGCGCAAGTCGGGCCGGAGCGCTTTGCGGGGCGAAATACTCGCGCGGCTGTGGTTCGAAAATCACCACGCAGCTGGGCACGCCCAGCTCCGCCGCTCGTTCACGCAGACGCGCCAGGATAGCCTGGTGACCGCGGTGAACTCCGTCGAAGTTGCCGATAGTAGCAACGCAGCCCCGGTGCCGGGGGCGAAGGTTTTGAAGGCCTCGAACCAGCTGCATAACGCGCTTCTTGCTCATAAAGTGGTCGATTATAACCACACCCGGGCGCTGACGACAGGCAACAGCGCGATGCCGGGACGTCGATTGTGCAAAACCGACGCCCGGCCCGCGCCGTCCGTCAGTGCAGCGCCTTGCGGGCGAAGTCCCGGGGGCGGAAGCCGAACAGGAACAGGCTGCCGAAATAGGTCACGACGCCGGCGGCAATCAGTGCGCCGAGGCGCAGGAAGCGCATCAGCATCTGCCCGTCCTCCCAGGGCGGCATGAAATGCATGCCGACCAGCAGCACGGCGGACATCAGCAATACCGCGACCACCAGCTTGACCAGGAAGCCGGTCCAGCCCGGTTGTGGCTCGAACAGGTGTTGTTGGCGCAGCTTCCAGAACAACAACCCGGCATTCAGGCAGGCCCCGACACTGATCGCCAGGGCCAGGCCGGCGTGCTGCAGAGGGCCGATGAAAACCAGGTTGAGCAATTGCGTGGAAACCAGGGTGAAGATGGCGATCTTCACCGGGGTGCGGATGTTCTGCTGGGCATAGAAGCCGGGCGCCAGGACCTTGACCATGATGATGCCGAGCAGGCCCACCGAGTAGGCGATCAGCGCACGCTGGGTCATCTGCGCGTCGAAGGCACTGAACTTGCCGTACTGGAACAGCGCCACGGTCAACGGTTCGGAGAGGATCGCCAGGGCCAGGGAACACGGCAGCACCAGGAGAAAGCACAGGCGCAGGCCCCAATCGAGAATCTGCGAATACTGCTGGCGATCCTTGTTGGCGTAGGTCTTGGCCAGGGTCGGCAGGAGGATGGTCCCCAGTGCCACACCGAGCACCCCGGATGGCAGCTCCATCAGGCGGTCGGCGTAATACATCCAGGACACCGAACCGGCCACCAGGAACGACGCGAAGATGGTGTTGATGATCAACGAGATCTGACTGACCGAAACCCCGAGAATCGCCGGCAGCATCTGTTTCAGGACTCGCCAGACCCCGGTGTCGCGCAGGTTCACCCGCGGCAGCACGAGCATGCCGATTTTCTTCAGGTGCGGCAGTTGATACAGCAACTGCAGCAGACCGCCCGCCAGCACGGCCCAACCCAGGGCCATCACCGGCGGATCGAAGTACGGGGTCAGGAACAGCGCGAAGAAGATCATCGCAACGTTGAGCAGGGTCGGCACGAAGGCCGGGACCGAGAAGCGGTTCCAAGTATTGAGGATGGCGCCGGCCAGGGACGACAGCGAAATCAGCAATATATAAGGAAAGGTCACCCGCAGCAGGTCGGTGGTCAGCTGGAATTTCTCCTCGCTGTCGACAAAACCCGGCGCCGTGGCCCAGACAATCCATGGCGCGGCCAGCACGCCCAGGGCGGTGACCAGCGCCAGGACCAGGGTCAGCAGGCCGGAAACGTAGGCGATGAACGTGCGGGTGGCCTCCTCGCCTTGCTGGGTCTTGTATTCGGCGAGGATTGGCACGAACGCCTGGGAAAACGCGCCTTCGGCGAAGATCCGTCGCAACAGGTTGGGCAGCTTGAAGGCGATGAAGAAGGCGTCGGTGGCGACTCCGGCACCGAAAATCCGCGCCAGGATGGTGTCACGGACGAAACCCAACACCCGCGACACCATGGTGATGGAGCTGACCGCAGCCAGGGATTTGAGGAGATTCATCGAAAGTTTTTCACGCCGTTGGGATGAAGTGCAGGCCGAATGTCATCCGGATATGCAATAATGCGCGCCGCGCAAAACAGGCAGCGCAAAAGCTCCCGAGTTTACAGGTCGTGCACCAGAAGGGAATCATCCCGATGGAGAGATTGACCACTGGGCGGAACCCCGTCCATGGCCTTGACAACCGGTCAACTCATCGGCATGATTCGCGGCCTATTTTGTTTGCTATTTACCAAGTCTTTCGAGGAGCTCGACGGTGGCCAACTCACCTTCCGCCAAAAAACGTGCAAAACAGGCTGAGAAGCGTCGCAGCCACAACGCCAGCCTGCGTTCCATGGTTCGCACCTACATCAAGAATGTAGTCAAAGCCATCGACGCAAAAGACGCCGAAAAAGCGCAAGCTGCTTACATCCTGGCTGTACCTGTAATCGACCGCATGGCCGACAAGGGTATCATCCACAAGAACAAGGCTGCTCGCCATAAAGGCCGTCTGAATGGCCACATCAAGGCGCTGAAAGCTGCTGCCTAAGCGACAAGCTTGTTGTTGAAAAACCGACCTTAGGGTCGGTTTTTTATTGGTTGCGATTCGTTGGCGGCAACGCCAAGGACAAGGGCCCGGGTGATCACTCACCCGGGCCTTTTGTCTATTTACCGAGCGGAATCTTCGGCGCCCATTGCAGCCACTCCTCCTCCGCCTTGTCGAACAGGGCGAAGGTCTGTTGCGGCAGCGCCGGCTTGCCCATCTGCTCGCCATCCGGCGTGGCGAAGGCGATACCGCCCTGGATCAGGGTTTCAAGGGACTCGGTGCGGATCGTCGCCCCCTTGATCAGACCGAACTCGAAGCCGAAACCACTGCTGTTCCAGAAGCGGCTACCGCCACGTACCAGGGGCGCATAGCGCGGCTCGATCAGGACATGGATCAGCACCCGGTCGGCGGTCTGCCCCAGCTCGAAGCCGGTGACCTTGCCTACGGGAATCTCGCGATAGGTAACCGGCACACCCGCCTTGATCGAGCCACGCCGCGCTGCGCTCAACGTCAAGGCCAGACCTTCGGGTGGACCAATGACCTCAGGCGCTTCGGGCAAGGCGGTGAAATCACGTTGCGGTCCTTTGTTGACCGCGGCGGGCTGCACCTCCAGGTACTGACCGGTGACCAGTGTCGCCAGGTTCTCGGTCTTGACGATCCCCAGTGCCGGCTTGACTACCCAGAACTGCGTACCGACCCGGGCGATGCGTTCCGGAACCTCCGTGATACGTGCCTTGAGCAGCACGGATTGCAGATCGGCACTCAGATCGACGCCTTCCACCTTGCCGATATCCAGCCCCTTGAAGCGAATCGGCGTTCCCACTTTCAAGCCATCGGCATCCGCCACCCTGATAGTGATCGGAATGCCCGAGAGGTTCGCCGCTTCCTGATTTTCATGCAGACGGAAAGTCGGAATGCGCCGTTTGAGCGCAACGTTCGGCGTTGGCGTATCGAAGGAAATACCGCCCGCCATCAGGCTCTGCAACGATTCACTCTTGATCTGGATGCCCGACAAACCTCCCGTCAGGGTGATACCGCTGGCGTTCCAGAAACGCGTGGAACCGTTGACCAGGCCAGCGTACTCCGGCTCGATATGCACCCCGATCAGCAGGCGCTTCTGGTGCTTGCGCGAGAACTGGTAGCTCTGCACGGTACCGACCTTCACCTGGCGATAGAGAATCGGACTGCCGACCTCCAGGGAACCAAGGTTGTCACTGAACAGCACCAGATGCAGGCCCGGCGCTTTCAGGTCCAGGGGTGGCGCCTTGGCCCTGGCTTCGAACTCGCGCTGTGGTGCCTCCCCCTTGTCGCCCGGACGCACGGCAATGTAGTTGCCTTTGACCAGGGCCTCCAGGCCAGTGATGCCGGCCAGGGAAATCGATGGCTTGACCACCCAGAACTGGGTGCCCTGGACCAGGTAGTCTTCCGCCAATGGATCGAGGGTCAGTTCGGCCATGGCGCTGTTCAGATCGGATTCGACCTTCAGGGCCTTCAATGTGCCAACCTGAATCCCCTTGTACATCACCGGCGTACGACCGGCCTGCAGACCTTCGAAATCGCTTAGCTTGACCTTCACCCGGATACCGGCCTGAGCCGCGTCGAAGTCCTCGAACAGACGGAACGGCAGGCTCGGATCAGTGGGAGGGCTGTCCTTGCGATGCTCCGGAGTGGCGAACGCGATACCACCGGCGACGATACTGGCCAGCGACTCGCTGCGGACCTTCACACCGGACAGACTGGCATCGACAGTGACACCGCTGGCATTCCAGAAACGCGTGTGTTTGCGCACCAGGGACGCATAGGCCGGCTCGATGAAGATCTTGATTTCCACGGTGCCCTGATCTTCGGCCAGGCGATAGCTCTTCACCCGGCCGACCTGGATCTGCTTGTAGAACACCGGGCTGTCGCGGTTCAGCGAACCCAGTCGATCGGCCTTGAGGGTGACGTGGAGGCCCGGCTCGCTATCGGATAGCGGCGGCGCCTCCGGCAAGGCGACGAAGCGTTTGGTCGGCTCGCCATCGCCGGGACTGACCGCGATGTAGTTACCGGAAACCAGGGTCTCCAGGCCGGTGATACCGGCCAGGCTCACACTGGGCTTGACCAGCCAGAAGCGAGTATTGCTCAGCAGGTGAGGTTCCGCCGCGGGATTCATCTCGATGGTGGCAATCACACCGGTATTGCTGCCCTCGGCATCCAGCACCAGGTGCTTGACCTTGCCCACCGGCATGCCCTTGTAGACCACTTCGGTCTTGTTGACGACGATACCCTCGCCGCTCTGGAAACGAACCTCGATGTTCACACCGGAATCCCGGTAGGCTTGCCAGCCAAGCCAGCCACCGATCACCAGCGCGATCAGGGGCAAAATCCAGATGGCCGACCAGTTCGAGGCTGGACGGGTTCTCGCCGTAGGCAAATCATCACTCATGGTCGTCGTCCGACTCCGTGTTATCCCAGATCAGTCGGGGATCGAAAGTTACTGCTGCGAGCATCGTCAGTATCACCACACTGGCAAAGGCGACAGCCCCCAGATTGGCCTCGACACTGGCAATGCGCCCGAAATTCACCACCGCCACGAGAATGGCGATGACGAAGATGTCCAGCATCGACCAGCGCCCGATGAACTCGATGAAGCGGTACATCAGGATACGCTGGCGAGCGGACAAGGGTTGGTGACGCTGCACTGAATAGAGCAGCAAGGCGATGCCGACCAGCTTGAAGGTCGGCACCAGGATACTGGCGATGAACACCACCGCGGCAATCG
Source organism: Pseudomonas japonica (assembly GCF_900188455.1). Classification (GTDB taxonomy): domain Bacteria; phylum Pseudomonadota; class Gammaproteobacteria; order Pseudomonadales; family Pseudomonadaceae; genus Aquipseudomonas; species Aquipseudomonas japonica. Next base: position 1,146 of record NZ_FZOL01000001.1, on the reverse strand, counting down.
GCAGCATGCCGTGCTTCATCAAGGTGATGACACCGGACATGATGGTGTCAGGACTACCCTGGCCCAGGGCACTGACGGTCATGATCGGCAGCACGTTCGCAGGGATGTAGAGGATCGCCGCGGTGATCAGCAGCGCCCAGGTCCGGACGAGACTGTTCGGCCGGCGCGCATGCACGATTGCACCGCAACGTGTACAGGTTTGTGCCGTGGCGCCAGGCTCTTGCCGGTTGAGCTCATGACACTCGCAGCAAATCAGGATTCCGGCATCAATCGCCCGCACGTAGATCTTCTCCCGACAATGCCACCCAGATCTGGTGGGGCGACATCACCACCTCCAGCCACACCTGGACCAGCAACAGACTGATAAAACAGAACAGACCCAGACCAAGACTAAGCTCCGCCAGATCCACCAACTTGACGATCGCGACCAGCACCCCCATGAAGTAGACCTCGAGCATGCCCCAGTCGCGAAGGTGGTGATAAATACGATAGAGCAGCAATCCATAGCTCCTGCCGATATTCCAGTGAATGCTCAACAGCACCGCAAGCTGGCACAGCAACTTGAGCAGCGGGATAGCCATGCTGCAGAGGAACACCACCACCGCGATGCCACGCATGCCAGAGTCATATAAGCCCAGCACACCGCCCCACACCGTATCGTTGGCGCTTTGCCCCAACAAATGGAGCTGCATGATGGGCAGAAAGTTCGCTGGGACGTAGAGCATCAGAGCAGCCAGAACCAGGGCCAGGCTGCGATGCACTACGTTGTGCCGATGGGCATACAGTTCATAGCCACAGCGCGGGCAATGAGCCTTCTCGTCCCGCTTGAGCACCGGCTTGCGCATCAGCAGGTCGCACTCGTGACACGCCACCAGCTCATCCAGCGGCAGGTTCGCAAGTGGCCGGGAATCAACAGAGTCGGACATAGGAAAATTCTGAGTAACGGCGTCGGGCTCTATTCTAGTGCTCTTGCTCTGATTTGTGGGAGCGCCACCAGAGCCCGCACCCGATAGGAAAATGATATCGAGCAAAGACAAAACCCCTACCTGCATCAGCAGATAGGGGTTTCGGAATTGAATCTTGACGATGACCTACTCTCACATGGAGAAGCTCCACACTACCATCGGCGATGCGTCGTTTCACTAC
>NZ_FZOL01000008.1 GCF_900188455.1 Pseudomonas japonica | reverse complement strand
TCGCTGGCGCTGGGCTATGCCGGCGTCTACTCCAGCTTCCTCCGTCACGCGGAAATCGCCGCGAAGCGCTACGGCCTGAAGACCGTGGACATCCTCGTGGAGCTGGGCAAACGGCGCATGGTCGGCGGACAGGAAGACATGATCGTCGATGTGGCGCTGGATCTGCTGGCGGCAAGGAGCGCGTCATGAGCTTCCAGATGCGCATCGAGCCGGTGGGCCTGAGCTGCCCGGTCTCCCCGGAGCAGAGCGTGCTCGACGCCGCCCTGGCCGATGGCCTGATGCTCAAGCACAGTTGCCGCACCGGCACCTGCGGCAGTTGCAAGGGGCGCTTGCTCAGTGGCCAGGTGGATCACGCCGACAGCCCGCTGGAGGTGCTCAGCGAAGCCGAGCGCGCGCAGGGGCTGGCGCTGTTCTGCTGCGCGCGGGCGCGGTCGGACCTGGTGATCGAGGCGCCGGAAGTCACCGAACTGCGCGGGATCAGCATCCAGCAGATGGGCGTGCGGGTGGCGGCGATCGACAAGGTCAGCCACGACGTCGCCGTGCTGCGTCTGATGCTGGCGCCGGGCAGCACCTTCAGTTATTTCCCCGGACAGTACGTGCAGGTGCTGCTCAAGGACGGCAGCCGGCGCAGCTATTCCATGGCTACCGCGGCTGCCCGTGAGCAGCAACTGGAACTGCATATCCGCCACATGCCGGGCGGGGTGTTCAGCGGGCATGTGTTCAACGCCCTGCAGCCGAAGGCGATCCTGCGCATGGAGGGGCCGTTCGGTTCGTTCTTCCTGCGTCAGGGCGAGGCGCCGATGGTGTTTCTTGCCAGCGGTACCGGTTTCGCGCCGATCCAGGCGTTGCTCGAGCAACTGCGCGAGCAGGGCAATCGGCGGCCGGTGTACCTGTACTGGGGCGGGCGGCGCCGTGAGGACCTCTACCGCCACGAGCAGTTGCTGGCCTGGGAGGCGGAGCTGGCATGGCTGCGCTACACCCCGGTGCTGTCGGAGCCGGGCGAGTCCTGCGACTGGCAGGGCGCGACCGGCTTCGTGCATCGCCAGGTGATGGAGGACTTCCATAGCCTCAAGGGCTTCGAGGTGTATGCCTGCGGGGCGCCGATCGTGGTCGAGTCGGCGCGCCGCGAGTATGTGGCGCAGCGCGGGCTGGCGGAGGTGGATTTCCACGCGGATGCGTTTGTGTAGGTAGCATCGTCGAAGGCTTGTCGGGGGACTGCATCAAGGTCGCCAGGTGCTTGTCTTGGGTCTTGCAGCGCCCTCCAGATCGAGCGCCGCCCGCGCGGCGCATCGCAGTGCATGACGACACCCTTCCAGCACTCTTGAGATCGCGCGCCGTCCGCACGGCGCTTCGCGAGCAAGCTCGCTCCCACAGTTTGTTGCAACGCGCCATGGCCTGTGGGATTGGGGTTGTCAGCCTTGGTGCATGGCAGGGGTTGGCGTAGAGGCCATTTGGATCGACTTGATATCCCGTCGTGCTAACGAGGCGGTCAACCATGGCCTGACAGACATAGGTACGTTGCAACAAACAGTGGGAGCGAGCTTGCTCGCGAAGCGCCGTGCGGACGGCGCGCGATCTCAAGAGCGCTGGAAGGGTATCGTCATGCACTGCGATGCGCCGCGCGGGCGGCGCTCGATCTTCAGAGCGCTGCAGGGCTCAAGACAAGCACCTAGCGGCCTTGATGCGGCCCCCCGACAAGCCTTCGAAGAGGTGTAGATACCTATGCCGGAGGGAGGGGACCCGGAGCGCAGGGCCGGATGCAGAAGCAAGCGGTGGAATCTCCCCCAGTATCCCCATCCCCGCCGTTTGCCATCATTTGGCCATTGCCCTACACTATCTGCGGTTTTACAGGCGCCCAGCCAACTAAAAAAACGACCCATACCGCTGACCACTTGCGTGGCCCGCGCGTAGCGGCGAACACCACTCCTTGTGCGCATTACCGCCTCCCTTGCCTGGAGGCTAAAGGCTAAATCCGCCTGGCTCGACCACGACCATAGCCAGGCCGGGTATTTGAGGAACGCTCGATGCGGGTCAGAAATCTCTCCATTGGCGCCAGAGCCGGTTTTGCCTTTGCAATCCTGGCGGTGCTCGTACTGCTGTTGGGCGGCGTCGCGATTTTCGAAGCCGAGAAAATGGATTCGTCGACCAAGAAGATCACCGGTTACTGGCAGCCCGGCAGCCATGCGCTGGCCGAGGTCGGCCTGGCGCTGGGGCGGGTGCGTGCCCTGACACTGCGCTCGATCCTGCAACGCGACCCGCAGGAACGCCTGCGCACCCTGGAGCTGATCAGCGAGCGCCAGGGCGAGATCAGCGGCAACCTGAAGTTCTACGAAGACAGCATCGGCACCCCGCGCAACCGCGAGCTGTTCGAGGCCTTCAAGACCTCCTACGGGCAGTACGCCAGCGAGCAGCGCAAGCTCCTCGATGCCGTGCGCGCCGATCACCCGGACGAGGCCACCGATCTGCTCAACGGTCCGATCGTCGCCCATGCCGACAACATGATGAACGACCTGAGCAACCTGATCCGCTACAACTACGACGGTCTGCTGGAGTCGGGCAAGGTCAGCGGCGAAGCCTACGACCGCGCGGTGGTGATCATGGCGGTGACCCTGGTGGTCATTCTGCTGGCGATGATCGCCATCGCCGCGGTGCTGACCCGCAGCATCGTCCTGCCCCTGCATGAAGCGGTGGTGGTCGCCGATCGGGTGTCCCATGGCGACCTGACCCAGGAAATCAGCGTGGTCGGCAAGGACGAGCCGGCGCTGCTGCTGGAGTCCATGCGCACCATGCAGGAACGCCTGCGTGTCACCCTCCGGCAGATTGCCGAGTCCTCCGACCGTCTGGCGTCGGCCTCCGAGGAACTGCACGCGGTGACCGACGACACCAGCCGCGGCCTGCTGCAGCAGAGCGCCGAGATCGAACAGGCGGCCACCGCGGTGAACGAAATGACCGCCGCCGTCGAGGAGGTCGCCAGCAACGCGGTGACGACGTCCGATGCCTCGCGTCGCGCCGACGACACCACCCAGCATGGCCGCGCGCAAGTGGATCAGGCGCTGGCCTCGATCCAGAGCCTGGTCAGCGATGTCGGCGACACCGCGCAGGAAGTCGAGGACCTGGCCAACCATGTCAACGACATCAGCCGCGTGCTCGACGTGATCGGTTCCATCGCCGACCAGACCAACCTGCTCGCGCTCAACGCCGCCATCGAGGCCGCGCGCGCCGGCGAGGCGGGTCGTGGTTTTGCCGTGGTCGCCGACGAAGTGCGCGCCCTGGCCCATCGCACTCAGCAGTCCACCGAGGAAATCGAGCAGATGATCGGCGGGGTGCAGGCCGGTACTCACCGCGCGGTCAGCACCATGCACAGCAGCCAGAGCCAGGCCAGCCAGACCCTGGTGGTGGCCCAGGCCGCGGACGAAGCGCTGAAGGTCATCGCCGATGCCATCGCCGCGATCAACGAGCGCAACCTTGTCATCGCCAGCGCCTCGGAAGAGCAGGCCTCGGTGGCGCGGGAAGTGGACCGCAACCTGGTGAACATCCGCGACCTGTCGATGCAGACGTCGGCGGGGGCCAACCAGACCAATGCGGCGAGCCAGGAGCTGTCACGGCTGGCGGTGGAACTCAATGTGATGATTTCCAAGTTCAAGGTGTGAGGCGACCCGGGCCTGTTGCGCAGGCCCGGTTTCCTGGCAGAGCGAGATCATCCGACAGGGTCGCCGCGGACAGTGCCGCGCGGAAAAAAGTTCCTTGCCCCGGATCATCGGCAGAATCCGTAAGTCTCTCTGAAACCCGCGTGACAGAGCCATTTTCAGGCAATGAACATCCTTTCGATATAACCCTAAAAGCCTGTTGTCGGGGCTTTTCCCCGCTATTAGCCTCGACTTGTTACCACGGATTGTCTGCCACCCAAAAGCGCATCTGGGAGGGATACCAGCGCTTATTACAAGAGGTGCATCATGCCGTTCAGTGCCGACGTTCTGCATGTTTTGGCACGAGAAGTCTCCCCCCATCTTCGCTTCGCTACCCTGCATGACCTGGTCGTGCAGTTGGGGTTCGATTTCTTCGGATTCTCCTGCTGGACCAGTTTCGATCCGCGCCCTCTGCTCTGGAGCACCTGGCCGGTGGGCTGGAACCAGAACTACCGATCCAGGCATTACATCGAGGTCGATCCACGCATCGACCACTGTCGACGCTCGATCCTGCCGATCGCCTGGAACGAAGAGTTCTTCCGCTGCGCCCCGGGTCTGTGGGATGACGCCCAGGCGTTCGGGCTCTGCCATGGCTGGTCGCAGGGTTCGCATTCGGACGGGGTGTTCAGCATCCTCGATGTGGCCCGCCATACCGGACCGATCGGCGCCGAGGAATGGTACGAGAAGGCGGGGCAGGTGCTGCTGCTGTGCAACCTGATCCACATGAACCAGGTCGAGGAACTCAAGCGCAAGATCGCGGCGCTGAGCCTGACCTGCCGGGAAATCGAAGTGCTGCGCTGGTCGGCCATCGGCAAGACCGCCGAGGAGGTCGCCGACATCCTGCATCTGTCGGAGTCGACGGTGAATTTCCACACCCGCAACGCCATCGTCAAACTCGGTGTGCAGAACAAGGTGGCGGCCATCGCCCGGGCGGCGCAACTGGGCCTGTTCATCCTGCGCGAGCCACGGCTGGCGAGCCAGCCAACCGAGTACAGCCGGCGCGCCTCGGACTGGGTATTGGCCGCGAGCTAGACGGGTCGCGCGATGCACTGTAATGGCGAACGCCACCCCTGATGCGCCCTGGTTTAGGGCGACCTCGATCTGGCTCCGAGCGACGTGAGCGGCGCTCCGTGGCAAAAAGCCAGCTTTTCTCGATAAATTCGTTAGCTAGCTTTCCTCTTGGCCTGGTAGTTGCCTCTCGAAAGACATTGAAATGTCGCCGTTGGAGAGGTCTATGTCGCTATCAAGCAACTCCATGCACTTGTCGGGTGAAGAACGACGCTGGCTGCCCTGGTTGGGCAAGACCGGCAAATTGGCCATGGGCTGGGCCTGTCGGGTCAACCGCTCGGCTTATCCGGTCATCGAGCAGACCTTCGAAGCCATCGCCGAAACCCGGGTCAAGCTGCTCAACAGCTGGGCCCTGGAGCAATGGGAGCATCTTGCCGAACTGGCTCAGGGGCTGGGCGACCTGAGTGCCGTCGATGTCCAGGCCCTGCAGGAAAAACTGCAACAGGCCGAGGACTTTTCCGAACTGTTCGTCGTCGATGTCAATGGCAAGCTGCTGGCCTCGACCTGGAGCGGCCAGCAGCCACGCACGATCAACCCGGCGGCGCTGGCCGAGGGCCTGAAGGCGCCGTTTCTCCACGGTCCCTACAGCGATCCGCTGACTCTGGCCATCGGCCCTTCCTCGTCGCGCTTCCATGACGAAGTGACACTGATGTTCCATCAGCCGCTGAAGGCCGGCGGCAAGACCGTCGGCTGCCTGTGCGGGCGGGTGCCCAACGATGTGCTGGGCGACCTGATCCAGCGCGAGGCCGGGCACATCTTCGCCGAGTCTGGCGACAACTACCTGTTCATGGTGCAGTCGCGCTTCGATCGCAACCTGCAGCCGGGGGTGGCGCTGTCCCGCTCGCGGTTCGAGGACGGCACCTTCAGCCACGGGGAAAACCTCAAGAGCGGCGTGCACACCCCGTGGAAGACCGTGCAGGTGCAGCGTCATACCGAACTGGAACTGCGCTTCACCGACCCGGCGACCCAGCAACTGCACCCCGGCGTGCGTGAAACCATCCGCAACGGCTCGAACCTGTTCGTCACCTATCCGGGCTACTCCGACTACCGGCACATCCCGGTGGTGGGCAAGGGCGTGACCTTCCAGTTGCCGGGTTCACCGGATCGCTGGGGGATGATGTGCGAGGCCGATCTGGAGGAGGTCTATCGCCGTCGTTCGCTCAGCTACGGCCTGATGAAGCCCTACCTGGCGACCATGCTCGGCCTGTTCACCTGCAACTACGCGGTGCAGCACTACAGTGGCCTGCCACAGCACCTGATCGACCTGTGCGAGGCCGGCAGCCTGCTGGTCGCCGCGCTGGTCTTCAGCACCCTCGGGCCGAAACGCCTGGCCGCGCGTCTCAACGAAATGACCGGGGTCATTCGGACCATCGCCGAGGGCGAGGGCAACCTGCGCCAGCGCCTGGATGCCTCGCGCATGGCCAACGACGAGACCGGTGATATGGGCCGCTGGATCAACAGCTTCATCGACCACCTGGATTCGGTGGTGGGGCAGGTGGTCAAGGCCAGTCACAGCGTCGGCACCACCAACCAGATGATGCTCGGGCGCAGCCGCAAGGCCAGCAGTACCTCGATGGAAGTGGCCGATGCCGTGCACCGCATGATGGTCATCGTCGAAGAGCAGCTCGGTGAAATCCAGCAGGCCTCCGCCGGTGCCGAGCAGATGAAACAGGCCATGGACGAAGTGGTCGAGCGTGCCCGCGAGCAATTCCTCACGGTGCAGGAGGGCACCCAGTCGATTCGCGACGTGGTCGAACGCTCCGCCGCCAGCGTGCAGTTGCTCGATAGCCGCATGGCCGAGATCGGCAAGATCAGTCACCTGATCAGCGACATCACCAACCAGACCAACCTGCTGGCGCTCAATGCCGCCATCGAAGCGGCGCGGGCCGGCGAGCATGGTCGAGGCTTCGCCGTGGTCGCCGACGAAGTCCGCAGCCTCGCCGCGCGCACCTCCAGCGCGGCGGAAGAAATCCGTCTGACCGTCGAGAGCCTGCAGGGTGAGACCCGCAAGGCTGTCGGCTTCATGGAGGATGGGGTGAACAATGTCGACCAGAGTCTTGGTCTTGCCGAACAGGCCTCGTCGGAGAACGTGCAACTGCACCAGGCCGTGGAAAACATGTTCGGCATCATCCAGCAGCTCAACCAGCGCAGCCTGGATTATGGGCGGACCATCAAGGAGGTCGACCAGTCCTCGCTGGAAATGCACCAGACCGTCAACGTCCTCCACGCCAGTGCCGAGACCGTGCGCCTGAATGCCAACAAACTGCAGAAACTGGTCGGCCTGTTCGAAGTCAGCCGCAGCAGCGGCCAGCGCGAAGCGGCCTGAGTGCAACCCGCGGGGCAGGGCGGTCGCGGGGTCGGAACCGACCCTGTTTCCGGACAGAAACTTTTTTTAAATCAGGGGGTTGCCAGCATGGGGGAATGCACGCATAATGGCGTCCATCGAAAGCGACGAGAAATAAAAAACTCAACGTTTTCAAAGAGTTAGAGAAATCGACAGATTTCCGAAGCTCATGAGGCCGAGTAGCAAAGTGGTTATGCTCCGGATTGCAAATCCGTCTACGCCGGTTCGATTCCGACCTCGGCCTCCACTATTCAAAGCCCCGCAGATTAACGTCTGCGGGGTTTTTCGTTTGGGCGCGGGAAAATCCCGAGCCCCTGTTTCAATCAAGACCGGAGTGAGTATGAGGGGACTGGAAAAATTCGTGTCGCTGCGCTTCGTGCTGCTGCTGGTGTTCATCGCTTTGGGCGCGACCTTGCATGAGGCTGGCAAGGTTGGCTTCTGGGGCATGCTGAGCATCATGATGCTGCCCAATATCGCGTTTGCACTGCTCAGGGGGCGCAAGCCTCCGGCCAGCTGACGCACGGGACTCACCCCGAACGCCGGGCCTCGGTGTTCATGGCGAACGGTTGTCAAGCTGGGTGAAGATCAATAAGTCGATTTACTTGATGAAATCAAAGTTAACCAGTTCACCCTTTTGATGAAACCTGCTTCCGGTACTGCAGTTTCATTTGCCCTGTTCTGTTGCCGTGACTAGCTTTGGCGCACCAATTACTTTTGCAGGAAGCAAAGTCATGGGCCAGGCACGGCAACGTAAGCTGACGGCACAGAAGTCTGAAAAACTCGATCGAGAATGGTTGTTATCTCTATCTTCCGAAGCACGGCAAATCGTCGATGTCACGACGAGAATTCATCGGCATGTGGTGATCGACGGGGGGATGTGGGGCGGTTGCTATCATCTTTCCTTCTTCCTCAAGCGCTACCTGAAGAAAGAACGAAATATCGATATCGATGTGGTGATCGGCTGGGTCGGCGAAGGTTCCTGGAGTGGGGTGGCATCCCATGGCTGGGCGCAGTTCAAGGGCTGCAAGATCGACATGGCCCTGAGTCGGACCGAGAATGCCGAGGTATTGCCCACGGGTGATTTCATCGTGCTGGACCGGGTGCTGCTCAAGGGCGCGACCCGTTACCGCTACTACCCGGAGATCCCCGATCACGCCAAGGAAACACTGACTCGCATGGCCTTGCTGCCGGACTCGTCCGAGGTTTCCAAACTGGCCCAGGCAAGGCATCGACAGATGCTGTCGATGGTCAATGATGATCAGGCGATCGACGAGTACCTGAGGACGGTCCCTGGCGGGATGGACTATCAGAGGCTCGCACTGTTGGCGGGGTTGCCGGTGACGTGAGGTGCATGGGCCCAGGTAGCGCTCACCAGAGGCGACGGAAGGTTCGATGATGCGTATGCGAATAAATCTTATTCATGGCAGAATGCCTCATCGATATCCGATATCCTGAGTGCATTCCATGAAAGTCAAAGTGTGGGTGGTCTTTTCGCTCGTCCTGGCCATGTTCGTCATGAGCCTGGGCAGTCTGATCTGGCTGGTGTTGGGCGGCGCGCCGTCCCTGACGCTCGATTCCACTGCGGCAGCATGGGTCCAGGCGATCGGCTCCGTGGTGGCGCTCATATTTGCGGTCTGGCTTCCAGCGCAGGCCCGCAACGCAGATCGAAGGCAGGCTCGCGAAGCACGCAAGTCGCTGCTGGCGGTGCTGCTGGCAGATGTCGAGCACTCGCTGCGCCACGGTGGGCTTCACGATCCTGCAGCCGTTGACCGCGCGCTGCGGGTGTCGCTTGAACGGCTGGATGATTTCCTGGGGCGTGAATCCAGCATTCAACTGGCGAACGAGGTATTGGATATCCGCGTCGAGTTGAGGCATTTGCATGCGCTCGTCGGCAGTGTCCACATGGCCGAGCTCTGGAACTCGCACAGTGCTTCCGTGCTTCAGAAGATTCAGCACGCCAAGGTTCGAATAGCAGGGCGATCCGTGCAGCGACTGTCCAGCTCGAACAATGCCGCAGCGCTGAGCCAGACACTTCCCCCGCCCCATTCCTTCGCACGTTGAGGCGTGATTACGAAAGCCCGGCCGTTGAGCCGGGCTTTTCGTTGCATGCCTCGCCATCGCCGGTCATCTCTGTGGTTGAATGGCGGCTCTCTGAAGCGTTGGCTGCTTCAGGTCTTGCCAGAAAGGAACTCGCACAGTGAGCTACCCGAAGTTGATTGGTTACAGCTATTCGATCCGCGAGGAGGCCGAGCGATATCTGCTCATGATCGTCATTGAGGAGGAGGTCAACGAGGAAGAAATCGAGAGTTCTCTCTTCGAAGGCATCTTCATCAGATTTGCAGATATCCAGGGCGGCAAGGAAGGCGCCTACGCACTTGCAGTAAAGATTGGTGAGATGTGGGTGCGAGAAAAGGAAAAGGATGATCCGCGCTTTCCGACTCGGGGCTCGGAAGCATCGGTGAACTAGAGTGCACGAGGGGCAGGTGACGCCCGAATCATGAACAAGGAGGTTTTGATGCTCGCGAAGTTGCTGGTTACCGTTGGAATCGTCTTTTACGCCGTGCTCGTACCGATTTTCGAGATCAACGACACTCATGTATTCAATCCGGCCTGGGCATCGCATGCCAGGCTTCATGAAACCTGGCAACTGTTCACCAACACCGCGCTCGGCGCATTCAGCGTCTGGCTTGTCTGGGGCAGGAATGATCTTGCGCTGGCGAGTCTGCTCACGACATTCGTAACCGGCGGATTCCTGATGGCCTATTGGCTTCGGGATGGCTACGGTGGGTCGATGGTCCTCACGGACGGGTCCGAGAAACTGATCTTCGGACTGAACCTGGGGCTGGTCGCCTACCTGCTGGCCATCGTGCTTGCCGGGCTCGCCGTGGCCATCGATCAACGCGATCGAAAGTTCTCCCAGGGCGCGCAATGATGCGCAGCTGATCCGCTGTTCCCGCACCGTTCACGCAAGCAGGAAGAAGCCCGGCAGAGTCCGGGCTTCTTCGACATTGGCAAGGCTTGGGCGGGCTGTGAGCGCGATCAGCGATGCCGATGGCGGCGCTTGTGCTTGTGTTTGCCCGAGTCACGGTTGTCATCCGCCAAGTGGTTGCCCAGTGCGCCACCCGCGGCGCCGCCGAGGCCGGCACCGATGGTGGAACCGGTGGAACCACCGACCTTGCCGCCGATCAGGGAGCCGCCCGCCGAGCCCAGGCCGCCGCCAATCGCCGCTTCGGTGCGGTTGCCTTTCTTCGCGGCCACGGCGCTGCCGGCGGCGCCACCGAGACCGGCACCGATGGCCGCACCGGTGCTGCCGCCGATCTGCTGACCGACGACGTTGCCGAGCACGCCACCAAGACCGCCGCCAATGGCGGTGGTGCCGTCACCGGCCAGTGCGGCCTGGGAAATCAGGAAACCTAGAGCGAGGGTAGGCAGGGAGAAACGCATTGGACAAACCTCGGGGGTAATGGAGCGGTCAGGCAAACAGGAGTGGGGCGCGATCAGTCGTCATCGCGGTAGCGGCGGTCGTCGCGCCGGTCGTGGTAGCGATCGTCGTAACGGCGACGGTCATGATCGTGCCAGCGGCGTTGATCGCGGTCGCGCCAGCCATCGTCGTCACGGTCATGATGATGGTGATGCGCGCAGCCGCTGGCGAGCAGCACCGCGGCAAGCAGGGAAAACTGGGTCAGGCGGGTCAACACGGTGATTTCCTCGAATCGACACTGAAGGGTCGATGGCGCGGTTATGACCACGTTTTTCCGCTTTTGTTTCCGGGTGTTGACGCCAACTAACTGGCAGATATGAAAAAAGCGCCTCGATGGGCGCTTTTCCGGGATTGGTGCGAGTGGCGGGACTCGAACCCGCAAGGCTTGCGCCGACAGATTTTAAGTCTGCTGTGTATACCAATTCCACCACACTCGCGATCTGCGTCGAACATCACAAGGCTGATCGAAGCAAGCCGGCTTTATAACTCATCGTTATATTCCAGTCAATGCTTGCGACGCTCGATCAGCGCGCCATGTAGCGCTGGACCCAGCGCCGCGGGATGAGCAGCGATGCCACGCCGAGCAGGGCGGCGAGCAGGCTGCTGAACAACAGGGCGGCGAAACCCAGGCGATGTTCCAGCCAGCCACCGAGCACCGCGCCGACCAGCATGCCGGCCCATGGCACCAGTTGCATGCGCCAGCCGTTGCGACGCTCGCCCATCAGCCAGCGCCCGAGGCCGCGGCCGAAGCGGGAAAGGGCGCCGGTGACATAGGTCAGGCCGATGGGCAGGCCGTTCACTTCCTCGACCGCGGCGTTGAGCATGCCCATGGACAGGATGGCCGCGAGCAATGCCAGCAGTTCGAGGTGGTCGCCGCAGAAGGCGGCGGCCAGCAGCAGCAGGGCGGTGAGCGCCAGCAACGGCCAGGCGCGCTTGCGGCTGGAGCGCGCGATCATCACGCCGAGGGCATTGCCGAGGACGAAGGTGAGCACCAGCAAGCCCAGACGCAGTACCAGGTCGAGGTGTCCCTGGCTCACCGCCACCGCCAGGCGCGTGGTGTTGCCGCTCATGAACGAGACGAAATCGCCGCTGGCGAGAAAGCCGATGGCATCGGTCATGCCGGCCAGCACCGAGAGACCACCGACGAAAAACAACCCGACCTGGCCGCGCTGTCGGTACAGGCGCAGGGCTTGCGGTCTGCGTTGTCCCCCGGGGTGTTCTGGCAGCATGGCGAAGCGTCGCTCAGTTGGGATCGATGCTGCTGGCGACCGCGCGCAGTTCGCTGATCGAGGCGTTGAGGCCGCTGACCCGTTCATTGACTTCGACGGCATCGTCGGCATGCACCGAGCTCTGCAGGTACACGGCATGCCCGGCCAGGCCGCGGGCCAGCTGCTCCATGCCGTCGGCGGTATGCTCAAGATCGTCGTGGATGATTTTCATGCGTTTGTTGATGACCAAGATCCCTTTCCTCAACCGCTTGTCTGTCGTAACCGTCGGGCGGGCAACTATAGCAATTCACTCACCCTCCCGCAGGCACGATGGCGACAATCGCGCTATACCTTGATCCAGCGCAATGGTTGTGGGGCATATCTATGTTCAGAGCGGGAACATCCTTGCGGCGATGAAGGAATACGCCTTACTCGGTGTCGTCCTCGGCGTATGCTGTAGCTACACTCCGATCACAGACAGCGGACTCCGAAATGGATCCATCCGAACGTGTTGATCTGCATGGCATGAATGCCGGTCTGTACGAGCAACTCGTGCAGACGGTGGTGGACTATGCCATCTACATGATGGACCTCAGAGGCCACATCATTTCCTGGAACGCCGGTGCCGAACGCATCAAGGGGTACCGTGCCGAGGAAGTCATCGGCCGGCATTTCTCGCTGTTTTTCACCGAGCACGACTGCCTCGCCGACCGCCCCGGTTCTCTCCTCGACAAGGCCCTGAGCGAGGGGCGCGCGCAGGACGAGGGCTGGCGCGTGCGCAAGGACGGTACGCAATTCTGGGCACTGGTGGTGCTGGACGTGGTGCGCTCGCCAGAGGGCGAGGTGATCGGCCTGGCGAAGATCACCCGTGATATCACCGATCGCCGCGATGCCGCGCTGCAACTCGATGCCATGCGCGCGCAACTGTTCCAGTCGCAGAAACTCGAAGCCCTCGGCCAACTGACCGGGGGCATGGCCCATGACTTCAACAATCTGCTGACCATCATCATCAATTCGGCGCGGCTGGCAATGAACAGCCAGAATGCGCAGCGCACCCGGCGTCTGCTCGAACATGTGCTCGACGCCGGTCAGCGCGGCAGCCAGATGACCCAGCAACTGCTCAGCTTCGCCCGGCGCAAGGAACTGAACGTGGTGCGCGTCGATCTGTCGGAGGTGATCGAGTCGATCCGCGCGCTGCTGCACCAGGCCCTGCCCAAGGACATCGAGCTGCAGGTGTGCTGCGACGACAACCTCTCGCCGGTGGAGGTGGATGCGGGGCAGCTGCAGATGGTTCTGCTCAACCTGGTGCTGAACGCTCGCGATGCCATGGACGGGGGTGGCGAGATTCGCATTCACGCGCGCAACCAGGCGCTGCTGGGTGAGCGCGATGGTCTGGTCGGCGACTATGCCCTGATCAGTGTCAGCGACACCGGCAAGGGCATCGATGCCGAGGTGCTGCCGCGGATTTTCGAACCCTTCTTCACCACCAAGGGTTTCGGCAAGGGCACCGGTCTGGGCCTCAGCCAGGTATACGGTTTCGCCAAGCAGAGCAATGGCGGGATCTGGGTCGACAGCGAACCGGGACAGGGCACCTGCATGACCCTGTGCCTGCCGCTCGTGAACAACGGGGAGGGGAGTGCATCGTGGAACAGCTCCAGCGTCTAGCGACGGGGATCAAGGGTCTCGACGATCTGCTCATGGGCGGGCTGATCGCCGGTGCCGCGTACATCGTCCAGGGCCGGCCCGGCTCGGGAAAGACCGTGCTGGCCAATCAACTGGCCTTCAATCATGTCGGGCAGGGTGGTCGGGTACTGGTCGCGACCTTGCTCAGCGAGTCCCATGAGCGCCTGTTCCAGTACCTGTCGACCCTGTCGTTCTTCGACGCGGCGAAGATCGGCGATCAGATCCAGTTCCTCAGTGCCTTCGACACCCTGGAGCAGGAGGGGCTGGAGGCCGTGGTGCGCCTGTTGCGTGGTGAGATCGCCCGGCACGGCGCCTCGCTGCTGATCATCGATGGTCTGCTCAATGCCCGCTCGCGTGCGGAGACCGTGCTCGATACCAAGAAATTCATCTCCGAGCTGCAGGCCCACGCGGCGTTCGCCGGTTGCACGCTGCTGCTGCTGACCAGCAGCCATCTGGAGGATGACTGCCCCGAGCACACCATGGTCGACGGTGTGATCGAGCTGGGCGAGGACCTGCACGGAGCCCGCGCGGTGCGCCGCATCCAGTTGCGCAAGACGCGCGGCAGCGCGGCGTTGTCCGGCCTGCACGAGTGCGAGATCGGCAGCGACGGTCTGCAGGTCTATCCACGCCTCGAATCCCTCCATGGCCATCCGTCCGGACCCGGCAGCGAGACCTGGACCCGGGTCGGCAGCGGCGTCGCCTGTCTCGATGAACTGCTCGACGGTGGCCTGGCGCAGGGTTCGGTGACCCTGGTGATGGGGCCGTCCGGCAGCGGCAAGACCTCTCTCGGCCTGAGCTTTCTCGCTGCCGCGACGGTTCAGGCGCCGGCCCTGTATTTCGGCTTCTACGAGCCGGCCGCGCGCCTGCGCGCCAAGGCTGCCAGCCTGGGCATGGACTTCGCCACGATGGAGCGCGAAGGGCGCTTGCACATTGCCTGGCAGCCGACCACGGAGGGTTTGCTCGACGACGTCGGTGCGCGTCTGCTGCGCCTGGTCAGCGAGCATGGCAGCAAGCGGGTGGTGATCGACAACCTCGGTGCCTTCGCCCGCCTGGCGACTCGTCCTGAACGCCTCAATGGCTTCTTCCGCGCACTGATGGGCGAACTGCGCGCGCGCGACGTGACGGTGCTGGCGACCTGGGAAATGCGCGATCTGTTCGGCGCGGAAATCATCGCGCCGGCCCCGGAGCTGTCGAGCATCGTCGACAACCTGCTGCTGATGCGCTTCGTCGAACTGAACTCGCAGCTCAAGCGCGTGCTGTCGATCCTCAAGGTGCGCGACAGTCGCTACGACCCGTCCCTGCGCGAGGTGTGCTTCGGCGCCGGCGGGATGGAGCTGCGCAATACATTCAACGAGGCCGCCGCGGTGCTTTCCGGCACGGCGCAGCCGCTGGAGCGGTCCTGATGGACGCGGTCTGACGATATGAGCACAGTCCTGGTGGTCGACGACGAGTACGTGATCTCCGACATCCTGGAGCTTGCCCTGGAAGACGCGGGGTATCAGGTGGAGAAAGCCAGCAATGGCTTGAGGGCACTGGAAGTGCTGGACAAGACACGGGTCGAGCTGTTGATCACCGATTACATGATGCCGGTGATGAATGGCGAGGAACTCGCCCGCAAGCTTCGCGACGACCCGCAATTCAGGGCCTTGCCGATCATTCTCATGAGTGGTGCGCAGGCCAGTATCGGTCGGGAGAACCCGGGGCTGTTCGATGGCGTGCTGGATAAACCGTTCGATACCGAAATGCTGATTGCCATGGTTCAGCGGCTTGTGCCGCCGCCCGGGGACTGAGCCCCGGTTTCGCGATCAGTGGGTTCGATGGTCCATGCGGGCATGAGACCAGGCGCGTCCGTGCGGCTCCAATCAAACGGACAGCTTACTGATTGTTTTCTCCTTTCTCCGGTGCCGGGCTGCCAGCCTGAATGCGTTTGTAGATCTCTTCACGGTGCACCTGAACGTTCTTCGGTGCATCGATGCCGATCCTCACTTGCATCCCTTTGACGCCTAGAATGGTGACCTTGATGTCATCGTCGATGACGATGCTTTCGCCAACCTTGCGGGTGAGTATCAGCATGTATTTCTCCTTGGTAACTTGAAATGCCTCGCAGGCGGTACCCACTGAGGATGGGGGCGCCGGGGAGCGCTTCCCTCTTTCCCTTCATTAAAGACGCATTCGTTGAAAATTAATTCCCCGAGCAAAATATTTGCTGATGTCTTTTTCGGGTTGGGAGTCGATCGGGCTGTGTGAATTTCGCGTGGCGAATTTGTTCACCCCGCAAGCATAGGGGGCTTCAACGAATATGGGAAATTTCTCTTGTGAAAAGAGAAACTTTCGTGAATTAACTTTCATTCAGTAGGGTTTTAATGCCCTGCCTCAAATGAGTTTCATTCCTGTCCAAAAGGCCCCGATGATCTGTTCCGGAGAACGGCTGAAGGGCCTGCCCGTCGATGTTGCTGGCGCACTCGCGAAATCCGGGCGGGATGGCGGCTCCCACAGGGGGCACGGGCTGTCTTGAGAAAGCATTTCAGGCACTGTGGCCGAGCAAGGCCACGCCCTTGATCTGCGCCCACAATACCTGTCCTTCGTGCAGCCCCAACTGATCGCTGGAATAGCGCGTGACCCGGGCCAGCAGCGGGTGTCCGGCGGCGTCCAGACTGACCAGCACCTGCGCCGGATTGCTCTGTACGCTCAAGGCGCGCAGGGTCACCGGCAGGCGGTTGATGATGCTCGAACGGCTGTCCTCGGCCAGGCTCAGGCTGATGTCGCGGGCCTGGACCTTGACCCGCAGCAGCGACCCCGGCGGCAGCGCTGCATGGGGGATGCGCAGGCGCAGGTCGCTGTCCGGCAGGTGCAGGTCGAGCAACTGGTAGGTCGCGTCGTAGGCACCGGTCCGGCCTTCGATGATCACCCCGGCCTCGTCGTCCTGGGCCAGTGGCAGGTCGAGGCGGGCGAGGGTCTGGTTGATCGGACCACTGGCCAGGACCTGGCCCTGCTCCAGCAGCACCAGGTGGTCGGCGAGGCGGGCGACTTCTTCCTGGGCATGGCTGACGTAGATCAGCGGGATGCGCAACTCGTCGTGCAGGCGCTCGAGGTACGGCAGGATCTCGCGCTTGCGCGGTGCGTCCAGCGCCGCCAGCGGCTCGTCCATCAGCAGCAGGCTCGGGCTGGTGAGCAGGGCGCGAGCGATGCCCACGCGCTGGCGCTCGCCGCCGGACAGGGTGTCCGCCTTGCGCTCCAGCAGATGATCGATGCCCAGCAGTTCGCAGGCCTGCTGCAGGTTGATGCGGCGGCTGGCGGCCTCGATGCGGCGCCAGCCGAACTCCAGGTTGCCGCGCACGGAGAGGTGGCTGAACAGGCTGGCCTCCTGGAATACGTAGCCGATCGGGCGCTGGTGCGGCGGCACGAAAATGCCTTTCGCCGAGTCCTGCCAGACCGTCCCGGCGACTTCGACATACGCGTCGCCGGCCCGCTCCAGGCCGGCCAGGCAGCGCAGGCAGGTGGTCTTGCCCGAACCGGAGGCACCGAACAGGGCGCTGACGCCCAGGCCCGGCAGGCACAGGTCGACGTCCAGGGTGAAGTCGTCCCGGGCTATCTTGAGCCGGGCGTGGATCTGCGAGGTCATGCGGAGCTCCAGGCCGATTTGCGGCGGCTGCCATACAGGGCCAGCAGCACCAGGAACGAGAACACCAGCATCGCCCCGGCCAGCCAGTGGGCCTGGGCGTACTCCAAGGCCTCGACGTGGTCGTAGATCTGCACCGAAACCACACGGGTCTTGTCGGGAATGTTGCCGCCGATCATCAGGACCACGCCGAACTCGCCCACGGTGTGGGCGAAGCCGAGGATGCTGGCGGTGACGAAGCCGGGTCGGGCCAGGGGCAGGACCACGCTGAAGAAGGTATCCCAGGGACTGGCGCGCAGCGTCGCGGCCACTTCCAGCGGCCGCTCGCCGATAGCGCTGAAGGCGTTCTGCAACGGCTGCACCACGAACGGCATGGAGTACACCACCGAGCCGATCACCAGCCCGCTGAAGCTGAACACCACGGTACCCAGCCCCAGGGCCTGGGTAGCCTGGCCGATGAAGCCATGAGGGCCGAGGGCCAGCAGCAGGTAGAAGCCGATCACCGTCGGCGGCAGCACCAGGGGCAGGGCCACCACCGCGCCGACCGGCCCGCGCAGCCAGGAGCGCGTGCGCACCAGCCACCAGGCGATCGGCGTGCCGACCAGCAACAGGATCAGGGTGGTCAGCGACGCCAGCTTGAGGGTCAGCCAGATTGCGCCGAAATCGCTGGCGTCGAGCGGCATCAGAGTTCGTAGCCGTAGGATTTGATCACCGCGGCGGCCTTCGGCCCTTTCAGGTAGTCGACCAGGGCCTTGGCGGCCGGGCTGTCCTTGCCTTTTTCGAGGATCACCGCGTCCTGGCGGATCGGGTCATGCAGCTCGGCCGGGACGATCCACGCCGAACCGCTGCTGACCTTGCCGTCCTGGTAGATCTGCGACAGGGCGACGAAGCCCAGCTCGGCATTGCCGGTGGAGACGAACTGGAAGGCCTGGGTGATGTTCTGGCCTTCGACGATCTTGGCCTTGGTCGCTTCGGTCAGTTTCAGCTTGTCCAGCACCTGGGTGGCGGCCAGGCCGTAAGGCGCGGCTTTCGGGTTGGCGATGGACAGGTGCTGGAATTCGTTCTTCTTCAGCACCTCGCCCTTGGCGTCGACATAGCCGGGTTTGGCCGACCACAGGGCCAGGGTGCCGATCGCGTAGGTGAAGCGCGAGCCCTTGACCGTGGCGCCTTCGTTTTCCAGCTTGGCCGGGGTGCTGTCGTCGGCGGCGAGGAAGACTTCGAACGGCGCGCCGTTCTTGATCTGTGCGTAGAACTGTCCGGTGGCGCCGTAGGCAGCGACCAGCTTGTGGCCGGTGTCCTTTTCGAAATCCTTGGCGATCGCCTGGATCGGCGCGGTGAAGTTGGCCGCGACGGCGACCTGGACGTCATCGGCCCACGCGCTGTTGAGGGCCATCAGGGTGAACAGACCGGTCAGGGCAATACGAGGTGCAGGCATACGCATGAAACAGCTCCGTGGGTGAGTGAAGGCAATCGCTATATATCGAAATATATAGCGATTGCCTTGCAAACGGAAAGCCCTGTTTCAGCGATGGAGCAGGGCGAGGCTGCGTTCGGCGAGTTCGCGGGTCAGTTCGGCGGCCGGACGTTCGACGCCGAGGCGCAGTGCCTGGCCGGACCAGAGGTTGCTGAAATCGCTGTTGCCCTGGGGTTCGCTGATGGCGCGCAGCGGCATCAGTGCGCCACCGGCCAGGGGGAAGGCCGGGGCCAGGTCGCTGACCGGCCCCAGCTCGCGCATGATCCGGTTGACGATGCCGCGGGCCGGGCGGCCGGTGAACAGGTTGGTCAGCGCCGTGTCGCTTTCCCGTGCGGTGTGCAGGGCGCGGCGGTGCGCCGGGGACACCTTGGCTTCCGGGCAGAACAGGTAGGCGGTGCCCAGTTGCACGGCCGACGCACCCAGGGTGAAGGCGGCGGCGATTCCGCGGGCATCGCCGATGCCACCGGCGGCGATCACCGGCACGCGCACCGCGTCGGCGATCTGCGGGACCAGGGCGAAGGTGCCGACCTGGCTGTGGAGGTCATTGCCGAGGAACATGCCGCGATGACCGCCGGCTTCGTAGCCCATGGCGATGATCGCGTCGCAGCCGCGTTGCTCCAGCCACAAGGCCTCGGCCACCGTGGTGGCGCTGGAAATCACCTTGGCGCTGGTCGCCTTGACCCGCGCCAGCAGGCGTGGCTCGGGCAGGCCGAAGTGGAAACTGACCACCTCTGGCTTGTACGCCTCGACCAGCACACAGGCCGCGTCGTCGAAGGGCGCGCGACTGGACACCGGCGTCGGCGCCTCGAAGTCGGCGCCGACTTCGTCGTAGTAGGGCTTGAGCGCCTGCTTCCAGCGCTCGATGCGCGCCGGATCGTCGGCTGGCGGGGTATGGCAGAAGAAGTTCACGTTGAGCGGGCCGCGACTGGCCTGGCGGAAGGTCTCCAGTTCCTGGCGGATCTGCTCGGCGCTGAGCATCGCGCAGGGCAGCGAGCCCAGGCCGCCGGCATTGCTCACCGCAATGGCCATCGCCGAGCCGCTGGCGCCGGCCATCGGCGCCTGGAGGATCGGCAGTTCGATGGCGAACAGATCGAGAATGCGCGGGTCCGGCCATTGCTTCATGCTGCGGTCTCCTTGCGGTGGTCGTGGGCTTCAGAGTGCCTTGCTGACCTGGATGTCGGTGATCTTCTCCGCGTCGTCGCCATGGATCTTGCGCAGCGCGGCCTGGGCCTGCTCCAGCGAGTTGTCCGGCAACTGCGCGAAATCCCAGCGGCGTTCGCCGTCGAGCTTGTACTTGATGACGTATTTGATGGTGGCGGTCATGGGGCTTATCTCAGTTGCGACGACGAGCGACGGATGATCTTGATCTTGTGGCTGAAGGTCGGTTTGCGGGTCACCGAGATCGGCCGCGGGGTGACGGTGTCGATGGTGATGTTCCAGAAACCGGTGCTCGGCACGGTGATCTTCGCCGGGAAACGATCGAACGCCCCGCCGTGATAGGTGTGCCGACCGCCATTCTTGAAACTGCGGAAGTTGGCGTCGTTCATCAGGCGGATATTGCAGCGCTGGGAACACTCGATCACGACGATATCGTCTTCGTTGAGGTGTTCGCGCTGGTGTACGAATTTCATGTCACGGCTCCGCAGGGGATGTTTCGGCAAAGCGGCACGATAACAGATGGATGTAGGAGGAATGTAGGAGTCGTCACATTCCCTGCGATAAATATGACATTCAAGGGAGCAAATTGGCCTAATAGCGGTCTGAGGATTTTTATATGTGGGAGCGGGACTCGATGAAATGGTTTGTATCTGCCTTGGCCTTGACGCTGACTGGTTGCGCCAGTGTGACCGAGCTGGAACAGAGCCCTGAAACTCTCGATGTGATTTCCGGCAAAACGCCGGAGCAATACCTGAACTGTGTCCAGGAGCGGCTGAAGGGCAGCCGCGATTCGCTGCAGGTGACCCGCGACAAGAACTCGATCCGGGTGGTCGTGCCGCAGAAGCTGTCGGACGGGCCGGCGGCGGTGATGGACATCAGCGAGCGTTCCAGTGGCAGCGCCATCAAGCTGCATGAGCGCCTGAACAACTTCCCGTTGCGGCTTTCGGACGTGAAGAACGCGGCGACTCGCTGTATCTCCGGTTGAGCGGAATCCGCCGCCTTGGCCTGTGAATGGCCTTGTGGGAGGGTGCCCGTCGCGGCGCCGTCCTTGATGAGTTAATCGATTCACTCCTCCAGATGCTCTCTTTTGGTGCATTTCGCCGTTGTGATGGCGAAGGGATAGTCCTACTATTCATAGGCTTATATTTTTTGAGTCTAAGCATATAACCATAAGAAGGAGCTCCGTGATGAGTCCACTGGATCGAGTCCTGATCAGCAGCCTGCTGTTGTTCGCCCTGCCGGCGGCGCATGCCGATCAGGGCCAGAACGTCTTCACCCAGGGCGGTGCCAATCCCGCCGCCATGGCCTGCCAGGGGTGCCATGGGGCGGATGGCCTGGGCATGGCCGCCGCCGGTTTTCCCCGTCTGGCCGGGTTGCCGGCCGCCTACCTGAGCAAGCAACTGCGCGATTTCCGCGACGGCACGCGCAAGAACCCGATCATGCAGCCCCTGGCCGCGGCCCTGAGCGACGAGGAAATCGCCGCCGTGAGCGGCCGTCTCGCCACCATGCCGGCCCCCGCCGCGCCGGACGACCGCCGTCAGCAGATGGCCAGCAGTGCCGTGCAGCAATTGGCCTTGTATGGCGACTGGAGCCGGCAGATTCCCGGCTGCGTGCAATGTCATGGCCCGGGCGGCAGCGGGGTGGGCGAGCACTTCCCGCCGCTGGCTCATCAGCCGGCCGGCTACCTCACCGCGCAGCTCAACGCCTGGCGCGATGGCAGCCGCCACAACGATCCCAACCAGCTGATGGCAGGCGTGGCCAAGGCCATGACCGATGACGAGGTCAAAGCCATCGCCGAGTACTTCGCCGCCGGGCAGGAGGTCAAGCCATGAAAGCATTCGTTGTTACCACGCTGGCCTTCGCGCTGGGTACGGCTCATGCCGCGCAGGTTGCCATGGAAGACCAGTCGCAACTGAAAGTGCCGCCGGCCAGCCAGACGCCGTTCTTCGTCCCGCCGGCGCAGAGCGAACTGCCGGACAACGCCTTCGGCAAGATGGTGCGCGACGGTTATGCGCTGTTCGTCGATACCGGACGCCTGGCCCCGGACTACGTCGGCAACGGCATGAAATGCAGCAACTGCCACCTCGACCAGGGGCGCCTGGCGCACTCGGCGCCACTGTGGGGCGCATATCCGATGTACCCGGCCTACCGCAAGAAGAACGACAAGGTGAACACCTACGCCGAACGCATCCAGGGCTGCTTCCAGTTCAGCATGAACGGCAAGGCACCTGCGGCTGACAGCCCGGAGATCACGGCGCTGTCGGTGTATTCCTACTGGCTGGCGAGCAAGGCCCAGGTCGGTGTCGAACCGCCGGGGCGTGGCTATCCCGATGTCGCGCAGCCGGCTGGCGGCTATGACATCGCCCGTGGCGAGCAGGTGTACCAGGCGCAATGCGCGATCTGTCACGGTGCCGATGGCGAAGGCCAGAAGGTCGCCAACGACTACGTGATGCCGCCACTGTGGGGCAAGGACTCCTACAACTGGGGGGCCGGCATGCACCGGATCAACACCGCGGCGTCATTCATCAAGCACAACATGCCGCTGGGCAAGCCGGGCAGCCTCAGCGACCAGCAGGCGTGGGATGTCGCCGCGTTCGTCAACAAGCACGAACGCCCGCAGGATCCGCGGCTGGTCGAGGGTTCGGTGGAGAAGACGCGGGTGAAGTTCCACGCCAACGATGGCGTCAACCTCTACGGCCAGACCCTCGATGGCGTGCTGATCGGACAGGGCACCGGCAAGTGATGACATGACACGCTGAAAAGTGATGGCCATGGCGCCGTTTCGTGCTCCGCGAACGGCGCCTTCGTGGCGTCAGACCAATGGCGCGAAGCCAATATTTCCAGTGGTCGGGAACTATCTCCCGCTGGATTTCTCTATGATGGCAACCGTTGCGCCCGGGTGGGGCATTGTAAGGTGCCCGCCGCCTGATTAGACTGCGCCGAATTTCGTACGCACAGCCCTTCGTTAAGGACTTTTATGATCAAGAAATGCTTGTTCCCGGCAGCCGGCTACGGCACTCGCTTCCTGCCAGCAACCAAAGCCATGCCCAAGGAAATGCTGCCGGTGGTCAACAAGCCACTGATCCAGTACGGCGTCGAAGAAGCCCTCGAAGCCGGTCTGACCGAAATCGCCATTGTCACCGGTCGTGGCAAGCGCGCCCTGGAAGACCACTTCGACATCAGCTACGAGCTGGAAAACCAGATCAAGGGCACCGACAAGGAAAAATACCTGGTGGGCATCCGTCGCCTGCTGGACGAGTGCTCCTTCTCCTACACCCGTCAGACCGAGATGAAAGGCCTGGGTCACGCCATCCTCACCGGCCGTCCGCTGATCGGTGACGAAGCGTTCGCCGTGGTCCTGGCCGACGACCTGTGCGTCAACCTCGACGACGACGGCGTGCTGACCCAGATGGTCAAGCTGTACAAGCAGTTCCGCTGCTCGATCGTCGCCATCCAGGAAGTCGATCCGCAGGAAACCAACAAGTACGGCGTGATCGCCGGCGACATGATCCGCGACGACATCTATCGCGTGCACAGCATGGTCGAGAAGCCGAAGCCGGAAGACGCGCCGTCGAACCTGGCGATCATCGGTCGCTACATCCTGACCCCGGACATCTTCGACCTGATCGAACAGACCGAGCCAGGCAAGGGTGGCGAGATCCAGATCACCGACGCGCTGATGAAGCAGGCGCAGAACGGTTGCGTCATGGCCTACAAGTTCAAGGGCAAGCGTTTCGACTGCGGTGGCGCCGAAGGCTACATCGATGCGACCAACTTCTGCTTCGAGAACTTCTACAAGACTGGCAAGGCTTACTGATCGGTAGCCGTTGTCCGGAAGAAAAAAGCCACCTTCGGGTGGCTTTTTGTTTATGCCGGGCACTGGCGCTATGCTGGCGACCTGCCGAGGAGATTGATATGGCCTACGATTTTGACCTGTTTGTGATTGGCGCCGGTTCCGGCGGTGTGCGTGCCTCGCGATTCGCCGCGGGCTTCGGCGCCCGAGTGGCGGTGGCGGAGAGTCGCTACCTGGGCGGGACCTGCGTCAACGTTGGCTGCGTGCCGAAGAAGTTGCTGGTGTATGGCGCCCACTACGCCGACGAGTTCGAGCAGGCCTCGGGTTTCGGCTGGTCGCTGGAGGATGCGCAGTTCGACTGGAGCCAGCTGATCGCCAACAAGAACCGCGAGATCCAGCGCCTCAACGGTATCTACCGCAACCTTCTGGTCAACAGCGGCGTGACCCTGCTGGAAGGCCACGCGCGGATCACCGCGCCCCACGAAGTGGAAGTGGAGGGCAAGCGCTACTCGGCCAAACACATCCTCATCGCCACCGGTGGCTGGCCGCAGATTCCGGAGATTCCGGGCCGTGAGCTGGCGATCAGTTCCAACGAGGCGTTCTTCCTGAAGGACCTGCCCAAGCGTGTGCTGGTGGTGGGCGGCGGCTACATTGCCGTCGAGTTCGCCGGGATCTTCCAGGGCCTCGGCGCCGACACCACCTTGCTCTATCGCGGCGATCTGTTCCTGCGGGGTTTCGACGGCGCGGTGCGCAATCACCTCAAGGAAGAACTGGAGAAACGCGGCCTCGACCTGCAGTTCAACAGCGATATCGCGGCCATCGAGCAACAGGCCGACGGCAGCCTCAAGGCCATTCTCAAGGACGGCCGCGAGCTGCTCACCGACTGCGTGTTCTACGCCACCGGGCGCCGGCCGATGCTGGACAACCTTGGCCTGGAGAACACCGAGGTGCAACTGGACGAGCGCGGCTTCGTTCGGGTCAACGACGAATTCCAGACCGACGAGCCGTCGATCCTCGCCATCGGTGACGTTATCGGCCGCGTGCAACTGACCCCGGTGGCCCTGGCCGAAGGCATGGCGGTGGCGCGGCGGCTGTTCAAGCCGGAAGAATACCGTCCGGTGGATTACCGCAATATCCCGACGGCCGTGTTCAGCCAGCCGCCGATCGGCACCGTCGGCCTGACGGAAGAGCAGGCGCTGGAGGCCGGGCATTCGCTGAAGATCTTCGAAAGCCGCTTCCGGCCGATGAAGCTGACCCTCACCGAGGTCCAGGAAAAGACCCTGATGAAGCTGGTGGTGGACGCCGACAGCGACCGCGTGCTGGGTTGCCATATGGTCGGTCCGGACGCCGGCGAGATCATCCAGGGCCTGGGCATCGCGCTGAAGGCCGGGGCGACCAAGCAGCAGTTCGACGAGACCATCGGCGTACACCCGACGGCGGCGGAGGAGTTCGTGACCATGAGGACGGTCACCCGCTGAGGAATATCGGTGCGTGTCCACTGTAGGAGCGTGGCTTGCCCGCGAAGGACCGCAACGCGGTCCCAGACGTCACCGTTATTAGGGACCGCTAACGCGGTCCTTCGCAGTGGTTCGTCACACGACAAGCCAGCTCCTACGATTTCCCTATAGCCAAAACCAATCACCTGCATGGTTTTTGCCAATGAGCATTAACCGACTCTATTGACTAGGATCTCTCCATCAAGTTTTCACAACCCCTGAAGGAGAGTCACCGATGCCTATCATCAACAGCCAGGTCAAACCGTTCACCGCAACCGCTTACCACAACGGCAACTTCGTTCAGGTCTCCGACGCCGATCTGAAAGGCAAATGGTCCGTTGTGTTCTTCTACCCAGCCGACTTCACTTTCGTCTGCCCAACCGAGCTGGGTGACCTGGCCGACAACTACGCCGAGTTCCAGAAACTGGGCGTGGAAATCTACGGCGTGTCCACCGACACCCACTTCACCCACAAAGCCTGGCACGACACCTCGGACACCATCGGCAAGATCCAGTACCCGCTGATCGGTGACCCGACCCACGTCATCTCGCGCAACTTCGATGTGCTGATCGAAGAAGCCGGCCTGGCCGATCGCGGCACCTTCGTGATCAACCCGGAAGGCCAGATCAAGATCGTCGAACTGAACGACGGTGGTGTCGGCCGTGACGCCAGCGAGCTGCTGCGCAAGGTCAAGGCTGCCCAGTACGTCGCCGCCCACCCGGGTGAAGTCTGCCCGGCCAAGTGGAAAGAAGGCGAGGCCACCCTGGCCCCTTCGCTGGACCTGGTCGGCAAGATCTAAGCCGCTCATGTCGCCGAGGGCGGTGTTCGACCGCACCCTGTAGCCGCAACCCCGCCCCGCACAAACGCCCGGGCGCTTTCGCCCGGGCGTTTGCATTTACAGAATCTGAAAAAAGGAATCGCCCGTATGTTGGACGCCACGCTTAAAACTCAGTTGAAAACCTACCTGGAGCGGGTCACTCAGCCGATCGAGATCGTCGCTTCCCTCGATGACGGCGCGAAGTCCCGCGAACTTCACGACCTGCTGCGCGAGATCGCCAGCCTGTCGAACCTGATCACCCTGCGCGAGGACGGCAGCGACGCCCGTGTCCCGTCGTTCTCGCTCAATCGCCCCGGGGCCGACATCAGCCTGCGTTTCGCCGGCATCCCCATGGGCCATGAATTCACCTCCCTGGTCCTGGCCCTGCTGCAGGTCGGCGGGCACCCGTCCAAGGCCAGCGCCGAGCTGATCGAACAGATCGCCGCGCTGAAGGGCGAATTCAATTTCGAAACCTACTTCTCGCTGTCGTGCCAGAACTGCCCGGACGTGGTCCAGGCGCTGAACCTGATGGCGGTGCTCAACCCCAATGTGCGCCATGTCGCCATCGACGGTGCGCTGTTCCAGGCCGAAGTCGAATCGCGCCAGGTCATGGCGGTGCCGAGCGTGTACCTCAATGGCCAGGTGTTCGGCCAGGGCCGCATGGGTCTGGAAGAGATCGTCGCCAAGCTCGACAGCGGTGCCAGCGAGCGCCAGGCCGAGAAGCTCAACGCCAAGGACGCCTTCGACGTGCTGGTGATCGGTGGCGGCCCGGCCGGTGCGGCGGCGGCCATCTACGCGGCGCGCAAAGGCATCCGTACCGGTGTCGCGGCCGAGCGTTTCGGCGGCCAGGTGCTGGACACCATGGCCATCGAGAACTTCATCTCGGTGCAGGAAACCGAAGGCCCGAAACTGGCCACGGCGCTGGAAGAACACGTCAAGCAGTACGATGTCGACATCATGAACCTGCAACGTGCCGAGGCCCTGGTGCCGGCGGCCGCTGGTGGCCTGCACGAAGTACGCATGGCCAGCGGCGCGACGCTCAAGGCCAAGACCGTGATCCTCGCCACCGGTGCGCGCTGGAGGGAAATGAACGTGCCGGGTGAGCAGCAATACCGCAGCCGTGGCGTGGCCTACTGCCCGCACTGTGACGGTCCGTTGTTCAAGGGCAAGCGCGTGGCGGTGATCGGCGGGGGCAACTCCGGTGTGGAAGCGGCCATCGACCTGGCCGGCATCGTCGCCCAGGTGACCCTGATCGAGTTCGACAGCCAGCTGCGCGCCGACGCCGTGCTGCAACGCAAGCTGCACAGCCTGCCCAACGTCAAGGTGATCACCAGCGCGCTGACCAGCGAAGTGCTGGGTGACGGACAGAAGGTCAATGGCCTGCGCTACAAGGACCGCACCACCGATGCCGAGCATGAGCTGGCGCTGGAAGGGATCTTCGTGCAGATCGGTCTGCTGCCCAATACCGACTGGCTGAAGGGCACGGTCGAGCTGTCGCCGCGGGGCGAGATCATCGTCGATTCCAAGGGCCAGACCAACCTGCCGGGGGTGTTCGCCGCGGGTGACGTGACCACGGTGCCGTACAAGCAGATCGTGATTGCGGTGGGCGAGGGGGCCAAGGCGTCGCTGGCGGCCTTCGATCACCTGATCCGTACTAGCGCACCGGCCTGAGCAACGCGTGCCCTGGCCCGAGCAAGTGGGTCGGGGCACGTGTTGCTTGCTTTTCGTGGGTGACTCATCGTGCCCAGGAATGGTCCCCCCCGTTGGATATGAATTTGCCCAGCCCGCGGATCTGCCGGTAGGGCCTGTGCAGTGCGGCGATGTTGTCGAGGCTCAGATTGGCATTCTTGCCGACCAAACGCCGCTTGTGTGCGGTGAACAGGTCCAGCTTGAGATTGAAATCGGCGGGTGCCATGCCTCGGTAGTGGTGGTAAAGGGTCGTGGTGAATGCCCTGGGGCCTGCAATCCTGAAAATGTCCTGTTCACCTCCTTCGACACGTGCGACAGCGTTTTCCAGCATCTGCTCGATGACGGGATGTCCTTCCACTGCTGCTATCGGTGAATTACCGATGAGATCCCCGTAGCCGATCATGTGGCTTTCGACATTCACGCCCAGGCCTCCGGGAAATTCCAGCGCGCCGAAGGGGTGCTCTTGCCGGTCGTCGATGTCTTTGTAAACACCCCCTTCATACTTGAGCAGCATCAGTCGCAGGAGGTCGCTGGCCTGTGCATATTTCCTTTCTGCGGTGGCCTGTTCATAGAGGCCGAAGGAGGGATG
The DNA here is from genome assembly GCF_900188455.1 of Pseudomonas japonica. Classification (GTDB taxonomy): domain Bacteria; phylum Pseudomonadota; class Gammaproteobacteria; order Pseudomonadales; family Pseudomonadaceae; genus Aquipseudomonas; species Aquipseudomonas japonica. The sequence goes on along the minus strand of NZ_FZOL01000008.1, from coordinate 214,647 downwards.
TTTTCTGGCATCGGACAACCATCGCGCGGAGCGAATGTCCTGCAGCCTGATTGCGCTTGAATCGAACTGCTGGCGCATGCTCTCGAGGGCGGCCTCGTGACCTTTGATCGCACTGTCGAACCAGACGTGCGTGGCATAGTCGCTGTTCATCCGTGCGGTGTCACGGGAGAGCGCACTGTTCTTTTCGGACAGCGGCGCAGTTCCGATCCAGATCATCTGGATAGCTTTCTTGATCGCGCGCATGGGCAGTCGGGCGACTTCCGCGTCGATCAGTTCGTCGAACCGTGCGCCGTTTGCCGAGTCAACACATGCCAGACTCGCTACCCGGCCGTCGCTGTCGATCAGGGATGCCGGATTGTTGCGCGCCATTCGATACAGGTTCGGTCCATCAACGGTGCCGGCCGGATCGCTCGACAACCAACGCCCCGCCCAAGGTTGGTAATAGCGGTACCCATAGTAGTAGAGGCCGGTAGCATCCCGTTCCTTGCCGGAGTATCTGGCGATCTTCAAGTCGGCCGCGCCAGGGGTGGATGTGCTCCAGAGCGCTCTGCCGCCGTACGGATAGAACTCTTCGCGGCTGATCAGCGCGCCCCGGTCGTCCAGTTCCAGTTCGTGGCTGCCCACGAGGTTGGTCAGGCTGTAGCGGACGTGATCGTTGTCAATGCCGTCCGGTAGACCGGATTGCCAGTGCATTATCCGCACCTGACCCAACGTCACGATATGCAGGCATTCCTTCTGTACGTCATCAATTGTGGTCGTGCGTATTTCAAGGCCCGGCAGATAGACCACGGCGCTCTGTACGACGGTGTTGCGGGTGTGGGAGCGGCGTATCTTGCGAATGCGCCGTGCGTCGGCCCCGTACCGATACAACTCGATGTCGGAGTCGTTTCCCGGTCGCGTGACGGGAGTGGCCTGGCTCAATTCGCCGCGGGTGTTCCAGTGCAGTACCTGGCCAGGCTGCAAGTAGCGCTGTTGTCCCTGCGGGCTGAACAGCGCATCGACGTGTTCGGGATCGTCCGTCAGGGCAGCGATCACCGCGCGATTGCTGTACTGCGAAACCGTCATGTCGCGCGTAAAGCTGTGGTTGGCGGCAGGAGCGGTGTGACGGATACGTGTCAGGTTATCGCCACGGTCATAACGGTAGCTGCGGTTATACCGCGTCCAGCTGTCGTCGGTCACGGGCGGGGGGAGTGTGGCCAGCCACTCATTGGTGGCGTTGTTGGCCATCTCACGACCGGTCGAATGGGTCATCTGGTACAGCGTGTCGTACTCGAACGCGCTGTGCGCCGAGACCTTCTGATTGCGCCAGTAGCGCTCGGGCTGGGCCAGGTCCTTGATGTAAAGGACATTGCCCATAGGGTCATATTCATAGTTCAGGTCTTGCAGCATGTGTGTGCCTTGACGGCTTGTCAGGCGAATCAGGCGCAAGGTTTCGGCTTCGTAGCCATGCTCGGTGGACACGCCATTGGCCAGGTGTTCGGAACGTTTTTCTCCTGCGGCACCGTAGGTGATATTGCGAATGACAGGCTGTTCGTCGGCACCCGCGAGCGTGATCCAGCCGCACATCAATTGACCCGCCACATCGTATGCCATGCGCCGGAGATGGCCCATGGCGTCGATGATTGCGACCGGCTTGCCGGTGCTGTCATGGAGGGCGCGGGTGGTGAGCGTGTCGGGCTCCAGCAGCAGGCGCCAGTCGTCTTCACTGGCACCTTGCCAGTCCACGTTGTGCGTCGGGGTCGTCAGTCGGCGCGTTGTCGAGCGCTGCTGGCCGCACAGGGAGATGCTGTCGGTCTGATCCAGCCCGGCAGGATCGTAGTGCCTTACGCATTGGCCGCAGAGGTTGTGGCGCTGTTCTTCAGGCAATTGCTGTGCCCAGACGAAGCGTTCGCTGACCATCGCGGGCTGCTCCGCCAGTCCCTCGCGGATGCTGAGCACACGGCCTGGCAACGAGGAAGGCTCGTACCCCCACTCACGGGTTATCAGGCTGTCACTGCCAACCCCCGTGTACAGCAACGAGGGTCGCCCTGCGGCATCCATCAGGCTGATGCTCACACCGGCATCGACGCTGTCGGTGAGCGCAATGGCACCGCTCAACGTGTGAATGTGCTGCACACAGGGCGTTTCGTTCAATCGTGGATCGAACAACCGCGCCGCACGTCCGGCCAGATCATAATGCTGAACGGACCTGCGGGTATCCGTCACCACCGGGTTGTCCGGGTGGCGATGGTAAGAGACAGTGCAGACTTCCAGCCCGCGACTGTCATGAGCGGTCACGGTCGGCGTATGGGCGAACAAGGCACGCATGTCGGTGTCCTGCGGGAGGCTTCCATTCCAGTGAAGCCCCTCGCCTCAGGAGCCGCTAACGTTCGATAGACCGATTTGCAATTACCGGCCTTGGCGCCGCCGCATGATTCCAGGTGCGGATTGTGCCGGGTCGATCAATGCGCCCCGGCCGCCTTGCTCAGATCGCTCTCCTGCCACTCGGTATATACACAGGCATCCGCCACCGCCCAGCGCACCTTCACCTCATCCCCCGGCTTCATCGACATGCCCGCCGCCGACAAGGCTTTCACGGTCATGGCCGTACCACCGGCGGTGATCACGCTGCAGGTCTGGCTTTCACCGAGGAACAGCACCTCGCAGACCTTCGCCGTCACCTCGTTCCAGCCCGCTGGCAACGCTTCCAGCGCGGCCTGCTCGCGGCTCAGGGCCAGGGCCTTCTCCGGGCGCACCATCAGCAGCGCATCCTGGCCCTTGTTCAGGCCCGGCGTCAGGCGCATGGCCACCGCCTGGCCCTCGAAACTGGCCACGCCATTGCCCTGGGCCTGCACCCGCAGGAAGTTGGAGTTGCCGAGGAACGAGGCGACGAAGGCATTCGGCGGGTTCTGGTACAGGTCGTAGCCGGTGCCCAGGCCGACGATCTTGCCGTGGCTGAAAATGGCGATGCGCTGCGACAGGCGCATGGCCTCTTCCTGGTCGTGGGTCACGTAGACGATGGTGATGCCCAGCCGGCGGTGCAGTTGGCGCAGTTCGTCCTGCAGGTCTTCGCGCAGTTTCTTGTCCAGCGCGCCGAGCGGTTCGTCCATCAGCAGGATGCGCGGTTCGTAGACCAGCGCCCGGGCGATGGCCACGCGTTGCTGCTGGCCGCCGGACAGTTGCGCCGGGCGGCGATGGGCGAACTTGTCCAGTTGCACCAGCTTGAGCATGGCGTCCACCTGCTTGTCGCGCTCGGCGGCGCTGCGCTTGCGGATGGCCAGGGGGAAGGCGATGTTGTCGCGTACCGAGAGGTGCGGGAACAGCGAATAGCGCTGGAACACCATGCCAATGTCGCGTTTGTGCGGCGGTACGTTGACCAGCGACTGGCCATTGACCAGGATTTCGCCGCTGCTCGGCGTCTCGAAGCCGGCCAGCATCGACAGGGTGGTGCTCTTGCCCGAGCCGCTGGAGCCGAGGAAGGTGAGGAATTCGCCGTCCTGGATCTCCAGGTCGATGTTGTCCACCGCGGCGAAGTCGCCGTAGTGCTTGTTCAGGTTGCGCAGGCTGACGAGGGTCTTGGCCTGGGCGGCATCTTTGATCACTGCACTCATGTCTATTCTCTCCAGGCGCTCAGGCGCTGACTTCGTTGCGCCGGCGCAGAGCGGCGGCGATCACCATGACCAGTACCGACAGGCCGATCAGCAGCGTCGAGGCGACGGCGATCACGGGCGTCAGGTCCTGGCGCAGGGTGGTCCACATTTTCACGGGGAGGGTCTGCAGGGTCGGGCTGGCCATCATCACGCTGAGCACCACTTCGTCCCACGAGACGAGAAAGGCGAACAGGGCGCCGGCGATCATCCCCGGGCGGATCGCCGGGAAGGTCACCTTGAACACCGCCTGCAGGCGCGAGGCGCCGCAGATCACCGCGGCATCCTCGATCGACTGGTCGAACAGCTTCAGCGAGTTGATGATCGAGATGATGGTGAAGGGCAGGGCGACGATCACGTGGCTGACCACGAAGGAAAACAGCGTGCCGGTGTAGCCCAGTTTGAGAAACAGCGCGTACACCGCCACGGCGATGATCACCAGCGGCACGATCATCGGCAGGGTGAACAGGCCATAGAGCATCTCGCGGCCAGGGAAGCGCCCGCGCACCAGGGCGAAGGCGGTGGGCAGGCCCAGGGCCACGGCGCACACGGTGGTCAGCACCGCCACCTTGAGGCTGGCCAGGGCCGCGTCCATCCATTCGGCGTTGGAGAAGAACTGCGTGTACCACTTCAGGGTCCAGCCCGGCGGCGGGAACACCAGCCACTGCGACGAGCCGAACGACAGCAGGACGATGAACACGATCGGCAGCAGCAGGAACAGCGCGATCAGCCCGGTAGTGGTGTAAAGCCCGAAGCGCAGGCGCCGGCTCATGGCATTGGGGGTCAGGAGCATGGTCGCTTACCTCGCGTTGCCAACCGGGGATTCCGGTTGCAGCTTCAGATAGAAGTAGAACAGCACCAGGGTGATCAGGATCAGCAACGCCGCGGCGGCGCTGGCCAGGCCCCAGTTGAGGAACGACTGCACCTGCTGGACGATGAATTCCGGCAGCATCATGTTCTGCGCGCCACCGAGCAGGGCCGGGGTCACGTAGTAGCCCAGGGACATGACGAAGACCATCAAGGCCCCGGAGAACAGGCCCGAGCGGCACAGCGGCAGGAACACCTTGAAGAAGTTGGTCCAGGGGCTGGCGCCGCAGATCGAGCCGGCCTGCAGGACCATCGGGTCGATGGCCTGCATGGTCGCCTGCAGCGGCAGGACGATGAACGGGATCATGATGTAGCTCATGCCGATCACCACGCCGGTGAGGTTGTGCACCATCTCCAGCGGGACATCGATGATGCCCAGTGCCATCAACGCCTTGTTGATCACCCCGGAGGCCTGCAGCAGCACCAGCCAGGAGTAGGTGCGGGCGAGCAGGCTGGTCCACATCGACAGCAGGACGATGTTCAGCAGCCAGCGGCCCCAGCCGCGTGGCACCAGGGTGATCGCCCAGGCCAGGGGAAAGCCGAGCAGCACGCTGATCAGGGTGACCAGGCCGGCCACCGAGAAGGTGTTGAACAGCACCCGGGCGTAGGCCGAGTTGGCGAACAACTGCTCGTAGTTGCCCAGCCCCGGCACCGGTTCCAGCACACCGCGCAGGAGCAGGCCGATCAGCGGTGCGAAGAAGAACAGGCCGAGGAACAGCAGGGCCGGCAGCAGGTTGCGGCTGCCGCGCCAGCGTTGGCGCAGCGGGGGCGTGGACGGCATGGTCGCTCCCTTGGCGCCGGTGCCGCCGGCACCGGTCGCGTTATGCAAGGCGTTGATGGCGACTTTCATTTGACCAGCCACTCATTCCAGCGGGTGGCGATGGCTGGACCGTTCTTCGCCCAGTAGGCGAAGTCCAGGGTGACCTGATCCTGAGCGTAGGCGGTCGGCAGGTTCGGCGCGAGGTCGGACTTGAGCTGGCCGATGCTGTCCAGGTTGACCGGGGCGTAGGCGGTGAGGTTGGCGAAGTCGGCCTGGCCTTTTGCGCTGCTGGCATTGGCCAGGAACTTCATGGCCGCGTCCTTGTTCTTCGCGCCTTTCGGGATCACCAGGAAGTCGGCCATGACCAGGTTCTGCTTCCAGCTCACGCCGACCGGTGCGCCGTCCTGCTGCAGGGCGTAGACCCGGCCGTTCCAGAACTGGCCGAGGGTCGCCTCGCCGGAGGCCAGCAGTTGCTGGGACTGGGCGCCGCCGCCCCACCAGACGATGTCCTTCTTGATGGTGTCGAGTTTCTTGAAGGCGCGGTCCAGGTCCAGCGGATAGAGCTTGTCGGCGGGTACGCCGTCGGCCAGCAGGGCCAGTTCCAGCACGCCGGGGCTCGGCCATTTGTACAGGGCACGCTTGCCGGGGTAGCTCTTGGTGTCGAACAGCGCGCTCCAGTCCTGCGGCTTGTTGCCGCCCAGCTTGCCCTCGTTGAAGCCGAGGACGAAGGAGAAGAAGAACGAACCGACGCCATGGTCGGAGACGAAACGCGGGTCGATGCGATCGCGCTTGATGGTGTTGAAGTCGAGGGGCTCGAGCAGACCTTCGCTGGCGGCGCGCAGGGCGAAGTCGGCTTCGACGTCGACCACATCCCACTGCACGTTGCCGCTTTCGACCATGGCCTTGAGTTTGCCGTAGTCGGTCGGGCCGTCCTGCACGACCTTGATCTCGCTGCTCTTGCTGAAGGTATCGGCCCATGCCTGTTTCTGGGCGTCCTGGGTGGTACCGCCCCAACTGACGAAGTTCAGGCTGTCGGCGGCCTGGGTGGCCTGGCAGGCCAGGGTCAACAGGCTGGCGGACAGCACTGCGGTTACACGTTTGCTCAACAGCATGGTTACGCCCTCGTTGCTTTTGTTATTCGAGGCGGGCTTCTGTCGCCCGCCAATCATGTTCGGGGAGCAGCTTTGAAACAGTGTCGGTGGCCGGATCTGAGTGTAGGAAACGGCCGGGCAGTTTTAAGGTCTACGGGATATCATATTATGGTATTCCAAGATTTTGGCAAGAGGAGGGTGCGACCGGCCATCACTCGGCGATCCGTTTCTGGTTTGGGGGCTTGTCGCGAATGAACAGGCCTTATCGCTGCATGGGTATCTACACATCTCTGAAAACCTGGCGGAAAGCGCATCAAGGCCGCCAGGTGCCTGTCTTGAGTCTTGCAGCGCTCTGAAGATCGAGCGCCGCCCGCGCGGCGCATCGCGGATGAATCCGCTCCCACATTTGTTGCAACGTGCCTATGCCTGACAGGCCATGGTTGTCCGCCTTGTTGGTTCGACTCGATACCGAGTCGAACCCGACAGCCTCCCCGCGATACATCGCCGAAAGACAAAGGCTGACAACTCAATTCTCACAGGCCATGGCACGTTGCAATAGATGTGGGAGCGGATTCATCCGCGATGCGCCGCGCGGGCGGCGCTCGATCTGGAGGGCGCTGCAAGACTCAAGACAGGCCCCTTGCGGCCTTGATGCGGTCCCCCGACAAGCCTTCGAAGCTGTGCAGATACCCGTGCAGCGATGAGGCCTGTCGTTTCACGCCAGGTCAGGGGAACAGCTTTTCCCGGCCTGGCATCGGCAGGGCGACCAGCGACCGGCTTTCGGTCTCGCTGTCCGTTTCCGGCATGAACTTCTGGATCAGCACATTGGGCCCCGAGTGGGCGTCCAGCGTGTAACCGAGCAGGTCGAGCAGCGAATCATCGAACTGGCGGATGCTGCCCTTGAACAGGCTCTGCCCGGTGCCAGCCGCTTCCTGCAAGAAGCTGATGCCTGAGCCCGCGCCCCGTACCACGTCACCGACAGTCCCGGCAGCGTCATTGTTCAGGTGGGCCACCTTGAATGCATCGAATCTCCCTGCCGCCTTGGCTTCGTCTGCCTGCTGGATCAACTGGGTCAAAGCTCTGCTGCGGGCTTCCTGGGAGATGCGCAGCTCGTTGGCGAGCTTGGGCCATTTCACCGGGAACCGTATCGACGGCCCGCCACGAACGCGGAACCAGTTGCGCGGCAAGCTCCTGAGACCATTCAGGCCCATGCCAATTCCGGCCGCGGCGCTGGCGACACCGAAGGCATGCCCCCAGCTTTCGAGGGTCCGGGACAGACCCGGATCGCTTTCCGAGATGATGATCGAGGCCACGTCGAAGGATAAGGAAAGCACCGCCAGCATCGTTGTGGCGACCGCCAGGAGCATCGATGTCCCCGCGGTGAATGGCGCCAGCAGCACACCCACCGCACCGACCACGATGCGGAACGCGGTGCTATGGATAATCCCCGTGCCGAGCCAGCGCGAGTACTGGGCGATGACCTCGCGCCCGCTGGGGTCCGCGTGGTTGACCGGATCGGCGTTGCCGAACACGTATCCCGCCGCCCCGCCCACACCGAACGGGCTCTTGATATCCCGGGACAGGAAGTGCCCCCAGGCCGGGTCGTAGAGGCGATAGCCATTGCCCAGGTGATACAGGCCCACGCGGTTAAGCGGTTCACCCTTGAAGCCCAGCCAGTTCTCCGCCTTGGCCCCTGAATGCCGCTTGCCATAAGGCTCGTAGCGGAAGTAGGTGATGGCCTTGGTGGCCAGGTCGATGCTGGCGAAGACCGTGCCGTTGGCGTCGCGCAGTTCGAATGAGCGGCTTTCCTTTTTGTCGGTGTTGGCGTCCTGCAACAGGCAGGCGCGGCTTTCATTGCGCAGCACCAGCGAGCGCTCGGCGAAGGCCGCGCCCGGGGCGGTATCAGATTGGACCAGGGCATACACGCACTCGCCACGGTAGTGATAGATATCGGTCTGGGTGCCGTTGCCGCCGCCGCGCACCCGGCCTTCGCCGTCATAGCTGAACGTGTATTGGGTCTTGTCGGCATCGGTCGAATACGTATTGACCTGGCCGTTGTCGTGGTAACTCAGGCGTCGGTTTCCGTCGATGGTCAGGCTGCCCTTGGCGTCGTAGGTTTTTGCCGTACCTGGTGCGGTGTCCGGAACCTTGTCGGTGGTTTTCTGAGTGAGCACCTGGGTCACCATGCCGGGTTTGAGATCGACGTAGTAGAACAGGTCGGACTTGCCGCTGGACGAGTTGGCATGGCTGACCGTGCTGCCGAGCAGGTCGTAGCTGTAGGTATCCGTCCGGCTGGAGGATTCCACCCATTTCTTCAGGCGCAGGCAGTCGTCGTATTCGTAGCTGTCGGCGAACTTTTCCGTACCTTTTTCCTTGATAACGGTCTTGCTCAGGCGTCCATCCCCACGCAGGGTGCGCTCCACGCTCACCTCCACCCCTGTGCAGGTGAAGGTGCGCTTGATCTCCTGCCCGAGCCCGTCGTAGGTGTACTCCACCTTCATCTCGAGATTGGAGGCTTTCACCGCCTTGACGGTTTCACTGCTGAGCAGGCCATTGTCGGCATAGATCCGGCTGCACACGCAGTGTTCACTCTTGGACCCGACAAGGCGATCGAAGAAATCGTACTCGTAGGTGGTGACTGCTTGGGTAAGGTCGGTAAAGCCGATCACCCGCCCGCCAAGGCTGAACTCCAGCGATGAGCTCGCGTTTTGCCTGGACAGGTGCTGGGTTTGCTTGAGGGAGATCGGGTCGAGGATGTCGCTGCAACCCTCCATTGGCGTCGGTGCGGTATCGGGTGTCGTGCGTGTGCCCTTGGTCGACGCACCGCTGTAGCTGAATGAAACCGTGTTGTCTCCGGCACACTGTTCGGTGACGCGGCCGAGGAAGTCCACAGTCTGGGAGCCGAGCTCGACCTCGGTGGCGGCACCACTCTTGACCCAGGCACCGTTGGCGGCGGCCGCCAGGTTGCCCTGGCCATATGAGTTGCGCAGCACCACACCCTCACGTGTGCTGGTCAGCAGACGCCCGGAAGCATCGTAGGTGTAGCTGGAGGCCGCTCCGGTCCTGGGCGCGACCTCGGTCAACTGGGCGTATTTGTCGTAGGTGAAGTCGAGCTTGTCCTGCTCGGTTTCCTTGTTGGCGGACTCGACCCTGATATAGCGCACCGACTGCATCAGCCCTTCGGGAGACATGCTTCGCTCTATCTTGCAGCCCTCGCCACCGGTCAGTGAATACTGCTCTGTGATCAGGTTCTTGCCGGCATCGAACTGCCGATCGATGCTGAATTTGCCCTGGGTAACGCACTCGCCCCTGGCACCGGGGGTGCGTTTGCGGATCACCTTGTTCAATTCCTTGCCCGTGTTGTCCTTGAGCAGGAGGGTCGTGGTGATGATGCCACTGGCGTCATAGCTCCATTGGGTCTCGCGCGCGGCAAGCTTTTCACTGCTTGCGTTGTAGTCGGTTTCCACCAGGCTGGCCATGCGGCCAAGGTTGTCGTAGTTCCAGCGATGGGTTTCCACGTACTTGGTACCACCCGGCAGCTTGGCCGCCTGGGAGATCCTGCGCCCGATGGCATCGCGCTCGACCCGGGTAAAGACCTTGCGCTCCTCCATGTCGTACTGCCAGACCAGATTGCGTGCCAGGGTGCAGGTGGTCTTGCGCATATCCACGGTGTCCAGGCTGACGGTTTCGCTGAGCAGGTTGCCCAGGGGATCGTAGCTGCGGACGGTCTTGCAGCCTTCGCTGTCGGTGCTTTCCAACAGGCGCCCGGTCAACCGCGAGCGGGTCTGGCGGGTGGTGACAGCCTTCTTGCTGACGTTGTCGGTGACGGTGGTCTCGAGGATGAGCTTGTCGCTATCCGACGGATCCAGGCTGTACGCATAGCGGATGGTGGTGCTGATGGTGTCGCTGGCACCCTTGTCATCGACGAAACTGTTCTTGCAGCAAGCGACCATGCCGTAGCCTGGCTTGGTCTTGTCGATGTGGTAATCGTAGGTTTCCAGGGTCATGCCGGTCGACTTCCTGCTATTCAGCCTGAAGCCCTGGCTGTTGGCCTTGCTCTGTTCCTCGACGCTCTTGTTCAGGTCTTTCAGCATCTCCTCGTAACCGGATTTTTCCTGGGCGTTCGCCGCACTGATCTGTGTTTTCAGGCTCTTGACCAAGGGGGCCGCGGCATTGGTCGCCACGGCCAATTGCTCCGTGGTCACATCCACCGAACTGCAGTCGGGCTGGAGAATGGTCAGTTTCTGTTTGGCCCGGATGTGCCCGTCGAAGTTGCCATAGCCGAAGAAGGTCAGGCGCTGCGGCACTTCCTGGCCGCCGATCCTGCGGCTGACCAGTTCGGATTCCACGTCGCCGGAAAATGGCCGGTCGCTGCCACAGTGGACGATAGCCACCGGCAGGTCGAAGGCCTTTTTCGCATAGTCGTTGACGGCCGGCAGCATTTCGACCGTGGTATCCAGGCGCGTCCCCCAGGTCATGCCGCTGTAGCTACCAAGGGCAAATACCGCTCCAAGAGGGTTGGCATAGTCGATGACCTTGAACAGGCAGGCGAAGAAGCTCCAGTCCTCTACATGTGTCTCGGTTTCCGTGACCCTGAACTGCTGGTAGTTGTTGTAGTAGGTCCATTGGGTGATTTCATCGTTGTTGGTGCGCCGTATCGGGTTGCCAATGCCGTCCAGCGCCAGGGTCTGCTGATCGACCAGCACGTCGCCCTCCCAGGTGCGGTTTTGCGACACTACCCACTTGTTCCTGGTATCCAGGCTATGGATACGCTGCTTGCAGAGCGGCACCGCGTCGCTGCCGTAGCGCTCTGTGCAACTCTGCTCGTTGTGGAAGTTGTAATGGCGCAGCAACGTGGTGCGGGGTGTTGCGCTCTTGTAATAACCGACCAGGGTGGTCGTGGTGCCGGAATAGGCATAGTCATGCACCAGATCGTCCATGCCGGCTCCCGGAGCCAGCGTATGGCGAGTGACCCTGTTGTCAGGGGCGTATTCCAGGGTTTCGCGATGCATTGCCTTGTCGGTCACCTTCTCGAAGGGGTGCTGATGCTCGGCTTCGAAACTGGTCAGGTTGCCGGCCGCGTCTCGCTTGATCAGGTACGCGATCTTGCCCGAGGTGGCGAAACCGTCTCCGTTCAGGCTGGTCTGTTGTCCGTTGCAACTGGCCTTGACGAAGGTGAAGGTTCTTTTTTCCGTCGTGCTGTCCGGAAATATGACGATGGTCTTGGGCAGTCGCCACATCCCGGATCCCTTGAGCTCCTCGAATGAATGCCAATCGACCTGCAGCAGCACCCGCTCGCCTTTGCTGACCTGCTCCAGCCCGAAGAAGTTGTATTTCAAGTCAAGGCACAGGCCGGACGGGAGCATGTACTGGGTCCAGTTCACTTGATATTCATCTGCGGTCTGGATGCGGAACCTGAAGGTGTCGCGGCCACCGTCCTTGTAGCTGACCACATAGCCCGCCCTGACGGTCTGAGGGCCTCCGAGTTCGCTCACTATCTCCTCGGTGAATGGCCGGACGGTGAAATCCCCGCCATTCATCGAAACGCTTCCATGGCTGACGCTGACAACCCGCCCATCCCTCAAGGTGATCAGCGCCGCAGTCCCGTCGTTGCCAGCGACCAGCTTCACCCGGTTCAGGAAATTGCCCACCTGGACATGGATGCCATTGGACTTTTCGTATGAAAGATTGATCGCCAGGGGGTTCTTCAGGCTGTCATCGGCAAACAACTCCGCCAAGGGGATGCGCAACACCCCCTCGCCAGTCCTGGCATCGACGGTGACGTGCTTGCGTGACTCCATGCACTGCTCGAACACTTGCATGGTCTCGCTGCTCATTCCCGGCTGCGGCTCGCTCATGGGCACGAGCGTCTGCATCTCTATTTCCAGCATCGAGCCCTTGGGCGTCCACAAGAGGTTCTTGTTCTCCTCCTGGAACGGCTCGATCAAGTCCTTCTCGGTGTTTTCCCGACCGGCGCGGATGAACTTGCTGGTCTTGTTGATCTCTTCGGCGCAGTCCTTCGGCCACAGTCCCAGGGCCAACCGGTTCGCCTTGGGCGTGAACGACAGCGTTTCCAGGATCCGCCCGGTGTTCTGGCTCTTGACGTTCACTACCACCCGTTCGTTCTCCACCAGGTTGTGGTCGCCGATGACACTCCCCTGGTCCCAGTTGCCCAGGCTGGGCAGGGTGTGGAACGCCCGCACATTGCTTGCACAACCCCAGATCTTGTTCAGATAGCTGCTCGACGTTGGTTTAGGGACGGCATCGCCGACTTTCTCCCCGGCAACCACCAGTTCCGTCGCCTTGTCGATCGCGGCGGCAAAATCCCGTGCCTCCGAAAAGCGGCCAGTGCGCCCAGCAACCGGCGTGAAGGTGATCTCACGCAGGATGACGTCGCTGGCGTTGTCCATCACGTAGACATGGCTCTTCTCGTTCACCGTCAGATCGTGCTGCAGGGAGATCGGCGCCAGTTCCTTTAGCTGGGTTTTCTCGCAAGTCACCGTCAGAAACGACTTCTTGGGCAGCCAGAGCACGTTGTTGCTGGCGTGCTCGGCCGGGACGATGGTCTTTTTCGTGGTGTCCTTGACTCCGGCCTTGAGGTAAAGGCTGTTCTCGTTGATATAGGTCGCCAGGTCCTTGGCCCATTGGGTCGCGGCCAGCCTGGCTGGATCGGGAGTGAAGGTCAGCGCTTCGCAGAAGTTCTTCCCGGTCATGCTCGCCACCTTGACCACGATGCGGTCGGCGGCCGTCAGCACCTCGGTGGCCGTGATCTTGTTGTCATCGACCCAGTTGTCCAGGTGCAGGGCGGTGGTGAACAGGCGTAGATTGGCGTATTTCTCGCTGATCGCGGTCGCCGTGGCCGAGGCATGGACGGACGAAGCGTTGATCAGCTTGGCCAGGGCGTCCGGCCATCTGTCCTTGGCCAGCGTGTTGGCACTGGCCCGGGCGGTCAGGACGATGTGATCGAGCAACAGGTTGGCGCTATTGTCGAAGGCGAAGAAGGTGATGCGCTCGCCTTCCTGCGCATCGCGGTCAGCGCTGATCTTGCAGGCCTCCTTCACCTTGTCGATGGTCCAGGACACACCGTAATTGGAATTGGCAGGAAGCCAGATGAAGTTCGAGCCCGGCGCCCGGTCGGGCTGTATCAGACTGGGGTTGTCCGGGCTCTGCACGCCCGCCCGGACAAAATGGCTGGTGTTGTTGATATGCTCAGCGAAATCATGGCCGCATCCTCCGGGATCCGTCTGCAGCGCATTCGGGGTGAAGATGATGGTCTCGATCAGGCGGCGAAACCTGTTGCGCACCTCCACCCGCAGTACATCATCTCTGGAGACCGTCTGGGTGATGTCGATCTTCGAGCGACGGACGTTATCCCAGTTGTCGATATGCGCCACCGTGGTAACGACTTCGATCTCGCTCAGGGACCAGGTCCAGTATTTGTTCATGCGGTCGCCGAGCATGATGTCCCAGTTACCGGCGGCATCGTGGGTGCCGGCGCGGATCAGCTTGAGGTTACCGTTGACATGTCGGCACAGGTCGGTCATCCAGACGCTCTGGCTGAGGCGGCCGGCCGTGGGCACGAAGGTGGTCTGCTCCAGTACGGTGCCCGTGGCCTTGTCGAAGACATTGACGGTGACGCGCTCACCCGCGGTCAGATCGCGGCCCGTGCGGACGTCGCCCAGCTCGGTCCAGGTGCTCGACAGGTCGATCGACCAGCCGTATTCGTGATCTGTCACGGCGGTCGACCAGTCGATCGACCAACTCACCCTGAAATCGGCGTTGAATGGAATCCAGATCCAGTTCGCCAGATGCTCCGCATAGGCCTTGATCTGATGTCCGCTGTTGTGGCCCGCGCGCACATAGTGGCTGGTCCTGTTGATCTCGAGCGCGAAGTCCTTGCCACAGAACCCGGGAGTGTTACGCCCGGCCGTTGGCTTGAAGCTGACGGTTTCCAGCAACACGCCCTTCGCGTTGTGCACCTTGAGCTGGAGGGTGGCACCGACCGTGACGTCCTCGGTGAGATCGATGTTGACCCGTTTGTCAGTGGTCCAGTTGTTGGCGCGTGCCGTCGTGGTGATGACCTGCACGTCGCGGTCGGTGATGCTCCAGAATTTGTTGAGATAGCCGCTGTTCTTGATCTCCAGTTTGCTGCCGACCTTGATGCCAGCACGAATCAGCTTCAATTGGGCATTGACCTGCTCGCACAGGTCCATCACCCAGGTGTACTGGTCCAGGCGACCGGCCTTGGGCACGAAGGTGGTCTGCTCCAGCACGGTCTGCGTAGCCCGGTCGAAGACGTTGACCGTGACCCGCTCGCCCTCGGCCAGATCACGGCCGGACCAGACCTCGTCCAGCTCCTTCAGGGAGGACAGGTCGACCGACCAGCTCACGGTGAAATCGGCGTTGAACGGAATCCAGATCCAGTTCGCCAGATGCTCCGCATAGGCCTTGATCTGATGTCCGCTGTTGTGGCCCGCGCGCACATAGTGGCTGGTCCTGTTGATCTCGAGCGCGAAGTCCTTGCCGCAGAACCCGGGAGTGTTACGCCCGGCCGTTGGCTTGAAGCTGACGGTTTCCAGCAACACGCCCTTCGCGTTGTGCACCTTGAGCTGGAGGGTGGCACCGACCGTGACGTCCTCGGTGAGATCGATGTTGACCCGTTTGTCAGTGGTCCAGTTGTTGGCGCGCGCTGTCGTGGTGATGACCTGCACGTCGCGGTCGGTGATGCCCCAGAATTTGTTGAGATAGCCGCTGTTCTTGATCTCCAGTTTGCTGCCGACCTTGATGCCAGCACGAATCAGCTTCAATTGGGCATTGACCTGCTCGCACAGGTCCATCACCCAGGTGTACTGGTCCAGGCGACCGGCCTTGGGCACGAAGGTGGTCTGCTCCAGCACGGTCTGGGTAGCCCGGTCGAAGACGTTGACCGTAACCCGCTCGCCCTCGGCCAGATCACGGCCGGACCATACGTCACCCAGCTCCGTCCATTTGTTCGCCATTGCGCAAGCTCCTCGGATGAGCATCGGAGGACGGCTGCGCAAAGCATCGTCGGACCGACGCGACAACCACAAGAAAGGGATGGATGCGCTTTACGGTAGTGAGTGGGGATAAGCGGTACAACTGACAGAAATGTCAGGTGGGTGGTTATCCAGTGCCTGGTCTGGCGGGGCCCAACCGCGATAGCGATAGAGCCCTCAAGGTTGGGGGCAGCCCAGCATCCCTTCTTCAAAAGGAATGCTCTGCACTACCTCCAGGTCATACCCGGTCAACCCGGCATACTTCAGAGGCGGACCCAGATGGCACAGCTTGCCCACGCCCAGGTCCTGCAGAATCTGCGCCCCGGTCCCGACCTCGGAATAGGTCTTGGTGCTCCCACGCTGATACGGCCGCGGCGGCTGGGTCAGGTGTGGTACCCGCTCCAGCAGGGCTTGCGACGATTCATGGTTGGCGAGAATGATCACCACCCCGGCGCCTTCGGCGGCAACTTTCTGCAGTGCCGCCCACAACGTCCAGTTGGCCGGTCCGGCATAGTCGGCGCCGACCAGGTCGCGCAGTGGGTCGATCACATGCACCCGCACCAGGGTTGGCTGCTCGCGACGGATATCGCCCATGACCATGGCCATGTGCACGCCGCCCTCGATGCGGTCCTCGTAGGTCACCAGGCGGAAGGTGCCGTGCACCGTCGGCAGCTCACGCTCGCCGATGCGCTTGATCGTCTGCTCGGTGCTCAGGCGGTAGTGGATCAGGTCGGCGATGGTGCCGATCTTGATGCCGTGACGGGCGGCGAAGACTTCCAGGTCGGGGCGGCGGGCCATGGTGCCGTCGTCGTTGAGCACCTCGACGATCACCGAGGCCGGGGTGAAGCCGGCCAGGCGCGCCAGGTCACAGCCGGCCTCGGTATGCCCGGCGCGGGTCAGCACGCCGCCTTCGCGAGCGCGCAGGGGAAAGATATGGCCGGGCTGGACCAGGTCGTCCGCCGTGGCGTTCGCGGCCACCGCCGCGGCCACGGTGCAGGCACGGTCGGCGGCGGAGATGCCGGTGGTGACCCCGCGCGCCGCCTCGATCGACACGGTGAAGGCGGTACTGAAGGCACTGCCGTTGGCCGGGACCATCTGCTCCAGGCCCAGGCGCTGGCAGTGTTCGTCGGTCAGGGTCAGGCAGATCAGGCCGCGCGCCTCGCGGGCCATGAAGCTGATGGCGGCGGCGTCGCAACGCTCGGCGGCGATCAGCAGGTCACCTTCGTTTTCCCGGTCTTCGTCGTCCACCAGCAGGACCATCTTGCCCTGGCGATAGTCTTCGAGAATTTCTTCGATGCTGTTGAAAGCCATGCTGCGCGCTCACTGTGGTTCGTTGAGAATTATGGTATACCATAATACGAATTGACCCAGTAGAGGAGCACGAACCGATGAAGGCGTACTGGATTGCCCATGTCGATGTGAGCGACCCCCAGCAGTACCAGCAATACACCCAGCGCGCCCCGGCGGCGTTCGCCGCGTTCGGTGGCAGGCTGCTGGCCCGTGGCGGGCGCAGCGAGGCGATGGAGGGGCGACCGACGCCGCAGCGCAGCGTGGTCATCGAGTTCGAATCGTACGAGAAGGCCGTGGCCTGCTACCGCTCGGCGCAGTACCAGGAGGCGTGCGGGTTTCGCCAGGGCGTGGCGAAGGCGGAAGTGATCATCGTCGAAGGCTGCGAGCCCTGAACCGACAGACGGTGCAGGGCTCGCGGGCGATCAGGCCATGCCTGGCAGTTCGTGCGGACGCAGGTCGAACACCAGCACTTCGGCATCCTCGCCGTTGCGCAGCTCGACGATCTGCTCCTGGCGCAGGCGCACGCCGTCGCCTTCGCGCAGTTGCAGGCCATTCAGCACCACGCTGCCGCGGGCCACATGCACGTAGGCGTTGCGCTCTGCCGGCAGGGTCAGGGTGGCGCGCTCGTCGCCATCGAACAGCCCGGCGTAGACCCGCGCATCCTGGCGGATATGCAGTGAACCGTCGGCGCCGTCCGGCGAGATGATCAGTTGCAGCCGACCGCGTTTGTCCTCGGCGCTGAAGTGCGCCTGCTGGTAGCGCGGCTCGGCACCGCTGACCGCCGGGACGATCCAGATCTGCAGGAAATGCACCGGCTCGTCGTGCGAATGGTTGAACTCGCTGTGGGCCACGCCGCTGCCGGCACTCATCAGTTGCACATCGCCCGGACGGATCACCGAACCGGTGCCGAGGGTGTCCTTGTGTTCCAGCGCGCCTTCGAGGACGTAGGAGAAGATCTCCATGTCGCGGTGCGGGTGCTGGCCGAAACCCTTGCCCTCGCTGACCCGGTCGTCGTTGATCACCAGCAGGTCGGAAAAGCCCTGCTCGGCGGGGTTGCGGTAATGGGCGAAGGAAAAGGTGTGGTAGGACTTCAGCCAGCCATGGTTGGCCAGGCCACGATCGGACGCTTTGCGCAGGGTAAGCATGGTGAATCTCCTTGTCTGGTCGGGTTGCGGAAGGCAACCGTCGAGGTGATGGGGCTAGATTACTGGTTACCCGTTGGCGCAATAAGTAGGCGTAAATGGAATTACTGTCCTGTATGGGTGGACAATTCGTCAGAGCGTTCCGATGCCACGGTGCGACAAGTCATACTGCGTCGCACTCCTTCTCTAGACCTGCGGTGACCCCCTTCGATGAAAAGCGTGGCCATGGTGCTGTTCCCGGACTTTCTCCTGCTGGACATGGCGGGGCCGCTGGAGGTGTTCTCCATCGCCAACCGCTACCTCAAGGCCGAGGACCACTACCAGTTGACCACCCTTGGCGCGGTGCCCGGGGCGATCCGCGCGTCCAATGGCGTGACGGTGCAGCCCGACCGTCCGATCGCCGCGGACGACGGCGGCTGGGACCTGCTGCTGGTACCTGGCGGCCCCGGGGCCTACAACGAAATCTGCCCGCCGTTGAACCTGTGGCTGCAGACGCTCGCCAGCCGTGCCCGGCACTATGGGTCGATCTGCACCGGCTCCTTCATTCTCGGCCATGCCGGCCTGCTCGACGGTTATCGCGTCACCACGCACTGGCACTACACCGAGCGCATGGCCCGGGCGTTTCCGCGGACCCAGGTGGAGACCGACCAGATCTATGTCCGCGACCGTCGGTTGATCACCTCCGGCGGGGTGACCGCGGGGATCGACCTGGCCCTTGGGGTGGTGGCCGAGGACCACGGCAAGAAGCTTGCCCAGGATGTGGCCAAGGTGCTGCTGGTGGTGATGAAACGCCAGGGCGGGCAGGCGCGTTTCAGCCCGCTGGTGGGCGCGGTGGCCAAGGAGGAGACGCCGATCACCCGGGTCCAGCAGCATGTCCTGGAGCATCTGGAAGAGCCGTTCGGCATCCAGCGCATGGCGGCCCTGGCGGCGATGAGCCCGCGGCATTTTTCCCGGGTGTTCCAGCGTGAGGTGAACATGACGCCCATGGTCTTTCTGCAGAACGCGCGGATCGATCGGGCGCGGGAGCTGCTGGAAAGTGGTGATCTGCCGTTGAAGACCGTGGCATATCGCAGTGGCTTTGGCAGTGTGCGGTATATGCGCCAGGTGTTCAGCGAGCGGTTGGGGGTGACGCCTGGCGAGTATCGGGAGCAGTTCGGCTGATATTGAACTCTGAAAACCCCGTAGGAGCTGGCTTGCCTGCGAAAGGACCGCGCAGCGGTCCCAGTATTTATTGACATCACCCGCAGGGGACCGCTGCGCGGTCCTTTCGCAGTGGTTCGTCACACGGCAAGCCAGCTCCTACGGCTGATGTCCGTCCCCGACACCCCTTTGGCCGGATCCCGCCCTTCGGCGCAGTTGCCCTGACGTCCGCGCCTGCCAAGATGAGTCCATCGATTCATGAGGCAGGAGGTGAAAGGTCTTGGGTGCGCTCGCCAGTATTTCCGGCAACGACGCGGTGCTGCGTTTCGGTCGCTACACGTTGCGCACCCGACAGCGCCAACTGCTCGATGGCGCCGAGCCGCTGCGCATCGGCGGGCGGGCCATGGACATTCTCCAGGTGTTGCTCGAACGCCCCGGTGCGGTGGTCGACAAGCACACCCTGATCGCCCGTATCTGGCCTCACAGCGTGGTCGAGGAGATCAACCTGCGGGTGCATATCGCCGCGCTGCGCCGCGTCCTCGGCGAGGGTTTCATCGTCAATGTGCCGGGGCAGGGCTACCGCTTCGTCGCCGCGGTACGTCACGAAGGCAGTGTCGCCAGCCACAATCTGCCGACCCGCCTGACGCGTCTGGTCGGTCGCGACGATGAGCTGGCGGCCCTCGATCGGCTGCTGACGCAACGGCGCCTGGTCACCCTCGGCGGCCCGGTCGGGGTCGGCAAGACTGCCCTGGCCCTGGGCGCCGCCGAAGCGCAGCTGCGCCGCTGGCGCGACGGTGTCTGGCTGATCGATTTCGCCCAGGCGCAGTGCCCCGCCCAGGCTGTGGCCAATCTGCTGCGCGAACAGGGCCTGGAGCCCTGCGACGACTGTCCGCTCGGCGGTCTGCCCGGCTATCTGCTGGAGCGTCACCTGCTGCTGGTGCTGGACCACTGCGAGGCACTGCCCCAGGGCAGCCGGCGCCTGGCCGAGGCGCTGCTGGCACTGGCGCCGGGGGTGACGATCCTCGCGGTGAGCCGCGAGCCGCTGCGCATTCGTGGGGAAACCCTGTTGTCGCTGCTGCCGCTGGCGGTGCCGCCCAGTAGCGACGGACACAGTGTCGAACAGTTCATGTGCTATGCCGCGGTACGCCTGTTCGTCAGCTGTGCCCAGGCCCGTCAGGCCGACTTCCGCCTGCGTCCGCAAGACCTCAAGCCGCTCCGGGAAATCTGCCGGCGCCTGGACGGCCTGCCGCTGGCGCTGGAGCTGGCGGCGGCACAGATCGACGTGCTAGGTCTGGTGGGCCTGCGCGCGCAACTGGAGGCCGGCCTGCAGGTGCTCAATCGCGGTCGGCGCACCGCCGCGGCCCGCCATCAGTCGCTGTGCGCGGCGCTGGACTGGAGTTTCCAGCGCCTGCCGGAAATCGAACAGCGGGTGCTGCAGCGGTTGGCGCAGTTGCCACGCCCCTTCGACCTGGAGCAGGCGGTGGCCCATGTCGCCGCCGATGGCATCGGGCCGCTGCGCGCGGTGCGGGCGGTCGAGCAACTGGCGGCCAAGTCGTTGCTCACGGTGGCCGAGGCGCCATCGCGCTATCGCGTGCTCAACAGCACCCGCTGGTATGTCCAGCGCCACGCTCAGTTGGTATAGCGGCCCGGTGCTGTCTCGCGGGCTGGCAAGCGTTGCAGCAGATGCCCGGCCTGAACCAGTTCGGTGCTGGCGAAACCTTCGCTGAAGCGCGCGTACACCGGTGCCAGCAGTTGCCGCGCCGGCAACGGTCGACCGTCGTCCAGCCACAGTTGCGCCAGGGCGCGGGCACTGCGCAGCTCCCAGGCCAGCGCCTGCTGCCGGCGCGCGATGCCCAGGGCCTTGAGCAGCAGCGCCTCGGCTTCCTGGCGCTGGTCGCCGGCGAGCAACCGCGCGGCATGCGAGCAGAGCAGGGCGGCGCTGGCCCAGCCGGCCTCGCCGCTGTGGGCGCGGGCCAGTTGCCCGGCATCCACGCGCCCCGGCACCAGGGTCGCCAGCAGGTCGCCGAGCAGGCCGGGCGGGCTGCTCGGCAACGGCGCGGCGTCCTCCAGGGCCTGGGTGTAATGCCCGGCCCAATCCTGGAACAGCCACAGCGCATGGCGAAGCGCCTGCTCGCGCAGCAGGGCCACCCGCTCCCGGGCCAGATCCCGCTCGCCGTTGTACCAAGGGATGACGCAGCCACTCAGGGCCAGGGTGTAGCACAGCGTGGTGCCATGGTTGATCCGCAGGGCCAGGCTCAGTGCCTGGTCGGCGGTGCGCGCGGCCTGCTCCGGCAGGCCCTGCAGCCAGAGAATGCGCGCCAGCAGGGTGAGGGCGGCGACGCTCTGGTCGTACTGCACGCCGAAGCCCTGGGTGAAGCGGTTCAGGCGGCCGCTGTGGGCCATGCGCTGCAGGGCATCCTCGGCTTCGCGGCGGGCGTCCGCCTGGTCGCCGCTGAAGTGCAGGCCGAGCCCGCGCAGGCGCTGGGCGCTGAGGGCCAGCAAGGGATCCTCGGCCGGGCCGCGCTGGTCGAAATCACGGCTCAGGCGCAGGGCCTGGCGGTATTCGCCACGGTACAGATTCACCGCCATGTGCCCGGAAATCGCCCGCAACTGGCCGGGCAGATCGCCGTGGCGCTCGGCCAGTTCGCGGGCGCTGGCGAAGGCTTCCAGAGTCTGGGCGGTGCCGCCCTGGCCGTGATAGCTGAAGGTGCCCATGGCCAGTTTCAGGTCGATGTGCAGGTGCCAGCCCGGATGCGCCTCGCTGTCGAGGCGGCGCAGGGCCTTGCGGATATGCCGGCCGTGCTCGGCGAGCAGCGACAGCTCCTGCCAGAGGGGCGCCGACGCCGCGGTCAGGCGGGCGCCGAGCAACCCGGCGTCGCCACTGGCGAAACTCCATTCGAGCGCCGCGCGCAGGTCGTCGAGGCCCCGCGAGTAGCGCTCCAGCCATTGCTCGGCGGCGGTTTGCGCCCATTCGCTTTCGGCCTGCTGCATCACCGCCAGGCAACGCTCGGCGTGGCGTTTCTGCGCGGCTGGCAGTTCGCCGGCCTGTTGCAGTTTGCCCAGGGCATAGCAGCGGGTGGTATCGAGCATGCGATAGAACACGTCCTCGTCGCCGACATCGACATTGAGCAGCGACTTGCCGACCAGTTGGCTCACCGCATCCAGCACCTGCTCGGGAGCGAGCCGTTCACCCGCGGCCAGGGCCTGCGCCGAGGCCAGGCTGAAGGCGCCGCGAAACACGCTGAGGCGGCGCAGGCAGGTGCGTTCGCTGTCGGCCAGCAACTGGAAGCTCCAGTCGAGGGTGGCGGTGAGCAGGTGCTGACGCTGTTCGTCGCTGGCGGACGGGACCAGGTGGCGGCGCAGGTCGGCGAGCAGGCCGTCGAGGCCGAGGTTGTCCAGTTGCGCGGCGGCCAGTTCCAGGGCCAGGGGGATGCCGTCGAGATGGCGGCAGATGGCGATGACCGTGTCCAGGTTGTCCGTGTTCAGTTCGAAACTTTCCCGGCTGGCCATGGCCCGTTCGACGAACAGTTGCACCGCGCCGAAACCCAGGGCCTGTGGTGGGTCGTACAGCGTTTCGGCGCTGGGGCATTCGAGGGCCTCCAGACGCTGCAGGCATTCGCCCTCGGCGCGCAGGCTTTCGCGGCTGGTGACCAGGATGCGCAAGTGTGGCGCGCAGCGCAGCAGGTGTTCGACCAGGGTGGCGACCGAGTCCACCAGGTGTTCGGCGTTGTCGATCAGCAGCAGCAACTCGCGCTCGCGCAGCCAGGCGCACAGTGCCTCCAGCGGCGCCTGGTCGGGCAGGGTCAGGCCGAGCACGCCGGCCAGGTTGCTGACGATGGTCGAGGGGCTGTTCAACGGGCTCAGGTCGAGCAGGTGCACGCCGTCGTGGTACTGCCCGAGCAGTTGTTCGGCGACACGCAGGGCCACGGTGGTCTTGCCGATGCCGCCGGGGCCGGCGAGGGTCAGCAGGCGCTGACGGGTCAACTGGCCGAGCAACTGGTTGACCAGCACCTGGCGGCCGATCAGGCGCGTGCGCCGCGGCGGCAGGTTGTGCCGGACCTCGCCGCTGGCCGGTGCCGGCAGCTCCCGTGCTTGCGCCAGCGCGGCGACGAAGCTGTAGCCACGCTGGGCCACGGTGACGATGTAGCGCTGGCCGCCCTGGCCATCGCCGAGGGCCTTGCGCAGTGCGGCGATATGCACCCGCAGGCTGATCTCCTCGACCACGCTGTCGGGCCAGACCCGTGCCAGCAACTGCTGCTTGCCGATCACCTCGCCGGGCTGCTCCAGCAGCACCAGCAGGATGTCCATGGCGCGGCGTCCCAGGCGCAGGGGGCGATCGTTCTCGACGATCAGGCGCTGGCCGGGATAGACCCGATAGGGGCCGAACTGCACGGCCTGTTCACGGTTGCGGCTCACACTTTCACTCCCGACGCTGGTTCCCGACTATCGGCAGACCCTCGCAGAGGGCTCTAATCCGTGGCTTGCGCGCATGTTGGGCGGGTTTGCGCAGCAACGCAACGCCTGCAACTTGGATACCTGCCACCCCGGACGACTACGCTTGTACCGCTTCGCTCGTCACCCCAGTATCCAGGGGTGTTCGCCCCGACCCGGAGGAAAGACACTACGCCGCATGGGGGGATAATTAACAACGATTAACTCGTGCCTCACCCGCTTCACGCCCAAGAATCCACTGGATCAAGCGCTAACGGGGGAACTTCGCATGACTGAATCATCCATGTTGCGGCCCGACGCACACCAGGTTGCCGCGACTGCCGGTGAAGGGGTGACCCTGGTGGTGCGTCACCGTATCAAGGCCGGCCACGAAGCCGCCTACGAGGGCTGGCTGCGACAGACGGTGAGCACCGCCGCGCAGCGTCCCGGTCACCTCGGCGTCGATGTGGTGCGCGGGCGTGACGGTGGCCTGCATACCTTCACCAGCGTGCTGCGCTACAGCTCGGTCGAGGCCCTGCAGGCCTGGCTCGATTCCGCCGAGCGCCGCGAGCTGGTCAGCCAGGCCGAAGCGATGCTGGCCGACGGCGACCAGGTCGAGCTGCATCCGTTCAAGGAGTTCTGGTTCACCCCACCGAGCGACACCGCCAGCGCGCCGCCGCCGCGCTGGAAACAGGCGCTGGTGACGCTGCTGGTGATTCTCCCGCACACCCTGCTGGTGCCGCTGGCATGGCAACCGCTGCTCAAGCTCCACCCGTGGCTGTCCAGCTACTTCGTCGCCACCTTGCTCATCACCCTGACCATCGTGCTCTCGGTGGTCTACGTCTGCATGCCGGCGGCGACCCGCCTGTTCGCGCCATGGCTGCAGGGCGCAGCGGAGAACGGCCATGACCGACAGGAATGACCGCAACGACCCGACCCGTCGCCACCTGCTGGCCGGTTCGCTGCTGACCGCCGCCGCGGCGCTGCTGCCGCGGCTGTCCTTCGCCTCCTTCAACCCTGACCAAGGACCCGCAATGAATGCCGATCTGATTCTGTTCAATGGCCGGTTCCACACCGTGGACCGCGAGAGTCCCGAGGCCACCGCGGTGGCGATCAAGGACGGGCGTTTCCTCGCCGTTGGCAGCGATGCCCGGGTCATGGCCACGCGCGGCGACGCGACCCAGGTCATCGACCTCAAGGGCCGCTGTGCGATTCCCGGCCTCAACGACTCGCACCTGCACCTGATCCGTGGCGGCCTCAACTACAACCTGGAACTGCGCTGGGAAGGCGTGCCGTCGCTGGCCGACGCCCTGCGCATGCTCAAGGACCAGGCCGCGCGCACGCCGACGCCGCAATGGGTGCGGGTGGTCGGTGGCTGGAACGAATTCCAGTTCGCCGAAAAACGCATGCCGACCCTGGAAGAACTCAACCAGGCGGCGCCGGACACTCCGGTGTTCGTCCTCCACCTGTACGACCGCGCGCTGCTCAACCGCGCTGCGCTGCGGGTCGCCGGCTACACCCGGGACACGCCGAACCCGCCGGGTGGCGAGATCGTCCGCGATGCCCGTGGCGAGCCGACCGGCATGCTGGTGGCGCGGCCCAACGCGATGATCCTCTACTCGACCCTGGCCAAGGGACCGAAGCTGCCGCTGGACTACCAGATCAACTCGACCCGCCAGTTCATGCGCGAACTCAATCGTCTTGGCCTGACCAGCGCCATCGATGCCGGCGGCGGCTTCCAGAACTACCCGGACGACTACGAGGTGATCGAGCACCTGGCCCGTGAGGACCAGTTGACCGTGCGCATCGCCTACAACCTGTTCACCCAGAAGCCCAAAGAGGAACTGGCCGACTTCAGGAACTGGACCGGCAGCGTCAAGCTGCGCCAGGGCGACGACATGCTGCGCCACAACGGTGCCGGCGAGATGTTGGTGTTTTCCGCCGCCGACTTCGAGGACTTCCTCGAACCGCGTCCGGACCTCGCGCCATCCATGGAGCAGGACCTGGAGCCGGTGGTGCGCCACCTGGTCGAGCAGCGCTGGCCGTTCCGCCTGCACGCCACCTACGACGAGTCCATCAGCCGCATGCTCGATGTGTTCGAGAAAGTCGACCGCGATATTCCGTTCAACGGCCTGCCGTGGTTCTTCGATCACGCCGAGACCATCACCCCGCGCAATATCGAGCGGGTCCGCGCCCTCGGTGGCGGTATCGCCATCCAGGACCGCATGGCCTTCCAGGGCGAGTACTTCGTCGATCGCTATGGCGCCAAGGCCGCCGAGGCCACGCCGCCGATCAAGCGCATGCTCGCCGAGGGCGTGCCGGTGGGCGCCGGCACCGACGCCACGCGAGTGTCCAGCTACAACCCGTGGACCTCGCTGTACTGGATGGTCAGCGGCCGCACCGTCGGCGGCCTGGCCCTGCATCAGGAAGGCCTGCCGCGCTCGACCGCCCTGGAACTGTTCACCCACGGCAGCGCCTGGTTCTCCTCGGACCAGGGCAGGAAGGGCCAGATCAAGGTCGGTCAACTGGCCGACGTCGCGGTGCTCAGCGCCGACTTCTTCAGCGTCGAGGAAGAAGCCATCAAGTGGATCGAGTCGGTGCTGACCGTGGTCGGCGGCAAGGTGGTCTACGGCGCCGGTGACTTCGGGCCGCTGGGACCGAAGCAGATCCCGGTGCTGCCGGACTGGTCGCCGGTGGCCAAGGTCCCGGGGCACTGGCGCCCGACCGCGCCGCTGCAGGCCCAGGTGCACCAGTGCAGCGGGCCGTGCGCGGTGCATTCGCACAGCCATGAGCGGGCGCGCCTGGCCAATGTTCCGGTCAGCGACTTCCAGGGCTTCTGGGGCGCCTTCGGCTGTTCCTGCTTCGCTTTCTGAGTTCCACCCCGGCGCGGGCAGGGGCCTGCGCCTCATTCAATGCAGAGGAGTCATGAGATGAGCAACGACTACAAACGCCTGAACAAAGACGATGCCGTGGTGTTGCTGGTGGATCACCAGACCGGGCTGATTTCCCTGGTGCAGGATTTCTCGCCGAACGAGTTCAAGAACAACGTCCTGGCCCTGGGTGACCTGGCGAAGTTCTTCGGCCTGCCGACCATCCTCACCACCAGCTTCGAACAGGGTCCCAACGGCCCGCTGGTGCCGGAGCTGAAGGAGCAGTTCCCGGATGCGCCGTACATCGCCCGTCCAGGCCAGATCAACGCCTGGGACAACGAGGACTTCGTCAAGGCGATCAAGGCGACGGGCCGCAAGCAACTGATCATCGCCGGCGTGGTGACCGATGTCTGCGTGGCCTTCCCGACCCTGTCGGCGCTGGCCGAGGGCTATGACGTGTTCGTCGTCACCGACGCCTCCGGCACCTTCAACGAGACCGTGCAGCAGGCCGCCTGGGCGCGCATGAGCGCGGCCGGTGCGCAACTGATGAACTGGTTCGCCGTGGCCTGCGAGCTGCACCGTGACTGGCGCAACGACATCGAAGGGCTGGGCAACCTGCTGTCGCAGCGCCTGCCGAACTACCGCAATCTGATGAACAGTTATGCGGCGCTGAAGTAAGGCGCGGGCCCTGTGGGAGCGGTGCAGATCTTCTACCAAGGGCGGCAATCCAAGAAACAAAAGGGGCCGCATTCGCGGCCCCTCCGATTTCCAGGGTCATCAGTTCAGGTGCGTCTTCAGTTCCAGTGCCGCCTGACGCATCGCCGCCTGCACCGCGGGCACCCTGGCCAGCGGGTTGAGCAGGCCGTAGTCGTGGATCATGCCGTTGTAGCGCACCGCGGTCACCGTCACCCCGGCGGCGTCCAGCTTGCGGGCATAGGCTTCGCCTTCGTCGCGCAGAACGTCGAGCTCGGCGGTCTGCACCAGTGCCGGCGGCAGGCCCTTGAGCTGTTCGACACTGGCGCGCAGCGGTGAGGCATGGATCTGCGCGCGCTCACCCTGATCGGTGGTGTAGCTGTCCCAGAACCAGTTCATCACGCTGCGGGTGAGGAAGTGACCGTTGGCGAACTGCTGGTACGAGGCGGTTTCGAAGTTGGCATCGGTCACCGGCCAGAGCAGCAACTGGAAGCGCAGGGCCGGGGTTTTCCGTTCCTTGGCCAGCAGCGCGACCACCGCCGCCATGTTGCCGCCGACACTGTTGCCGGCCACCGCCAGGCGCTGGCTGTCGACACCGATCTCCTTGCCGTGCTCGGCGACCCACTGGGTGGCGGCGTAGGCCTGGTTGATCGCGGTCGGGTAGTGGGCTTCGGGCGATGGCGTGTAATCGACGTAGACCGCCACCGCGCCGGAGCCGACCACCAGGTCGCGGATCAGCCGCTGGTGGGTCGGGAAGTCGCCGAGGACCCAGCCGCCGCCGTGGAAGAACATGAACACCGGCAACTCGCCGGCGACCTTGGCCGGGCGCACGATCTTCAGGGTCAGCTTGTCCTGGCCGACGCCGATGATCTTCTCGCTGACCTCGATGCCGGACAGGTCGACCTGCACCGAGGCCTGGGCGCCGCTGAGCACCGCGCGGGCGTCCTTCGGCGGGAGCTGCTCCAGCGGTTTGCCGCCGGCTTTTTCCAGCGCTTCGAGGAAGGCCTGGGTGGTGTGTTCGACACCCGGGCTGCCGGCGGCGAAGGCGTTGCCGACGGAGAGGGCGAGGAGGGTGGCGCCGAGGGTCTTGTTGAGGATGTTCATGTGCAGATTCCTTTTCTTCGCAATGAGTGGGGTCGTAAGGTGTGGCTAGATTATTGGGATGCGAAAAAGCGAAAAAGCGGCTATAAAGCGTTTTACTGTCCACCAGGAAGTGACAATGAACCCGTTCGAAGACATGCGTATCTTTTCCCAGGTCATGGAGTCTGGCAGTTTCACCGCCGCCGCCGACCAGCTGGGCCTGTCCAAGCAGTTCGTCAGCCGCCGGCTGATGGCCCTGGAGGAGCGCCTGGGCGTGCGTCTGCTCAACCGCTCGACCCGCCGCCTCGATCCCACACCACTGGGCCAGAGCTATTACGAATCGGCGCTGCGCCTGCTCAGCGAGGTCGAGCAGGTGGAGCAGGGGATCACCGGGCAGACCAGCGAACCGCGCGGCACCGTGCGGGTCAGTGCGCCGTTGTCGTTCGCCGTGGCCCATCTGGGCTGCCTGCTGCCGGAGTTTCTCCAGCGCTACCCGCAGGTCAGTGTCGAGGTGGACCTGAGCGATCGCTCGGTGGACCTGCTCGGCGAAGGCTACGACCTGGCGCTGCGCATCGGCGTGCTGGAGGACTCGACCCTGATCGCCCGTCGTCTGGCGGCCATCGAACGGGTCTACTGCGCGAGTCCGGATTACCTCGCGCGCAAGGGCACGCCGTCACGCCCGGACGAACTGGCGAACCACGACTGCCTGCCCTACGGCCATGGCCGCCAGGTGCAGTGGCGTTTCGTCGAGCAGGGCAAGGCCAGGGTGGTGACGGTGTGCGGGCGGATGCGCGCGAACAACGGCGAGCTGCTGCGCGACGCGGCGATCAAGGGCATGGGGATTACCTATCTGCCGACCTTCATCGTCGGCGATGCGCTGGCGGCGGGGCACCTGGTGCCCGTGCTGGAGAGCTTCGCGCCCGAGCCGTTGCAGCTTTCCGCGGTCTACCCGCAACACCGGCAGAGCGCGCGGCCGGTGCAGGCGCTGATCGAGTTCATGCGCGAGCGCCTCAGCGTATGAAATGCACCTTGCCGCTGTCGTCGTTGCCCATGTAGATGCCATAGACCCCGGCCTGGCGTTCCTCGATGTAGCGTTCGAGGATCTGCCGGATCGCCGGGTAGTAGATGGCGTCCCAGGGAATTTCGTCGGGGGCGAAGAAACGGCAGTCCATGGTTTCCGGGCCATACTCGCCGGTGATCTCCACGGCCACCGCGCGGAAGATGATGTACACCTCGCTGATCTTCGGCACGCTGAAGATCGAGTAGGGCGAGACGATGTCGGCGCGCACCCCGGTTTCTTCCCAGACTTCGCGCAGGGCCGCCTGTTCGGTGGTTTCCCCGGCTTCCATGAAGCCCGCCGGCAGGGTCCAGGTGCCCGGGCGCGGCGGGATGGCGCGCTGGCAGAGCAGGTACTTGCCGTCGCGCTCGATGATGCAGCCGGCGATGATCTTCGGATTGACGTAGTGGATGTAGCCGCAGCCGGCGCACATCAGGCGCTCGTGGGTATCGCCGTCCGGCCGTCCCTGGTGCAGCGCGGCGGAGCATTGCGGGCAGAAACGCGGGACGGCGGGCATGATCAGCGACCTATGCGGGGTTCTTTGAGGGCGATGGGCGTGGCGATTTCACGGATCTTGCCGGCGTCTTCCTGCTTCGAGCGCAGGTAGTCGAGGGCCACTTTGGCCGCGGCGCGGACGTGGTCCACCGAGGCCTGGTGCGCGGCCAGCGGGTCGCCGCTCTTGATCGCCTCGACGATCTTTTCCATTTCCTGGTTGCTGGCGCCGCGGCGGTTCTCCTGGGACACCGAGGTGGCGCGCAGGTAGCTGATGCGCGCCTGCAACTGGCGCAGCTGGGTGGCGGCGACGTGGTTGCCGGAGCCTTCCAGGAGCACGTCGTAGAAACCCTGCACCGAGTCCAGCACCTGTTGCAGCTCGCCGTCGGTGAGGGCGTTGCGGTTCTCTTCGAGGGCCTTTTCCAGGGCGCGGATGTCCTTGGCCTTGGCATTGAGGGTGAACAGCTGGACGATCAGGCCTTCGAGCACGCAGCGCAGCTCGTAGATGTCGCGGGCGTCTTCGAGGGTGATGATGGCCACGCGCGGGCCCTTGGCGTCGGCGAACTCCACCAGGCCTTCGGACTCCAGGTGGCGCAGGGCCTCGCGTACCGAGGTACGGCTGACCCCGAGGCGGTCGCACAGATCGCGTTCGACCAGGCGGTCGCCGGGGAGGAGGTGGAAGTTCATGATCGCGCTGCGCAGTTTGTCCAGCACGATTTCGCGCAGGGTAACGGGGTTGCGGTTGACCTTGAAGGTGTCGTCGAGTGGCTGGCGTTTCATCGTCTGCGCTCTGAAATTGGCTGTTGCCAGCGACATCGGAGCACTCGACAACCGGGTGCTCCCTGCGGTGGTTACGAACAGCCAGTGTTTAACTGGTTGACTCCGAGTCGGCCTCGGCGAAGGCTTCGCGGGCCAGGCGGAAGCTGTCCACGGCCGCGGGAACACCGCAATAGATACCGACCTGAAGGAGAATCTCGCGTATTTGTTCACGACTCAGCCCGTTGCGCAAGGCGCCGCGGATGTGCAGCTTGAGTTCGTGTGGCCGGTTCAACGCGGAAATCATTGCCAAGTTTATCATGCTGCGTTCTTTCAGCGATAAGCCATCGCGGCCCCAGACATGGCCCCAGCAGTATTCGGTGACCAGTTCCTGCAAGGGTTTGCTGAACTCGTCGGCGTTCTGGATCGAACGCTGGACGTAGTCTTCGCCGAGCACCTGGGTGCGGATGGCGAGGCCTTTCTCGTACTTTTCGTTGCTCATGCCGGTGGGTTCCTGCATTGGTTCTAAAAACGGGGTGCTGGCGATATCCGCCGTAGGAGCTGGCTTGCCTGCGAAGGACCGTGAAACGGTCCCGGTTCCCGATCCGAAGCCGGATAAAGACCATTGGCCTGGCTGTAGATCAGGAACCGGGACCGCTGCGCGGTCCTTCGCAGGCAAGCCAGCTCCTACGGCGGATATCGCCAGCCGTTGTTTCAACCCAGGGGCGGTAGCGCCCCCAGTTTTCCCTTGTGGTAGACCATCGGCGTCACCGGCTGCTCGGGCAGGATCAGGTTCTTCACCTCGCCGACGATGATGGCGTGGTCGCCACCGTCGTATTCGCGCCACAGTTCGCACTCGATCACCGCCGTGGCGTTGGCCAGCACCGGGTTGCCCAGTTCGCTGAGCTGCCAGTCGATGCCCCTGGCCTTGTCCTTGCCTTTCCCGGCGAAGGCATAGGCCTCGGCGGTCTGGCCGGCGGCCAGCAGGTGGATGGCGAAGCGCTTGCTGTCACGCAGGATCGGGTAGGTGTCGGAGGCGTAGTTGGGGCAGAACAGCACCAGCGCCGGTTCGATCGACAGCGCGCTGAAGGCGCTGGCGGTGATGCCGACGATGCCGCCCTCGGCATCCAGCGTGGTGACGATGGTCACGCCGGACGGGAAGGAGCCCATCACGTCTTTGTAGATGCCGGGTTCGATCATGTCAGTTCACCTGTCAACGCATCACGAAGGGGTCGGGCATGGGCGCGGTGGAGAGGTTGATCCACACCGTTTTCAGTTCCGTGTAGGCCAGCACCGAGTCGATACCGCTTTCGCGGCCATAACCACTGTTCTTGAAGCCGCCGATCGGCGCCATGGCCGACACCGCGCGGTAGGTGTTGACCCAGATGATCCCCGAACGCACGTCGCGGGCCAGGCGGTGGGCGCGGCCCAGGTCGCGGGTCCAGATGCCGGCGGCGAGGCCGAACTGCGAGTCGTTGGCGATGGCCAGGGCCTCTTCCTCGGTCTTGAAGCGGATCACCGCCGCGACCGGGCCGAACACCTCTTCCTGCATGATCTTCATCGAGTTGCTGTCGCACTCGAACAGGGTCGGCTCGTAGAACCAGCCGTCGCCCTCGACCTCGGCACGCTTGCCGCCCATGCGCAGGCGCGCGCCTTCGGCATTGGCCGCGGCGACCAGGCCTTCGACCACGGCCAGTTGCTGGGCGGTGGCCATCGGGCCCATCTCGCTGGCCTCGTCCTGCGGGTTGCCGATGCGGATGCGCTTGGCCCGCTCGATCAGGCGCTCGACGAATTCGTCGAAGATCTCGTCCTGCACCAGCAGGCGCGAACCCGCGACGCAGCTCTGCCCGGAGGCGGCGTAGATGCCGGCCACGGCGCCGTTGATGGCGCTGTCCAGGTCGGCGTCGGCGAAGATGATGTTCGGCGACTTGCCACCCAGCTCCAGCGACAGCTTGGCGAAGTTCTCGGCGCTGCTGCGCACCACGTGACGGGCGGTGGCGGCGCCGCCGGTGAAGGCGATCTTGCGCACCAGCGGATGGCGGGTGAGGGCCGCGCCGGTGCTCGGACCGTAGCCGGTGACGACGTTGACCACGCCGGCCGGGATGCCGGCCTCGAGGGCCAGGCGGGCCAGTTCGAGGATGGTCGCCGAGGCGTGCTCGGACGGCTTGATGACGATGGTGTTGCCGGCGGCCAGGGCCGGGGCCAGCTTGATCGCGGTGAGGTACAGCGGGCTGTTCCACGGAATGATCGCGGCGACCACGCCGATCGGCTCGTGCACGGTGTAGGCGAACAGGTCGGGCTTGTCCAGGGGCAGGGTGCCGCCTTCGAGCTTGTCGGCCAGGCCTGCGGTGTAGTGGAAGAACTCCGGCAGGTAGCCGACCTGGCCGCGGGTCTCGCGGATCAGCTTGCCGTTGTCGCGGCTTTCCAGCTGGGCCAGGCGCTCCTTGTTCTCGCCGATCAGGTCGCCGAGGCGGCGCAGCAGCTTGCCCCGGGCGGTGGCGCTGAGGGCGCGCCAGGCCTTGCTGTCGAAGGCTTTCTGGGCGGCCTGGACGGCGATTTCGACGTCGGTTTCATCGGCATCGGGCAGTTGCGCCCAGGCTTGCGCGGTGGCCGGGTCGAGGCTGTCGAAGGTCTTGCCGTTGTGGGCATCGAGCCATTGGCCGTCGATGCACATCTGGAAGCGAGTGAGCGTCATGCAACGATCCCCTTGGCTGAATCGGAGAGGGTTCGGGCGTGCCCGAGGAAGTCCAGGAGCATCTGGTTGACCAGGCGCGGCGACTCCACCGGCATCATATGCCGCTGTTCGGCGAGGACCACGCTCTGCGCGCCGGGAATGCGCGCGGCCAGTTCGCGGGTCATGGTCGGGGTCGAACCGAGGTCGTGCTCGCCGGTGGCGATCAGGGTCGGCACCTGGATGCTGCCCAGGTCATCGGCGCGGTACATGTCCTGGGTGGCGAACAGTTCGTAGGTGGTCAGGTAGCCCTGCGGGTCGTTGCCGGCCAGGGTCTGGCGAATGGCCGCGACCTGGGCCGGGTTGGCCGCCTGGTATTCACGGCTGAACCAGCGCGCCAGGGCCGCTTCGGCATTGGCGTCGGGGCCGTGTTCGGCGGCCTGGGCGGCGCGGGCGATGACCCCGGCGCTCTGCTCGGGGCTGCGGTTGAACACGCTGTTGAGCACCACCAGCGCGGACAGGCGCTGCGGGTAGTGCAGGGCGAAGGCGCGGGCGACCAGGCCGCCCATGGAGAAGCCGATCACGGTCGCCTGGGAAATCTGCAGATGGTCGAGCAGTTCGAGCAGTTGCGCGGCGTAGCCTTGCAGCCCGGTACCGGCGGCGGGACGCGGGCTCTGGCCATGGCCGAGCATGTCATAGGCGATGACCCGATGATCGCTGGCGAGGCCGACGAACTGTCCGCCCCACATTTCTTTGTTCAGGCCGACGCCGTGGATCAGTACCACGGGTTGGCCCTGGCCGCTGTCCAGGTAGCTGGTACCGGCGGGTGTACGTTCAGCGACAGGCTGAATCATGGTGGGGCGCTCCTTCAGCGTCGGGCGTGGTGCGACCCACGCCCCGGCCCGGTGGAATTGTTGTTATTGGTTTTTTTCCGCTGCCAGCTCTTCCAGGTCGATGTAGCGGTTGCCGATGCGCGGGTGCAGACGGCCGCCGTCGGCGGCGCCGAGGACCACGACGATCTCGTCGGCACGCGGGGCGTCTTCGATCTGCATTTCCAGGGTGATGTAGTGCGAGCGCAGGCCTTCGTCGTCCTTCTGCATCATCGGGATCTGGATCGAGGTGCCCGGGCCGCCGCGCTTGTTGGTGAAGCTCAGGTAGCTCTTGGCCTGCACCGCTTCACGGTAGTGGTTGCCGAAACGCAGGGTGTGGATCACCGCGGAGGCGTGCTCGATCTCGCCGTCGGCGCCGACCACGGCCGCCTTGCCGTAGGCCTCGATCTTGTCCGCACCGCCGATGGCGGCGGTCAGGCGCTCGACCATCAGTGCACCGAGGTCGGAGCAGTTGGCACGGATCTCCGGCTTCAGGTCCTCGACGAAACCGCGACCAGCCCATGGGTTCTTGATCACCACGGCCAGGCCGACCATGGTCACCGGCTTGTCGGTGGCCTTGCCGCCTTCGATGCGGGTTTCTTCGGAGTAGGTGACGATCTTGCGGATTTCGAAACTCATGGGGCGGGGCTCCTGTGGCGTGTGTTCAGGTCTTGTTGTCTGATGGTATACCATAATATTTGATGTGCAATAGGTATCGAGAAATTTCTACAGGAAGGGGATAGGTGGTTGGAGCGGAGGGAGGGTAGTGCGCGGACGGCGTGGGAGCGGATTTATCCGCGATTGGCCGCAAAGCGGCCATAAAACCTGAGTCCCGGGTGTGTCAGGTAGATGCGGGACTCAGGTTTTACGACGGCTTCGCCGCCGATCGCGTGGTCCGCCATCGCGGATGAATCCGCTCCCACGCCGTGATGTGTCAAGCGAAAGAGCGGTGATGTTTATCCAGTTGCTGATCCACCAGCCATCGGCCATGGGCCAGCGACGCATGCTGGGCATTTTCCAGGTCGGCTATGAACGCCATTTTCAACGGTAACGATATGCGCCGACTGGTATGGCCCTGGGGATCGGTGATCAGACAGCCAGCGGCATAGGGCGTGGGGATGCCGGGATGGGCTTCGACGCTGGCGGTGATGATGTAGTCGCGGTGCTCACAACTAAGGGTTTTCATCGTCCTGACCTCGCTGCGGAAAAATCGGAAGTCTCCTACCGATATACCACAGCGTCGGACCAGGGTTCCCCGGCCCGACGAACGTGCCCTCACTGGAACGCAGGCACCACTTCCTTGATGAACAGCTCCAGCGACTTGCGCTTCTCTTCGTGCGGCAGGCTGTTGTCGCACCAGAAGCTGAACTCGTCGACACCCAGTTCCTGGTAGTAGCGAATGCGCTCGATGACATCCTTCGGTGTGCCGATCATCGCGGTCTTGTGCAGGCTTTCCAGCTCGAACTCCGGACGTTCGGCGAACTTCGCTTCCGGGCTCGGCGCCAGGAAGCCGTTTTCCGGGGTCTGCTTGTTGCCGAACCAGGCATCGAAGGTGCGGTAGAAGCGGTTGATCGCCTGGGCACCGATCTTCCAGCCCTCGGGATCGTTTTCCGCGTGGACATGGGTGTGGCGCAGCACCATCAGTTGTGGACGCGGCACCCCGGGGTTGTTGGCCAGGGCGGCTTCGAACTTGTTCTTCAGGTCGACCACTTCCTCGTCGCCCTTCATCAGCGGCGTGACCATGACGTTGCAGCCGTTGGCGACGGCGAAGTTGTGCGAGTCCGGGTCGCGGGCGGCGATCCACATCGGCGGCATCGGCTTCTGTATCGGCTTGGGCACCGAGGTGGAGGTGGGGAATTTCCAGATCGCGCCGTCGTGGGCGTAGTCGCCCTGCCACAGCGCGCGTACCGCCGGAACCATCTCGCGCAGGGCCGCGCCACCTTCGGAGGCCGGCATGCCGTTGGCCATGCGGTCGAACTCGAACTGGTAGGCGCCGCGGGCCAGGCCCACTTCCATGCGGCCGTTGCTGATCACGTCGAGCAGGGCGCATTCGCCGGCGACGCGGATCGGGTGCCAGAACGGCGCGATGATGGTGCCGGCGCCCAGATGAATGGTCTCGGTGCGCGCGGCGAGGTAAGCCAGCAGCGGCATCGGACTTGGCGAGATGGTGTATTCCATGGCGTGGTGTTCGCCGATCCACACGGTGCTGAAGCCGCCTTTCTCGGCCATCAGGGTCAGCTCGGTCAGGTCTTCGAACAACTGCCGGTGGCTGACCTGTTCATCCCAGCGTTCCATGTGCACGAACAACGAAAATTTCATGAGGTGTTTCCTCGGCTCTTGTTATCGGTCGCCCGGCGAGTCGGGCGACGGCTGACGGGTTGGACAGGCGGCACCTGTCACAAGAATAGGGGCTGCGGGAACAGGGGCTCAGGCGAAAGCCGGCAGGCTGGCCATCTTGCCGCGGCAGTAGACCAGCGGGCTTGGCGCCTCCGCCGGAACGATCAGGTTCTTCACCGCGCCGACCATGATGGCGTGGTCGCCGCCTTCATATTCGCGCCACAGCTCGCACTCGATGATCGCCGTGGCGTTGGCCAGCAACGGATTGCCCAGCGCGCTCAGGGTCCACTCGATGCCCTGGGCCTTGTCCTTGCCCTTTTTCGCGAAAGCGTAGGCCTCGGCCTGTTGCTGGCCGGAAAGCAGGTGGATGGCGAAGCGCTTGTTGCGGATCAGCACGGGGTAGGAGTCGGAGCTGTAGTTGGGGCAGAACAGCACCAGCGGCGGCTCCATCGACAGGGAACTGAAGGCACTGGCGGTCAGACCGACGATCTGGCCGTCGTCGTCCAGGGTGGTGATCACGGTAACGCCGGACGGGAAGGAGCCCAGAACGTTCTTGTAGACGGTTGCGTCGATCATGGCGTGGTCCTCGGATACAGCGGTTTGGTCCGCGTTTTTATCGTTGATGTGTCTGATGGTATACCGTAATACCTAATTTGCAAGGGGAATTTTTCGACCCGGACGAACGTCATGATTCAGGTCGAATCCCAATGAATACGGGGATCTGTGGGTATGAAAGGGCGAGGGAGAGGTTAAGAAAGACAGATCAGTTGGTCGGCAAAACAGCGAATCAGTGTTGTCAAAAGCTTGGAATACCATAATATGGTCTTCAGCTTCGGCGCCGCCTGCCGCCTGTCGCTAGCGGTTTCCTACAAAGATAAAAACAGAACCTTTCGAGCTTTTTGCCCATGTCCCAGCCGTCTTCGCAACACCAGTTGATCGAGAACCATACGGTCGATTACGTACCGCCAGCAGAGCGCCATGGGAAGGCGCGGGATCTGTTCACGCTGTGGTTCAGCACCAATATCGCGCCACTGCCGATCGTCACCGGGGCCATGGTGGTCCAGGTGTTTCACCTCAACCTGTTCTGGGGCCTGCTGGCCATCGTCCTCGGCCATCTGCTCGGCGGTATCGTCATCGCCCTGGCCTCGGCCCAGGGGCCGCAGCTGGGGATTCCGCAGATGGTGCAGAGCCGCGGTCAGTTCGGCCGCTACGGTGCGTTGCTGATCGTGTTCTTCACCGCGCTGATCTATGTCGGCTTCTTCATTTCCAACATCGTCCTGGCGGGCAAGTCGATCCATGGCATCGCCCCGAGCGTGCCGATGCCGACGGCGATCATCCTCGGTGC
This sequence comes from Pseudomonas japonica, assembly GCF_900188455.1. Taxonomy (GTDB): domain Bacteria; phylum Pseudomonadota; class Gammaproteobacteria; order Pseudomonadales; family Pseudomonadaceae; genus Aquipseudomonas; species Aquipseudomonas japonica. Next base: position 177,113 of record NZ_FZOL01000008.1, on the reverse strand, counting down.
CCTGAGCGCCACCGCCATCGGCGTGATCGGCTATCGCTTCATCCATACCCTGAACCGCATCGGCACCTGGGTGATGGGCTCGGCCCTGCTGGCCGGTTTCATCATGCTGTTCGCCCAGGACCTGCCGGCGGACTTCTTCAGCCGCGGTGGCTTCAACCTGTCCGGCTGGATCGCCACGCTGTCGCTGGGGGTGATCTGGCAGATCAGCTTCTCGCCGTACACCTCCGACTACTCGCGCTACCTGCCCCGTGAAGTAGGGATTGCCAAACCGTTCTGGGCCACCTATTTCGGTGCGACCCTGGGCACCATCCTCTGTTTCAGCTTCGGTGCCATTGCCGTGCTCTGCGTTCCGGAAGGTACCGAGGCGATGGATGCGGTGAAGCAGGCCACCGGCTGGCTGGGGCCGATCCTGATGGTGCTGTTCCTGCTCAACATCATCAGTCACAACGCCCTGAACCTGTACGGCGCGGTGCTTTCCATCGTCACCGCGATCCAGACCTTCGCCAGTGCCTGGACACCGAGCATCAAGGTGCGCGTGGTCCTCGCCGGGGTGATCCTGCTGGCGTGCTGCCTGACCGCGCTGAGCGCGACCTCGGACTTCATCGGCCACTTCATCGGCCTGATCCTGGCGCTGCTGCTGGTGCTGGTGCCGTGGGCCTCGATCAACCTGATCGATTTCTACCTGATCAAGCGTGGCAACTACGACATCGCCTCGATCTTCGCCGCCGATGGCGGGATCTACGGGCGCTTCAACCCGCACGCGATCATCGCCTATGCCTGCGGCATCCTGGTGCAGTTGCCGTTCGCCAACACGTCGCTGTATGTCGGTCCTTACGCCAATCTGGTGGAGGGGGCGGACCTGTCGTGGCTGGTGGGCCTGGTGGTGACGTTGCCACTGTATTACTGCCTGGCGACGCGGGGGCGGGGAGAGGTGCTGGTGGCGGCCTGGCGGACGGAGTAAGCCCTGAATGGCTGCGGTGCCGGTCAGGGCCTGATCGTCGGCAACGCCGACTCCCACAGGGTTTTGTGCCAGCCGGAACCTGTGGGCGCTGGCGGCGCCAGCGATGAGGCCAATGGCAACACCACATGCACCAACAAAAATGCCGCGATGATCGCGGCATTTTTTCGTGGCTCAGAACTCGGTCGGCTGGATGATCTCGACCCAGTACTCATCCGGGTCCTTGATGAACGCCAGGTGCTTCATGCGCCCGTCGCTCAGGCGCTTCTGGAAGGGCACGCCCAGCGCTTCGAAGCGCGCGCAGGCGGCACGGATATCCGGTACCGCAATGCAGATATGGCCAAAGCCGCGTGGGTCGGTATTGCCGTTGTGATAGGCGAACGCCGGGTCGTTCTCGGTGCCATGGTTATGGGTCAGTTCGAGAATGCCGGGGATCGATTTCATCCACTCGGTACGCTTGGCCGCATCCGCGGGGATCTGCGCCTTGTCCACCAGGGCGAGGAAGTACAGGCTGAATTCCGCTTCCGGGAAATCGCGCTTCTCCACCAGGCTGAAACCCAGCACGCGGGTGTAGAAGTCCAGGGACCGGGTGATGTCCTTGACCCGCAGCATGGTGTGGTTGAAGACGAAGTTGGCGGTGGCGGCATCGGGTTGCGCGGTGACGCCAGGGAAGGTATCGAGATCTTGCAGGCTCATGGGCACTCCGCAGTAGAGGCCGACGCCAGTGACGCCGGCGGAACAATCAGGCGGCCATCATACGGAACTGAATCAATTGCGCAAACGACAACGCCCCGTGGCCGAAGCTCACGGGGCGTTTGAATTAGAAGCCCGCCGAAGCGGGCGCATGGGGCGCTAGTCCTTTAGCAGCCTTCATCCTGATCCAGTGCTTGTGAAAAATATGTGAAGCGAAACTCATTTGCGCAACCAGCTTTCTACCGTTGGTCCGCCGTACTGTTCTTTCCAGGATTTCAGGCCGCGATGGTTGCCACCCTTGGTCTCGATCAGCTCGCCGGTGTGCGGGTTTTCATAGACTTTCACCACCCGCGCGCGGCGTTGCTTCGTCGCCTTGGGCACGGCCTTGCCGACCGCGGCAGGATCGAGGATGGCGATGATGTCGCGCAGGCCCTTGTCATAGCTTTTCATCAGCGCGACAAGTTTCTGTTCGAATTCGATTTCACGTTTAAGGCCGGCGTCCTTTTTCATTGCCTCCAGTTGTGCGAGCTGTTCCTGAAGGGCTTTTTCGGCGGCACGAAACTCTGCAAGTCTGGACACGGTAATCACTCCTTTATTGGCGGTGGACGCCGCCGCGGCGCGCGATGATCGACGCGAATAACACGAGGTCCACAGGGGCTGTAATAACAGCATAGTTAACAGTGTAGCCAGCTGGCCATGGACTAACAGCAAACTTTTATGGCACCTCGCCGGGAACTTTCAAACTTGCTCATGTTCGTCTTCCCGGGGTATTGGCGGACGGCCTTCATGGAACCTTGCGACCATGGTCCAATGGCCCGTGGCAGAGCGCTCGCGGATAATCGGCAGGCGTCGTGCGCAACGCCGCGGCGATCATCGCCCCGGGTGTTTGCGCGGGGCTGCTTGTTGGTTTCTTATTCGGATTCGTGGTCCTCATGTTTGTCCCTTTTTCCGGCTCTTGCGGGCGCGCGTCATGTGCGCTGGCGGGGCTGTTCGGTGCTGTTTCGGCGCAGGCCGGCGGTTTTATCCAAGACAGCAGCGCGCGCCTCGAAGCACGCAATGTTTACTTCAATCGCGACTTTCGCGATGGTCACAGCAGTTCCGCGCAGGGCGCTTCGAAACGCGAAGAATGGGCGCAGGGTTTTATGCTCGACGTGCGTTCCGGTTATACCGAAGGAACCGTGGGATTCGCCGTCGACGCACTGGGCATGTATGGGCTGAAACTCGATTCAAGTTCCGCCGACAGCAACAGTGGCCTGCTGCCCTCCAGTGGCCATGATCCGCGGCACTCGGTGGATCAGTACGCCAAGCTCGGCGTCGCCGGAAAAATGCGTGTCTCGCGGACCGTGCTGAAATACGGCGCGATGCTGCCGGACATGCCGTTGCTCAAGTACAACGACGGCCGCCTGTTGCCGACGATGTTCCAGGGGGCGTCGCTGACCTCGGAAGAGCTCCGTGACCTGCGTTTCACCCTGACCCGCCTGGACAAGTACACCGCCCGCGATTCCAGCGATGCCCAGGACATCCGCGTGCATTGCAAGAACAAGCGCTACGCCTGCGACACCCGCGCCGATCATTTCGACCTGGCCGGGCTCGATTACCGGGTCAACGAGCGCATCAGCGCCCACTACCAGGTGGCGAAGCTGGAGAATATCTATCGCCAGCACTTTCTCGGTCTGGTCGCCAACCAGCCCTTGAATGTCGGCAGCCTGTCCGCTGACCTGCGCCTGATCAAGAGCGACGATATCGGCCGCGCCCGTGCCGGCGAGATCGACCACCGCGCCTTCAGCGGCATGCTCGGCTACAGCCTGGCCGGGCACAAGATCAGCGCCGGCTGGCAGCGCATGTTCGGTGACAGCGCCATGCCGTATCTGGATGGCAGCAACCCGTACCTGGTCAACTACGCCCAGGTCAACGATTTCGCCGCCGCCCGGGAACGCTCCTGGCAACTGCGCTACGACTACGATTTCAAGGCGCTGGGGGTGAACGGCCTGACCTTCTTCACCCGCTACATCAGCGGCGAGCATATCCAGGTCCCCGGCAGCCTCGCCGAAGGCAAGGAATGGGAGCGCGACAGCGAACTGAAGTACCAGGTCCAGCGCGGCACGTTCAAGGACCTCAGCGTGCGCCTGCGCAATTCCACCTATCGCAGCAACTACGAACGCTTCGCCCGCGACATGGACGAAACCCGGGTCATCGTCAGCTACAACTTCTCGATCTGGTAAGTCCGCGTCCGCTGTGTCGACAATGGGCCGCTGCATTTCGGGAGTTCGTCCATGAAACACCTGCTGTTGATCGGCATCGGCCCGGGCAACCCGCGCCAGATCACCCTGGAAGCCGTCGACGCGCTGAACCGCGCGGATGTCTTCTTCGTGCTCGACAAGCACCAGCGCAACGACGACATGCTGCACCTGCGCAAGGCGTTGCTGGAGCAACTGGTCAAGCGTCCCTACCGTCTGGTCCAGGTCGATGATCCGCGGCGCGACGGCGGGGCCGCCGACTACCAGGGCGCGGTGCGCGACTGGCACCGCCAGCGGGCGGCACTGTATGGCCGGCTGATCGCCGATGAACTCGGCGAGGGCGAGTGCGGCGCCTTCCTGCTCTGGGGCGAGCCAGGGCTGTACGACAGCACCCTGCGGATCCTCGAACTGATCGACGAGCAGTCCTTTGCCCTTGAGGTCATTCCCGGGATCAGCAGCGTGCAGGCGCTGGCGGCCCGTCATCGGGTTCCGCTCAACCGGATCGGCGAGCCGGTGCAGATCCTCCCCGGCAGGCGCCTGGCCGAAGTGGCGAGGATCGACAACGTGCTGGTGATGCTCGACGGCCAGTGTGCCTTCGCCGACCTCGACGACCCCGACCTGGACATCTACTGGGGCGCCTACCTGGGCAGCGCGGACGAGATCCTCATCAGCGGGCCGCTGCGCGAGGTCAAGGCGCGGATCCTCGCCGCCCGCGAACAGGCGCGGGCGCGCAAGGGCTGGATCATGGACACGTATCTGCTGCGTCGCCGCCACTGACCCGGTTCTTCGCCTCGATCCACTGGGCCATGTACCGGGTGCTCTTGTGCTGGTGGTGACGCAGCATGGCCCCGGTGAAGTTGTACAGGCGCTGGTCGGCCAACTGCATCAGGGTCTGCTCGATGCGCTCGACCAGCGCGGTGCTGTGCCAGTGCCAGTCATAGCGGGCTTCGAGCAGGCGGCGGGCATCGCGCTGCGCCTGGTTCCAGCGTGTCTCGTCGCTGTACAGGCTGACGGCGGCCTGGGCCAGGCCTTCCGCGGTCGTCGAGACCAGGCCCGGCCAGGGCAGGGCGCCGTGCATCGCCTCGGCACCGATGGGGGTGGTCACGCTCGGCGTGCCGGCCAGCATGGCGTCGGTCAGCTTGCCCTTGATCCCGGCGCCGAAGCGCAATGGAGCCAGGCACACGCGGGCCTTGCCCATGACCGTGAGGGCGTCCTCGGCGCGGTCGAGGATCAGGAAGCCGCCGGCGGGGTCGTGCAGGGCGGTGGCTTTCGGCGGGGTGTCGGCGCCATAGAGGTGCAACTGCGCCTCGGGCAGGCGGCGGCGGATCATCGGCCAGATGTTGTGCTTCATCCACAGCACCGCATCCCAGTTCGGTGCATGGCGGAAGTTGCCGATGCTGAGGAAGTGCTCGCGCTCGGCGAAGGTTTTCGCCGGGGTCTGTGGCGTCTTGAGCATCAGCGGGCACCAGTGCAGCAGCGCCGGGGGGACCGCGAAGCCGTTGACCAGCAGGTCGATCTCGACGTCGGAGATCATCAGGCTGAGGTCGCTGCGGTAGATCGATGCCAGTTCACGCTGGGTCAGGTCGGCGGGGGCCATCTGCCGGTACAGGTCGGGGCCGGAGGTGGCGAACAGGGCGCGGAAGTCGTTGGGGTCCAGGCCCTCGGCCAGGCGCCGGCGCAGCAGGACATGGCGGGCTTCGCGCAGGCTCTGCAGGTCGGAGGTTTCCAGCACGCGCAGGGCGTTCGGGCAATGCTGCTCGACGCGCCAGCCGAACTGCTCCTCCATCATGAAGCGATCGAACAGCACCACGTCCGGGGCGAGTTCGCCGACGAAGCGGTCGAAGCTGCTGTCGTTGAGCACGATGGGCTGTTCGGCGATGCCCAGGGCGGGCAGGTCGGCGCGAAATTCGCTGAGCGCCGCCGGGCTGCTGAAGGTCACGCGCCAGCCGCGGGCAAGGATGCTTTCGAGAATCTGCATCATGTGCCCGCCGGCGGCCGAGGAGTTGGGCTCGGGCCAGACGTAGCCAATGACCAGGACGTGCAGGGAGGAGGCGGACATGCGCGAGGGGCCTTGGGGCAAAAGGGCGTATTAGAAACGCTCGGGCTGCATGCGGCAAGAAACGCGAAGGGCGCAAAGCGGCCCCGTTGGCATAGGGATCTACACGTCTCTGAAAACCTGGCGGAAACTGCATCGAGGTCGTCAGGTGCTTGTCTTGGGTCTTGCAGCGCCCTTGAGATCGAGCGCCGCCCGCGCGGCGCATCGCGAGCGCGCTCGCTCCTACATTTATTGCAACGTGCCATGGCCTGTGAGAGCGGCGTTGCCAGCCTTTGGGGCCTGGCGATTCATTGCAGGGAGGCTGTTGGGCTCGACGTGGTACCGCGTCGTACACACAAGGCGGTCAACCATGGCCTGTCAGGCATAGGTACGTTGCAAAAAATGTAGGAGCGAGCGCGCTCGCGATGCGCCGCGCGGGCGGCGCTCGATCTGGAGGGCGCTGCAAGGCTCCATGCCCATCGCACAGGCGTCAATGACAGCAAGACTTCTGCCCCGGCGCCTCCTCGTAGCGATCGTGATGCCGTACCCAGTCCATCGTGCCGTCCTCGTTCCTGCCCTTGGGCATCAGGTCGAGGAAGTTGTAGGTGCCCACCAGGATGTCGAGGCCACGGGCATAGCTGGAATAGGTATGGAAGATTTCCCCGGCCTCGCCGCGACAGAACACGCTGAGTCCGGGCAGTTCGGTTTCGCTGCCCGCATAGGGCTCATAGTTGTACTCGGCACCTTCGGCCGCCGGCGTCACGCCGAAATCCCGGTTGAAGCTGCTGCCATGGGACGACACCCAGGGGAAGCGCCAGCCCATGCGCTGGCGAAACGCCTGGAACTGCGGGTACGGCGCCCGCGACACCGCCACCAGCGACACATCATGGTGGGCCAGGTGCAGGTTGGCGCCATCGAAATGGTCGGCAAGGAACGAACAGCCGGGACAGCCTTCTGCCCAGCCATCGGCGAACATGAAGTGATAGACCAGCAACTGGCTGCGCCCGGCGAACAGCCCGGCCAGGTCGACTTCACCCTCGGCGCCCTGGAAGCGGTAGTCCTCTTCCACCTTGACCCAGGGCAGGGCACGGCGCGCGGCACTGAGTTCGTCGCGTTGATGGGTGAAGGCCTTTTCATGCAGGAGCAACTGGCGCCGGGCGCCGAGCCATTCCCGCCGGGTGACCACCGGGTGCTTGCGATCGTTGTTCATCTGGATGACTCCGGGGTGGGGGGTGTCTGTTCTTCTTCTGGTCGTCTGGCGCTGTCACCGTTCGACACAACGATCACCCAATCTTCATGAAACCGACGAGTGGAAAGCTTCCTGCCCGTGGAAAACATTGATAGCATCCGGCCACTTTTCCACGAGTCATTTTTGTGACGCGTTTCTCTTTTCTCGCCGGCCTGAGCCTGGCCCTGGTTTTCCTCGCCAATGCGTCCTGGGCTGGCAATACGCCCTGCTCCGGGCGCAAGGGCGGTATCGCGGGCTGCGCCGGCGATGCCTTCCTGTGCAATGACGGCTCGGTCAGCGCCTCGAAGAAAAGCTGCAGCGCCTACACCGGGAACCGCAACCCGCGGCCAGTGGCGCAATCATTGCAAGGTGCCAGCACTGAGTGCAGCTGCGCGTCGGGGACCTTCTGCACCGGCCCCCGGGGCGGGGTGTACTGCCTGACCCCAGGCGGCCAGAAAAGCTATCGCCGACACTGACCAACGGCGATTCAGGTTCGCCGTCCGGCGGCCGATATCCAATTAGACACAATCCAGACCTTACAGGGACGTAGCGAAATGAAGCAGGCAGTGTGGTGGGCGGCGTTGGCCTTGATCAGTGGTGTGGCCCAGGCCGCGACCGAGGGCGACCCCTTGCTCGAAGGCGCCACCTCTGCCGCCAGCGAGGTCCGTGGCGTACTGCGCGCGCGCTCCCAGGCGGTACTGGCCAGCGAGCTGCCCGGCCGGGTGGTGGAGATGCCCTATGCCGAGGGCCAGTCGTTCAGCAAGGGCGATGTGCTGGTGCGCTTCGACTGCAGTGCCTACCAGGCCCAGGCCAATGCTTCCGGCGCCGCCGTGCGCGCCGCCCGCGAAGAGTTGCGCAACAAGCAGCAACTGGCGGCGCTGAACTCCGTCGGTCGTTTCGAAGTGGCCCTGGCCGAGGCCCGTCAGGCCCAGGCCCAGGCCGAATCCCAGGTCTACCAGGTGCAGGTGCAGCGTTGCCAGGTCAAGGCGCCATTCGACGGCCAGGTGGTCGCACGCCGCGTGCAGGCTCACGAAAGCGTGGCCAGCGGCGCGCCGCTGCTGGAGATCGTCGACAACCGCTCGCTGGAAATCCACCTGCTGGTGCCTTCGCGCTGGCTCGGCAAGCTCAAGCCCGAGCAGACCTTCAGCTTTATTCCCGATGAAACCGGCAAGCCGATCGAGGCGGTGGTCAAGCGCCTCGGTGCGCGCATCGACGAAGGCAGCCAGACCCTCCTGCTGATCGCCAGCGTGCCGGCCAATACCCCGGGCCTGCTGGCCGGGATGAGCGGTAGCGCGCAGTTCGCGGAGCCGCAATGAACGCTCCTGTCCCCGGCGCCCTCGAACAGCTGCTGGCGCACTACCTCAAGCTGGAGCGCCAGGCCCGTGCCGCCGCGTCCACCGAGGTGCTGGCGTTCAGCATGGTCAACGACAGCCAGCCGCTGTTCGGCTACCGCCACGGCGCGTTGCTGATCGCCGGCAAGGTGCGGGCGCTGACCGGCATCAGCGTGGTCGAGCCGAACGCGCCGTTCGTGGTGTTCATCGAGCGCATGGCCGCGCGTCTTGCCGCGGGCGAGCGTTTCGCCCTGCCTGGCGCGGTGCCGCCGGAGAGCGTCGATCAGGCCAGTCGCGACGACTGGCAGGCACTCTCGGCGCCTCACGCGTTCTGGTTGCCGCTCAAGGACCGCGACGACCAGGTGTTCGGCGGTCTCTGGCTGGCTCGCGACACCCCCTGGAGCGAGGCCGAGCAGGCCCTGCTGGCCCAGCTGGGCGATTGCTACAGCCACGCCTGGCGTGCCCTGCAGCCTGGCAAGCCATGGCGCCTGCGCTGGCCGGCACGGACCCGTTGGGCGCTGGCCGGCGCGCTGCTGCTGGTGCTGCTGGTGCCGGTGCGGCAGTCGGTGCTGGCGCCGGCGGAAGTGGTGCCGCGCAACGGTCAGGTGGTCGCCGCGCCGCTGGATGGCGTGGTCGCCGAATTCCTGGTCAAGCCCAACCAGCCGGTGCAGGCCGGGCAGGTGCTGGTGCGCTTCGACGCCACCAGTCTCAAGGCCCAGGCCGACGTCGCCGAACGCACCCTGGGCGTGGCCGAGGCGGAACTCAAGGCCAACACCCAGCGGGCATTTTCCGATACCGATTCCAGCGCCCGCCTGGACCTGCTGGCGGCCCGGGTCGAGCAGAAACGCGCCGAGCGCGATTACGCCCGCGACCTGCTCGCGCGCAGTGAAGTCCGCGCCGAGCGCGACGGTATCGCGGTGTTCGCCGATGCCCAGCGGCTCATCGGCAAGCCGGTGCGCACCGGCGAGCGCCTGATGGACATCGCCAACCCGGCCCAGGCCGAGCTGCGCATCGAGCTGCCGGTGGCCGATGCCATCGGCCTGGACAACGGCGCCGAAGTCGCCCTGTTCCTCGACAGCGATCCGCTGAACCGGCACAGCGCGACCCTGGAGCGCGCCGCGTACCAGGCACAGAGCACCGCGGCCGGCCAACTGGCCTATCGTCTCGATGCCACCTTCGACCACGCGCCGCCGCGTATCGGCCTGCGCGGCACCGCCAAGCTGTTCGGCGCGCGCGCGCCACTGGCCCTGTATCTGCTGCGCCGGCCGCTGGCGGCCCTGCGCCAGGCGGTGGGCCTGTGATGCTCCCGGCGCTGCGCCCGGACCTGCAGCTCTCGGTGGCGACACCGGGGCTGGACGGCTCGCCGCAATGGACCCTGGCCGATCCGCTGCGGGGCAAGTACTTCAAGCTTGGCGCGCCGGCCATGCGCCTGTTGCGCAACTGGGCCCTGGGCGATGCCCTGCAGGTGCTCAAGGCGGCCAATGCCGAGCCCGGCGCGCCGCTGACCCCACAGGCGCTGGACGAGCTGCTCAAGTTCCTGCGCGGCCACGACCTGATCAGCGGCGGCGATCCCGAGCAGAGCGCCAGCTACGCGACCAAGGCGGCCAGCCGGCGCCAGGGCCTGTGGACGCAGCTCCTGCACAAGTACCTGTTCTTCCGGATTCCGCTGTGGCGGCCGGATGCCTTTCTCAATCGCACCTGGCCGTGGCTCGAGCGCTTCGGTCCGAACCTGCTGCGTTTCGGCCTGCCGCTGGTGCTGTTGCTCGGTACCTTCCTGGTGATGCGCGACTGGGAGCGTTTCCTCGCCACCTTCCCGCAGTTGCTCAGCCTCGGCGGCGCGGCGGCGTTCGCCATTGCCCTGGGCTTCGCCAAGCTCTGCCACGAGTTCGGCCATGCCTACATGGCCAAGCGCGCCGGCTGCCGGGTGCCGAGCATGGGCGTGGCGTTCATGGTCCTGTTGCCGATGCTCTACACCGATGTCAGCGATGCCTGGCGCGTGCAGGACCGGCGCACCCGCCTGCTGATCGGCGCCGGCGGAGTCCTGGCGGAAATGCTCCTGGCCTGCATCGCCTTGCTCGCCTGGTCGCTGCTGCCCGACGGGGCAGGGCGCACGGCGGCGTTCATGCTGGCCAGCGCCACCTGGATCACCACGGTGGTGATCAACGTCAACCCGCTGATGCGTTTCGACGGCTACTTCCTGCTCAGCGACCTGTGGGGCGTCGACAACCTCCAGGGGCGCGGCTACGCCCTGTGCCGCTGGCACCTGCGCGAGACCCTGTTCGGTTACGGCGAGCCCGCGCCGGAGCGCTGGTCGCCGGCCCTGCGCAAGCGTCTGCTGTGCTGGGGCTACGCCTCGTGGATCTGGCGCGCGGTGCTGTTCTTCGGTATCGCCCTGGCGGTCTACCACATGTTCTTCAAGGTGCTCGGCATCTTCCTGATGATCGTCGAGCTGGCGTGGTTCATCTTCCTGCCGATCTGCAAGGAGATGGGGCACTGGTGGCAGCACCGCGAGCAGGCCCATCCGCGCAAGGTGCTGTTCGTCGGCGGCGGCCTGCTGGCCTTGCTGGCGTTGCTGCTGGTGCCATGGCGCAGCGGCGTGGAAGTGCCGGCGATGCTCGAAGCCTCGCGGGTCAGTGCCCTGCATGCGCCGGCGGCGGCGCGGATTCGTCAGGTGCTGGTGAAGGATGGCGAGCGGGTGGCGGAGAACCAGGTGCTGGTGGAGCTGGAGTCGCCCGACCTGGAGTCGCGCCTGAGCATCACCCGGCGCGAGATCGAGATCCTGCAATTGCAGTTGCGTCGCCAGTCCAGCCGCAGCAGCACCGCCGCCGACAGTGGCATCCTCGAACAGCGCCTCGCCGAATCGCTGGCCGAATACCGCGGCCTGGCCGCGCAGCGCGAACGCCTCAACCTGCGCGCGCCGCATGCCGGCAGCGTGCGCGATCTGGCCGACAGCCTCACGCCCGGACGCTGGGTCAGTGCCGAACTGCCGTTGGCGCAGATCACCGACGAGGGTTTGCGCCTGCGTGGCTATCTGGCGGAGGCGGATTTGTGGCGGGTGACACCGGGCACTATCGGGCACTTTGTCGCCGACGATGTATTGCGCACTTCAATTGCGGTAACGCTTAAAGAAGTTGATGCCAATGGCGTTTCTTATATCGATCAGGAATCGCTGGTTTCCGATCACAAGGGGCCCATTGCAATAAGACGTGATGAAGAGAAAAGGGCACAACCGTTGCAAGCGCAGTATGGCGCGCAGTTCGTGCTCGGGAAGGGTGCCTCCGAGGCCATTGGCCATCCGCTGCGAGGCCTCGTCGTGCTTGACGGAGAGGGCGAATCGCTGCTGTCCGCGGCATGGCGGCGTATGGCGGCGATCGGGGTGCGGGAAAGTGGATTTTAGTAGTGTGATTGCAAGGCAATTGAGGTAATCTGCTGTCAATTAGCCATGCATGTTGCTGTGATGTTCGTCACATAAATAGTTGGCCCACAAAGTATCACTTACAGGGAAGTTTGCTTTGATGTCGAAGTATGCTGCGACACTCCGTGCCTTGCATCCAGACGATATGGCTTTCATCGAACGCCTGTACGCTGGCACGCGGGCCGAAGAAATGTCCCATAGCGGCTGGCCCGCCGAGCAGATCGCAGCGTTCCTTCACCAGCAGTTCAACGCTCAGCACACCTACTACCAGGCCCACTTCGCCGATGGTGAGTTCTTCATCATCGAACACCAGGGGCAGGCCATCGGCCGCCTCTATCTGTTCTGGGGCCAGACCACGCTCAATCTCATCGATATCGCGCTGCTGCCCGAATGGCAGAACCAGGGCATCGGCAGCGCATTGCTGCAGCCGCTGATCGACCGTGCCGACGAACAGGGCCTGGCGATCGAACTGTCGGTGGAAACCTACAACCCCGCGCAGCGTCTCTACGCCCGTCTCGGCTTCCAGGTCATCAAGGAATCCGGGGTCTACCTGCGCCTGCGCCGCGAGGCTCGCGGCGCTTCGAGGATCGCTTCATGAACCCGATTTCCAGTGCCATTCCATCCCGCGCCGACCTGGCCGGTGCCGACCCGGCGGGCTTCGTCCTGCAGGTCGCGCCGGAGCAGGGCATCCGCGTCACCCTCGTCGATGTGCGCGAGGGCGTGGCGATGAATGACCGCTTCGAATGCTACTCCCTGATGATCGCCTTGCCGCTCGGCGTCGCCATGATGCAGGAGGTGTATCGCCTGTTCGGTCCTGACGGGCGGCACTGGGATCTGTTGATGACACCGCTTCTGCCCGATCCGGATGGCCGGCACATCCTCGAGGCGGTGATCCACCGGGAAGTCAGCGCAACCGCGTAAACGTTTTTCCAACAACGCAAGTTAACAACAAGGAAGCATCCGATGAGCGAACCCTATCTCGGCGAGATCAAGATGTTCGGCGGCAACTTTGCGCCTCGCGGTTATGCCATGTGCAGCGGCCAGCTGTTGTCGATTTCGCAGAACACGGCGCTGTTCTCCATTCTCGGGACCACCTTCGGCGGCAATGGCCAGTCCACCTTCGGCCTGCCTGATTTCCGCGGCCGCAGCCCGATCCATCAGGGCCAGGGCCCAGGCCTGAGCACTATGGTCCTGGGTGAAGCGTCGGGTTCCGAATCGGTCACGCTGCTCTCCTCGCAGATGCCGATGCACGTGCACCCGCTGGGGGTCTCCACTGCCGAGGCCAACCTCCCCAGCCCAGGCAATGGTACGTCGTTCGGCGCGGCGACCGACAAGGACGGCAACCCGGTGAACCTGTACGTCGCCGCGGCTCCGAACGTAATACTGAGCCAGCAGAGCGTCGGCATCGCCGGCGGCTCCCAGCCGGTCGGGCTGCGCAACCCGTTCCTCACCGTGACCTTCATCATCGCGACCGAAGGCCTGTTCCCTACGCGTAACTGATAGCGACAACCGGCGGCCTCCCAGGGGGCCGCCACTTATTCTGTCCGCCCGGCACAGCCTGTGCCGGGCGGACGTATACCAGGAGGTGCACCATGAAATTCATCGAACGTTTCTCGCGCAAGCCAGCCCCGCAAGTGCCGCCCGCCGAGCCCGGCGCCGCACCCTTGCTGGTGGCACTCGAACCGCGAATCATGTTCGATGCGTCCGTGGCCGTGGTCGCGCAGGAGGCCGATCAGGCCACCGCCGAGCCGGCCAAGGACAGCACCTCCGCTGACAACGCCAGCCCGGCCGCCGCCAGCGCCGACACCCGCGCCAGCAGCAGCGACAGCAGCCAGCGCCAGGAAGTGGTGTTCGTCGACGGCCAGGTCGGCAATGTCAACCAGATGCTGACCGGCCTGTCGCCCAATGCCGAGATCGTCGTGCTCGACCCGAGCAAGGACGGCCTGCAGCAGATGGCCGACTACCTCAAGGGCCGCGAAAACCTCGATGCCATCCACCTGCTGTCCCACGGTGCGGACGGCACGGTGCAGGCCGGCAACGTCTGGCTGGCGCAAAGCAACCTTGCCCAGCACAGTGCCGCGCTGGAAAGCATCGGTGCCGCGCTCAAGGCCGATGGCGACCTGATGCTCTACGGCTGCAAGGTTGGCGACAGCAGCCAGGGCCAGGCTTTCATCGACGCGCTGGCGCAGATCACCGGTGCCGACGTCGCGGCCTCCGCGGACGATACCGGTGCCGCGGCGCTGGGCGGCAACTGGAGCCTGGAGCGCAGCAGCGGGCAGATCCAGACCTCCGCCCTGGCGGTGGCCGGCTACGAGGGTGTCCTGGCCAGTTCCTGGACCACCGGCAACACGCCGCTGGGCACCACCATCGTCAACGCCGGGCGGACCATCGTCGGCGACTTCGATGGCGATGGCGATACCGACATTCTCTACCAGACCGGCGGCACCGGCACTCCATTCGCCTATGCGCGCAGCGACGGCAATGGCTCCTTCACCCAACTGACCCTGGGACAATCGCCGTTCGCCGGGCTGGCCCTGCCCGATGCCTCGGGCACCAACTACTTCGTCGGCGACTTCGACGGTGACGGTGACGTCGACGTGCTGGTGGGGGTCAACGGCAGCAGCGGGCAGTATTTCCGCAACGATGGTGCAACCTTCAGCAGCCAGTCCAGCGCGAATTTCCCCTCGCCCGGGATCGGCTCACGCATGGTCGTGGGTGATTTCGATCGTGACGGTGACGCCGACATCCTCTACCAGACCGCCGGCAACACCAGTCCCTGGGGTTATTACCGCAGCAACGGCGACGGTACCTTTACCAACGTCAGCTTCGGCAGCTCGCCATTCGCCGGTCTGGCCCTGCCTGACCATGCAGGCAACAACTACTACGTGGCCGACTTCGATGGCGACGGCGACCTCGACATCCTCGCCGCCGTGAGCACCGCCACCGGCACCTACCTGCGCAACGATGGCGCCAGCTTCAGCACCCAGTCCACCACCACGTTCCCCGCTCCGACCTTCAACGGCCGGATGCTGGTGGGTGACTTCGACGGCGATGGCGATGCCGACATCCTCTACCAGACCGCCAACACCAGCAGCCCGTTCCAGTACGCCCGCAGCAACGGCGATGGTACGTTCAACATCGTGGCCCTGGGCTCGTCGCCCTTCACCGGCATGAGCCTGGCCGACCACACCGGTAGCAACTACCGGGTCGGCGACTTCGATGGCGACGGTGACGTGGATATCTTCTTCGCCACCAACGGCAGTTCCGGCAACCTCCTGCTGCAGACCGATCGTCCACCTACGCTGCTCAGCTCCACCCCGAGCGACAACGCCACCGGCGTCAGCCCGGGCGCCAACATCGTGCTGACGTTCAGCGAATCGGTGATTAAGGGCACTGGCAACATCTACATCGTCCGTACCTCGGACAACCAGATCGTCGAGACCATCCCGGTCAGCAGTGGCCGGGTCGCCGGCTCCGGCGCCACCTGGACCATCGATCCGTCGATGACCCTGGTCGGCGGGGTCAGCTATGCAGTGCGCATCGACTCGCGGACCTTCGTCGACACCGCCGGCATCGTGTTCCAGGGCATCAGCGACAACACCACGCTGAACTTCACCGCGGCCAACCTGGCGGCGCCGGTGATCGCCAACCTCAATGGCGACGCGGCCAACTACGTCGAGAAGAGCAGTGGCATCCTCCTCGACGGAAACAACAATGCCACGGTCACCGACGCCGACTCGGCCAACTTCAACGGTGGCAATGTGCGCGTCGCGGTCACCGGCAACGCCGTGACCAGCGAAGACGTGCTGTCGGTCTACAGTATCGGCGCCGGCCCCGGGCAGATCTCCGTCTCCGGCAGCAACGTGCTGTACGGCGGTCTCACCATCGGCACGGTCGCCGGCGGCACCGGCGGCACCGCCCTGGTGATCACCCTCAATGCCAACGCCGACGCCAGCGCGGTCACCGCGCTGGTGCGCAACCTGCAGTACAGCAACAGCAACACCACCACGCCGAACACCAGCGCACGCACCCTCAGCATCACGGTGACCGACGAGACCGGCACCACCAGCACGGTGTCCACGGTCACGGCCAACATCCTGGCGGTCAACGATGCGCCGGTGGTCAGCGCCACCGGCACCAACCCGACCTTCACCGAGGACGGTTCGGCCGTGGCCATGTTCAGCGGTGCCAGCATCAACACCGTGGAGTCCACGCAGAACATCATCCTGATAACCATCAGCGTCTCCAACCTGGCCAACGGCCCCTCGGAGAAGCTGGTGATCGACGGCTCCGACGTGACCCTGACCAACGGCACCAACCTGCTCACCCTGAACAACGGCGCGACCGTTTCGGTCTCGGTCAGCGCCGGCACCGCCACCGTGAGCCTGGGCCACGCCGGGCTGTCCACCGCGACCGCGCAGACCATCGTCAACAACATCGCCTATCGCAACGACAGCAACGCCCCGACCGGTACCTCGCGCACCGTCACCCTGAGCAACGTGCGCGACAGCGGCGGCCTCGCCAACGGCGGGCAGAACACTGTCGCGGTCAACGTCGCCAGTATCGTCACCCTGGTCGCGGTCAACGATGCGCCGACCCTCAGCGGCGGTCCGTACGTGATCACCTCGACCAACGAAAACACCACCAGCGGCGCGGTATCCGTCTCCACGGTGCTGGCCGGCGCCACCTATGCCGACGCGGACGCGGGTGCCGCCTCCGGCATCGCCGTGATCGCCACCGTCGGGCGTGGCACCTGGGAATACTCCACCGACGGCACCAACTGGACCGCCTTCGGCACGGTCTCGACCAGCAGCGCGCTGTTGCTGACATCCAGCAGCCAGGTCCGCTACATCCCGGACAACGCCAACGCCGAGAACGTCTCCTTCACCTACCGCGGCTGGGACCGCACCAGCGGCGCGGCGTCCACCTACGGCTCGCCCAGCACCGGCGACACCACCGTCAACGGCAGCAGCACCGCGTACTCCACCGGCAGCGCCCAGGCCACCCTGATCGTCACCGCGGTCAACGACGCGCCGGTGATGACCCCGGTCAACCCGACCCTGACCGGCCTGACCGACACCTCCACCAACAACAGCGGCGACGCGGTCAGCTCACTGCTTGGTGGCTTGACCGATGTCGACACCGGCGCCATCAAGGGCATGGCCATCACCGGCCTGACCAGCACCTACGGCAAATGGCAGTACAGCATCAACGCCGGGACCAACTGGACGGACATCGTCAGCGCCTCGGATGCCTCCGCGCTGGTCCTGCGCTCGGGCGACCGCGTGCGTTTCGTGCCGGATGGCCTGCATGGCGAGACCGCCACCATCACCTACCGGGCCTGGGACCAGACCAACGGCACCCTCGGCCAGCAGGGCACCCGCTGGAACGTCACCAGCCTCCTCGGTGGCAGCAACACCTTCTCCAGCGGCACCGACACCGCCAGCGTGGTGGTCACCGCGGCCAACGATGCGCCAGTGCTGACCGGCAGCGGCGGCAGTGTGGGCTGGACCGAGGGTAACAACGTCGTCTCCACCCCGGTGGCGATCGACAACCTTCTCGTGATTTCCGACCCGGACGGTCCGAGCATCGCCTCGGCCACCGTGAGCCTGGGCGGCACCTACGTCCTTGGCGAAGATACCCTGGCGTTCACCAACATTCCGGCGACCATGGGCGACATCATTGGCTCGTGGGACGCCGTCAACGGCATCCTGACCCTGACTTCCGCCGGTGGCGCGACCCAGGCGCAGTTCCAGGCAGCGCTGCGTTCGATCACCTACACCAACGACTCGGACACCCCGACCACCACCACCCGCACCGTGTCGTTCAAGGTCAACGACGGCAGCCTGGACTCCCTCCTGGTGACCCGCGACGTCACTATCACCGCGGTCAACGACGCGCCGGTGATCAGCGCCCCGACCAACGTCAGCGTGACCGAGGACACCCTGTCGCCGGTCACCGGCATCATCCTCAGCGATGTCGACTCCAGCAGCGGCACCCTGACCCTGACCGTCGGCGCGGGCACCCTCAGCGGCGTCAGCGCCAGTGGCGTCACTGTGAACGGCACCGGCTCGGCGCTGACCCTGAGCGGTACCCTGACCGCGATCAACAACTTCATTGCCGCCGGCAGCCTGAAGTACACGCCGGCGTTGAACTCCAACACCAGCGTGACCCTCGGCCTGAGTCTGGACACCACCAGCGTCGGTACCGACACGCGCAACCTGACCCTCGACATCACCGCGGTGAACGACGCGCCGGCCATCAGCAGCCCGGTCAGCATCAACGTTACCGAGGACGTGGCCACGTCCATGGCCGGCATCACCTTCAGCGATGTCGACGCCGGCAGCGGCAGCGTGCGGGTGATCTTCAGCGTGGCCAACGGCAACGGCACCTTCAGCGCTACCGCCAGCAGCGGGGTGACCATCAGCAACGACGGTACCAACGCCATCACCCTGGAAGGGACCGTCGCCGACATCAACACCCTGGTCAGCAACGGTCACCTGACCTACCTCGGCGCGCTGAACGCCACCGGGCTCAAGACCATGTCGATCTCGATCAACGACAATGGCAACACCGGCAGCGGCGGCGCGCTGCAGGACGCCGTCAGCGTCTCGCTGGTCATTGCCGCGGTCAACGACGCGCCGGTCAACAACCTGCCGGCAGCGCAGTCCGTGCCGCAGGATGGCTCGCTGGTGTTCAGCAGCACCCACGGCAACCTGATCACCATCAGCGACGTGGATGCCGGTGGCAACCTCATGAAGCTGTCCCTGACCGCCGTCAATGGGAAGATGACCCTTGGCTCGCTCGTCGGGCTGTTCTTCAGCACCGGCGATGGCATCAATGACGCGGCAATGGCCTTCACCGGCACCCTGGCTGCAATCAACGCCGCCCTGAACGGCCTGACCTTCATTCCGGATGCCGGCTACAACGGTCCTGGCTCGATCACCTTCGAGAGCGACGACCAGGGCTACTCCGGCAGCGGCGGTGCCAAGACCGACGTCGATACCCTCGCGATCACCATCTCGCCGATCAACCCGAAGATCACCGGCGTGGTGGCGGCCCCGGGCAGCAATGGCCTGCACAAGGCCGGCGACCAGATCGACATCGTGGTCAACTTCGACAACAACGTGGTGGTCGACCTGACCGGCGGCAGGCCGACCCTGTTGCTGGAAACCGGTGCGATCGACCGTGATGCGGTGTACGTCAGCGGCTCGGGCACCACCCAGCTGACCTTCCGCTACACCGTGCAGGCCGGCGACGTCAGCGGCGACCTCGATTACGCCAGCACCACGGGGCTGTCGTTGAACGGTGCGGTACTGCAGAGCACCCAGGGCTACGCGGCGATCCTGACCCTGCCGACCCTGGGCGGCGCCAGCTCGCTGGCCGGCCAGCAGGCCATCGTGATCGACGGTGTGGCGCCGAGCATCGGCAACATCGTGCTGCCGGGCGATGCCAGCTACCGCCTCGGGCAGAACCTCGACTTCACCGTCAACTTCAGCGAAGTGGTCAGCGTCAATACCGGGGGCGGCATTCCGCGTATCGAAGTGACCCTCGACACCGGCGGCACCGCCTATGCCGAGTACGTCTCCGGCAGCGGCACCAGCGCCCTGGTGTTCCGCCTGGTGGTCACCAGCGGCCAGCAGGACAGCAACGGCATCAGCGTGGGCAACAGCATCCAGCTCAACGGCGGCAGCCTGCGCGACCTGGCCGGCAACGACAGTGCCACGGCGCTCGTTCCGGGCAGCAGCAGCGGCATCCTGGTGGATGGCATCGTGCCGACGGTGGCCACTGTCAGCGTGCCGGCCAACGGCGGTTACAAGGCTGGCGACGTGCTGAGCTTCACCGTCAACGCCAGCGAAGCGGTATTCGCCAGCGGTTCGCCGCGCCTGGCCCTGGATGTCGGTGGGATTACCCGCTACGCCACGCTGGTACCGGGCAGCAGCAGTGGCTCGACCCTGGTCTTCCAGTACACCGTGCAGGCCGGTGAAACCGATGCCGATGGCATCAGTGTCGGCAGCAGCCTCGACCTCAATGGCGGCAGCGTCAAGGATGCCGCCGGCAACGATCTGAACCTGACCCTCAACAGCGTCGGCAGCACCACCGCGGTGCTGGTGGATACCACGGCGCCGAGCGTCACCGGTATCGTCAGTGTCGATCCTCTGCTGAGCAACAGGAGCGTCCTTAGCTACACCGTGACCTTCGACGAGGACGTGACCGGACTGGACGCAGCGGATTTCAACCTGATGACCACCGGCAATGCGTCGGGCACGATCACCGGCATCACCCGCGTCGATGGCCGGACCTACACCGTCCAGCTCGGTAACGTCATCGGCGATGGAACCCTGGGGCTGAATCTGCGCAACGACGCCACCGTCTACGACAACGCCGGCAATCGGGTGACTGGCGGCCTGAGCGGCGCGGTCTACACCGTTGACCAATCGCGCCCCTATGCGATATCGGTGACGGCACCGTCCAATGGCCATGTTTATGTGGCCGGCGAGAACATCGATATTAGTATCAAGCTAAGCGAAGTGGTCTACGTCACTGACATTCCGAGACTGGGCGTGGTGATTCACGACGGCGCTCAGTTCCCAATGTTGATCTTCGCGCGGTATGTGTCAGGCTCGGGTAGCGACACGCTGGTGTTCCGCCTGCCGGTAACCGCGCCCATGCTGGACCGCAATGGCATCCTCCTGGGGAGCCAGATGGAGCTTTCAGACACCACTGTGCGCGATGCTGCGGGCAACGATGCAAGTGCCATTCTCGCCAGCGTCGGTATCCAGACCGACACCCGCATCGATGCTGTGACCCCCGAGATTTCCAGCGTCACGGTGCCGGCCGCAGGCGGCTACAAGTCTGGCGACGTGCTGACTTTCACCGTCAATGTCAGCGAAGCGGTGCAGGTGGATACCACCCACGGCAGCCCGCGCCTGGAACTGACCATCGGCGGCGTCACCCGCTACGCCAGCTATGTATCCGGCAACGGTACCGACACGCTGACCCTCCAGTACACCGTGCAATCGGGAGACAACGGCAACGGCGTCAGCCTCGCTGGCAATCTCGACCTCAACGGCAGTACCGTGCGCGACCCAGCGGGCAATGCGATCAAGCTGCCGCTGAACAACCTGCCTGGCACCGACGGGATCAATGTCGACACCACCACGCCATACGCCACCAACATCACCCGCGTCGACGCCACCCCGACCAACAGTGGCTCGGTCAGCTACACCGTGACCTTCAGCGAGAACGTCGGCAACGTCGATATCAGCGACTTCAACCTGATCTTCGGCGGCAGCGTCGCCGGCAGCATCGAAAGCGTGACGGCGGTGGACGGCAAGACCTTCACCGTCAAGGTCAGCAGCCTGATCGGCACCGGCACCGTGCGCCTGGACCTCAAGCCGGGTACCGATATCGCCGATGCCGCCGGCAACCTGGTACCGGGTGGCCGTGTGGGTGTGAACTACAGCATCGACCGCGACGTGCCGAAGGTCACTGGCGTCGACGTACCGGCCAACGGCACCTACGTCGCCGGCCAGAACCTCGACTTCACCGTGCACCTGAGCGAAGCGGTGCAACTGAACACCAGCAACGGTTCGCCGCGTCTGCAAGTGCTCCTGGACAACGGCCAGACCGCCTGGGCCGAGTACGTTTCCGGTGCCGGCAGCAACGCCTTGCTGTTCCGCCTGACCGTCAGCACCGGCCAGCTCGACCGCAACGGCATCAGCGTCGGCACGGCCATCCAGCTCAACGGTGCGACCCTGCGCGATGCCGTCGGCAACAATGCGCAACTCGGCCTCGACGGCCTGCCGCCCACCGATGGCGTGCTGATCGACGCCGTGGCGCCGAGCGTTGCCAGCGTGGGCGTGCCGGTGCCGGGTGCCTACAACGCCGGCGATGTCCTGCGGTTCACCGTCAACACCAGCGAGCCGGTGATCATCGACACCAGCAGCGGCACGCCGCGGGTAGCAGTGAACATCGGCGGCGTGACCCGTTATGCCGAGTATGTGTCCGGCTCCGGTACCTCGGCGCTGGTCTTCGCCTACACCATCCAGGCGGGCAACAACGCCGCCGGTGGCATCGCCGTGGGCGGCAGCATCGACCTCAACGGCGGCACCGCCCGTGACGCCGCGGGCAACGCGCTGAACCTGGCGCTGAACAACCCGGGCAGTGGCAGCGGCATCGTCATCGACACGACCGCACCACAGGTCAGCGATATCGTCCGCGTCGACACCACGCCGACCAGCGCCGGCTCGGTGCGCTACACCGTGACCTTCGACGAAAGCGTCTCCGGGGTGGACAGCGCCGACTTCAGCCTGGCCTTCACCGGCAGTGCCAATGGCCGCATCGCCTCGGTGCAGCAGGTCAACGGGCGTACCTACGTGATCCTCGTCGACAACCTGTCCGGCGCCGGCAACGTGCGCCTCGACCTGAACGCCAGCGGCACCGGCATCAGCGACGTGGCGGGCAACCCGATCACCGGCGGCCTGGCCGGCAGCAGCTACAGCATCGACCGCGTGGCGCCATCGGTCAGCAGTGTCGGCGTTCCGCCGGCCGGTACCTATGTCGCCGGTGCGCAGCTGGACTTCACCGTCAACACCAGCGAAGCGGTGCTGGTGGATACCGGTGACGGCGCGCCACGCCTGGCCATCACCCTGGACAACGGCCGTGTGGTCTACGCCGACTACCTGTCCGGTTCGGGCGGTACCGCCCTGGTGTTCCGCCTCAACGTCACCAGCGGCATGGCCGGCAATGGCAACTTCAATGTCGCCTCCAGCATCGACCTCAACGGCGCGACCATCCG
This sequence comes from Pseudomonas japonica, assembly GCF_900188455.1. Taxonomy (GTDB): domain Bacteria; phylum Pseudomonadota; class Gammaproteobacteria; order Pseudomonadales; family Pseudomonadaceae; genus Aquipseudomonas; species Aquipseudomonas japonica. The sequence continues at coordinate 154,415 of NZ_FZOL01000008.1, read as the reverse complement.
CGACGCCCGTGGCAACGATGCGCAGACCGGCCTGAACAACGTCGGCAGCACCAGCGGCATCCTCGTCGATGCCCGCGCGCCGCGGCCGAGCAGCATCGTGGTCGACGGGCCGGTCTTGCCGACCGACCGCAGCCTCAGCTTCACCCTGACCTTCGACGAGGCGGTCAGCGGTGTCGATGCCAATGACTTCAGTGTGCTCGGCACCAGCAGCGCCAGCGGCGTGGTGCAGTCGGTGCAGCAAGTCGATGCGCGGACCTACCGCATCGTCGTCGGCGACCTGCGCGGCCAGGGCAGCCTGGCCCTGCGCCTGAATGCCCTGGGCAGCGGCATCCAGGACGGCGCCGGCAACCAGATGGCGGTGAACCTGGTCGGCCAGGCGCAGTCGATCCAGACCCAGGATGTCGGCGATCTGGACTACCGCATCAATCCGCCACAGATCGTCGCCGAGCCACTGCCAGCGGTGATCCAGCCACAGGTGCCGAACCTGGTGGTCAACGACAGCGTGTCGCCGCTGGTTCCGGGTTCGCTGTTCGAGGTGCGTACCGTGGGCGGCGATATCCAGCCGCTGGGCACCATCTTCCTCGGCAACGCCAACAGCGCACCGAGCTTCATCGCCCAGGTCTTCGGCAGCAGCGACAGCGGTGCCGGCCTTGGCGGCCCGGGCGGCTTCCTCGGCTTCGGCGGCGGCAGCGGCGGGGTATTCGGCGGCAGCACGCTGTCGACGATCTTCAGCCACGACGTACCGGGCGTCAGCGAGATGAGCGTGTTCAACGGCAGCCAGTGGCGCCCGGCGGATATCAATCATGGACTGCGCGGGGTGTTCGGCTCGCCGACCTTCGGCCAGCAACTGCAACAACTCAACGAAGCCGACCAGCGCCATGTGCGCGAGTTGGCCAAAGCCCTGGCGCAACCGGCACAGATCGGGCAGCAGGCATGACATACAGAGCAAAACTCGATAACCAAGCCGTACCAGGGGGCGGCCCAAGGATGAATAAAAGCCACAAACTGTTTGCCGCCAGCCTGTTGGCACTGGCCATCAGCGGATGTGCCGTGACCAGCGAGCCGATCGACCGCAGCGCCAGCGAGGAGCGCGCGCGCACCGACCTGGCCAGCATGTTCAAGGACCAGGAGCCCCTTGGCGGGCCCCTGACCCTGCACCAGGCCATGGCCCGCGCGGTGAAGTACAACCTCGAATCGCGCCTGAAGGTGATGGAAGAAGCCCTGGCCGAGCGCCAGGTCGATCTGGCCCGCTTCGACATGCTGCCGCGCATGGCGATGGAAGCCGGCTACGCCGGGCGCAACAATGTCAGCGCCTCCAGCAGCCGGAGCATCGAGACCGGTGGCACGTCTCTGGAACCTTCGACCTCCCAGGACCGCGACCGCGAAGTCGCCGACCTGACCATGGTGTGGAACGTGCTGGACTTCGGCGTCAGCTACGTCAGTGCCAAGCAGCAGGCCGACCAGCGCCTGATCCTCCAGGAGCGCAAGCGCAAGGTGGTCCACACCATCACCCAGGACGTGCGCTCGGCGTACTGGCGGGCGGTGGCGGCGCAGCGTCTGCTGAACCAGATCGACAACCTCATGGGGCGTATCCATGAAGCCCGCGGCAACAGCCAGAGCATGAGCGCGCAGCGTGTCGGCGATCCGGTGCAGACCCTGAGCTACCAGCGCGCGTTGATCGAGGCCACCCGCCAGCTGGAAGAGCAGCGTCGCGCGCTGTCCCTGGCCAAGACCGAACTGGCCGCGCTGATCAACCTGCCGCTGAACACCGATTTCACCCTGGCTCCGGAAGAGGGCTACGCGGTGCCGGAGTTCAAGGGCAACCTGAACCAGCTGGAAGAGCAGGCCCTGGCCAACCGTCCGGAACTGCGCGAGCAGGACTACCAGACCCGCATCAGCGCCGCGGAAACCCGCAAGGCCATGCTGCGCATGCTGCCGGGCCTGGAGTTCTCGGCCGGTGGTCACTACGACAGCAACTCGTTCCTGACCAACCAGAGCTGGGCCGACTACGGCGTCAAGGTGACCTGGAACCTGTTCAACGTGCTCTCGGCACCGGCGGCGATCAAGGTTGCCGAAGCCGGCGAAGACGTCGCCGCGGCACGGCGTCAGGCCATGTCCATGGCGGTGCTGGCCCAGCTGTACGTGGCCAACGCCAACTACAACGAGTCGGTGCGTCAGTTCCGTACCAGCGAAGAGCTGGCGACCCTCGACGGACAGATCGCCGAGCAGCTGCGCAACCGCTACCAGACGCAGAACATCGGTGAGCTGGAGCTGATCCAGGGCGAACTGAACAACCTGCAGACCCAGCTCAAGCGCGACCTGGCCTACGCCGAACTGCGCAATGCCTATGCGCAGCTGTATGTCAGCTCGGGTACCGATCTGCTGCTGCCGGACAGCCTACCGGACAACAGCCTGCAGACCATCGCCACGGCGCTGCAGAACGGCGAGGCGAACTGGAACCGCTGATGGTGTGATCCGTGCCGGGCAATCTGGCGCGGAACCCTGGGTGCCTGCCTTCGGGTTTGCATCGCCCTTCAGATCGAGCGCCGCCCGCGCGGCGCATCGCGGATGAATCCGCTCCTACATTTTTTGCAACGTACCTATGCCTGACAGGCCATGGTTGTCCGCCTTGTTGGTACGACACGATACCGAGTCGAGCCCAACAGCCTCTCCGCGATGCATCGCCGAAAAAACAAAGGCTGACAACTCAAATCCCACAGGCCATGGCACGTTGCAACAAAATGTAGGAGCGAGCGTGCTCGCGATGCGCCGCGCGGGCGGCGCTCGATCTGGAGGACGCTGCCTATTTCAAGACGAGCCAACCCGCGCCAGCAACTCGCGCAACGCCAGCCCATCCTCATCCAGCCCCGCCCGCGCATACAGCGCCAGCTCCAGCCCCTCCACCGGCATGAAGCCGTCGTCCACACCCAGCACCCGATGCCCCGGCAGCACGCACCGCGAGGGAATCAGGCTGACCCCCAGTCCCGCACTCACCGCCGCACCCAGGCTGGCCAGGCTGGTACTGGAATAACTGATCCGCCACGGCCGCCCGCTGCTTTCCAGGGCGTGGATCATTTCCTGGCGATACAGCGCACCCACCGGAAACACCACCAGCGGCAATGGCTCCCGGGCCAGCAGGCCGCGGGCGCTGCACACCCAGGACAACGGCTCCTTCCAGCGTGCGTGGGCATCGCGATCGGCACCCCACTGCTTGACCAGGAGCATGTCCAGCTCACCATTGCGGTACAGGTGCAACAACGGATTGCTCAGGCCGCTTTCCACTTCCAGGCGCAGGTGCGGTCGTTCGCCGATGAAACCGCGCAGCGCTTCGGTCAGCAGTTCGCCGGCCAGGTCCTCCGGCGCGCCCAGGCGCAGGGCGGTCTGCGCCTGGGCCGGACTCAGGGCCAGGCGTGCTTCCTCCTCCAGGCGCAGGATGCGCCGGGCATAGCCGAGCAGGCGTTCGCCGGCCTCGGTCGGCCACACCTGGCGCTGGCTGCGGTCGAGCAGGCGGCTGCCCAGGCTTTGTTCCAGGCGAATGATCTGCTGGCTGACGGTGGACTGGGTCAGGTGCAGGCGTTCACCGGCACGGGTGAAGTTGCCGGTTTCCACCACGGTGACGAAGGCACGGAGCAGGAGAGGGTCGAGCATGCGCAAATCCACTGGTATGCATGAAATCAATTAATTTCATGCTACACCCGGCGCCCGGGATAATCGCGCTTCATTCGTCCGCCGATCCGCAGGAGTCGAACATGGCCCACGAAGCCTTCATGCGCGAAGCCCTGGCCCTGGCCCGGGACAACATCCACGCCGGTGGCCGGCCCTTTGGCGCGGTGCTGGTGCGCGAGGGCCAGGTGATCGCCCGCGCGGTCAACCAGATTCACACCAGCAACGACCCCACCGCCCACGCCGAGCTGCAGGCGATCCGCCAGGCCAGCCAGGTGCTCGGCCGGCCCCGTCTGGACGGCTGCGAGATCTACGCCAGCGGCCATCCGTGCCCGATGTGCCTGGCCGCCATGCACCTGTGCGGGATCGAGCGCGCCTGGTTCGCCTATGACAACGCCGAAGGCGAGCCCTACGGCCTGTCCACCGCGGCGGTGTACGCGCAGATGGCGCGTGCGCCGGGGCAGCAGGCCGTGCCTCTGCGGCCGCTGAAGCCGGCGGGAGAGGAGGGGCTCTATGCGCTCTGGCAGCGGGTGCGCCCGGCATGACCGAGACGACTTCGCGCTGGCGCGGCACCGCGCTGATGGTCCTGGTCATCGCGGTGACCCTCAACCTGCGTCCGATCCTCACCAGCATCGGTCCGCTGCTGGAGGACATCCGCGCCGGGACCGGCATCGGTTATCAGCAGGCGGCCCTGCTCACCGCCTTGCCGGTGCTGTGCATGGGCCTGGTGCCGCTGGCGCAGCCGTGGCTGCGGCGCTGGCTGGGCGAGCAGGGCGGCTTGCTGCTCGGCCTCGCCGCCATCGGCCTTGCCTGCCTGTGGCGCCTGCTGCTGGGCAGTGGCGGCGCGCTGATCGTCAGTGCGGTGCTGGCCGGGCTGGGTGTGGCTTTCGTCCAGGCGCTGATGCCGGGGCTGGTCAATCGCTGGTTCGCCCGGCGTCTGGCCCTGGCCATGGGGGTGTATTCGGCGGCATTGATGAGTGGCGGTGGCCTGGCCGCGGTGCTCGGGCCACGGGTCGCCGAGTATTTCGGGCACTGGCAGGCCGGGCTGGGCGTCTGGCTGCTGCCGGTGCTGCTGGCGCTGTTGCTGCTCGGTCTGATCGGGCCGAACCTGGAAGGCGCCGCCGGCCGTGTCGGCACTGCCGGCGGGCACTTCTTCGGCAATCGCCGGGCCTGGCTCCTGGCGGTGTACTTCGGCCTGATCAATGGCGGCTACACCAGCATGGTGGCCTGGCTGCCGGCCTACTATCAGCAGGTCGGCGGCAGTGCCCGCGGCGGCGGTGAGCTGGTGGGGCTGATGACCATCTTCCAGGTGCTGGGTGCCCTCGGTCTGCCGTTGCTGTTGCGGCGGATTGCCGACCGGCGTCCGGGCCTGTGGCTGGCATTGACCGCGCAACTGGTGGGCTTCGCCGGCCTGTTGCTGGATCCGGCGCTGTCGCCGGGGCTGTGGGTCGGCCTGATCGGTTTCGGCCTCGGCGCCTGTTTCAGCCTGAGCCTGACGCTGACCCTGGAGCACCTCAAGGACCCGCGCCAGGCCGGCGGGCTGGCGGCCTTCGTCCAGGGCATCGGTTTCATCATCACGGGCCTGGTGCCCTACCTGACCGGCTGGCTGCGCGATATCAGCGGTGACTTCCAGGCCTCCTGGACCCTGCTGACGCTCACCGTGCTGCTGATGCTGCTGGTCACCGGGCGTTTCGCGCCGCGTGGCTATGCCGCCGCCATGGTTGCCCGCGACACACCGGTCGGCGCCCTCAACTGAGCGATTGCAGGGTATCGCGCAGACGGTCCAGGGCCGGATCGATATCCAGCCGTTCGATAGCGCCGAAGCCCAGCAGCAGACCGGGGCGCGGCGTGGCTTCGCTGTAGAACGGGCGCAGCGAATACAGGCCGACTTCCACCTTGCGCGCCAGGGCGATGACGAACTCCACGTCCAGCGCGCCCCGGGCCAGGGCGCTGAGGTGATAGCCGGCGCTGCTCGGCACCGCCTCGAACCATGGCTGCAGATCGTCGTCGAGGCGCTGCAGAATGCGCTCGCGCCGGGCCGCGTAGAGCGTGTGGCAGCGGCGGATATGCCTGACCAGGTGGCCTTCGCCGATGAAGTGCGCCAGGGTCCACTGGCTCAGGGTCGAGGTGTGCCAGTCGCTCAACTGCCGGGCGATCCTGACCGGCTCCAGCAGCGCCGGCGGCAGCACCGCATAGCCCAGGCGCAGTTCCGGCAGCACGGTCTTGGAGAAGGTCCCGACGTAGGCCACCAGGCCCTGCTGGTCGAGGCTCTGCAGGGCGTCGGTGGGACGTCCCTCGTAGCGGAACTCGCTGTCGTAGTCGTCCTCGATGATCACCGCGCCCAGTTCGGCGGCGCGCGCCAGCAGGGCGTGACGCCGCGCCAGGCCCATGGGCATGCCCAGCGGGAACTGGTGCGACGGGGTCACGTAGATCAGGCGCACACCGGCCTCGATCAGGTCGACGCACAGGCCGTCGGCGTCCACCGGCACATGCTGGATGCGTGCGCCGAGGGCTTCGAACAGGTGCCTGGCCGGCGGATAGCCGGGGTCTTCCATGGCCACGCGGCAGCCCGGCTCGATCAGTACCCGGGCGATCAGGTCCAGGGCCTGCTGCGCGCCGTTGCACACCTGCACGTCGCCCGCGGTGCAGTGCACGCCACGGGCGAAGGCGATATGCCGGGCGATGGCTTCGCGCAATTCCGCCACGCCCTGGGCATCGCCGTAGCGTGTGGTGCTGCGCTGGCACTGGCGCAGGGCGTGCTGGCTGCACTGGCGCCAGACATCGAAGGGGAAGTGCGCCTTGCTCGATACACCGCCGACGAAGTCGTAGCGCGATGGCTGTGCCAGCGCCGAGCGGCCCATAGGAATGCCGCGCGCGCGCCAGCGGGCCAGGCTGTCGGCGCTGGCCAGCGGGGCCTGGCGGGCGCTCGGTGGGGTGACCAGTGGTTGCGGGGTGACGAAGGTGCCGCGCCCGACCTGACCGCTGAGCAGGTTGTCCGCGCTCAGTCGCGAATAGGCTTCGGCCACGGTCTTGCGCGACACCCCCAGTTGCTCGGCCAGCAGCCGTGTCGGCGGCAGTTGCGTGCCGGCGGCGAGCCGGCCGCTGTCGATGCCGTCGCGCAATTGCCGGTACAACTGCTCGGCGAGGTCCTTGCGGCCGTGCAGGGCGATGTGCAGTTCCATGGGGGAGCGGTTTCCGGGGCGGGCGGTGGGTCAGGTTAACCGATTTTCCTGCCGTTGATCCCCTCGAACCACGGAGTCCGCGGGGCGAATCCACACTCAAGGGTGATGTGAGCGCAGATCGGTGCATGACCTTGAACCAAGGAGATTCGCCATGAAAGTGCGTGTGATGTTGCTTCCCGTCCTGCTTCTGTCCGCTGCCGCCCAGGCCGCGCAGACGCCCACCCCGGTCGACTACCGCTACGGCATGCCGCTGGATATCGCCAAGGTCCTCGACCTGCGCGAGCCCGCGGGCGACCAGCAGTGCAAGGTGGTCCAGGCGACCATGACCTACCTGGACTCCCATGGCCAGGAACATGCCTTGCGCTACCTGAAGCTTGCCGAAGAGTGCTCCGACCAGGGCTGAGTCAGTCCCAGCGCGGCGCCAGTCCGGCCGGGTCGGTCAGGCGCAGGCCGCTGTCCAGCGTGGCGATGCGGGCCATGTCCGTGTCGCTCAGGCGCAGGCCGACGGCCTTGAGGTTGCTGGCCAGGTTGTCCCGCCGGGTCGAGGACGGGATCACCGCGTAGCCCAGTTGCATGGCCCAGGCCAGGGTGATCTGCGCCGGGGTGGCGTTGTGCTGCGCGGCGATTTCCTTGATCAGCGGGTCTTCCAGGACCTTGCCGTAGCCCAGGGTCATGTACGAGGTCACGGCCACTTGCTGGCTCTGCATGAATTCCACCAGGCGGCGGTTCTGCAGGTACGGGTGCAGTTCGATCTGGTTGCTGGCGATCTGCCCGGGACCGGTCACGGCGATGGCCTGGCGCAGCAGCTCGATGGTGAAGTTGGACACGCCGATCTCGCGGGTCAGACCACGGGCCCGGGCCTCCAGCAGCGCGCCCATGAATTCGGCGACCGGCACTGCGCCGTTGGGCGAGGGCCAGTGGATCAGGGTCAGGTCGAGGTGGTCGGTGCACAGCTTGCGCAGGCTCTCTTCGAGGCTGGGGATCAGGCGCTCGGCCGCGAGGTTCTCGGTCCAGATCTTGCTGGTCAGGTACAGCTGGTCGCGGGGCACGCCGCTGGCGGCGATGGCCTGGCCGACCTCGGCCTCGTTGCCGTAGATCTGCGCCGTGTCGATGGCCCGGTAGCCCAGGTCCAGGGCCTGGCTGACCGAGTCGATGACCACCTGGTCCTTGAGGCGGAAGGTGCCGAGGCCGAACAGGGGAAGCGTCATGGGATGTCCTCATTGGATGGGCAGGGAATGAGGGTAGTATCCGGGCGCGGAGTGGGTGGAAAAACCGCTGGTGGGGAATGGGAGTTTTGCGTTTTGGGCATGAATCCCCGGTACGGCCTGGGTGATGGTGTGTCTGTGAAACGGGATGTGCCTGGGAAGGTGTGGGTATCTGCATATCTTCGAAGGCTTGTCTGGGGGGCGCATCAAGGCCGCCAGGTGTCTGTCTTGAGTCTTGCAGCGCCCTCCAGATCGAGCGCCGCCCGCGCGGCGCTTCGCGAGCAAGCTCGCTCCCACAGTTTGTTGCAACGCGCCATGGCCTGTGAGATTTGGGTGTTCAGCCTTTGTCTTACTGCGATGTATCGCGGGAAAGCTGTTGGGTTCGACTCGGTATCGAGTCGAACACACAAAGCGGTCAATGGCGGTCTATCAGACATAGGTTCGTTGCAACAAACTGTGGGAGCGAGCTTGCTCGCGAAGCGCCGTGCGGACGGCGCTCGATCTTGAGGGCACTGCAGGGCTCAAGACAGGCACCTGACGGCCTTGATGCGGTTTCCGCCAGGTTTTCAGATACCCATGCCTTTCGCAGGCCAGCCACCACCTACAAGGCCAGCTGCATCCTCTCCACCACCTCCCGCTGAAACGCCGTCACCGCCTCGTTCGGCTGCTGCAACCGGACGAACTCCAGCATCGGATCGACCACCGCGGTCCTGATCCCCGCCAGTTCCTCGATCGTCGCCAACCCACAGAACGGTACGTAGGCTTCCGAATAGCCGCCTTCATGCACCAGCACCAGGCGCCCCTGGCACAGCCGCTCGGCGGCCTCGCGGACCAGGCGGGTCATGGTGCGGAACGAGTCGCTGTGCAGCAGCATCCGCGCCAGCGGGTCCACCGCGTTGGCGTCGTAGCCGCAGGCGACGATGATCAGCTCCGGCTCGAAACGCTCCAGCGCCGGCACCACGATACGCTCCATCGCGTGGATATACGCATCGTGGCCACTGCCCGGCGGCAGCGGGATGTTGATGTTCGCCCCCAGCCCCGCGCCACGGCCGCGATCCTCCTCGCCGCTGTAGCCGGGCGGAAAGCAGCCGTCCTGGTGCAGGGAGATGGTCAGCACGTCGGCACGCTCTTCGAAGATCGCCTGGGTGCCGTTGCCGTGGTGCACGTCCCAGTCGATCACCGCCACCTTGCCCAGGCCGCGACGGGCCTGGGCCGCCTCGATGGCGATGGCGATATTGGCGAGGAAGCAGAAGCCCATGGCGCCATCGGCCAGGCAGTGATGCCCCGGCGGGCGTGACAGCGAGTAGGCGTTGTCCACCTCGCCGGCGAGCACCGCGTCCACCGCGGCCATGGCCAGGCCGGCGGACAGCCTGGCGATCTCGTAGCTGCCCGGACCGATCGGCGCATGCTGGCCCAGCTCGCCGCCACCGGCATCGCTGAGGGCCTTGAAGCGCTGCAGATAGCCGGGCGTATGCACGCGCAGCAGGTCGTCCTCGCTGGCGGGCGCGGCACCGCGCACCTGCAGCTGGCGGCTCAGGCCGGAAACGTCCAGCAGGCTTTTCAGGCGCCGTTTGGTTTCCGGCGATTCGGCATGCCCGGCGGCGGTGGGCGGCTGCACCCAACCGCCTACGGGCAGGGTCAGGGCATGCAGGCCGGCGCTGTGCCAGAGGCTCAGTTCGTCGAAGAAGAAGGCAGTGTTTCGGCTCATGGTGGTTCCGTTTTTCCAGGGTAGGGGAAGGCTGCTCAGGCGCCGCGACGGCAGCCGAGGATCAGCAGCAGGGAGGTGAGGGTGGTGACGGCGGCGCCGATCAGCAGTGGCTGGAAGCCGCCGCTGCTTTCGATCAGGCGTCCGGCGATCGCCGGGCCGATGGCCAGGCCGCCGCCGATCACCAGGTTGGAGGCATTCATCAGCTTGCCGGAGCGGTCGAGGTCGGCCAGGCAGGCGAGGATCAGCGGCAGGATGAAGGTCCAGGTGAACTTGAAGGCCAGCGCCGCCAGGGCCAGGCGCGCCAGGGGCGGCTGGCCGAGCAACAGCAGCAGCGAACCGATCATCAGGCCGTAGCCCAGCAGCAACAGCAGCCCGCGCGGCAGGCGGTCGCCGATCAGCGAGGCGCAGCCGGCGCCGACGATGCCCATCACCGTGGCGATGGCCAGCACCTCGCCGCTGGCCTCGGCGGCGATGCCCGCGCCGGCGCTGATGGCGCCGATGAAGGTCCAGACTCCGCTGAGGCTGATGTAGAAAGCCAGGATGCCGAGAATGCCCAGGGCGACCTTGCCTTTGGCCAGCGGCGCCGCTGCCTCGCCGGCCTGTGCGGTGACCGGCGCGCCCCGCGGGAAGTACCGTGCCAGTGGCAGGAACAGCGCCATCAGCAGGGCCAGCAGCAGGTAGCAGGCCGCCAGGCCGTAGTGCTCGAACAGGCGCGGCAACACGCTCAGGCCGATCGCCCCGACCACCAGCTGGCCCATCACCCAGAGGCCGTAGACCCGGCTGGGGTTGGCCGTGGAGGCGGCGCTGGACAGGCACACGATCATCAGCGAGCCGCCGGCCAGGGCGCTGCAGAAACGCAGGGCGAGCAGGGTGGAATAGCCGCTGGCCCAGATCGACAGCAGGTTGGCGGCGATGAAAGCGACCCCGGCGAGCAGCGCCGCGCGGCGCCAGTCGACGCGCTTGAGCCAGTAGAACGCGGGCAGGGTGGCCAGGCTCATGGCGCCCAGTTCGGCGGAGAATAGGTCGCCGATCTGCGCCGGACCGAGCTGCCATTGCGTGGCCAGTTGCGCGGCCACGGCCGGCGCGGTCATGAGGATGGTCGGGGTGATCGCGGCGAACAGCACGATGGCCGCGAGCAGGGCCAGTTGCGCCGAGGCCTGGGGCCGGGCGGCGGACAGCGGTTTGGAGTCGGTGGTCATGCTCATCTCCCCGGGGTCAGAACACATGCACCAGACGCAAAAGCGCATCGGTGCCGTGGTAGCCGTTGTCGGTGGCGACGTTCTGCGAAAGGCTGAACATCAGCTGGTTCTGCTTATCCAGCCAGTGACCCACCTCGAAGCCGACCTGGGTGTAGCGCTTGTGGGTGTCGTCGATGCGCCGGTCGTCGATGCGCAGTTCGCCGCCGTCGGCGTGGATCAGGCGCAGGGCGCCATAGGTGGCGGGGGTGAAGTCGTAGGAGGCGAAGGCCTGCAGGCGGTACAGCGGATCCTGTTTCAGGTCGCTGCCGAAGTAGTCGTCGTTCTTGCCGTAGAGCTGGGCTTCGAGGTTGGCTTCCAGCACCCACTTCTCGCCGATGCCCTGGGTGTAGTTGTAGACGAAGGTCGCGCCCCAGCGGTTGGCGCCCGGCGACACGTCGGGGTTCTGCGCGTGGTACTCGCCGACCGGCAGGGTGATCAGGGTCAGCAGGCCGCTGTAGGTGCGCGACGCCGCGTCATTGATGAAGAACAGCGTGCCGCCCACCTGCGGATCGCCGAAACCGCTTTCCCCGCGATGGCGGGCCGCGCCGGGCAGGCGCGCCTCGATATCGGCGAAGGGCACGATGAACTGCGGGGTACACAGGGTGCCGCAGAGGTCGGTGAAGAATACCTGGCGGTAAGCCATGGCATTGACCTTCAGCTCGGCCTTGCCGGTGCTGTCGGCCGGGCCGTGGAAGTCGTCGGCGCGGGTCGCCGGCAGGTACAGCACGCCGAGGCTGGTGCCGGACGGGGCGCCGAAGAAGTCGCGGGCATTGAGGTCGGCGGCGCCGGCGTGCAGGCTCGACAGGCCGCCGGCCAGCGCCAGGGCGCGGAACAGGGTGTGGGTCATGGGCATTGCGTCTCTTCTTGATGTTGTTGGCAAATGGCAGGCAAAGCGCGGCCATCACCGGCGAAAGGCCGGCGAGGCGCTGGGTACGGATCAGCGGTTCAGGTCAGTCGGGGGGCGAGTGCAGCAGGTGGGCGATGCGGGTCTTATCGTTGACCCCGAGCTTGTGGTAGATGGCGCGGATGTGATGGCGCACGGTATTCGGTGACAGCCCCAGGTCGCGGGCGATTTCCTTGTAGGTCTTGCCTTCGCCGAAGCCCTGGGCGACATCGTTCTCCCGCGGGCTCAACTGCGCCAGGGGCGTGCGTGCGCGGGCGGCAAGGAGGAACAGGTCGCCGACCGCCGAGGCTTCGATCTGCAGGTGCTTGCCGTCATGCCCGCGATCCAGCGCGACGGGCAACAGCGGACCGCTCCAGTCCGGCCACTCGCCGAGCAGCAGATCGACGAAGCCCTTTTCCGCGCAGTGCAGGGTGCCGCGCTGGTCGCACACGGCCAGGGCCAGGTTGCGCGAGGGGGTGAGGGATTCGCGCTTGGCCACCAGGGTGCGGATATGGTTGGCCGACACCGCGGCCACCAGGTGCAGCATGGCGTTGTCCAGCAGCAGCCGGTCCTGCTCGCTGAAGCGCGCCGCGCCGGGGGCGCGGTACAGGGCCAGGTGATCGCTGAGGTGGGTCTGCGGGTCGATGTAGACCACGCAGAGCAGTTCGCCGATGCCATGGCGCTGGCCGAGCCAGTTGAGCCCGGCGCCATTGGCCGGGTCGGCCATGTCGACGATGACCGAGTGACCCGGATGTGCATGCACGCGGCCGACGGTGACATCGATGTGGCGGATGGACTGCCAGTCCGTCAGGTAGCTGGCTGGCAGGTTGTACAGGTACGAGCTGTGTTCTTCGGGCAGGCCGTCGATCAGCGCGGCGCGACCCCACCAGGCACTGGCGAAGGGCAGCACCTGGCCGATGCAGTCCAGGGCCGGGCGGTGGAAACCCTCGATATCGTGGTGCTGCGCCAGGCGCTGCAGTTCCAGGGTCATGTCGCTGAACGCCTGCAACAGGCGGGCGGTGGCGGATTCGTGCCGGGTCATTGGCGGCTACCTCTGTGCGACTGTTGTTATTGGTTTCGTCAGGGGTTCGAGAAGGACCGGGGCGTCACGGGGGACGTTGGCAGGGCCTGGTAGCGAGTGTCGGCGAAATGCTGCTGGATCACTATCCTGCAGATGCACGATGGTGGGGTGTCTGTTGGTTGGCAAGTGCTGTGTTCCCGTGCCTGGGCCGGTGGGGCTTAGTGGTCGGACAACTGCCTGCGCCGTGCGCGCCTGATGGTTTTCCCTAAGCCGTTGCACCGCGCTCGGGAAAAGCCTTACGCCATTAAAGGTTGTGAAGCGGACGACGATCAATTGAGTCAGACACCGTGACAGTGGTCGTATGACTGACTGGACTACGCTCGACTCTTTCGCTCTTCGGACTTCCTTCATGCCTACCGTTTCGCGGGCTTTCGCTGCCGCCCTGACCACCGCCCTGGGCGGCTCCCAGCCCGCCGTGCGCGACCTCTGCCAGCGCCTTGGCGCACCGCTGTTGACGGCCTCGGGGCCGGCTTTCGTTCCTCTCGCCGCCGTCGAAGGGGTGTTCGAGCAGGCCAGTCTGCTCAGTGGTGATCCGGGCATCGGCCTGCGTGCCTTCGATCACGCCCATCCGGCCAATCTCGGGCCGCTGGGCTATGCGCTGATGTCCAGCCCGACCATCAAGAGCGTGCTGGTCGCCCTGGCCGAGCATCACCACCTGGTCGGGACCGGCTTCTGTCTGTTCGTCGAGGAGCGCGTCGAGGGCGTGCGCCTGGTCGGGGTGCAGAGCGGCACCGGGCAACGGCCGCTGTCGCGGGTGTTCATCGATGCGGTGGCGGCGATTACCCTGGGCCTGCTGTGCTGGCTGGTGCCGGGGCGGGTGATTCGTCCGTTGCGTGCCGAACTGAGTTATCCGCGCCCCGTCGACTGTCGTGCCAGCGAACGGGTCTACGGGACGCAGGTCGAGTACGACACGGCGCGCAACGCCCTGTTGTTCAGCCACGCCGATGCCGCGCTGGCGGTGGCCAGCCACGATCCGGCGCTGCATGCGGTGCATGGCCAGTACCTGGCGCGCTGGCAGCGCCAGGTCGGTGGCGATCGCCTGAGCCTGAAAGTGCGCGGGATCATCGGCGAGCAACTGGCCCTGGGCCGGCCGGTGACCCTGGCGGGGGTGGCCGAGGCGCTGCTGCTCAGCCCGCACCGCCTGAGCCGCGGCCTGGAGGGCGAGGGCCATGGTTTCCTGCGCCTGCTCGACGAAGTCAGGTTGCGCGACAGTCACCAGTTGCTGCGCAACAGCGCGCTGAGCTTCAAGCAGATCGCCTACCGGGTCGGCTTTCGGCATCAGAGCGCCTTCAACAAGGCCTGCGAGCGCTGGTTCGGTGTCGGGCCGGGGCGTTATCGCGAGCAGGGGCAGTGCTGAACGGCTTTCGTTTATCCGCGCGGCGCATTCATTTATCCCCCGCCAGCGCGCGGACCTGCACCGCGGGAAAAGCCGCCACACTATGGCGCACACGTTTGCGCAGCTGTCGAAGGACCTTCTGCCCGTATGCCAGGCCTCACCCATCCGTTCACGTTTCTCCTGCTGTCTGTCCTGCTCGTCCTGCTGTTGCTGGGTTGGCACCTGTGCTGGCGACTGCGCCGCCAGCACGCGCGGATGCGCCGTCTGCGCCAGCGCAACGCAAGCGCGCAGCGCGCTGCCAGGGCCGCGCTCGGCCAGATGCGCGGGGAGCTGCAAGGCCTGGCCGGGCTGGCCGATCAGGTCAGCCTGTTCAGCGCCGAATGCGACACAGCGTTGCAACAACAACAGGGCACGCTTGAGCAGGTCGCGGCGGCCTTGCAGCGGATCAAGGTGGAGAGTCAGCAACTGACCGAGGACGCGCGTCAGGTGGGCAGCGAAGCGCGACAGTCGCTGCAGTTGGCCGCCAGGGGGCAGGCCGGACTCAGCGCCACCCTGATGGCCCTGCGCAGCGTGGACCGGGCCCTGGTCGCCATGCCGGCGGCGGCGCTCGGCCAGGAGGTCAGGGTGTTGGCCCGGCAGGGGCGCGACCAGACCTATGACGCCAACCTGGCCTTGGCCGGCGTCGGCGCGGCGGCGAGCGGTATCGAAGAACGCGGCCTGTCGCTTGTGGTGGCCTGCGAGGCACAGGCGCTTGGGATCGAGGTACTCGACGCGGCGCTGGAGGATGCCCGGCAACTGGTCCTCACCTCGGCCTGGCGTTCGCGCCAGGCGCGTGCCGCCAGCGAGGCGCTGCAGGCCGGGACACAGCGGCTGGACGCCCGTATGCGTGACCTCCAACAGGATGCCGGAGATGAAAAACATGCTGTTCAAGACCCTGTTGCGGCATTGCCAGGCCTGGCTGGGCAGCCTGCGCCGCACACCGCCGAGCACTGACGACGAACCGGCGCAGGCGCTGGTCGAGGCGCTGCGGCAACTGGCCCGGGAAGCCAATCGCCTGGAGGCGCAACTGCACCAGTTGAGCGAGAAGCGCCAGGCGCGGGCGCGGCCATCGGGGCGCCCGGCGTTGCGCCTGGTGCGCCCGGATGAACGGCCGGCGCCTGCGGACTCTGAAAAACAGATGTGAATGTTGATGCGGCTGTTGAGTGCCGATTTATCCGACAGATAATTGCCAGTTTTCGCGTGATCAGCCTCGTAAATCAAAGTACATAAGTGTATGTTTGCCGGCGCAGGCAAGCCTGCCATCACTTATTACAAGAACGAGGCATTCCATGTCCGGGTTGAGAACGCTGCGCATCAGTTCCCGCGTCACCTTGCTGGTGGCGTGCATGTCCCTGTTCGTCCTGTGCCTGAGCGGCTGGCTGGGGTTGACCCTGCAGCGCAGCCTGCTGGCGGAAAAGATGGCCGGGGTCGGCACCGCGCTGAACACCGCGTCGAACATCCTCGGTCACTACCAGCGCCAGGCCAGCGCCGGCCATCTGAGCGAGGAGGAAGCGCAGCGCCAGGCGCTGCAGGCGGTCAGCACCATTCGCTACCTGGGCGACAATTACCTGCTGGTGCTCGACCTCGACCACCGCATGCTCATGCACCCGACCGCGCCGGCGCTGGTCGGCAAGCGCCTGGCGGACTTCAAGGACGTCCACGGCAAGCCGTTCGCCCGGGAGATGATCGAAACCGCGCGCAGCCAGGGGCGTGGCACGGTCGACTACTGGTTCCCGCGGGCCGCCGGTGGCGAGCCGGAGTACAAGGTCTCCGAGGTGCTGCTGTTCAAGCCCTGGGGCTGGGTACTGGCCAGCGGCATCCATCCCCAGGACGTGCGCGACGAGGTGAATCTGGTGTTGCGCCTGCCGGCGCTGGTGGTTGGCCTGGCGCTGGTCTTGCTGGTGCTGTTCGCCTGGTTGCTGGTGCGCAGTATCACTCGCCCGCTGAACGACACGGTCGATGCCCTGGCCCGTGCCACCCACGGACACACCGACCTGACCCTGCGCCTGCCGGTGGAGGGCAGCGACGAACTGACCCAGGTGTCGCGCAGCTTCAACAGCCTGGTGCTGGCCGCGCATGACGTCACCGCCAGCGTGGTCGATGCCAGCCAGGCGATCGCCCGCGCCAGTGACGACCTCGACCGCATCACCCGCGCGGCGCAGGACAACATGGCCCGGCAGCAGACGGAAACCGACAGCGTGGTGGCGGCCATGACCCAGATGGCCAGCACCGTGCAGGAAGTGGCGCAGAACGCCAGCGTCGCCGCCCGTGCCACCGAGGATGCCGAGCGCCAGGCCAGCGAGGGGCGCGGCACGGTGGACGAGACGGTCGATGCCATTGGCGTGCTGGCCCAGGGGCTGCAGCAGAGTCGGCGGGTGGTGGACCAGCTGGCGGTGGATTCCGCCAGCGTCGCCCAGGTGCTGGACGTGATCACCGCCATCGCCGAACAGACCAACCTGCTGGCGCTCAATGCCGCCATCGAAGCGGCGCGGGCGGGCGAGCACGGGCGCGGTTTCGCCGTGGTGGCGGACGAAGTGCGTGGCCTGGCCATGCGTACCCAGCAGTCGACCCTGGAGATCCAGCGGATCATCGAGCGGGTGCAGGCCGGTGCCGGCGAGGCGGCTGGCCAGATCGGCAGCAACGTCGCCGCCGCCGAGCATCCGGTACAGGCCTCGGCCCGCGCCGGTCAGGCCCTGGAGCGCATCACCCGCTCGGCGGCCACGGTCAGCCAGATGGCCTTGCAGATCGCCAGTGCCTCGGAGGAGCAGGCGGCCACAGCGGACGAGATCAACCGCAGCATGACGCGGATTCACGCGGCCGCGTCGACCGGAACCCGCACCCTGCTGGAGACGGGGGAGGCCTGCGAGGGGCTGAAGCGGGTGTCGCGGCTGTTGCAGGAGCAGGTGGCCAGGGTGGTGATCTAGCGGTCATCCGCGCTAACCCAGCAAAAATATGCTCCCTGCGCAGGAAAATGCTGGTTTGCCGCCGCCCTTCGGGCGCTGCGTCTGCGCTAAGGTGTCAGGCACAACGACAGAACGCTGCGGGACGGAGCCGGCAGCCGGGCAGGAGAGGTTCACGTGGCTTCCTACACCTTGCGGCAACTCAAGTATTTCGTCACCACCGTCGAGGCCGGCAGCGTCGCCGAGGCCTCGCGCCAGCTGTACATTGCCCAGCCTTCGATTTCCACGGCGATCAAGAGCCTGGAAGAAAGCTTCGGCGTGCAGCTGTTCATCCGTCATCACGCCCAGGGCGTGTCGCTGACGCCCAGCGGCAAGCGCTTCTACAGCAAGACCAAGGCGCTTTTGCAGATGGCCCGGGAGTTCGAGCAGAACGCCCTGGCCGACAACGACACCGTGGCCGGACAGATCGACATCGGCGTGTTCGAGACTGTCGCGCCGCTGTACCTGCCGCGGCTGATCGCCGGGTTTCGCGAGCGCTATCCCGGCGTCGACATCCGCCTGCGCGATGGCGAGCAGCAGGAACTGATCCAGGGCCTGAC
Organism: Pseudomonas japonica; assembly: GCF_900188455.1. GTDB lineage: Bacteria > Pseudomonadota > Gammaproteobacteria > Pseudomonadales > Pseudomonadaceae > Aquipseudomonas > Aquipseudomonas japonica. Next base: position 136,581 of record NZ_FZOL01000008.1, on the reverse strand, counting down.
CTCGGGCGCCTTCGACCTGGCCTTCCTCTACGATCACTACCTGGACAACACCATCGAGACCGAGCCGCTGATGCCGCCGCAGAAGCCCTATGTGCTGCTGCCGCACAAGCACCGCTTCGCCAGCCAGAGCCAGGTGTCGCTGCGCGACCTGTGCCCGGAGCCGATGATCCTTCTGGACGTGGCGCCGAGTCGCACCTACTTCGTCAGCCTGTTCAACGAGCTGGGGCTGACCCCGAACATCGTCTTCAGCTCGCCGTCGATCGAAATGGTCCGCGGCATGGTTGGGCAGGGCTTCGGTTTTTCCCTGCTGGTCACCCGGCCCAGTTCCGAGTGCACCTACGACGGACAGAAAGTGGTGGCGGTGGAGATCACCGAGCCGGTGGAAACCTCCGGACTGGTGGCGGCACGGCTCAAGCGCGTGCAATTGACCCGGCCGGCGCAGTTGTTCGTGGATTTCTGTCGCGAGGAGCTGGCGCATCTGGCCTGATTTGCGGGTCCGCGTGCATTTTGCCCGTAGGCGCGTGGTTTGCCCGTGAAGGTATGGGTAACTACACAACTTTGAAGGCTTGGCGGGAAACTGTATCAAGGCTGCCAGGTGCTTGCCGTGACAGGTGCAGTGTTCTTGAGATCGAGCGCCGCCCGCGCGGCGCATCGCGGATGAATCCGCTCCCACATTTGTTGCAACGTACCTATGCCTGACAGGCCATGGTTGTCCGCCTTGTTGGCACGACGCGATACCGAGCCGAACCCAACAGCATCCCCGCGATGCATCGCCGCAAGATAAAGGCTGGCAACTCAACTCTCACAGGCCATGGCACGTTGCAATAGATGTGGGAGCGGATTCATCCGCGATGCGCCGCGCGGGCGGCGCTCGATCTGGAGGGCGCTGCAAGACTCGAGGCAGGCACTTGGCGGCCTTGATGCGATTCCCCGGCAAGCCTTCAAAGCCGCTTCAACCGGGGGATGGCGCTGTGCTGGTGCTGTCGGTGTGGGTTGGGGTATTCGGATGAGGAACTGGGAAGCAATCACCCCTTGCTACAGATTGAAATACTTTCTCCCTGTAGTAAAACGCCGCTACAACTGTAGGATCAACGTCCCTTTTTGATCTCAGGTTGATATGACTTCTTTCTCTTCGGAGCCCCCCAGTACCAGGCCTTCATGGCCTGTCTTCGTTTCCCGTCCCCGTGACGCTTCCCGCATGAGTGCCCATCCATGGAATGGCTAGCCGACCCCACCGCGTGGCTGGGTCTGGCCACGCTGATTGTCCTGGAACTGGTCCTGGGCATCGACAACCTGGTGTTCATCGCCATCCTCGCCGACAAGCTGCCACCCCATCAGCGCGACCGCGCGCGGGTGATCGGTCTGTCGCTGGCGCTGATCATGCGCCTGGGCCTGCTGGCCTCGATCTCGTGGATGGTGACCCTCACCGCGCCGTTGTTCGAGGTGTTCGACAAGTCGTTCTCCGGACGTGACCTGATCATGCTGTTCGGTGGTGTGTTCCTGCTGTTCAAGGCCACCATGGAGCTGCACGAGCGCCTCGAAGGCCATGTGGTGCAGGCCGGCGGGCCGGTCCGGCACTCGGCGTTCTGGCCGATCGTCATGCAGATCGTGGTGCTCGATGCGGTGTTCTCCCTCGACGCGGTGATCACCGCGGTGGGTATGGTGGAGCATCTGTCGATCATGATGATCGCGGTGATCTTCTCCATCGGCATCATGATTGTCGCCAGCAAGCCGCTGACCCGCTTCGTCAACGCCCACCCGACGGTGATCATGCTGTGTCTGGGCTTCCTGATGATGATCGGCTTCAGCCTCACCGCCGAAGGCCTGGGCTTCCATATTCCGAAGGGCTACCTGTACGCGGCGATCGGTTTCTCGTTGCTGATCGAGGCGTTCAACCAGCTGGCCCGGGCCCGGCGCAAGCGCAGCCTGCAGCAGCACAAGCCGCTGCGCGAGCGCACCGCCCATGCCGTGCTGCGTCTGCTGGGCGGACGCCGGGTGGAAGCTGACGAGGTGGGCGAGGAGATCGCCGACCTGGTGGGCGAGGGCAGCGAGGAAGTGCTGTTCGACCGCCGCGAGCGGGTGATGATCAGCGGTGTGCTGAACCTTGCCGAGCGGCCGATCAGGACGGTGATGACGGTACGTGCCGAAGTCGATGCCATCGACCTGGCGCAGGCGCCGGAGGCGATCCGCGAGGCGCTGGTCAACTCCTCGTATTCACGCCTGCCGCTGATCCGCGACGGCCGCATCGAGGAGCCGCTGGGCTACGTGCACAAGAAGGAACTGCTCAAGGAACTGCTGGCCGGTGGCGAGCCGGACCTGGAGCAACTGATGCGCGCGCCGCTGAACCTGCTGGAGAGCTTCAGCATCCTCAACGCCCTGGAGCAGATGCGCGCCGAGTCGACCCACATCGCCTTCGTGGTCAACGAATTCGGTGACTTCACTGGTGTGCTGACCATGACCGACATCCTCGAATCCATCGCCGGCGAGCTGCCGGACGCCAGCGAGGTGGAAGGCCCGGGCATCGTCGCCGAGCAGGACGGCTATCTGGTCAGCGGTGCGCTCAACCTGCGCCAGATCCAGGCCCAGACCGGCTTCGCCGCCAAGCCGACGGACGATTACCAGACTCTCGCCGGGCTGGTGATGAGCCTGCTGGACCGCCTGCCGATGGTCGGCGACCAGCTCGACTGGGAAGGCTGGTCGATGACCGTGGTCGCGGTGGAGGAGCGCCGGGTGCGTCAGGTCCGGCTCAAACAGCCGGTCGACGCTGACGCAGCAAGTGCGTGACGCCTTCCACGACCAGCACCAGGACCGCCAACCAGATCGGCAGGTAGGTCAGCCACTGGTCCCGGGCGATGCTTTCGCCCAGGACCAGGGCCACCATCACCAGCAGCACCGGTTCCACATAGCTGAGCAAGCCGAACAGGCTGAACGCCAGTAGCCGGCTCGCCAGCAGGTAACTGATCAACGCCAATGCACTGATCGCCCCCAGCAGCGGAATCAGCCCGTAGAGCTGCGGGTGGGTGGCCAGGTCATTGGCGTTGAGCGGTCCGCTGATCACGAAATACAGGGCGGCGGGCGACATCAGCAGCATGTCGGTCCACAGGCCGCCCAGATGATCGGTGCGCAGGCGCTTGCGCAGGACGAAATAGATCGGATAGCCACCCGCGACCACCAGCACCTCCCAGGCGAAGCTGCCGTGCTGGTAAAGCTCGTGGCCGACACCGGCGGCGGCCAGGGCGACCGCGACTTTCTGCAGGCGTGACAGGCGTTCGCCGTAGACCAGGCGACCGGTCAGCACCATGGTCAGTGGCAGCAGGAAATAGCCCAGCGACACCTCCAGGCTGCGTCCTTGCAGCGGTGCCCAGAGAAACAGCCACAACTGCACCCCTACCAGGGCCGAGGTCGCGCACAGACCGAAGAACAGCGCGGGTGTCTGCCGCACCCGGCGCAGCAGCCCGGTCACCAGTGACCAGTCGCGGGTGACGATCATGAACAGGGTGGCGCAGGGCAGGGTCAGGAGCATGCGCCAGCCGAAGATTTCCTCGCCATCGAGCGGGGCGAGAAGGGAGGTGTAGTAGTACATCACGGCGAACAGGCAGGATGCCATCACCGATAAAGCAATGCCTCTGGACAAGGGGGCCTCGAACAACAGTAAAGCGGGGGGAAGGATTGGCCGCTCATGATCTCAGGGGCGGCGCCGGTTGGGCAACCGCCGCGGCCCGGGGCTGGTCGGCAAGGGCCTTGATGAAGTCGTTCAGGGGCATGGGGCGGCCGAACAGGTAGCCTTGCTGGTAGTCGACCCCGAAGCGGGCCAGGTAGTCCCGTTGCTCCACGGTTTCCACGCCCTCGGCAACGATGCCCAGGCCGAGTTTGCCGGACAGCTCGATGATGCTGTCGAGAATGTGCAGCGACAGGGCATCGACTCCGATCATGGCGACGAAGCTCTGGTCGATCTTCAGGTAGTCCACCTTGAACTGGCGCAGGTAGCTCAGGCTCGACTGGCCCGTGCCGAAATCGTCGATGGCCAGCAGCACGCCCATGCCGTGCAGACGCTCGAACAGCGTGTCGGTGGTGGCGCTGGGGGTGATCGGCGTGCGTTCGGTGAGCTCCAGGGTCAGGGTGAGGCGGCCCGGCGGGAAGGCGTCGAGCAGGGCCTGGCAGTCGTCGCACAGGGTCAGGTCCTGGCAGTGCGCGGCGGTGATGTTGATGCCCAGGTGAAAGCCGTCCTCGAACAGTTCCGCCCAGGGCGCGAGGTCGCTGGCCAGCTTCTCCATCAGGCGCCGGGTCATGGCCACGATCTGCCCGCTGTGCTCGGCGAAGGGAATGAACAGGTCGGGGCGCACCAGGCCCTCCCGTGGATGGTGCCAGCGCATCAGTACCTCGGCGCCGGACCAGCGGTAATCGCCATGGCGCACCACCGGCTGGAAATAGGCGACGAACTCGTCGGCTTCCAGGGCCCTTTGCAGCTCGGCCCGCGGCGACGAGGCACGCCGCAGTTGCCAGTGGCAGGCGGCGCCGGCGCTGGCGCCGAGGAACAGCAGCAGGCCGAACAGCGCCGGGTATTCGCTGCGCATCAGGCGCCAAGTGTAGTCGGCGGCGAAACCGCTGTGCAGGGAAAAGGCGTAGCGCTGCGAGGCGAGGACCCGGTCGGCGACGGTGTAGCCCGGTACCGGAGTGCTGTTGACCTTGCCCTCGCGGTCGATCCAGTGCCTGCCGACCTGCAGGCGCAGTTCGATGTCCGGGGCGATCAGGCGCAGGGCGGTGGTCAGGTGGGTGCCGTCGATGGTGGCGATGGCCGCGCGCTCGCCGTCGCTGGCCCGATAGACCAGCAGCGGATGCCCGGGGGTGACCGAATTGCCGTCCATCAGCCACAGGCTGCCGGCGGTGTAGTCGGCGGGATCGACCTGTTCGCTGAAGTCGCCGAACAGCGAGCTGCAGTACAGGTGATTGGCATGGATCAGGTTGGTGGAGCGCACGAACGGGCGTCGGGTCACCTGTTCACGCAGGGCCAGGGTCACGTCCGCGCAGGGTTTGCCGGCCAGCGGCAGCAGGGCGTTGGCGGCGCTCGCGGCGTTGTCGAGCAACTGTTCCAGATGCTCGACCACCTGCCGCGCGCTGTTCAGGGCGCGGGCCTCCAGTTCGCGCTGGGCCTGCCAGTGCATGATCGCCAGGCCGCAGAGCACCGGCAGCATGCCCACCAGCCAGGGCAGCAGGCGGCGCAGGGTGCGGCGGCGATGGCGGGTCTTGTGCAGGGGCATGCGCCAGGTCCGTGAAGGCTTGCGCACAGCATAGCGTCAGTCGGGTTCTGCGACGGTTTTCGCGAGCGGGCGCGCGCCCACGATGAGTCAGTTGGGCCACACTCTGACAGGACACGCGACAAATGGATTTACGCACTGTAGAATCTGGTTACGCATACAATAATAAGGTTCTCCGTCTCGCGGGGAATCAAGCCCGCCGAAAATGGGTCTTCTATGAAGTGTCATGGTTTCAAGCTGATTCTTGGTGACTACCTTGCCCGCAGCACTCGCGGCATCTCCTGCGCGCCTCCACGTTCACTCGCATCGACCGCCTGGTAACGAACGTTATTGAACCGTTTTGATGATGAGGAATACGAACATGGCAGATCTCTTCGACAACCCGATGGGCCTGATGGGCTTTGAATTCATCGAGTTCGCATCGCCGACCCCGGGCACCCTGGAGCCGATCTTCGAGATCATGGGCTTCAGCAAGGTCGCCACTCACCGTTCCAAGAACGTGCACCTGTATCGCCAGGGCGGGATCAACCTGATCCTGAACAACGAGCCGAAAAGCGTCGCCTCCTACTTCGCCGCCGAGCATGGCCCGTCGGTCTGCGGCATGGCCTTCCGCGTGCGCAACGCCCACGAAGCCTACGCGCGTGCCCTCGAACTGGGTGCGCAGCCGGTGGAAATCGAAACCGGCCCGATGGAGCTGCGCCTGCCGGCGATCAAGGGCATCGGTGGTGCGCCGCTGTACCTGATCGACCGTTTCGAGGAAGGCAGCTCGATCTACGACATCGACTTCAACTGGATCGAAGGGGTCGAGCGCAACCCGGCCGGTGCCGGCCTGAAGATCATCGATCACCTGACCCACAACGTCTATCGCGGACGCATGACCTACTGGGCCGGGTTCTACGAGAAGCTGTTCAACTTCCGTGAGATTCGCTACTTCGACATCAAGGGCGAGTACACCGGCCTGACCTCCAAGGCCATGACCGCTCCGGATGGCATGATCCGCATTCCGCTGAACGAGGAATCGTCCAAGGGCGCCGGGCAGATCGAAGAGTTCCTGATGCAGTTCAACGGCGAGGGGATCCAGCACGTGGCCTTCCTCACCGACGACCTGCTCAAGAGCTGGGATGCCCTGAAGAAGCTCGGCATGCGCTTCATGACCGCGCCGCCGGAAACCTACTACGAAATGCTCGAAGGTCGTCTGCCGGCTCACGGCGAGCCGACCGACGAGTTGCAGAGCCGCGGCATCCTCCTGGATGGTTCGTCCAACCCGGACGACAAGCGCCTGCTGCTGCAGATCTTCTCGGAAACCCTGATGGGCCCGGTATTCTTCGAATTCATCCAGCGCAAGGGCGACGATGGTTTCGGCGAGGGCAACTTCAAGGCGCTGTTCGAGTCGATCGAGCGGGATCAGGTGCGTCGGGGTGTACTGAGCACCGACTGATCGGTTCCCGGTAGCCAACAAAAAGCCAGCGAAAGCTGGCTTTTTGCATTTCAGACCAGGTGCCTGAGTGTGCGCCGGCGCCGGTACATCGCCCAGTAGCTGCCCATAGCGGTCATCAGCCCCACCAGCAGCAACGACGGCGCGATGCTCAGGCTGCTTTCCCACAGCTGGCCGGCGGCATGCCCCGGCGGGTAGCTGACGTGGATGGTATAGCCGTACAGCGGTGACACCTGGCTGCGGTAGGGCGTCGGCGCCTGCCCGTTGGCGTCGATGACCTCGCCGCTGGCACCGATCAGCATCGGGCCGAACTGCAGGCTGACGCTGTCTGGCTGGCGGGTGCCTTGCAGCACGCGCTGCAGCAGCTTGCCGTCGGCCACGGCGAGCACGCCGTAGGGGTATTCCTGCAGGCGGTAGTAGAGGATCGCCGAGTCCGGGGTATTGTCGTTGCCCGGCTCCAGGCGCAGGCGATGGTTGAAGTACTCGCCGGGATCGACCAGCAGGCCGGACTCGCCCCGCAGCGTGCTGCAGTAGGCGCGGTTCTCGCGGACCAGCGTCAGCGAGCGCAGCTCCGGATTGGCCACCACCTCGCTGTGCAGGTGCGGCAGGGCTTTCTCGCAGGAAAATTCGGCCAGGTTGAGCACCTTGTTGCTGGCGCCGTGCAGGGCATCGAGCAGGCTGTCGATGCCCTTGCGGGTTTCGCGCAGGACCACGTCGGTGGAATCGTCGAGTTGCTTGTTCACCTGCCAGGCCATCACCATCAGGCCGCAGGCGACGGGCGCCAGACCGATCAACAGGGTGGTGAGCAAGGCGAGCAGCGCATGGCCGGAATGAGGGGTACGAGGGGGCATTTTTCACCTATCTGTAGGAGGGTCTCGCCCACTGGACGTGGGCTGGACCGAAGCCGATCAGCATAAGTGAGCGCTATACCCGATTCCTGTAAGAGCACAGGACAGGGGCTGTGCGATAGTTCGTTTCGTCACGCCGCCGGGCCGCTGCCCCTGCGCTCCAGCGCCGCCACGACCAGGCGGCCTACCGCGGCGCCGGACGCCGGGTTCTGCCCGGTGATCAGGCGGCCTTCCTTCTGGTCGGCGATGGCGAAGGGCTGCCACGGATCCTCGGCCTTGCGATAGAGGCCGCCGCGAGCGCTCAGCTCGGTTTCGGTCAGAAAGGGCACGACCTTGTCCAGCTCCGCCAGTTGCTCCTCGATATTGGAAAAACCGGTCACTTCGCGGTCCCGCAGCAGCAACGAGTTGTCACTGAGCTTGATGTTGAGCAGGCCGACCGCGCCGTGACAGACCGATGACACCACGCCGCCGTTTTCATGGATCTGCCGGGCGATGCCCTGCAACTGGGGGTTGTCGGGGAAATCCCAGAGCACTCCGTGCCCGCCGGCATAGTAGATGGCCCGGTAATCCCGCGCGCGCACCTGGCCGGGAGCCAGCGTATTGCCCAGGCGGTTCATGAAGGCCTTGTCGTTGTACCACTGCCAGTCGATGTCCTGCGCCATGCTCAGGCTGTGGGGGTCGATGGGCACGTAGCCGCCGGCCGGACTGAGGTAATCCACGTGGTAGCCGGCCTGCTGCAGGACGTCGGCGAAGTGCACCGCTTCCCCCAGCCACAGGCCGGTGGGACGTTTGAGGGTCGGGTATTTCGCCGTGTTGGTCAGCACCACCAGAACTTGCTTGCTCATTGCGGTGATCCTCGGGGGGAGGGGTTGCGCGGGGATGAGGGAGGTTTTCAGACTGTACAGCATAGTCCCCAGGGAAAAGCCCGCCACGAACCATGGCTATGTGCTAGCGTTTTGGAATGGTTCCCGTGTTCAAGGAGATTCACCCATGGTCGATGCCCAGCAGCAGTCGCAGCAGTTCATGCAGGCCGCCATCGACGAGGCGCGCCAGGGGCTGGAGGAGGGCGGCATTCCCATCGGTTCGGTGATCGTCCACCGCGGGCGGATCATCGGGCGCGGGCACAACCGTCGGGTCCAGCAGGGCAGCGTGGTGCTGCATGGCGAAATGGACGCCTTCGAGAATGCCGGTCGTCAGAATGCCCGGGTCTACGCCGAGGCCACGCTCTACACCACCCTGTCGCCCTGCGCCATGTGCAGCGGGGCGATCCTGCTGTACGGGATTGGCGAGGTGGTGGTCGGGGAAAACCGCACCTTCATGGGCGAAGAGGCGCTGCTGCGCGAGCGCGGGGTGCGGGTCACGGTGTTGCAGGACGAACGCTGCATTGCCTTGATGAACGATTTCATCCGCGAGCGGCCGGCACTCTGGAACGAAGATATTGGCCAGGAGTCCGATTGCTGACAGCAGTCAAGGAAGCGAGCCGAGCATGCACATCATTCATCTGGCCCCGCGGCCGGTTCTACAAGGCGGAATGAGTGAAGCGGTCCGCCAGTTCGACTGGAGCAGGACTTCGCTGGGGCCGCTGCACCGCTGGCCCAGTTCGCTGCGCATCGCCGTCGATCTGATGCTGGCTTCGCGCTTCCCCAGTTGCCTGGTGTGGGGCAGCGACATGGTCACGCTGCACAACGACGCGTTCGTGCCCATCCTCGGGACCAAGCCCAGCCCTCTGGGGCGCCCGTTCCACGAGGTGTGGAGCGATGTCTGGGGCGAGTTGGGCGCGCTGGTCTTCCGGGTCATGGAGGGCGAGGCGGTCTTTCTCGAAAACTTCCCGCTGATCACCAGCCGCAACGGCGTGCTCGAACAGGTGTACTTCACCTTTTCCTTCAGCCCGGTGCGGGACGAGAGCGGCAGGGTCGCCGGTTTCCTCGACACGCTGCTGGAAACCACCAGCAACGTCGAATCGGAACGGCAATGGCGCGAGCTGGCCGGTTCCTTCGAGCGCCAGGTGCAGGAGCGTACCGCTGACCACAATCGTCTGTGGGAATTGTCCAGCGACCTGATGCTGGTGGTGCAGGACGACCTGCGCCTGCGCACGTTCAACCCGGCCTGCCGGCAACTGCTCGGCTGGGACGACGACCAGCAGCGCGAATCGTTGCTCACCCTGCTGCATCCGGACGATCGCGACGCGGTGCGCGGCATTCTCGATGGCGCGCAACCGGCCGGCGAAGGCCGTCTGCGCCATGCCGACGGCCACTACCGGCGTTTCACCCTGAGCGCCATGCCGGGGGCCGGTTTCACCACCTTGCTGGGGCACGACGTGACCCTCGATCGAGAGCGCGAGGCGGCACTGCGCCAGGCCGAAGCGCTGCTGCGTCACGGCCAGAAAATGGATGCCGTCGGTCAGCTGACCGGCGGCATGGCCCATGATTTCAACAACTTGCTGGCCGGTCTCAACGCCAGCCTGGAAATGCTCGAACGGCGCATCGTCCAGGGCCGTACCGAGCAGATCGGCAAGTATCTGCAGGCCGCTCGCCAGGCGTCCGACCGCGCCTGCGAACTGACCCATCGCCTGCTCGCCTTCGCCCGGCGCCAGCCGCTGTCGCCGCGGCCGACCAACCTGAACGACCTGCTGGGGGAAATCGAGCCGCTGATTCTCCAGGCCATCGGCCCGGGTATCGATCTGCAACTGCAGGTGGACCCCCGGCCCTGGTGGGTGCTGGTCGATACCAGCCAGATGGAAAGCGCGCTGATCAATCTCTGCGCCAACGCCCGCGATGCCATGAACCGCCGCGGGAGCCTGAAGATCAGCACCAGCAACGAACGGCACTACGCGGGGATTTCCAACGTCGACCTGGCGCCCGGCGACTACTGTTGCCTGCGCGTGCAGGACTGCGGCCATGGCATGCCCGTGGAGGTACTGGAGCGTGTCTTCGATCCGTTCTTCAGCACCAAGCCGGCCGGCCAGGGCACCGGTCTCGGGCTGTCGATGGTCTACGGTTTCGTCCGCCAGTCCGGCGGCAGCGTGCGCATCACTTCGGAGGAGGGCAGCGGCACCTGTGTCGAGTTGCTGTTGCCGCGTTTCGTCGGCGAGCCACAACCCTTGCCTGTGCCCCAGGTGCCTGCCGCGCCGCTGCCGATGCCGATGCGCCACGAGCGGATCCTGCTCATCGACGACGAGCCGACCCTGCGCATGCTGATTCGCGAAGCCTTGCAGGACCAGGGCATGGAAGTGCTGGAGGCGGACGATGCGCACAATGGCCTGGCCCTGTACGACAGCGCCGGCCCCATCGACCTGGTGGTGTCGGACATCGGCTTGCCCGGTGGGGTCAGTGGCATCGATGTGGCCAAGACCTTGCGCCAACGCTCACCGGACCAGCGCATCCTGTTCATCACCGGTTTCACCGAGGAGTCCCTCAGCAGCGGTGGCGTGCTCGAGCCTGGCCTGGAGCTGCTGACCAAGCCGTTCGGACTGGACAGCCTGGTGCACAAGGTCACCAGCATGCTTCAGCCGGAACAGCCCCCGGCCGAGGCCCCCAAAGCGCCCCCGCGCTGACGCCGGGCCAGGCGTTCCAGCAGCGTCATGCGTCCCTGGGCGAACATCGGTCATCGGCGCCCGACCGGGTGTTGCACCTGACTCAGGGAACACCCTCGCCGGCGAGCATCCGCGCTACCCGCTCTTGCAACTGTTCGAAGCTGAACGGCTTGTCCAGCACCTGCATGTCCGCGTCGAGGCGGCTCAGATGCGCGGACTCGTTGTCGCCGTAGCCGGTGATGAACAGTACCCGCAGGCCGCTGCGCAGCTTGCGCGCGATCTCCGCCAGATGACGCCCGCTCATGCCCGGCAGGCCGATACTGCAGATCAGCAGGTCATAGGGCCGCTCGGCGCGCAGCAAGGTCAGGGCGAGGTTGGCGTCGGAGACGTCCTGGCACTGGTAACCCCGTTCGCCGAGGGTGTTGCGCATCAGCTGGCGCACCGTGGCGTTGGATTCGACGATGAGGATGCGCCTTTCGTGGCTGGCGCACCGCCGGCGGCCCGAGGCCACCGGGCCTTGCGCGTCCTCCGGGTGGTGGCGCGGCAGCAGCAGCTCCACTTCGGTGCCCTGGCCGAGCCGACTGTGCAGGCTGACATGGCCACGGGACTGGCGGCTGAAGCCGTAGACCATGGACAGCCCCAGGCCCGTGCCATGACCGCTGGGCTTGGTCGAGAAGAACGGGTCGAAGGCGCGGTCGACGATGTTCTGCGGCATGCCGCAACCGTTGTCGCTGACGCTGATGCGCACGAAGTCGGAGCCGCTCAGCGGATGGGCGTCGGGCAAGGGCCGCGGCAAGTGGCGATTGCTCACCTCGATACGCACTTCGCCACCGCCGGGTAACGCATCGCGGGCATTGCTCAGCAGGTTGTCGAGGGCTTCCTGCAACTGGCGGGCGTCGGCCTTGGCTGGCCACAGGGTGTCGTCGATGCGCACCTGCACATGCACGCCGGGGCCGAGCAGTTCACCCAGGCGCTTGCGTTCCAGCAGGGCGGCCAGTTGCACCGGCCGGTCATCCAGCGACTGGCGGCTGGAAAACGCCAGCAGGTTGTGGGTGATGCCGGCCGCGCGGTGCACTGCCTTCAGGCCCATGTCCACCAGCTTGGGAATGTCCTCGACACGTTGCTGGCCGAGGCGTTGGCGGATCAGTTCAAGGCTGCCGCCGATGCCGGTGAGCAGGTTGTTGAAGTCGTGGGCGACACCGCCGGCCAACTGGCCGATGGCTTCCATCTTCTCCTCCTGACGCAGGCGCTGTTCTTCCTCGCGCAGATGCCGCACGCGTTCCTCGGTCTGGCGTTGCAGGTCGGCCAGCTCCAGGCCCTGCTGGCAACTGAAGTACTGGCGGCGGCGGGCGCGCAGGGAAGCATGGATCAGGTCGAGAAGATCCTGTTCGGGGAAGGGGCAGGGCAGGATGAACAGATTGCCCAGGGCCAGGCACAGGTCCGGGCTCTGGCTGATGGAATGCAGGCTGTCGCCGAGCAGGACGACCGGCAGGTCCGACCAGTGCGGCTGGTTGCCCAGGTAGTGCTTGAACAGCGACTCATTGAAGCCGTCCAGGCTGGTATGGGCGACAATGGCCAGGCCGGCGCCGCTGTCCAGGGCATCGGCCAGCTCCTGCAGGCTGGTGGTGGCCAACGCACTGACGCCGGCCTGGTCCAGCAGGCTCAGGGTCAGTCCGCTGATCGCTGGCGGGGCCAGGATCAGCGCACGTTCGCTGTTGGCTGACGAATCGTTCACGGTCGATCTCCTTGGAAAGTGCCCTGCCATGCGGGGTGCACTCTCTCTGGACCGCGGCGTGAAAGCTCGGGTTCAATCGGTTTTTTCGGAGGGTTTCACGGGCAAAGGGCGGGGCAGGATTCTGCTTGAATGCAATCGGCGTAGGAGCGGCTTCAGCCGCGAACGGCGGCGTAGCCGTCGTAGAGCCTGAGTCCCGAATTTGCCTGACACGCCGTGCATTCAGGTTTCATGGCCGCTTCGCGCCCAATCGCGGATAAATCCGCTCCTACAGGTATCGCGGCGTTGGTGAGGCCGGGTGCGATCGGCGTAGGAGCGGCTTCAGCCGCGATCGGCGGCGCAGCCGTCGTAGAACCTGAGTCCCGAATTTGCCTGACACGCCGTGCATCCAGGTTTCATGGCCGCTTCGCGCCCAATCGCGGATAAATCCGCTCCTACAGGTATCGCGGCGTTGGTGAGGCCGGGTGCAATCGGCGTAGGAGCGGCTTCAGCCGCGAACGGCGGCGCAGCCGTCGTGGAACCTGAGTCCCGAATTTGCCTGACACGCCGTGCATCCAGGCTCCTACAATCCCTGCTGGACCAGCGGATCGTCGGGATTCTGCTGCTCCAGCTGGGCCAGCAGGATCTGCACGTTCTGCAATTGGCCGCTTTCCTTCCAGTATTCGATCAGCAACGCCCGCGCCTTGCGGTTGGCCGGTTGCCGGGCGAGCACGGTTTCCAGCTGTTTCTGCGCCGCATCGAGCTGATCGAGGCTGTGCAGGGTGCGGGCGAGGGTGTAGCGGTAATCGTTGTTGTCCGGCTCCAGTTCCACCGCGCGGGAAAAAGCCAGCAGGGCATACTCCTCCTGCTCGTGGCGCAGCAGCCACTGGCCCAGTTCGAACTGCAGCGCCGCCGAATCGGGATGGCGTTGCAGGGCCTTGGCCAGCGCCTCGCGGGAGGCGTCGGTCTGCCCCTGGCGGTCGAGCAGGCGGACCTGGGTGGCGATCGCGTCGAGGTCTTCCGGGGCCAGCTCCAGGGCGCGCCGCAGCGCGGTGGTGGCGGAGGTGAAGTCCTGTTCGTACAGATACAGGCGGGCCAGGTGGACCTGGTCGCGCACCTCGTCACCCCTGGCCAGCAGGGCCAGTTGATACTGGTCGAGGACCTCCTGCAGCGGGCCGTAGTACAGGCCGATCTCGTCCGGCGTCAGCCCCACCAGTGCGTCTACCGCGGCGAAGCGGACACTGTCGTCCTCGTCGTCCAGCAGCGGCCCGAGCAACAGGCTGCGCTGGCTGGCGGGGACCATGGCGGCGATCGCCTCGACAGTGGCGCGGCGCACCAGCGGGTCGTCGTGGCGCAGGTCCTGGCTGGCCAGCTTCAGGGCCAGCGGAGAGGGGTAGTTGGGCAGTTCGGCATACAGGCTGGCGCGGCGGATCGCGGACAGATCGTCGCGGGCCAGTTGCTGATACAGCACCCGCGCCGCGCCGGGCAGGCCGTTGTGGGCCTGGGCCAGGGCCTTGGCATAGGAGTGCTTGAGCGCCGGATTGGGCACGGGAGCATCGTCGCGCAGCAGGTAAGCGCCCAGCCCGAGCGACAACAGCAGGGCGAGGCCGGCGAACAGGTAGATACGCGGTCTGGGCATGCGTGATCCGGTAAGGGGCGTGCGGAAAAGGGCCAAGCTTGGGTCAGACGAATGGTTGAGTCAATGTGTGGGGTATTGGTTGGGGGGTGATGCATTCCCTCAGGTCACCGTCCGCGTCGTCCGACAGCAGCTTGATGTGGGTTGAAAAGGACAGATCTGTTTTGGCGTTTGACGACGAAATAGACCTATCCCTCTTTGGCATAGGAAAAGCTGACTCTTATCCTTCTGGCTGGCAATCCCTTCTGTTCAACAATGCTTTGATAATTGCCTGACAAATTTCCAGTGATTGGCACGTAGCCCATGCCACATCTGCGGTAGGTCGGGGCAGTACTTCGCAAAGCTGCCAGTTGGTTTCAAAGGCTGACGTGAGCGCAGCAGAAAGATGAACCAGCGCATCTTCGATATCGGCCTCTTCGCACACCGAGAACAACGGTGGGTGCGCGCCGTGGCAAGCGCCGAAGTGAGTGTGGACAGTGGTGCGACGAAGTGTGGAGGCAGGAGGATCCGGTACCAGCTTTTTCATGACTTCGTTTCTCTGTGGAGGAATGAAACGCCACAGACCCGCCGTCAAGCAGGAGGGTGGCGACTGTGCGCGGGTTGACGGACCGGTCCACAGAGAAAACCCGGCGCGCCCGAAGGCGCCCACACGCACAGCTGCCATAGCAGTCGGCGATTCCGTGGAGTCGGCCCGTCAAGACCGGTCGTTGTATGCAACGACCGGCGAAGCGTAGGCAGCGATTTCCATGGGCGCAACAACTGATAAGGCGGAAAAGTATGCTTGGGAAATTGCCTACATGAAAGTCGGACCCAGAGGCAGTTTTGTGGCGCTATGCAACACCACCGAATCGAAGGTTGTTCAACCGGGTTCCGATTGCGTGCGGTCTGACGGGAGCATTTCCTTGCTCTGCTTTCACGAACACGGCGGTGTTTCCCGTCCTGCCGGCGATACGATGCACATCTGACCGTGATGCCGCTTGAAGGCTTCGCGCATTTCCTGCGGTCGATTCTTGATGGTGAAGATGCAGATGTTGGTGTCGAGCATGTACCTGAGCATCAAAACGTCTCGCGTTCCTGATCGACAGGCTGGTCACGCTCGGCCATGAAATCGGCGCTTGTCCCTTCGGCATCGAACCAGCTGTCCCAGGATTCACCTGCGGGCGTGATGATTCTCGACCGGCCGACGGCGACCACATCGACGCGCTTCACGTCATCGGGAAATGCCACAGCCTTCGGCAGCCGAACTGCCTGGCTGCGGTTGCTCTGGAATACGGAACCTTGTTCCATCCTGCACCTCTAGGGATATGTCGAACGTATATCCCAAGATAGTGAGGTTCTGGGAGATGACAATCGGATAGGGCAAGGCCCCGCGCCCCTCTCGAAAGAGCGCGGGGCCTTGCCCGTCGATCAGTCGTCGAGGCCGGCGGTCAGCTTCAGCGACACATCGTCGAACTGCACGTCATCCCCGGTCACGCGGATCAGCGACACCTTGAACGCGCTTTCGCCCTGGATCGCCGTGATGTCGATCGCGTAGTCGCTCCAGTCGGTGGAACTGACCGGTACGTACTGCGTCGCGCCATCCGGCAGCAGCTTGACCTGCAGACGGCCCATGGATCCGGCGCCGACCTTGGCGCGGGCGGTGAGTTGGTAGTAGCCGAGGGTCGGCACGGCAACTGTCTGCGATACGTCGTCCATGCGCAGCGCACAGGTTTGCGCGTCGAAGTTGGCGCCGGTCAGTTCCCAGTGCTCGCCGCCCGCGGAGAAATCGCCGTTCTGGATCAGTTCTTCGCTTTGCGGGGCGAAATCCAGCGACACGTCGTCGAACCAGGCGGCCGCCGTCTGGCCCTCCAGGTAGATCTCCATGTTGCCGATGCCGGCTGGAATGTCGAGATCAACTTCGTGGGTGGTCGGGGTGGTGCTGGTGATGTCGATGATGGTGTTCACCGTGTTGTAGCTCAGGCGCAACTGCGCGCCGGGGAAGCCACCCGCCGTCACCAGGGCCGCGCGGCAGGAGAGACGATAGCGTCCGGGCGGGATGCTGAGGATAGGCTGGGCGGCGACACCGTTCACGCCGACATTGCAACGCTGGTCGTTGAAATTGACGTCACCGTAGGTCAGCCAGTTGATGCCCCCATTCGAGAAGTCGCCATTGCGGATCTGTTCCGCGCGGGAGGAGTTGCGGGTTGTGTTCATGTTGCCTGTCTCCGTGATCTGTAAATCACAACTGTGGGTTGGACTTGCAGTCTATGCGGGGCTCCGGGCGTTGAAACCTGACAACTCTGACAGTTGACAGGGAGGGGCAAAGAGGCGGATCTAGTGGTCTTTTGTGCCTTGCGAAAGTGGAAAAAGGCCTCGGCCGAATGGACGATGCCGACTGGCGAAGGCCCTAGGACAATGCGCGCACACCCCTTGCACGAGGTCCGTATGAGCAGCAGTGCCATCGCCATCAGCAACCTGCTTTACCAGTATGCGGAATGCCTGGATACAGGCGATTTCGAGGGCGCTGCGAGGCTGTTTCGGCACGCGCGCATCAAGGTCGGCAAGGAGGCGCCGCCGATCGACTCGAACGGCATGCTCGCTCTGCTCCGTGAGCTGGTGATCCTCTACCCGTGCGGGACGCCACGTACCCGGCACGTGACCAGCAACCCGATCATCGACATCGACGAGGCGGGCAATCGTGCCACGGTACGTTCGTACTACACCGTGTTCCAGGCCACCGAGGGCTTGCCGCTGCAGGCGATCACGGCGGGGCGCTATCACGACGAGTTCGAGCGGGTGGACGGGGTTTGGCGGTTTTCCTGCCGGGACTACACCTTGCAGGAGGCGGTGGGGGAGATGAGGTTTCACCTGAAGAGGGCGCTGTAAGGCTCAAGACAGGCACCTGGCGGTCTTGTGCAAAAAGACCAAAAAAAGCCCCGCCAGGCCGAAACCCGCGGGGCAAAGAGGTCGGTATGAACCAACCAAAGGAGCCTCACACAATCATTTCACCGAAGCGACCGCCTCGGCTTGCCAGCCACCGCCCAGCGCCTTGTAGATCGCGACAATCCCGCGATACAGCTCGACCTCGCCCTGGGCCTGGGCATCCTCGGCCGCCAGGCGCTCGCGCTCGGCATCCAGCAGCACCAGGTAGTCCACCGTGCCTTCGCGGTAGCGAATCGACGCCAACTCCGCCGCCTTGCGGCTCGCTTCGCTCTGCTTGAGCAGGGAGAGCAGGCGCTGCTGGCGCTTGCCGTAGTCGCTGAAGGCGTTTTCCGATTCTTCCAGGGCCAGCAGCACCTGCTGCTCGTAGGTCGCCAGTGCGCCCTCGGCCTCGGCATTGGCGCCGCGCAGGCGGGCGCGCACGCTGCCCAGGTCGAATGCCGCCCAGGTGATGCTCGGGCCCAGTGCCCAGGCCTGCGCCGCTGACGAGCCCAACTGCGAACCACGCCCGGCGGTGAAGCCGAGGAAGCCGCTGAGGCTGACCCGCGGGAACAGGTCCGCGGTGGCCACGCCGACGTTCGCCGTGGCCGCCGCCAGTTGGCGTTCGGCGCGGCGGATGTCCGGGCGGCGTTGCAGCAGTTCGCCCGGATCACCCACCGGCAGGGCCTTGGCGATGGCCGGCAATTGCTTGGCCGACAGGTCCACGCTCAGCGCATCCGGGCGCTGGCCGAGCAGGGTGGCGATGCGATTGCGCGCCCGCACCTGTTCCGCCTGCAGCTGCGGCACGCTGGCCTCCACCGCTGCCAGACGGGCGTCGGCGCGGACCACGTCGAGCTCGTTGCCGACCCCGGCATCGCGCAGGCTTTCGGTGATGCCACGCGAATCCTGCTGGGTCTTGAGGTTGGCCAGGGCGATCTGCTCGCGCAGTTGCGCGCCCCGCAGTTGCCCGTAGGCATCCACCAGTTCGGCGATCAGGCTCACCTGCAGTTGCTGCAGATCGGCCTGGGCCGCCGCTTCCTGGGCCTCGCTGGCTTCCAGTTGGCGCTGGATGCGGCCGAACAGGTCAAGTTCCCAGGCCATGTCCAGGCCCAGGTCATAGCGCTCGCTGTTGACCCGGTCCTCGGTCTGCCCGGGAACCTGGCCCTTGCCCAGGTTGCTGCTGGCGCGGCTGGTCACGGTCGGCAGGGCATCGTTGTCGACGTCATCGCGAATCGCCCGGGCGGCCTTGAGGCGGGCGAAGGCGACGCGCAGGTCACGGTTGCCGGAGAGTGACTGGGTCACCAACTGGTCCAGCACCGGGTCTTCGAACTGGTGCCACCAGGCGCTTTCGAAGCGGCTGCGATCGAGGCCGGCCTGGCCGTCGATGGCGGCCAGGTGCGCCGCGGCGGTGTCCGGGGTCTTGTAGTCCGGGCCCACGGCGCAGGCGCTCAGGGCCAGCACCAGCAGGCTCGGCAGCCACAGTCTGTTCAGGGTTGCAGCGTTCATGCGTGGTTCTCCAGCGCCGGCAGCCGCGCGGCCTTGCGTGCCTGGCTGCGTTCGACGTAACGACGGATCAGGACAAAGAACACCGGGGTCAGCAGCAGGCCGAAGATCGTCACGCCGATCATCCCGGAGAACACCGCCACACCCATGGCGTGACGCATCTCGGCACCGGCACCGGAGGAGAACACCAGCGGTACCACACCCATGATGAAGGCGAACGAGGTCATCAGGATCGGCCGCAGACGCAGGCGGCAGGCTTCCAGGACCGCGGCCAGCGGGTCGAGACCTTCGGCCTGCTTGTCCTTGGCGAACTCGACGATGAGGATCGCGTTCTTGCACGCCAGGCCCACCAGTACGATCAAGCCGATCTGGGTGAAGATGTTGTTGTCGCCACCGGACAGGATCACCCCGGTGATCGCCGAGAGCAGGGTCATCGGCACGATCAGGATGACCGCCAGCGGCAGGCTCCAGCTTTCGTACTGGGCCGCCAGCACGAGGAAGGCCAGCAGTACGCAGAGCGGGAAGACGAACAGCGCGGTATTGCCGGCGAGAATCTGCTGGTAGGTCAGCTCGGTCCACTCGAAGGTCATGCCGTTGGGCAGTTCTTCTTTCAGCAGTTTCTCGATGGCTTTTTCCGCCTGGCCGGAGCTGTAGCCCGGGGCCGCGGCGCCGTTGATCTCGGCGGTGATGAAGCCGTTGTAGTGCATCACCCGGTCGGGGCCGGAGGTGTCGCTGACCTTGATGAAGGTCGCCAGCGGGATCATCTCGCCCTGGTTGTTGCGCACCTTCAGCTGGCCGATCTGCTCGGCGTCGAGGCGGAACTGCTGTTCGGCCTGGACGTTGACCTGGTAGGTACGGCCAAAGCGGTTGAAGTCGTTGGCGTACAGCGAACCCAGGTAGATCTGCAGGGTGTCGAAGATGTCGTTGATGGCCACGCCGTGGGTCTTGGCCTTTTCGCGGTCGATGGCGGCATCGACCTGCGGCACGTTGACCTGGTAGCTGGTGAACAGGCCGGCCAGTTCCGGCACGCCGCGGCTCTTGGCGATGACGTTCTGGACTTCCTTGTACAGCGCTTCATAGCCCAGGTTGCCGCGGTCCTCGATCTGCAGGCGGAAGCCGCCGATGGTGCCCAGCCCCTGTACCGGCGGCGGCGGGAAGATGGCGATGTAGGCGTCCTGGATATCGGCGAACTGCGCGTTCAGCGCGGCGGCGATGGCGCCGGCCGACTGGCTCGGATCCTTGCGCTCGTCGAACGGCTTGAGCGGGGTGAACACGATGCCGCTGTTCGGGCTGTTGGTGAAGCCGTTGATCGACAGGCCCGGGAAGGCCACCGAGTCGGCCACGCCCGGCTGTTTCAGGGCGATCTCGCTCATCTTCTTGATCACGGCCTCGGTGCGATCGAGGCTGGCCGCGTCCGGCAACTGGGCGAAGGCCACCAGGTACTGCTTGTCCTGGGCCGGGACGAAGCCGGTCGGGGTGGACGAGAAGCCGAGGTAGGTCAGGCCCATCAGCCCGGCGTAGACGAACATGGCCACGCCGCTGCGGCGGATGACCCGGCCGACGGTGCCGACATAGCTATGGCTGGCACGCTCGAAGAAGCGGTTGAAGGGACGGAACAGCCAGCCGCCGAACAGACGCTCCAGCAGCAGCGAGAAACGGTCCTTCGGCTCGTGGTGACCCTTGAGCAGCACGGCGGCCAGGGCCGGCGACAGGGTCAGCGAGTTGAAGGCCGAGATCACCGTGGAGATGGCGATGGTCAGGGCGAACTGCTTGTAGAACTGGCCGGTGAGGCCGGAGATGAACGCCGCCGGCACGAACACGGCGCACAGCACCAGGGCGGTGGCGATGATCGGCCCGGTCACTTCGCCCATGGCCTTCTGCGTGGCTTCCAGCGGTTTCAGGCCCAGCTCGATGTTGCGCTCGACGTTTTCCACCACGACGATGGCGTCGTCCACCACGATGCCGATGGCCAGCACCAGGCCGAACAGCGACAGGGCGTTGAGCGAGAAGCCGAACAGGTGCATCACGGCGAAGGTGCCGATCAGCGAGACCGGTACCGCCACCAGCGGGATGATCGAGGCGCGCCAGGTCTGCAGGAACAGGATCACCACCAGGACCACGAGGATCAGCGCTTCGAACAGGGTGTGCACCACCGCCTCGATCGAGCCGCGGACGAACACGGTCGGGTCGTAGACGATGCTGTAGTCCATGCCTTCGGGGAAGTTCTGCTTGAGCTCGGCCATCTTCGTCCGCACTTCGTCGGAGATCTCGATGGCGTTGGAGCCCGGGCGCTGGAAGATCGGGATGGCCACCGCCGGCTGGTTGTTCAGCAGCGAGCGCAGGGCGTACTGGCTGGAACCCAGTTCGACCCGGGCGATGTCCTTCAGGCGAGTGATTTCGCCGTTTTCGCCGGAACGGATGATGATGTTCTCGAACTCTTCCTCGCTGACCAGGCGGCCCTGGGTGTTGACCGAGAGCTGGAAGCTGGTGGCGTTCGGCGCGGGCGGTGCGCCGAGCTGGCCGGCGGCGACCTGACGGTTCTGTTCGCGAATTGCCGTGACCACGTCGCTGGCGGTGAGGTTGCGTGAGGCGGTCTTGTTCGGATCGAGCCAGACCCGCAGCGAGTAGTCGCCCATGCCGAACAGCTGCACGTCGCCGACACCGCCCAGGCGCGCCAGCTCGTCCTTGATGTTGAGGATGGCGTAGTTGGACAGGTAGAGCATGTCGTAGCGGTTATCCGGCGAGGTCAGGTGCACGACCATGGTCAGGTCGGGCGAGGCCTTGTCGACGGTGATGCCGATGCGCGTCACTTCTTCCGGCAGCTTGGGCTGGGTCCGCGTCACGCGGTTCTGCACCTGGACCTGGGCGTTGTCCAGGTCGGTGCCGAGGGCGAAGGTGATGGTCAGGGTGATCTTGCCGTCAGCGGTGGACTGCGAGGACATGTAGAGCATGTTCTCGACACCGGTGATGGCCTGTTCCAGCGGTGCGGCCACGGTTTCGCCGATCACCTTGGGGTTGGCCCCGGGGAAGTTGGCGCGCACCACCACGGTGGGCGGCACCACTTCCGGGTATTCGCTGATCGGCAACTGGAACAGCGAGATCGCACCGGCGATCAGGATCAGCAGCGAGAGCACCGCGGCGAAGATCGGCCGGGTAATGAAGAACTTGGAAAAATTCATTGGCGTCGTCCCTTAACCGCGTGGGGTCGCGGCGCTGGCGAGCTTGACCGTGGCCTTGCCGTTATCGACGGGCTGACGGTTGGCGGCTTCCAGGGCCTGGCGTTGCTGGGCGAGGGCGGCGAGGGTGGCTTCGCTGGCCATCGGCGTTTCTTCCGGGGTGACCGGCGAGCCGGGACGGACCCGCTGCAGGCCCCTGACCACGATGCGGTCGTCCTTGCTCAGGCCGGCCCGCACGATGCGCAGGCCTTCGAGTTTCGGACCGAGCTCCACCGGGCGGTAGGCGGCCTTGTTGTCCTGGTCCATGACCAGCACGAACTTCTTGCCCAGGTCGGTGCCGACCGCCTCGTCGTTGATCAGTACCGCGTCGTAGGTGGCGCTGCCCACCAGTTTCAGGCGCGCGTAGAGCCCCGGGGTGAACTGGCCGTCGCGGTTGTCGAACACGGCGCGGCCGCGGATGGTGCCGGTCTTGGGGTTGACCTGGTTGTCGACGAAGTTCATCTGGCCCAGGTGCGGGTTGCCGGTCTCGTTGGACAGGCCGAGGTACACCGGGGTGCTCTGGCCGCGCTGGCCGTCGCGGGCCAGTTGGTTGTACTTGAGGTAGACGCGCTCGTCGGCATCGAAGTAGGCGTACACGCGGTCGGTGGAGACCACGCTGGTCAGCGGCGTGACGTCGGCGGTGACGATATTGCCGGCGGTGAACTGGGCGCGGCTGACCCGGCCGTTGATCGGCGCGGTGACGCGGGTGAAGCTCAGGTTCAGCTTGGCCAGGTCCAGTTGTGCCTGGATCGCCGCGACGCCGGCGCGGGCTTCGGCGGCGGCGCTGCTGCGCGACTCGGCCAGTTCGGCGGAGATGGCGTTGCTGTTGCGCAGGCGTTCGCCGCGCTGGGCTTCGTTTTCCGAGCGGATGGCGGTGGCGCGGGCTTGTTGCAGCTGGGCTTCGAGGCGGCGGACCTCGGCCTGGAACGGACGCGGGTCGATCTGGAACAGCAGGTCGCCTTTCTGCACCTGGGCGCCTTCGGTGAAGGCCACCTGGTCGATCTGTCCGGAGACACGCGGGCGGACTTCGACGGTTTCCGGGGCTTCGAGGCGGCCGGTGAACTCGTCCCATTCATTGATCGGCTGTTCGATCACTTTCGCCACGCTGACCTTCGGCACCGAGGGCGCATGCACCGCTTCCGGGGTGCGACCGCAGGCACTCATCACCAGAAGTGCCAAAGCGGCAAGGGGGTAGCGCAAGGGTTTGAGTGACTGCTCCATGGAGAACTCCGCCAATGTATTGATAGTGGGCGGATTCTGCGTTTTACCAGGGGCGGCGACGAATCGAACGAAGCGAAGGTAACTATCACGGGGAATGATGGTAGTCGGGCTTTATCGTGTGGCGTTGATAGTTGTGGTGGACTTGAGGGGCCTATTGCTGGCTTGGGTATCTACACATCTTCGAAGGCTTGTCAGGGGACCGCATCAAGGCCGCCAGGTGCCTGTCTTGAGCCCTGCAGCGCCCTCAAGATCGAGCGCCGCCCGCGCGGCGCATCGCGGATGAATCCGCTCCCACATCGGTTGCAACGTGCCTATGCCTGACAGGCCATGGTTGTTCGCCTTGTCGGCACGACGCGATACCGAGCCGAACCGACAGCCTCCCCGCGATACATCGCCGCAAGACAAAGGCTGGCAACTCAACTCTCACAGGCCATGGCACGTTGCAATAGATGTGGGAGCGGATTCATCCGCGATGCGCCGCGCGGGCGGCGCTCGATCTCACAGGCACTGCAGGGCTCAAAACAGGCACCTGGCGGCCTTGATGCGGTTCCCCGACAAGCCTTCGAGGATGTGTAGATACCCATGCAGCGATAGGGCCGGAACAGTCACCCCATCACCCAGAACCGATAATCCAGTCCCGCCGCGGTGCCCTGGCATCGAGGTACAAACGACTGGCAGGGAAGGACAAGCAGTGTGGCGGCGGGATGGCGATACTGATGCTGCCCCTTTGGTAGGTCCCTCTGGGTGCGACGGCAATATCTTCATATCTGCGCTACGTTTGAACCGCCAGCAGGGTCGCTGGCGGTTTTTTTTCGTCTGGCTCTCTGTAGGAGCGGGCTTGCCCGCGAAAGGATCGCGTAGCGGTCCCGAAAATGTTATTGCCCGGATTGGGACCGCTACGCGGTCCTTTCGCAGTGGTTCGTCACACGACAAGCCAGCTCCTACGGGGGGCCAATCGCGTGAAGCCTGGCCTCAGCCGTTGGCCCGCTTGCCCTGCGCCTGCTGCGCCACCTTGGCACGAATCCGCGGCAGCAGTTCCTGGCCGTACTCCACCGCATCACGCAACTGGTCGAAGCCACGGAACAGGAAGGTGGTGACGCCGAGGTTGTAGTACTCCAGCGCCGCCTCGGCCACCTGGTCCGGCGTGCCCACCAGCGAGGTCGAGTTGCCCGCCGCCCCGGTCAGCGCGGCGATCGCCGTCCACAACCGGGTGTCGTGCACCACTTTCTGGCTGGCCAGTTCCACCAGTCGCGCCGAGCCGCTGTTGTTCTTGCCCACATTCAGCTCGCGACGCTTGCTCGCGCGCTGTTCGTGCAGCACCCGGGCATCGGCGAGGATGCGCTCGGCGCGGGCCCACGCCTGTTCCTCGGTGGCGCCGAGGATCGGGCGCAGCGACAGGCTGAAGCGAATATGCTTCTCCCGCCCGTACTTCGCCGCCGCCCGGCGCACCTTGGCGATACGCTCGCGCACCTGCTCCAGCGGCTCGCCCCACATCATGTAGACGTCGGCATGTTTCGCCGCCACTTCCACCGCGGCGTCGGACGCCCCGGAGAAGTAGATCGGGATATGCGGCTTCTGCAGCGGCTTGATCAGGGTCAGGTTGTCCTCCACGCGATAGTGCGCGCCCTCGTGGTTGAACGGCGCGGTCGCGGTCCAGGTCTGCCGGACCACGTCGAGGTACTCGCTGGTGCGCGCGTAGCGGGCGTCCTTGTCGAGAAAGTCGCCGTCACGCTGCAGGTCGCCGCTGTCGCCGCCGGTGATCACGTTGATCGAGGCGCGACCACGGCTCAGGTGATCGAGGGTGGCGAACTGGCGGGCGGCGAAGGTCGGTGCCTGGAAGCCCGGGCGGTGGGCCACCAGCAGACCGAGCTTCTCGGTGTAGGCGGCGACGTGGCTGGCGATGATCAGCGAGTCGGCGGCGCTGGTGTTGACCGCCAGCAGGGCCTTGTCGAAACCGCCGTATTCCTGCGCCTGGGCGAACGCCCTGATGAATTCCAGGTCGACCGACGGGCCGCGCGGGGCCTGGGATTCGCTGCCTTCCTGGGGGCCGATCAGGCCAATGAATTCGAGACTCATGGGGGCAAAACTCCTTGTCCGTTGATAGGTTCTGTCCGGGCGGTTCAAGCGACCGCTTCGCGGGTGCGACGCAAGGTATGGCGGTTGTCCGGCACGGCCAGACCGAAGTTGTCGCGCAGGGTCTGGCCCTCGTAGTCACGGCGCAACAGGCCGCGTTCCTGCAGCACGGGCACTACCAGCTCGGTAAAGCGCTGCAGGCCGTCGGGAAGCAGCGCGTTGATGATGAAACCGTCGGCCGCGTCGTGTTCGAACCAGTCCTGCACGGCGTTCGCCACCTCCTCGGCGGTGCCGACGAAATCCCGGCTCGGCGCCGAGAAGCGCAGTGCCACCTGGCGCAGGGTCAGGCCTTCCTCGCGGGCGATGCGCTTGAGCTGATCGGACGAGCCCTTGTGGCTCTGGCTGCCGAGATCGCCCAGGTCGGGAAACGGTGCGTCGAGGTCATGGACGCTGAAGTCGTAGTCGTTGAACGGCCGGCCGAGGGCGACCAGGGCATCGTCGATGCCGACCAGCGCGAGGGCTTCCTGGTACAGGCGTTCGGCATCCTCGGCATCGCTGCCGACCAGGGGGCGGATGCCCGGCAGGATGAACAGCTCGTCCGGGTTGCGCCCGAAGTTCTTCGCCCGTTGCTTGAGGTCCAGGTAGTAGGCGCGGGCGTCGCTGAAGCCCTCGGGGCTGACGAAGATCGCATCGGCCTGGCGCGCGGCGAAGTTGCGTCCGTCCTCGGAGGTGCCGGCCTGGAAGATCAGCGGCTGGCCCTGGCGCGAGCGGGCGATGTTCAGCGGCCCCTTGACCTTGAAGAACTCGCCGTGGTGGTTCAGCGTGTGCAGCTTGTCCGGATCGAAGAACTCGCCGCTCTGCTTGTCGCGGGTGAACGCGTCGTCTTCCCAGGAGTCCCACAGGCCCTGGACCACCTGCACATGCTCCTCGGCGATGCGGTAGCGCTCGGCGTGCGGCGGGTGCTCGCTCTTGCCGAAGTTGTCGGCGGTCCCGGACAGCCAGGAGGTGACCACGTTCCAGCCGGCGCGACCGCCGCTGATATGGTCCAGCGAGGCCAGCTGGCGGGCGACCTGGAACGGTTCGGTGTAGCTCACGGTGATGGTCGCCACCAGGCCGATATGCTCGGTGACCGCGGCCAGGGCGGAGAGGATGGTCAGCGGCTCGAAACGGTTGAGGTAATGCGGGCTGGACTTGGCGTGGATATGCAGGCTGTCGGCGATGAAGGCGAAGTCGAATCTGCCGGCTTCGGCCAGGCGGGCCTGCTGTTTGTAGTAAGTGAAGTTGACGCTGGCGTCGGCCAGTGCGTCCGGGTGACGCCACTCGCCCCAGCCGTGGCCGACACCGTGGATCATGGCGCCGAGTCTGATCTGTCGTTTGCTCATGCTTCGTTCCTGCGCGGAGGGTGAGGCGACGAAGCGCGGCGAGGCCCGGCTTGCGTCGCGAAAAGGGGCCTCCGCCGGGAAAGGGGTCGGTCTGGGATAGACCTTATGCGGGTGTGGAGCGTCTGTGAAGGACCGTTTTCTTCTATGCTAATTATGTAAATAAAGCATTAAATGTGTTTTTCAATATCAGAAAATTGAATTTTATAGCGCCAGCTTCATGCGCGGACGGTGTGGCCGCGGATTCACAGCGGCGCCGGTCCGACGCCTCGATGAATCCGCAGCCACACCGCCCGTGCAAGTCACCTAGAACTCATAGGTCAGGCGCGTGAAGTAATAGCCCCCGGTGAAGCCGTACGGCGAATACGCGCCGTAGCCCTTGGTCATGGTCTTGTTGGGTGGGTTCTGCCGTTCCGGATAGATGTCGAACAGGTTCTTCGCCCCCACCGCCAGGTTCAGGTCCTTGGTCAGCTGGTAGCCGACATCCAGGTCGGTGATCCAGCGCGCCTTGTACACCCGGTCCAGAGAGCGGTCGCTGGCATCGTTGACTTCGAGGTACGAACCGTAGCGGGTCAGGCCGAGGTTGACGTTGTAGCGATCCAGGCGCCAGTTGCCGCCGAGAATCAGCTTGGTCTTGGGCTGCACCCCGGTGATGAAGTTGCGCGCCTGGCGGTTCATCAGGTCGTACTGCTTGCCGAGAATGCTCACGCCCTCCTTGTAGTCGAGGATCTCGGTGTCGTTCCAGTTCCACGCCGCGGTCCATTTCACACTGCCGAAGCCGCCCAGGTCCTGGTCGTAGTTGCCCACCAGGTCGACGCCCTTGGTCCGGGTATTGGCGCCGTTGGTGAAGTACTGGCCGCCGGAGGTGGAGTTGATGCCGTTGGCGATCAGGGTCTGCAGCACTTCCGGGCCGAGCAGGGTGCCGGTCAGGGTGATGCGGTCACGCACGTTGATCACGTAGGCATCGGCGGTGAAGGACAGCCGATCGCTGGGCTGGAAGGTCAGGCCGAGGCTGTAGTTGCTGGATTTCTCCGGCTTCAGCGGTTCGGCGCCGAGGGCCTTGGCCGCCGCCGAGTCCACCGGCAGCACGCCGTAGTTGATCGACTGGTAGACCCCGTTGACCACGCCAAAGGTGGTGGACCGCGCACTGAACAGGCTGTTGGCCAGCGACGGCGCGCGGAAGCCGTTGCTCACCGTGGCGCGCAGCGCCAGTTGCGGGGTGAACTCGTAGCGCGTGCTGAGCTTGCCGCTGCGGGTCGCGCCGATGCCCTGGTCGTAGTGCTCGTAGCGCAGGGCGGTGCCGACATACCACTGCGGCAGCGGGTTGAAGCCTACGTCGACGTAGCTGGCCACGCTGTTGCGGTGGGTCTTGGCGGTCTGCTCGGGGGAGATGCCGTTGGTCACCTGGGCCCCGGACGAAGCGCACTGGCCTGGCGCCCGGCAATAGCCGCCATTGGCCCAGCTGGCCCAGTCGCCTTTCTCCACCTCGTAGCCGTCGCGGCGCTGTTCCAGGCCCCAGGACAGGTCCAGCGGCTTGCTCAGGCCGACCTCGAAACCGCGATGCAGATCGAGGTTGCTGGTCAACTGAGTGGAGATCCACGTACCGGACTTGAAGTGGTTCGGCGTGGCTTCGCCGAGGGACGGGTTCTGGTTGTTCCAGGTGCCCTGTTCGGCGTCGTTGCGCCCGTAGGTGCTGGACAGGTCCCAGTCCCATTCGGCGGCCAGGCCCTTGGCGCCGAACGCGGCCTGGAAGTCCTGCTCCTCGATGTACCAGGTCGGCGTGTAGCCGGACGGCCGGCCGTTGGGGCCGGTGGTGATGGTGTTGACGATGGTCGGCAGGCGGAAGTTCTGCCCCTGTTCGGCCTTGCGGTAGGACCAGGTGCTGAAGGAGTACAGGCTGAGGTCGTCATTGACCGGCAGCTCGGCGTTGTAGCCGAGGGTCAGCAGGTTGATCTTCGGCGTGCCGTAGCCACCATAGGTCGCCTTGCCGGCTTTCTTATGGGCTTCGGCCTGGCTGTAGCCGTTGGCGTTGGCCTTGTTGTCGTCGTTCTGGCTGCGGGCGTCGAGGGCCAGTTGCAGGACACCGTCGTTACCGATCTCGAAGCCCTTGTTCAGGCTCTGCTGCACGGTCTGCTTCTTGCCGTCGTAGCCCTGGCCGACGTTGGTCACCGCGGTGCCGCTGGTATCGGCCTTGAGGATCACGTTGATCACCCCGGCGATGGCGTCCGAGCCGTATTGCGCGGCGGCGCCGTCACGCAGCACCTCGACATGGTCGATGGCGCTGATGGGGATCAGGTCGAGGTCGGCCGGGGCGGCGCCGGCGTGGATGCCGCTGATGTTCAGGGTGGCGCTGGTGTGGCGGCGCTTGCCGTTGACCAGCACCAGCACCTGCGCCGCGTTGAGGCCGCGCAGGCTAGGCGCGCGGGCCATGCCGCTGGCGTCCCAGCCGGTCTTTTCCGGCAGGGTGAAGGAGGCCACCGTGGCGCTGAGGGCTTCCATCAGGCCGGGTTTGCCGGTGGCCTGCAGTTGTTTGGCGCTGATCACATCGATGGGCGCGGGGCTGGTGGTCACGGTGCGTTTCTCGCTGCCACGGTTACCGGTGACGATCACGGTATCCAGGCGCGAGCTCTGCTGCTTGTCGCTCGGTTCTTCGGCGGCGACCACGGGGAGATTGAGGCTGGCGAGCAGCGCGGCACCCAACAGAGGGGTGCGCGCCGTCGCTGCCGGCCAGCGGGAGAGGCGGGCAGTGTTCAAGGCAGATTTCCTTTTCTGGTTATAGCGGTGAACGACCCCGGCTCACGGGGTCTTGGCGGCGATGGCTTCGATTTCCACCAGCGCGCCGGGCAGCGGCAGGGCGACCACCTGCAAGGCGGTGCGGGTCGGTTTGTTCGGCTGTTCGGCGGTGGCGAAGAAGCGCGTGTAGGCGGCCTGCAGCCCGGCGAAGTCGAGGGTGTTGCCCTTGTCCGGGTCGCCCACCAGGAACACCCGCAACTGGACGATATCGCCCAGGTCCAGGCCCTGGGCCTGGAGAATGCCGCGCAGCTTGTTGAGCACCGAGAGGGTCTGGGTTTCGGTGTTGCCATAGGCGGCGATGGTGCCTTTCGGCGCCTTGGCATCGGCGACGTCGGGCAGGGTGCCGCTGACGAAGATCAGTTGCGCCGAGGCCGGTACCTTGACCACTTGCGAAATGGGGAAGTTCGAGCCCGGCGGGTCGACGCGCTGGATGCTGTCGGCGTGGGCGGTGTTCAGGGTCAGGCTCATCAGGGCTCCGAGCGCGAATACGGTGGTCTTTTTCATGGGACGTTCCTTGTCGTGATTCAGGCGGCGGCAACGTTGGCGGAGGTCTGGCCGGCATGCCGGGCGATCAGGCCGACCACCCGCCGCGCCGATTCGGCGGCGCTGTTCTGCCAGATGCCGACGCCGCCATGGGCCAGGGCGTCGCTGGCCAGCCAGGTGCGGCCTTGTGGCTGGTTGAGAATGTCGTAGCCCGGCTGGGCCACTTCGTCGTGGACGATCCACGGACTTTCGCTGAAAGGAATCTTCGACCAGTTCACCGCCACCGGCCGGCCCAGTTTGTGCGAGTGGCCCGGGTGCAGGGATTCCACGGCGGCGCGGGACGAGGCGAACTGCGCCTGCCACGACTTGGCGGCGAAGCCGTCGGCCACCTCGCCGTTGTTGTAGGTCGCCACCAGCACGCCCTGGGCACTGTTCAGACGGTCGCTGGGGTACCACAGGGTGCGCGCTTCGTGGTTGATGTAGGAGAGGCCGCCATAGATCTGGAAGTCGGTTTCCCAGAACCGCGGCGATTGCCAGGCCACCTTGTTGGCCTTGTCGCCCTGGGCCAGGCCGAGGGCGTTCTTGAAGGCCGGGGTGAAGTTGCTGTCGAGTTTGCGCAGCAGCGGCAGGGGCAGGGCGACCACCGCGTAGTCGGCGTCCTCGGTGTGCTGGCGTCCGCTGAGGCGATCGCGCCAGACCACCCGACTGCCCGTCTCCGAGGTCTGGATCGACTGCACCTCGGCGTTGAGCTGCACCGCGTCCTTGACCTGGCGGTAGAAGGCCTTGGGAATCTGGTCCATGCCGCCCACCGGCTGGAACATGGTCGAGGAAAACTCCGGGATCTCGTCGAACACCAGCGGCAGCAGCAGGTTGCTGTCGAGCAGGCGCTTGAGCTCCACCGGGTCGCGCTGGACCGGGGTCTGGTCACCGGCGCCGGCGAAGCGGGTGTAGCCCGAGCGCACCGAGCCGCGGTACTGGCGCTCGTCGTTGAGGTCGCCGTAGACCTTGAGGAAGTCCAGCAGCGCTTTGCGCTCGCCGGCGTCGAGCTCCTGGTCGAGGCTGTTGCGCTGCACGCTGCGCGCGAGCAGTTCGCTGAGGTGGCCGCGGGTGTCGTTGACCGCCTGGCGCAGCAGCAGTGGCGGCTGCGCCAGGTCTGGCTGGGCCAGGGCATTGCGGCTGCTGTTGACCAGCACCTGCAGCTCCACGCCGAGCTCGCGGCAGTAGCCGAGGATGGTCAGGTGATGGCTGGGCAGGCGCGCGGCGCCGGCGTTGAAGAACAGGCCGTCGTCGAATTCCACGGTCTGCCGGCTGCCGTCGTTGTGCTCGATGCGATCGCCGTTGCGCAGGGTCCAGACCCGCCCGCCGATGCGATCGCGGGCCTCCAGCACTTTCACGTTGAAACCGGCCTTGCGCAGCTCATAGGCCGAGACCAGGCCGCTGATGCCGCCGCCGACGATCAGCACGCGCTTGCCGTTGCCGGCACGGCTGGCCAGGTTCAGGGGTTCGAAGCTCGCCGCCCGGGCATTGCCGGGCAGGCCGAGGGCGGACAGGCCGCCGAGTGCCGCCGAATAGCCGCCGATGGCGGCCAGGCGGGTTACCAGATCTCTACGGGTGAGCCCCATATCGCGTTCTCCATGAGGTCGGAATATCGGCATTCCGCGTGCGGCCAGGGAGAACCCACGAGAGCGGGGGGGAGCGAAGGCGGGCAGGCCCTCTGGCGGCGGCGAAAATCCATTTGCCTCCACCAGGTCGGGGTCGGTGAAACGAACATAAGCGCCTTAAACACGCTTGTGAAAGGCTTTTTGGTTCTAAGTTAATTATCAGAAAAAAGCATAAAGATTTTTTTCAAAATGCAATCAGGCTATTTTGCTGCTGTCCAGGCGCTGCGCCGAGACCGCGCCGAACAACTCCACCGGCTCCTGCAGATTGCCCAGGTAGCGTGGGTGGAACAGCCATAGATCGACCTGCGGCTTGAAGTCGCTGACGTTGAGGACTTCCAGTTGCTCGCGATGCCTGCTCGCCGCCAGCAGCGGTTCCGGCACCAGGCCCAGGCCCTGGCCGTTGGCGACCAGCCCCAGTTGCAGTTCGGTGCCGAAGGTCTCCAGGTTGATCTGCAGCGACAGGCCCTGTTCGCTCAGTGCGCGCTGCAGACCGGCGCGGAAACCGCAGCCATCGGGGTTGAGGACCCAGCCGCGCAGATAGCAGTCCTTGAGCTTGTAGCTGCGCTTGGGCGCGCTGCCCCTGGCGGCCACCACGCGCAGTTGCATGCGCCCGATGGAGCGGCTGGCGATGCCTTCGGGGAAGATCTTGCCGGTGGGGAACAGCGCCGCGGCGGCGTCCAGGTCGCCGTTTTCCATGCGCGAGATCAGCGAACTGCCCCAGCCGCTGACCACCTGGGTGCGCAGTTCCGGATAGGCCTCGCGGATCTTCGCCAGGGCGTCGAGCAGAACCACGTCACCGATGGTCTGTGGCACCCCCAGGCGCAGCGTGCCGCTGGGCGCGCCGTCGCTGGCCACCAGCTCGCGCAGGGTATCGATCTCGCGCAGGATCGCCTTGCACTGTTCGTAGACCCGCCAGCCCATGGGCGTCGGCTTGAGCGGCTTGGTATTGCGGTCGAGCAGGTTGGCGCCGAGGTCTTCCTCGAAATTCTGCACCCGCCGCGTGATCGCTGGCTGGGTCAACTGCAACGCCTCGGCGGCGAGGTTGGTCGACTGGCAGCGGATGACGGCGACGAAGGCGTCCATGTCATCGATCTTCATATTCGCTTCTCACATAGTTTCTGGCGGGGAAATGTTTTTGCAGAATAATCCCTCCTGCGTGTTTTTGCAGGGGGATTGTGTGGAGCGGCGCTCGACGGCCTGGCGACGCGGTCCCCGTAGGAGCTGGCTTGCCTGCGAAAGGACCGCGCAGCGGTCCCAGACCTCACCGCTATCAGGGACCGTTGTACGGTCCTTTCGCAGGCAAGCCAGCTCCTACGGGGGCCGCGTCGCCTCAGTCCGGTTTTGGCCGGCTCACCAGAATTTCCACCAGGCGCCCTTGCCCAGGTGTTCGATCATCTTCAGTTGCTCGCCGAGAACCGCGATCACCTGTTCGTTGCGCGGGGTCTGCACCTGGTAGATCACCAGCGATTCGCTGAAGGCCTCGTGCGCGGCACGCAGATTGTCCTGCTGCAGGTGCGCGAGGCCCAGCGAGGCGAGGCAGGCACTGACCGGTTCGAGGTCGTCGGGGGTGTCTTCGCGGTAGACCTGCACGGCGCGTTCGAGCATGCTCGCGGCCTCGCCGATACGGCCCTGTTTCAGGTAGCAGTTGCCCAGGGTCTGCAGGCTCTGGCCGACCACCTGGTGGCTGGGGGAGAACAGGCTTTCGCGGGTGCTCAGCACATCGAGATAGAGCGCTTCGGCTTCGGCATGACGCTGCTGGGCCCAGCGCAGCCCGGCGAGACCGTCGCGCAGGGTGGCGAGGCTGGCGGGATCGAAGCCCTCGACGTTTTCCGCCAGGTGCAGGGCCTCGTGAAAACACTGCTCCGCTTCGTCCAGACAGCCCTGGTTCCGGTACTGCACGGCCTGGTCGTTGAGAGCCATGACGCGTGCGTTGTCGAAGGCGGTGCTTAGCATTGGACGTCCCTTGAGGGTGCCGGCGGCGGCCGTTATTTTTGTAGGAATGTGCGGATTTAATGGGAGGTTTCCGCGGTGGGTCAAGCAAATCACGGCTTTTTTTGTGGCTTATTGACATGAGTTCGCTTGAGGTTCGTATCGAGGTGCCTGGCGAGGGCCGCCGGCCGCAATTGCGCGGCTGATCTGGCTAAAGGCCATAGTGCGCGCTAGTGTGGTGACCCCTTTGCTCAACAGCTTCCAGGAACGGGATCATGCAGTTATGGATTGCGGATGGCGTGGAACAGATCGGCCTGTGCGAACAGGCCGGGTTCGATGTCACCTTGCCGTCCGATCCGACCCTGGCCTGGCAGCAACGCCTCGACCTGGGCGATGCCTGGCAGGCCGATGCGTTCGTCCAGCGCCACCTGCGCGAAGCCAGCCGCGTGCATGAGTTGCGTGGTCTGCTGGCCCGACAGACCCTGCCGATCCATCGGCTCAGCGACGAACAGGTGCTGCAGCAGGTGGCCAACGAGCTGCGCTTCGGCACACTGCGCGCCGATCGCTACACCTGGCGTGAGCGGGTACCGACGCGTTCGGTCGCCGCCGCCACGGTCAAGGTGGTCGCGCCGCTCGCGAAGCCCGCGCCGGTGCCCGAACGGGTCGAGGCGGTCGAGCCTGAGCCGATCGCCACGGTGGCGCCGGCCGAGACGCCCGTGCCGGTCGAAGCGCCGGTGGCCGCGCCAGCGGACGACGTGGCGCAGGTCCAGGAGGCACTGGCCAGCATGCTGGAGAAGGCGGCGCAGGAGGCCACGCCGTTCTGCGAAGTGTGCGAGCAGGTCAAGGCGCAACAGGTCGCCGCGGCGACCAGCGCCGAACAGGCCAGGGTCGAAGCGGTACAGGACGCACAGGCGGGCGTCCTGGAGCAGGCGGCCGAGAATGGCACGCCTTTCTGTGAAATCTGCGAGCGTGGTGCATGAACATGAATCTGCCGGCGGTGATCGATCTGCTCTGGCCCGAGGACGAAGCGACGCGGGAGCATCAGGTCTACCTGCTGCTCGACGGTGCCCGGGATCCGGCGATCCTGGCATGGCTCGAAGGCAGCCGGCTGGAGCGCGATTGCCTGTATGCCGGCGTGCTGATCCCGCGCTTGAAGGCGGCGGCGCCGTGGCTGGTCAGGCTGCAGGCGGGCTGTGCCGAAAGCCTGGAACTGCTGAGCTTGGGCTGGGGCAAGGCGTGGGGTATTGCCTTGCGGGTGCCGGCGCGGGTGTCGATGGCGGACCTGCGCCGGCACTGCAAGAAGTTTCTCCGGGTGCGTACCGAGGACCGGCGGGTGCTGATGTTCCGCTTCTATGATCCGCGGGTGCTGTCGGTGTTCCTGCCGACCTGCGATGCGGCGCAGTACCGTGCGTTGCTGGGGCCGGTGCAGCGCTTGGTGGTGGAGCTGGGCGAGGGCGAGGCGTGGCAGGTTTTCGAGGCGGGTGGCCTGGTTCCGTAGGCGCCTGCCGCGCCGAACCGCCGCGAAAGGACCGCAATGTGGTCCCAAAAAGGGGCTTGGGTATCTACACATCTTTGAAGGCTTGTCGGGGGACCGCATCAAGGCCGCCAGGTGTCTGTCTTGAGTCTTGCAGTGCCGTCCAGATCGAGCGCCGCCCGCGCGGCGCTTCGCGAGCAAGCTCGCTCCCACAGTTTGTTGCAACGCGCCATGGCCTGTGGGATTTGGGTTGTCAGCCTTTGTTTTTTCGGCGATGCATCGCGGGGAGGCTGTTGGGTTCGACTCGGTATTGAGTCGCACCAACAAGGCGGTCAACCATGGCCTGTCAGGCATAGGCGCGTTGCAACAAACTGTGGGAGCGAGCTTGCTCGCGAAGCGCCGCGCGGGCGGCGCTCGATCTTCAGAGCGCTGCAAGACTCAAGACAGGCACCTGGCGGCCTTGATGCGGTTTCCGCCAGGTTTTCAGAGATGTGTAGATACCCAAGCAAAAGGGGTGCTGTCCATGCGATTTTGGGACCGCTGCGCGGTCTTTCGCGGGCTAGCCCGCTCCTACGGGAATTGCCCGTCCTGAGCTAAGCGAGCCGATCCAGCAGCGCCTTCAACCGTCCACAGCCCCCCTCATCCAGCGGAAACACCGGCGCCCGCGGTACCCCGCAATCGATCCCGGTCAGCTTCAGGCCGGCCTTGACCGTCGCCGGCAAGCCGCCCTTGAGGATGAACTCAAGCAACGGCAACTGCCGGTAGAACAGCTCGCGCGCCCGCTCCAGGTCATTGCCCACCACCGCGCGGTACAACTGCTGGTTGAGCACCGGGATCAGGTTGGCCGCCGCCGTGCACCAGCCGCTCGCGCCGGCAATGAAGGCTTCCAGGGCCAGCGGGTTGCAGCCGTTGTAGTACGGCACCTGACCTTCACCCAGTTGCTGCAGGGCGTGCATGCGCTGGATGTCGCCGCTGCTCTCCTTGACCATGGTGACGTTCTCCACCGTCCTGACGATGCGCAGGATCAGTTCCACCGACATGTCGGTGCCGCTGGTGGCCGGGTTGTTGTAGAGCATGATCGGGATGCCGATGCTGTCGCCGATGCGCTGGTAGTGACGGAGGATCTCCGCCTCGCTGAGTTTCCAGTAGGCCGCCGGCAGCACCATCACCGCATCGGCGCCGTGCTCTTCGGCGAAGCGCGCGCGACGGATGGCGTTGGCGGTGGTCAGGTCGGACACGCTGACGATGGTCGGCACGCGCTTGCCGATCCGGCTGAGGCTGAACTCGGCGACCTGGCTCCATTCGCGGTCATTCAGGTAGGCGCCTTCGCCGGTGCTGCCCAGCGGGGCGATGGCCTGTACGCCACCGTCGATCAGGCGCTCGATGGACTGGCCGAGTGCGGCGAGGTCGAGGCTTTCGCCATCGTGGCCGCTGAACGGGGTAACGGTGTAGCCGATGATGCCGTGGAAGAGATTGCTCATGTGCGTTGCTCCGGTTCGGTCAGTTCAGGCAGTCGGCGTGGGAACGCAGGCTTTGCCGGGCGAAATAGTCGAAAGCCGCGCCGTGGCGCTTGGGCCGGTCGATCCAGTCGTGGGCCTCGCGGCCCAGGGCCGGGTCGATCGGCTGCAGGGTTCCGGCGGACATCGCCAGCAGTTGCAACTGCGCCGCGCGCTCGATCAGGTTGGCGATGACGCAGGCCTGCTCGATGCTGCTGCCCGTGGACAACTGACCGTGGTGGGACAGCAGGATGGCACGCTTGTCGCCCAGCGCGGCGGCGATGATCTCGCCTTCTTCGTTGCCCACCGGCACGCCCGGCCAGTGCTGGAGAAACGCGCAGTCGTCATACAGCGGGCAGACGTCCATGTGCGATACCTGCAAGGGCACTTCCAGCATCGACAAGGCCGCCACATGGGTGGGGTGGGTGTGGATGATGCAGTTGACGTCCGGGCGGGCGCGGTACAGCCAGCTGTGGAAGCGGTTGGCCGGATTGGCCATGCCCTGGCCTTCGAGGACCTCCAGGTCTTCGTTGACCAGCAGCAGATTGCTCGCGCTGATCTCGTCGAAACCCAGGCCCAGTTGCTGGGTGTAGAAGGTGCCGGGTTGCGGGCCGCGGGCGCTGATCTGCCCGGCCAGGCCGGAATCGTGACCGCGGTCGAAGAGAATGCGGCAGGTCAGGGCCAGCTTTTCCCTGACAGTCCACGTATTATCCGCAAGCGAGCCTTGCATCCGCGCAAGGGCCTGCTGGACCAGTTGGTCCTTGGGCAGTGCCATTGTGTTGGCCATTGGGGTGTGTCCTCGGTGGTGTGAAGTGCGATGTCCTGGCTGGCCCGCCCCGCGAGCCTGAGAAACCGATGGGGCGGTCAGATGACACAGACAAGGCTATATGACACAAAGTGTCATAGGCAAGGAAAAAGTTTCCCCACTGCCTGGAATCGATCACGGCGCATGTCTATCCGTTTGAAGTTATTGAGAAAAAAACTCGGGATCACCCTCGAGGTGCTGGCGGAAAAGTCCGGCATGACCAAAAGCTACCTGTCCAAGGTCGAGCGCGGGCTGAACACGCCGTCCATCGCCGCCGCCCTCAAGCTGGCGCGGGCGCTGAACGTCAATGTCGAGGAACTGTTCGCCGAGGATGCGCCGAACCCGGCGCGCTACAGCCTGGTGCGCAGCGGCGAGCGCCAGCTGCTCTCCGGCAGCGCCCAGGGGCCGGGCTACGCGGTGCTGGCCAACCAGATCGGCCAGCGCAGCCTGCTGCCGTTCCTGATCAGTC
This sequence comes from Pseudomonas japonica, assembly GCF_900188455.1. Lineage (GTDB taxonomy): Bacteria > Pseudomonadota > Gammaproteobacteria > Pseudomonadales > Pseudomonadaceae > Aquipseudomonas > Aquipseudomonas japonica. Next base: position 98,765 of record NZ_FZOL01000008.1, on the reverse strand, counting down.
CGCCCATGGATTTCAGCGACTCGACCTTCAAGGAGCACCTGGGCGAGGAGTTCCTGTTCGTCCATGACGGCCAGGTCGAGGTGGATTTCATGAACGAGCGTGTCGTCCTGGAACGCGGCGACGCCCTCTATTTCAATGCGCAGACCCCGCATCGCCTGCGTTCGCTGGGTGAGGTCGCGGCGCAGTTGCTGGTGGTGGTGCACGACGCCGGGTAGGTTTTGCCGGTCCTTTCGGGGTGGGTGGGCGCGCTAGCATCGTGGCTTTCCCCGGCCCTCAAGGATGATCGCCATGACCCAGCCCTCGCGGGACTACACCCGCCTGCTCAACACACTCATCGACCAGCGCATCGCCGCCGCGCCCCGGCGCAGTCCGTGGTTCCACCTCAACCCCGGCGAGCGCGCCGACTTCCTTGGCGAAGTCGATGCGCGCCTGCTGGAGATCCAGCGCACCACCCTCAGCGTGCTCGCCGCGCAGTGCTACAGCATGCAGGACAACCCCCGCGACATCGACGAGCACCTGGAGCTTCTGCGCCTCCGCCGCGAGCGGCTGGGCGACGCCAGTGCCTATCGCCAGGCGCTCGACCGCGACATTGCCCTGTACAGCCGCCAGCAAGCCGCCATGCATGGCTTCGAAGGCGCCTGGCGCAAGGCCCTGCGTCTGCTCCGTGCCGGCGATGGCCTGCGCGCGCCATGTCCCGGGCTGCTGGTGCGCCTGCAACGCATGATCGATCTGCTGCAACGCAAGATCGACGTCGAAGGCGCCTCGCGCATCACCCCGTTCGCCCGCCAGCAGGGCTGGAAGGCCGTGGCCGAGCGTTATCGGGCGTTGCTCGCGGCGCCGTCGGACAATACCGTCGCCGCCCTGGAGCGGATTCCCTCGGCCTCCGATGCCTTGCCGGTCAACCTGTCGTTGCTGCTGATGGAAGAGCGCCCCGGCCATGTGCGGATGAATGTCGCGCTGGTCGACCCCAGCTACGAACGCCGCTACAAGGACCTCTACCTGGAGCATGGACGCCTGGCGACCCGCACCCGCGGCCTGATGAACTTCTCGTTCGGCACCCTGGCCCGCTCCCTGGCGTGGCAGCAGCAGTACCGGCTCAAGCACGAGCCGGCGCAGGCCTGGTCGCCGACCTTCGCGCCGATTCGTTCGGTGCTGGTGCGTACCGCGTTCATCGAGGCCTTTCTCGGCGACTACCTGGTCTCCGAAAGCACCTTGCGTGGCGGCTTCCTGGTGCGGGTGCTGGACGACGGCTACTGGCTGCGGGCGGTCAATGTCGATCGCAAGGTCTGCAACCAGATCGGCATCGAAGCGTTCGACGACCCGAATGGCGAAGCACGGACGCGCAACGTCAGCGTGCCGCGGCGCCTCGATCAATTGCTCAATCGCTACGCCGATATCGCCAGCTTCCAGACCATCGCCGTGCAGAGTTATGCCCGCAGCCACTACGATCCGGACCGCGATGGCCGCTTCGTCGACGTGCGCGAAGTGGAGCGCACCCTGGGCTTTGGCGAGCATCTGTACCTGCTGGAGCTGCCCCGGGATGGCGAGTACCTGGCGGCGACGCCGTTCGGGGTGATGGAACTCCAGGGCGAGCGGGTCAACAGCCGGCATCTGTGCGTGAGCGAGGTGCAGGCGGCCTATGCCCACAACGCCGCCTTCTTCGACCGGCTGGAGGCGTTGCGCGATGCTGGCGAGGGCGCTTGCCCCTGGCTCAACCATCCGCGCGAGCGCAGTGCGTTCATGGCGCAGTGGCTGCGCCTGCTGGAGCGCAATCACCTGACCCCGGGCGGGCTGTTGCCGGTGCCTGACGCGCCGCGCGACGGCCGCCGCGATATCAAGGGCAATCACCTGGGCAAGGTGCTCTGGGAGCGGGCCTTCGCGGACCGGGTGTGGCGCTGGCGGGCCCTGGATCCGCTGCTCTCGGCGCTGGCCGGGCGCCTGCGCCGTCGCGAGGATCGGCACACCTGGCTGGATGACGCCTACCTGCAAAGCACACTGGCGCAAGCCCGCCACCTGCTGGGCGAGCGGCTCCCGGCGCTGCCGCACCAGGCCCGCGCGCTGCGCCTGCTGGACATCCTCCTGGCTGACGAACCGGCTGAACCGCTGCTGGACAGCGACGATGGCCGCAGCCTGCGCATGCAGGTGCTGTTCCAGTGCCTGCGGGTGCTCGCCGGACAGCCCGCCGTAGGCAATCGCCTGCTGCGCCCGGACCCGTACCTGATCCTCAACGCGCGCCCGGAAACCCTGCTGGCGGCGGACAACAGCTGGCTGATCGCCGAGGACAAGTACCGCGGCTACCACCAGTACAGCGCCGATCCGCGGCACCCGCACACCGACTACATGGACCAGTTGGACACCCCCTTCAGCGGCGGCGTCAGCGGCGTGACCGAAGCCCTCTGCCGGGATTTGCCAGGCCTATTCGACGGCCCGCCGAGCGTGACCACCTACTGGCGTTTCCAGCTGGCCAACAGCGCCTTCTGGTTGCGCAACGGCTACCACTCGCTGTTCGAGACGCTGTACGTCGCGGCGTGCGAGGAGCCGCCGGCGGAGGACGCGATCGGCGCGCGCCTGCAGGCACTGTTCGAGCGCTGCAGTGCCGTGGGCACCCCCGCGGGGGCGCTGTACGACGGGGCCATGGCGCTGATCCTGGCGCTGGTCAACCGCGACCTGGCGGCGGCCGAGCACTTGAGCGTGGCGCGCTATTGTGGCGGCTGAGTCGCTGGAGCGGCAGGCTGGCGGGTGATAGGCTCGTTGACGTTTTCGCACAGCCCCGGGAGATGTTTCGATGAGCAATGGTTCGACTTTCTGGCGCGATCCGTCGCTGCCGTTCATCGAGGCCCGGGCGGTCGCCGATGGCCGCAAGGTCTGTTATGCCCGGCATTCCCACGAAGGCTTTTCCATCGGGGCGATCACCGCCGGGCGCAGCACCTATTTCGATGGCCAGTGCTGGCACGAAATCGAAGCGGGCAGCGTGGTGATGATGAATCCCGGCGTGGTCCATGCCTGCAATCCCATTGCCGACCAGCCCTGGTCCTATCTGATGCTCTACGTCGACATGCCGTGGCTGGGCGAGCAGGGCTTCGAGCCGCTGGGACGCACCCTGAGCACCTCGCCGGCGCTGTACCGGGCGCTGACCGCGCTGTACCGGCGCCTGACCGACCGCCAGTGCGCCAGCGAGGACAAGCGCCTCGCCGCCGAGTGCTTCTTCGGCCAGTTGCGCGAGCAGATCGAGGCAGCGCCGCTGGCGGTCGAGCCGGGCAATGCGCGGCTGCAGCGGGCGGCGGACTATATTCGCGCGCATTGCACCGAGCCGCTGAAACTGGAGGACATCGGCGACGCGGCGGGGCTATCGACCTCCTATCTGATTCGCGCGTTCAAGCAGCATTTCGGCCTGACGCCCCATGGTTATCTGCTCGATCACCGGGTGCGCTATGCCCGCGCGCAACTGCGCCAGGGCCGCCTGATCGCCGAGGTCGCCCATGAGGCCGGGTTCGCCGACCAGGCCCATCTGCAGCGGGCCTTCAAGCAGCACCTGGCGGCCACGCCGGGGCACTATCGCTCAGCCCAGTAGCAGGTAGCCGGCGCTGGCCGCCAGCAGGCCAGCCAGCGAGCGGTTGAACAGACGCATGCGTTGCGGTTGTTGCAGATGGTGGCGGATCACCGTGCCGGCCCAGGCCCAGCAGCCTACCGACAGGTAGCAGATCACCAGGTAGATCAGGGTGAACTGCCAGAGCAGCGCGCTCTCGCCCTGGCCGACGAAGGCCCCGACCCCGGCGACGCAGGCCAGCCAGGCCTTGGGGTTGAGCCACTGCATCGCGGCGCCGTGGAGGTAGCCGGGGGCCTTGCGCGGGTGGCCGTCGCCGAGGTGGCCGTCGTCGCTGGCCAGTTTCCAGGCCATGTACAGCAGGAACAGGATGCCGGCCCAGCGCAGCGCCTCGGTCAGCCCCGGCCAGCGCAGCAGCACCGCGTGCAGGCCGAAGCCCACCAGCAACAGCAGCAGGCAGAAACCCAGGGTCGCCCCGGTGACGTGCCGCAGCGCGGCGCGCAGGCCGTGGCGGGCACCGGCGGCGAGGGCGACCAGGTTGACCGGACCGGGGGAAATGGAAGCGGCCAGCGCAAAGGCGGCCATGGATAGCGACAGGCTCATGAAGGCGCTCTCGAGTGGGGGAGGGAGCCTGGAGACTATCGGGGCGGAATGTGCCGGTATTGAAGAAAACTGCCCTCGGGTTGATTGCGATCTCGCTCCCACAATCACGCGGCGGGCAAATCGTCCTCGAACATCTCCATGAACGTCGCCACCAGCCGCCGCGAGCGCTGTTCGTTCAGGCACACCAGGGTCTCCTTCAGGCGCCGCTGGCAATCGACGATGGGCAGCGCGCAGACCCGCGCATCGGCACCGAACTCCGCCGCCGAGACCACGCCCACGCCGATCCCCACCACCACCGCCTCCCGCGCCGCTTCGCGGCCTTCGACCTGGATCGCCGCGCGGATGCGCAGGCCGGCGCGACGCATTTCTTCTTCCAGGGTCTGCCGGGTCACCGAGCCGGGTTCGCGCAGCACCAAGGGCGTGTCGTCGAGATCGGCGAGATGGATCGATTCGCGACCGGCCCAGGGATGGTCACGGGAGACGAAGGCGACCATGGCTTCGTCGCGCAGTGGCAGGCAGAACAGCCGCGCATCCTCGACATCGCGGCCGAGCAGGGCGATATCGGCCTGGTAGCTGAACAGCCGGGCCAGGGAATCGTCGGTATTGCCGGTCTCGATCTTCACGCTGATGCCGGGAAAACGCTGGCAGAAGCGCGCCACTTGGCGCAGCACATGCACCGGCGCATCCACCGCCAGGACCAGGGTGCCGGTCTGCAGCGCGCGGGAGTCCTGCAGCAGTTCGTTGGCTTCGGCTTCGCAGGCGAACAGGCGCTGGGTGATGCCCAGCAGGCGCTCGCCAAGGTCGGTCAGTTGCACCGAGCGCTTGTTGCGATGGAACAGCAGCACCCCGTAGCGCTCCTCCAGCTTGCGCACCTGATCGGAGATCGCCGGCTGGGTCAGGAACAGCCGTTCGGCGGCGCGGGTGAAGCTGCCGTGCTGGGCCACGGCATGGAAAGCCTTGAGTTGAGCCTGGGAAACCGACATCGCTGCTCCTGTAACAAGCTGAACTTATATTTGAAATACGATAAATCGATTTTATTTATCAGTGTGCAATTTGTTTCCATCTCTCGGACCGCTGACAGCCATGGAATGACTGTTCGGTCATGGGCGTCTGGCATGATCAGGCGACCCATCTGACCCGGTGACGGCGGTTCGTCACCGGAGTGCGCAACACAACAACAACACAGGCGTTTTCTTCCAATTCTGCCGGCACACTCAGATCCGAGGTCAGATTCATGAGCAAGCACACCCCCAGCATCCAGCGTTGGCGCATGCAGATCTTCGCCATCACCTGGCTTGCCTACGCGGCGTTCTACTTCACCCGCAAAGCCTTTTCGGTGGCCAAGCTCGGCATCGCCGAAGACCCCGACTTCACCCTCGACAAGATGGCCATGGCCAACCTCGATGCTCTCTATCTGGCCGCCTATGCCGTGGGCCAGTTCACCTGGGGCATGCTCGCCGACCGCTTCGGCCCGCGCGTGGTGGTACTCGGCGGCCTGCTGATTTCCGCCGGCGCGGCGCTGGTGATGGGCAGCTACGCGACCTTCCCGGTGTTCGCCAGCTGCATGCTGGTCCAGGGCCTGGCCCAGTCCACCGGCTGGGCCGGGCTGTGCAAGAACATCGGCAGCTTCTTCCCGGCCGCGCAACGGGGCCGGGTACTGGGGCTGTGGAGTTCCTGCTACGCCTTCGGCGGCCTGGTGGCCTCGCCGTTCGCCGGCTGGTGGGCCTACACCCTGATCGGTAGTTGGCACGCGGCATTCTTCTCCAGTGCCGCGGTGGTGGCGGCGGTGGCGCTGCTGTTCTTCTTCCTGCAGCGCAACAAACCCGAGGACGTCGGCCTGCCGGCGGTGGAGCCCGAGCCGCAGAGCATGGCCGCGGCCAGTCATCTGTGCAGCCTCTGGGCGCCGCTGCGCGACATCCTGCGCAACCGCACCGTGCTGGTCCTCGGCCTGGCCTACTTCCTGCTCAAGCCGGCGCGCTACGCCATCCTGCTGTGGGGGCCGGTGATCGTCTTCGAACAGATGCCGTCCGTGGGCAAGGTCGGCGCGGCGATCATTCCCACCGCCTTCGAGCTGGCCGGGCTGCTCGGCCCGATCATGATCGGCCTGGCTTCGGACAAGCTGTTCGGCGCCCGACGCATGCCGGCCTGCGTCATCAGCCTGGTCCTGCTGACAGTGGCCCTGGCGCTGTTCATGGGGGCGCTGCACAGCGGCAGCGTGGTGCTGGTGGTGGCGTTGCTGTTCGTCATGGGCCTGACCCTGTACGGTCCCGACTCGATGATCAGCGGCGCCGCGGCCATCGATTTCGGCACCGCCAGGGCCGGGGCCACCGCCGCCGGTTTCGTCAACGGCTGCGGTTCGGTGGGGGCGATTCTCGGTGGTTTGCTGCCGGGCTATTTCGACGGGGTCACGGTGTTCGTCATCTTCGCCGCCTGCGCGCTGTTTTCCGCGCTGGTCCTGCTGCCGCACTGGAACAGCCGTCCGGCCAGTCCCGCGCATGATCCGCAGGTAGCGCCGAATACCGCCATGGCGATCAAGCCGCTGCGCACCTGAGACGGGCGGGGCGGGCAATCGCGATTTTTTGTCGATTGCCCGCCGGAGGCCGTATAAACTGCTGGCCACTTTGTCGGTCGTTTCCTGAACCGACACCTGAAACAAGAGAGTCGAAATGGGCGCACAGTGGAAAGCCAAGCATAAAGAAGCAGCTGCCAATGCCAAGGGCAAGATCATGGGCAAGCTGGCCAAGGAAATTCAGATCGCCGCGCGCAGCGGTGCCGACCCGGACATGAACGCGCGTCTGCGTCTGGTGGTCGAGCAGGCCAAGAAAGCCTCGATGACCCGCGAGACCCTCGAGCGTGCGATCAAGAAAGGCGCTGGCCTGCTGGGCGAGCAGATCCAGTACCACGCGGTCAAGTACGAAGGTTTCGCCCCGCACCAGGTGCCGCTGATCGTCGAGTGCCTGACCGACAACGTCAACCGCACCGTCGCCGAAGTCCGCGTGCTGTTCCGCAAGGGCCAACTGGGCGCCGAGGGTTCGGTATCGTGGGACTTCAACCACGTCGGCCTGATCGAAGCCACTCCGGACAGCGCCGATGCCGACCCTGAACTGGCCGCCATCGAAGCCGGTGCCCAGGACTTCGAGCCGGCCGATGAAGGCGCGACCCTGTTCATCACCGAAACCACCGACCTGGACAGCGTGCAGAAAGCCTTGCCGGGCCAGGGCTTCACCGTGACCGCGGCGAAGATCGGCTACACCCCGAAGAACCCGGTCAGCGCCGCGAGCCTGAGCGCCGAGGCACTGGCCGAAGTGGAAGCCTTCCTCGATGCCATCGATGGGCATGACGATGTGCAGAACGTGTATGTCGGTTTGACTGCCTGAGTCACCTGCTCGTGCCGCGTCTCCCGTAGGAGCGTGGCTTGCCCGCGAAGGACCGCGTCAGCGGTCCCCGACAGCAACGCCATTGGGGACCGTTTCACGGTCCTTCGCGGGCAAGCCACGCTCCTACAGGGAGAGGGCCGGCAAACGTTGCAAGATCTCGGCAAATCCGGGCCGCAGCAGAGCATCTGCCTGCAAGCAGTCCTGCTGCAGTTCCGCCATCGCTGGCAGTTCCTCACCACAGCGCTCCAGCAACTCCCCGAGCAACACCCCGAACGCTCGCACCTCGATCCGCTCGATCAGCCTCGCCTCGACACGCCCATCTCCGCCATGGAACGACGCCGCGCCAAAGTCCCCCAGCAGGCCATGGCCCTGTTCGTCACAGAGGATGTTGTGCCCGTACAGGTCGCCATGGCTGATGCCGCGACCGTGCAGGTGAGCCGCCACTGAGGCGATGCCCCGGGCCAGGTGCTTCACCGCGGCGCCCTCCAGCCTGCGCCCGGCGGGGTAGATGTCCCGGGTACAGCTGTCCAGGCTCGGCGGGCCGGCGAGGTTGAACCAGGCGGGATCGATCAGTTCCATGACCAGCGCCGCAATCCCCTTCGGATGATTGTCCACCCGGCCGATCAGCGGAATCAGTTGTGGGTGGTTGCCCGCGGCGATGCACGCCTGCATCTCCAGCAGTGGACTGCCGTCGCTGGTGATGTCGCCCTTGTACAGCTTCACCGCCACCGCCGCGTCGTGGCCCCGCAGGCGGGCGCGGTGGATGATGCCCGAGGCACCCTGGCCAAGCTGCTGTTCCAGCGTGATGTCGTGCCAGTCGATCCGCGCGCACTCCTGCGCGGGCAGGTCGCCGTGCAACGGATTGCCGGCATAGGCCAGCCACGCCAGGTTGGGCATGCGCAGCAACCACTCCGGCAGCGCTTCCAGACGGTTGGCGGCGATGCGCAGCAGTTCCAGTTTCTCGCAGCGAGCCAGGCTTTGCGGCAGCTCGCGCAGGCGGTTGCCGGCGAGCATCAGCTTCTGCAGTTCAAGGCAATCGCCCAGGGCATCCGGCAGGGTTTCAAGCCGGTTGTCGGTCAGCACCAGCGAGCGCAGGCGTGGCGGCAGGGCGGCGGCCGAGACCTGGTGGATGCGGTTGCTCTTCACCCCGACCACCTGCAGCTGTGCGCAGCCGCCGATGCCGAGCGGCAAGTCGCTGAGGCGATTGTCCGAACAGAACAGCACTTTCAGTTTGTGCAGGCGGCCGAGGTCGGCGGGCAGGGTGGTCAGGGCATTGCCGGTCAGGTTGAGCACTTCGAGGCTGTCGGCCAGGTCGAAGATTTCTTCGGGAAAGCGCTCCAGGCCGCAGGCCAGGTCGAGGCGAACGGTGCCTGCCAGGCGGCCGGCTTTCAGGTCTTCAAGGCTGTGCATGGGGGCTGTCGTGGCGAAAAACGGCGGCCATGATAACGGCAAACGCCAGCGCTCATGCGACTTAAGTTCGATGGCAGCGCGGTGTCATCCCGGCATACTCGAGGTTCGCCCTTTAACAACAACAAACGTAGGGTTATGTACCGATGAGCTATCAGCACAGCTATGACCGCTCCATTGCCGCGCCCGCCGATTTCTGGGCGGAGCAGGCCGACAACCTGGCCTGGTTTCGCAAACCCACCGAAATCCTCCGCGACAACCCCGACGGCACCCACCAGTGGTTCGCCGACGGCCGCCTGAACAGCTGCTACCTGGCCCTCGATCAGCAGATCGAAGAAGGCCGTGGCGAGCAGCTCGCCCTGATCTACGATTCGCCGGTCACCGGCAGCCAGCAGACCTTCACCTTCAATCAGTTGCGCGACGAAGTGGCGCGGCTGGCCGGCTTGTTGCGCGCGCTCGGGGTGAAGCAAGGCGACGGGGTGGTCATCTACATGCCCATGGTGCCGCAGGCGGCCATGGCCATGCTGGCCTGCGCGCGTATCGGCGCGGTGCACTCGGTGGTGTTCGGCGGCTTCGCCCCGCACGAGCTGGCCCTGCGCATCGACGATGCGCGGCCGACGGTGCTGCTGACCGCGTCCTGCGGCGTGGAGTTCGACCGCGTCATTGCCTACAAGCCACTGGTGGACAGTGCCCTGGAGCAGTGCGCGCACCCGCCGGAGAAAGTGCTCGTGCTGCAGCGCCCGCAGGTGCGCGCGACGCTGCTCGCGGGCCGCGACCTGGACTGGCAGGCCGAACTGGCGGGCGCGCGGCCGGTGCCGCCGGTGGAACTGCGCGCCGGCGATCCGCTGTACATCATGTACACCTCCGGCACCACCGGAAAACCCAAGGGCATCGTCCGTGAGAACGGCGGCAATGCCGTGGCCCTGCGCTTCGCCATGCGCAGCATCTATGGCATGCAGGCCGGCGAGGTCTGGTGGGGGATTTCCGATGTCGGCTGGGTGGTGGGGCATTCGCTGATCGTCTACGGGCCGCTGATGAGTGGCTGCACCACGGTGCTCTACGAGGGCAAGCCGATCCGCACGCCGGATGCCGGGGCCTACTGGCGGGTGGTCGAGCAGTACCGGGTCAATGGCCTGTTCTGCGCGCCGACGGCGATGCGCGCGATCCGCAAGGAGGATCCGCACGGCCAGCTGTTGCGGCGCTACGACCTGAGCTCGCTGCGTCAGTTGTTCCTCGCCGGCGAGCGCCTCGATTCCAGTACCCACCAATGGCTGGAGAGCGTCAGCGGCAAGGCCGTCCACGACCACTGGTGGCAGACCGAGACCGGCTGGCCGGTGACCGCGCCGTGCCTGGGCCTGCACGGCAGCGGCGGGCGCGCCGGCTCCAGCAACCGCGCGGTGCCGGGCTATCACGTGCGGGTGCTGGACGAGGACGGCCAGGTCCTCGGCGCCAACCAGCAGGGCTCGATCGTCATCGCCCTGCCGTTGCCGCCGGGCTGCAGCCAGACCTTGTGGGGCGATCATTCGCGCTATCTGGAGTCGTACCTGCAGGCCTATCCCGGCTATTACCACACCGGTGACGGCGGCTACCTGGACGATGACGGATTCGTCTACATCCTGGGTCGCACCGACGATGTCATCAACGTCTCCGGGCATCGCCTGTCCACCGGCGAAATGGAGGACCTGGTGGCCCGTCATCCGGCGGTGGCCGAGTGCGCGGTGGTCGGCGTGCGCGACGAGATCAAGGGCCAGGTGCCGTTGGCGCTGCTGGTGCTCAAGGATGGCGTGGACGGCGGCGAGGCGCAGTTGCAGGCGGAGCTGGTGGCGACGGTGCGTGAACAGATCGGCGCGCTGGCCTGCTTCAACCGGGTGCGGGTGGTCAAGCGCCTGCCCAAGACCCGTTCGGGCAAGATCCTGCGCGCGGTGCTGCGCAAGATCGCCGACCAGCAGGCCTACGTGGCGCCGTCGACCCTCGACGATCCGGCGGTGCTGGTGGAGATCGAGGAGGTGCTGGCGGGGTTGGCGCGTAGCGCCTGACCCGGTTGCCGGGAGAGGGGTGGGAGGCGTCGGTGTCGCGAGCTTATCCGTTGCAGGCGGTGACGCAAGGCTTGTCGGGGGACCGCATCAAGGCCGCCAGTTGCCTGTCTTGAGTGTTGTAGCGCCTGTGAGATCGAGCGCCGCCCGCGCGGCGCATCGCGAGCGCGCTCGCTCCTACATTTTTTGCAACGTGCCCTGGCCTGTGAGAGCGGCGTTGCCAGCCTTTGGCGCTTGGCGATTTATCGCGGGGAAACTGTTGGGTCGACGCGATACCGCGTCGTGCACACAAGGCGGTCAACCATGGCCTGTCAGGCATAGGCACGTTGCAAAAAATGTAGGAGCGAGCGCGCTCGCGATGCGCCGCGCGGGCGGCGCTCGATCTCACAGGCGCTACAACACTCAAGACAGGCACCTGGCGGCCTTGATACGGTCCCCCGGCAAGCCTTTCAAAATGGACCCGCCGTGAAGGCAGAAGGGGCCTGTAGCGTCACCACCGGCAATGGATAAGCTCGCGCCACCGACACTCAACCCCAAGCTCCCGGGATTCCGTGAAAAACCCCAGAATTGCCCCTGGCCATAGAATCTCCCACAGGGACGCTGGCATCAGGGCAGGGCCTGGGGTCCAGGCTCTGCCGAGAGGTCGCTCAGAGACCGAACAGCCTCCGCGCATTGCCGTAGAAGAACTTCTCCAGCACGTCATCGCGCAGGCCCAGGCGCTGTGCATCCTCGATGCTCTGCCCGATCGGCCGGAAGGTGTACGACGAGCCGAACAGCAACTGCTCGGCGAGGAAGCCGTTGGCCGCCTGCACATAGCCTTCGCTGCCGGCCTGGAACAGGTACATGTCCGGCACCAGGTGGACGTTCTCGTAGCGGAACGCCAGGCCGATGGCCTGCTGCACGTTGGGCCAGTAGCCATGGCTGACCACGATCCGCAACTGCGGGAACGCGCGGGCCACGGCCGCCAGACGCCCGGGGTCGTTGTAGGCCGGATCGGGCGTGGTCGGTCCGCTCATGATGAACAGCGGCACGCCACGCGTCTGCAGATGCTCGTAGATCGGCCAGTACAGACGATCGTCCGGGTGCCGCGCCGGCTCGGCGAAGCCCGGTTCCAGGTCGATGCCGGCCAGGTCCAGCACGTCGATGGCGCGGTCGATCTCGGCGAGTGCGCCTTCCACGCCCTGCAACACCGGCTCCACCGCGCCGATGCCGAGCAGCTCGGCATGCCCCTGGACCACGCTGTGGATCAGGTCGTTGGGCAGGTGCTGGCCCGGCGTATGCCGACCCACCACCACGGCCTTGTCCAGCCCGGCCTCGCGGATCTCGCCAAGAAAGCCTTCAGGGGTCAGCGAGCGCTCGAAATGGTTGTCGGCGCCACGCGTACCGACCCGGCGGTTGAGCCAGCGGGCGGTGTCATGCTCCGGCGAGCCCGGCACGCCACCGAAGAACGGATGGAGAAAGGCCGGACGACAGCGCAGGTCGATGATCTTCATGCCGCCTGCTCCTTGTCCTTGCCGGCGCGGATATCGAACGCGCCACCGGTGAAGGCACCGTCCACGGTGACCTTGCCTTTGCCCGGCAGCAGCGGGAACACCAGCTCGGCGAAGCGGTAGGCTTCCTCCAGGTGCGGATAGCCGGACAGCACGAAGCTGTCGACGCCCAGCTCGGCGTATTCCAGCAGGCGCGCGGCGACGGTGGCGGCATCGCCCACCAGCGCGGTACCAGCGCCGCCACGCACCAGGCCGACCCCGGCCCAGAGGTTCGGCGCCACTTCCAGTTTGTTGCGGTCGCCGCCGTGCAGGGCGGCCATGCGCCGCTGGCCCTCGGAGTCCATCTTCGCGTAGTTGGCCTGGGCGGCGGCGATGGTGGCGTCGTCGAGATGGCTGATCAGTTCGTCGGCGGCGGCCCAGGCGGCTTCGTTGGTTTCGCGCACGATGACGTGCAGGCGCACGCCGAAGCGCACGCTGCGACCGTGTGCAGCGGCGCGGGCGCGCACGTCGGCGATCTTTCCGGCCACCGCCGCCGGCGGCTCGCCCCAGGTCAGGTAGGCATCCACGTGCCGGGCCGCCAGCTCATGGGCGGCCGCCGAGGATCCGCCGAAATACAGCGGTGGGTAGGGCTGCTGCACGGGCGGGAAGAAGTTCCGCGCGCCTTCGACCTTGAGGTGCTTGCCCTCGAAGTCGACGTTCTCGCCCTGCAGCAGGCGGCGCCAGATGGTCAGGAATTCGTCCGAGGCTTCGTAGCGCTCGTCGTGTTCCAGAAACACGCCGTCGGCGGCCAGTTCGGTGGCATCGCCGCCGGGGACCACGTTGAGCAGCAGGCGGCCGTTGCTGGCCTGGTCCAGGCTCGCCGCCTGGCGCGCCGAGGCGGTGGGGTTGCCGAGGGAGGTGCGCAGGGCGACCAGCAGCTTGATGCGCTGGGTCACCGGCACCAGGCTGGCGGCGGTGACCCAGGGGTCCAGGCAACTGGCGCCGGTGGGGATCAGCAGGCCGTCGTAGCCGAGCTGGTCGGCGGCCACGGCGATCTGGCGCATGTAGGCGTTGGTCGCCGGGCGGCCGCTGGCCGAATGGCCGAGGTAACGGGTGTCGCCGGAAGTCGGCAGGAACCAGAAGATATCGAGGCTCATTGCAGTGTCCTTGTTGCCATCGTTGGTAGGTAGGCACGCGTAGCAAGGGTTTTCTTGAAATTCAGATCGACAGGTTGATCACCCGGCCGTCCAGGCCGCCGGGAGCGGGACGGCGCTTGTTCACCACCAGTTCGCCGATGCGGATCAGGTGGGTGCGGGTGATATTGCGCGACAGCCCGAGCAACTGCGCGGTGTGCACCTGGTTGTAGTGGCAGAAGTGGTAGGCGGCGCGCAGCAGGGCGTCCTCGACCTTTTCATGCAGGCCTTCGCCCTGTTCCTCGAACAGTTGCAGCAGGGCCCGCTGCAGCAGTTCGTCGGCGCTTTCCTGGCGCGGTCGGGTACTGTCCTCGCGCTCGATGCGCAGGTTCGACAGGTGCAGGTCCTCGGCGCGGATCACCTGGTCGCGGCACAGCAGCAGGGTGTGGTGGATGACGTTTTCCAGCTCGCGGATATTGCCCGGCCAGTCGTAGCCGGCCAGGCGCTGGCGGGCCTCTTCGCTGAGGCTGACCTCGGCGTAGCCCAGGCGCCGGCTGTACTCGGCGATGAAATGGCGGGCCAGCGGCAGGATATCGCCGGGGCGCTCGCGCAGTGGATGCAATTGCAGGCTGACCACGTTCAGGCGGTAGTACAGGTCCTCGCGAAAGTGTCCGGCGTTGATCGCCTTCTCCAGTTGCACGTTGGTCGCCGCCAGCACCCGCACGTTGATCGGGATGCTCTTGCGCGAACCGAGGCGCACCACTTCGCGCTCCTGCAGCACGCGCAGCAGCTTGACCTGGATCGGCATCGGCAGGTCACCGATCTCGTCGAGGAACAGGGTGCCGCCGTCGGCCTCCTCGAACCAGCCGGCCTTGGCCGCCAGGGCGCCGGTGAAGGCGCCTTTTTCGTGGCCGAACAGCTCGGCTTCCACCAGCGACTCGGAAAACGCCCCGCAGTTGACCGCCACGAACGGCCCGTTGCGGCGTGCGCTGAGGTTGTGGATGTGCCGTGCCACCAGCTCCTTGCCGGTCCCGGTGGCACCGATGATCAGCACGCTGGCCTCGCTGGGCGCGACCTGTTGCAGGTGGGCCAGCAGCGCCTGCGAGCGTGGGTCTTCGAAGACCTGCGCGGTGGCACGGATCGAGGTGGCCAGGGTCGGGGACGGGGGCAGGGTGAGCAGTTGCATGGGCAGGCCTTATGAATAGAAGGTCGGGGTCGGGCGCACAGCGTTCAGCGCCCATTCGCCGAGCTCGTGGATGCGGTAGTCCACCGGGTCGTGCAGGGTCTGGGTACGCAGGTTGCGCCAGTGCCGGTCGAAGCGCAGCGAGGCATGGGTGGCGCGGGCGCCGGTGACTTCGAAGAGGCGGTTGCAGATATCCAGGCCATGGCGGGTCGCGGCCACCTTGGCCGTGCCGATGGCCAGGGCCAGTTGCCCGCGCTCCTCGGCACCCAGGCCGGTGCCCTTGGCCCAGGCCTGGTCGAGCAGGGCGGCGGCGCGTTCGATCAGCAGGCGCGCGCTTTCCAGGCCGACCCAGAATTCGCCGTAATGGCGCAGCACGTGGGGATCTTCGCCGCTGTGCCGGGCCGTCGAGCGGAACCACGGCCGGCTTTCGTTGAGGGTGTACTGGCGTGCTTCGGCGAAGGCGCCTTCGGTGATGCCGAGGAACAGATTGGCGAAATGCAGTTGGGCGATCAGCGGGCGCAGGCAGGCGAACGGCGTGCTCAGCGGGCCGGGATCGAGAAGCAGCTCGGCGTGTTCGACGCGGACCCGCTCGAAGGTGGCGCTGCCGCTGTCGGTCTGGCGCTGGCCGATATTGTCCCAGTCGCCGTGCAGGGTGATGCCGCTGCGCGCGCTGGGCACCGCGGCGATCAGCAGCTTGCCGCCGGCGCTTTCGTCGACCGCCGAGGCGATGAGCATTTCCGAGTCGCTGGCGCCGGAGCAGAAGCTCTTCTTGCCGGAGAACTCGCACCAGCCGTCGAAGCGCTTGACCACCGTGCGGGTGTCCAGCGGGTTGAGGGCGTTGCCCCAGAACCAGTGCTTGCGCGCGGTCTGTTCGAACCACGGCTCCCATTGTTCGGGGCGGGAGAACAGGCGCACGGTGGCCAGCATCAGGTGCTGGAAGCCGAAGACATGGGCGATGGAACTGTCGACCCGGGCGAATTCGCGGGTCACTTCCAGGGTCTCGCTCCAGCTGGCGCCGAGGCCTCCGTACTGGGTCGGAATCACCAGGCCGAGCAGGCCGCTGGCGCGCAGGGCGTCGCGCTCGGCTTTTGGGGTGCCGCCGCGGGCATCTCGCTCGACGGCGGTTTCGGCGAAGCGCGTGGCCAGTTCACGGGCGATCTGCAGCGGGGTTTGCAGGTGCTGGGAGGGCAGGGTCATGGTCATGCCTCAGGCGATCTTGCGCGGGGCATTGTCGATCACGCCACCCAGCACGGCGGCGGCGCGCTCCGCCGCCAGGGCGATACGCGCCTGCAGCGCCGGGCTGGTGATCTGGTAGTCGTGGAAATCGGCCTGGGCGGCGTAGACGCCGATGGGCAGGGTCAGGGCCTGGAAGAAGCTGAACAGCGGGCGCAGTTGATGATCGATGACCAGCGCATGGCGCTCGCTGCCGCCGGTGGCGGCGAGCAGCACCGGGGTGTCGATCAGTGCGTCCTGGCCGATGAGGTCGAACAGATGCTTGAACTGGCCCGGGTAGGAGCCGCGGTAGACCGGGGCGGCGACGATCAGCAGGTCGGCCTGTTCGATGGCGAACAGTTGCGCCTCGACCTCGGCGGGCAGTTCGCTGCGCGACAGGGCGCCGCCGACCGGGCGGGCGATGTCGCCGAGTTCGATGACCTGCACGCTGAAGTCCAGGTGCTGGCCGAGCGCGGCGATCAGGGCTTCGGTCAGGACCAGGGTGCGCGACGGGCGCCAGGCGCCGCCGGAAACGGCGACGATGTTGAAAGCGGTACTCATGGTGCGGATTCCTTGGCTGCGTTGATGTCCTGACTTGAGCAAGAGCCGTTCCAGTTATGAAAAGTCTTTTGAATCAATGAGTTGTACTTGATTCGTGGCTGGCGTGGCTGTTGTCTTTGTGCGGTAACTGTTGATCGGGTGTTGGCGGGTAAACAGTTGGTCGGGCAACAGTGGCCGGGTGGAGGGAGTTTTAGAGGGGATGTGATATTCAGTCCAATTATCAATAAAGATAAATTAATAATTTATTGGAATATAAGGTGGCCGACAGGGCCCCTCCGCTGGCTTGCCAGCGATGCTTTTCGATGAGGGAAATTTCCTACAAATGGGCTACAGTCGACACCCACAGAGCCCCACCCGCGGAGTCAGGGATGTCGTGCCCCCAGGTCGTTACCGGTGCCTTGCTGCAATGCAGTTTCGGTGCCGCGCCATGTGCATTGAACGTGTTGCCGGTGAACCGGACGATGGTCGGTGGCGTGCCGGCGGCGAACATCATGGACCATATTCCGCTGGTCAATATCCCCACCTTCGGCATGTGCACGAGCATGGCCAACCCCATGGTCGCCGCAGCCACCGCCGCGGCGCTCGGCGTGCTGACGCCGATGCCGTGCATCCCGGCCACCGCTTCACCGTGGATCCCCGGGGCACCGACGGTACTGCTCGGCAACATGCCGGCGCTGGACGCCAACTGCACCCTGATGTGCAACTGGGCGGGGGTGATCAAGGTGAATTTCGCGGGGCAGGTGCAGACGCTGATTCCCTGAACCTGAGGGCGCTGTTCAGAGTCCCCGGGCAGACGCTGCCTTGTTTTCAACTGTTCGTTGACTGCACGGGTTCGTTGCTCAAAAATGATCGCCATCTGTCCCTTCGAATCCCCTGGAGTTCGTGATGAGCGTCAAAGCCCCGGCTTCGCGTAAAAAGCGCGAAATCTCCGAACAACCTGTACGCAAGCCCCCACCCTCGCTTCCTCCCCTTGCAAACGACAAGTCCCGGGCAATCTCCGAGCGAGGCCGGGAGTCGCTCATTGACCGCTACGCACCCGAATAGGTAACCGACTGCCGCATGGATAGCGTTGAAATACATGACGTTTTCATAGGGCAATTCGATCCTGCGGATCCTGTCGAGGTCGAGTTTCGCGACCAGTTGATCGAGGCTTTCAAGTTCTGGGCCGAACATGGTCATCATCCCGATTTCGGGCGGGATGCCAGTTACCGCGACCCAGCCGGTTCGGTCGTTCCCAAGGTCGGCTTGCGCCATGTCCATCTGCGACCGGAAGGCGATATTCCCCCACGAGAGCGACGACTCTGGGCGGACCGACATGCCGATCCCTATAGAAAGACATCCGACAGGCATCTTGTGTATGCGATGTCCGACGAGAATGATCGTCTGATGCTCTATTACTTCCAGGACGACGCTCATCAGGCAGCACGGAGCGACCAGCATCGTTTTCTCAAGGCACTCGGTCGCGCCGCTGAGGAATGGCTCGAAGGGGCCGGTCTTTTTCCTCGTGTGGACGGCTAGTTTTCCGCCCCATTCGTCCACCACCACTTCAACCGCGACACCGGCTTGCCCGCCGCATCCAGCGGCCGCCCATCCTCGGCATAGCGCTGCCCCGGATCGAGCAACTGGCCATTGAGGTACTGCGCCTTCAACGCCAGCTTGCCGTTGGCATGGAAACGCTCCTGCAGCCCTTCGCGCACGCCGTTGTTGTAGCGCTCGCGCTCGGCCATGGCGCCATCCGGGTAATAGCTGGTCGTTTCGCCATGCAGCAGCCCGAGGCGATAGCTGGCCGAGCGGACCAACTGACCCTCCTCGGAGTAGAAGCGCGCCAGTCCGTCGAGCCTGTCGTTGCGATAGGGCAGTTGCGCCGACACCCGGCCATTGGCGTGGAAGGTCTGGCTCTCGCCCTGCAGCACGCCACCGGCATAGTTGAGCAAGGCCTGCGGCCGCGCCTGTTCGTCGATGCGCAACGGCCCGTTCAGCTCGCCGTCGAGCAGGCGCCCGCTGAGCCGCGAATCGCCACGCTCCAGCTGGAAGGCATCACCCTTGCTCACGGTCTTCAATTGATTTTCACCAGGCCGCCCTTGATGGTCAGCATGCCGCCACCGTCGACGGTCTGTTCGGCGCCGCCCTTGTTGGTCAGGCTGACCCCGGCGTCGTTGGTCATGGTGGTGCCGGCCTTGTTCTCCAGCGAGGTGCCGGCCTGGTTGGCGAAGGACGTGCCGGCCTTCTGCGCGATCGAGGTGCTGGCCTGCACGGCCAGGTCGGCGCCGCTCTTGATGCTGAAGCTGGCACCGCTCTGCAGGGTGATGGCGCCGCTGACCTTGATGGTCAGGTCGCCGTCGATGGTCAGGCTGTAGTTGCCCGTGACCTTGTCGGTGTAGTTGCCGCCGGTCTTGTGGGTCTGGTCACCGCCCACGGTGACGGTGCGCGTGTCCTTGACGTCGAGGCTGTCGCTGCCGGTCTGGATTGCTACCGTGCGCTTGCCCTTTTCCAGGGTGATGCTCTCGTCGCCTTCCTTGACCGTGCGTGTGCGCGCGTTCTGCACGGTCTGGGTCTCGTCGTGGCCGATGGTCACGCTGACGTCGTTGAGCACGTTGGTGTTGAAGTCCTTCTGCGCCTGCAGGAAGACTTCCTCGCTGTCTTTCTTGTCCTCGAAGCGCAGGGCGTTGAAACCGCCACCGCCCTTCGACGAGTTGGTCTTGATCCCGGACTGGGTCTGGTTGTCCGGCAGGGCCCAGGGCAGGCTGTTGTCGCCGTTGTACACGCAACCGCTGACCAGCGGCCGGTCCGGGTCGCCGTCGATGAAGGTGACGATCACTTCCTGGCCGATCCGCGGCACGAACTGCATGCCGAAGCTCTTGCCGGTCCAGGGCAGGACCACGCGCACCCAGCAGGAACTGGTCTCGTCGTTCTTGCCGTCGCGGTCCCAGGGGAACTGGATCTTGATCCGGCCGTATTCATCGGTCCAGATTTCTTCGCCGGACTTGCCTACCACCGTGGCGGTCTGGGTGTGCATGCGCGGCTTGGCGGTGGTGCGCGGCGGACGGTAGGGGGTGGCCTTGGGAATGGCCTCGAAGCGGTTGCGGTAGTGCTGGTGGCTGACGTCATGGGTGACCGAGGTCACCACCCAGTCGCTGTTCAGGCTGTCGTCGTCGTGCCCGCTGAGGGTGAAGTAGTGTCCCGGCACCAGCCAGCGGCAGTCGCTCTCGCCGACGAAACGCTGCTCCTGGCTGCGCAGGCCGTCGACGCGCTGCTTGGTCAGGGCATCGCCACGGGACTTGTCGATGTAGCCACCGGGGTGTTCGTACAGGGTCAGCGGCCCGGCCTTGGCCTCGGCCTGGCTGTACAGCGCCGTGGTCGGGGTGGTGAATGCGTAGTCGTTGGCCGAATAGACCCCGGCCACCGCCTGCAGCACCCGTTGCCCGGAGCGGATGCCGTGCAGCTCGCGCACGCCCATCTCCTGGCCCAGGTACTTCAGCGCCGGGCCGTTGGGGATCGCCGGAAAGGCATCGTTGTTGTCGGCCAGGACCAGGGTGTGCACACCGTCCGCATGGGTGAAGAACCAGAAGATGCCGTCTTCCTCCAGCAGCCGCGAGACGAAGGCGAAATCGCTTTCGCCGTACTGCACGCAGTACTCCCGCGCGGTGTAGCTGCCGGTCAGGGACAGTTTGTAGTCGCTGAAGCCGTGGGCATCGAAGATCGTGGTGACGATGTCCGAGGTGGTCTGGTTCTGGAATACCCGGTTGTTGCTGGCCAGGTTCAGCCACCACAGCCACGGCCGCAGCAGCAGCTGGTAGTGGTCGGCGCTGGCGTCGCCGGGCAGTTGGCGGATCTCGGCGACCAGGCCGTCGAGCGGGCGCGACTGGGCGTCGTTGTGCAGGGTCGCGGTGACATGGCTGGCCACCGCGCTGGTCAGGGTCAGGGCGCTGTCCGCATGCCCGCGCAGCATGCACATGCCCAGACCGTTGAGTACCTCGGTGCCGCTCAGCGATTCGGGATAGAGGTCGCTGACGGCGCTGGCGCTGAGGGAAAGGCTGGTATTGCTGTCGGTAGCGCGGGGCATCGAGGGCTCTCGGAACGGTCAGGCGGAAAGGGTGACTCTACACGGTGATGGGGTTTTGCGGTGACGCGGTGGCGCTGGTCTTGAGACTTGCAGTGCTCTCCAGATCGAGCGCCGCCCGCGCGGCGCATCGCGGATGAATCCGCTCCCACATTTGTTGCAACGTACCTATGTCTGATAGGCCATGGTTGTCCGCCTTGTCGGCACGACGCGATACCGAGTCGAGCCCAACAGCCTCCCCGCGATGCATCGCCGAAAAAAACAAAGGCTGACAACTCAAATCCGACAGGCCATGGCACGTTGCAACGAATGTGGGAGCGGGCATTGCCCGCGATGCGCCGCGCGGGCGGCGCTCGGTCTCAAGAGCGCAAAAAATCTCAAGACAAGCACTACTCCAGCGCCCATTCCGCCAGCGTCCCGGTGACCTGCTTCATCAGCACGTTCTCGATATCCCGCGCCCCGGCGCCGCTGCACTTGGCCAATACCGCCTTGACGATGCCGCGGTCGAAATCGAACTGTTTGCCGGTGGCGGCCTTGTAGCGATCGCGGAGTTTTTCCAGCTTGTGCAGGACGATGCCCTCCAGGGTCGCCTCGTCCAGCGGGTGATAGGGCACCACCGTCATGCGCGCCAGGAACGCCGGGCGGAAGGCCTGCAGCAGCACCTTGTGCAGGCGTTCGTTGAAGCCTTCGCCGTCCAGCTCGGCCTTGGGCGTGTCGAGGATCAGCTCGGCGCCGACGTTGCTGGTGGCGAGCATCACGGTGTTCTTGAAGTCGACGATCAGGCCGCTGCCATCTTCCATCACGCCCTTGTCGAAGACGTTGTAGAAGGCTTCCAGGACATCCGGGTGGGCCTTCTCGATCTCGTCCAGCAGCACCACCGAATAGGGCTTGCGCCGCACCGCTTCGGTCAGCACGCCGCCGCTGCCGTAGCCGACGTAGCCGGGCGGGGCGCCCTTGAGCTGGCTGACGGTATGGGCCTCCTGGTACTCGGAGAGGTTGATGCTGATCAGGTTGCGCTCGCCGCCGTACAGGGCGTCGGCCAGGGCATAGGCGGTCTCGGTCTTGCCCACCCCGGTGGGGCCGGGGAGGAGGAACACGCCCACCGGCTTCTGTGGATCGGTGAGGCCGGCACGGTAGGCCTGCAGGCGCTGGGCGATGGTGTCGAGGGCGGTCTTCTGGCCCATCACCCGCTGCCCCATGCGCTGGCCCAGGGTGCGCACGGCGTGGGCCTCGTCGGCGAGCATCTTGCCCACGGGAATGCCGGTCCAGCCGGAAATCACCGCGGCGACGATCTTCGAATCGACCTGTTCGGGCACCAGTGGATCGTCCTGGCGAATGGCGTCGAGGCCGGCTTCCAGGCGCAGCAGCTCGGCGGCCAGGTGATCGATGCGGCTGTCGCTTTCGGCATCGCGCTTCTCGCCGTCGGCATCGGCGCGCTCGGTCAGGCGCAGCAGTTCCTGGCGGGTCTCCAGCAGCTCGCGGACTGCCTCGCGCTCTTCGCTCCAGCGGGTTTCCAGCTCGCGCGTGGCGTCCTGGTCGACCTTCAGCTCCGCCTCCAGGGTGGTGATGCGCTCGCGATGATCCTGGCCGGTGGCCTGTTCGCGGCGCAGGCGTTCCAGTTCTTCGTTGAGGCTGTGCTGGCGGTGGCGCAGGTGCTCCAGCGGCGGTGGCACATCGTGCTGACCGAGGGCGACGCGGGCGCAGGCGGTGTCGAGAATGCTGATGGCCTTGTCCGGCAACTGGCGTCCGGAGATGTAGCGGTGCGACAGCTTCACCGCGTCCTGGATCGCGCTGTCCAGCACCTGCACGCCGTGGTGCTGTTCCAGCTTGGTGGCGATGCCGCGGAGCATCTTCACGCAGGTGGCTTCGCTGGGTTCTTCGACCTGGACCAGCTGGAAGCGCCGGGCCAGGGCCGGGTCCTTCTCGAAGTACTTCTTGTATTCCTGCCAGGTGGTCGCGGCCAGGGTACGCAGTTCGCCGCGGGCCAGGGCCGGCTTGAGCAGGTTGGCCGCGTCGCTGCCGCCCTCGGCGCCACCGGCACCGATCAGGGTGTGGGCTTCGTCGATGAAGATGATGGTCGGCTTGGGCGCGCTGCGCACCGCGTCGATCACGCCCTTGAGGCGCTGTTCGAACTCGCCCTTGACCCCGGCGCCGGCCTGCAGCAGGCCGAGGTCGAGGACCCGCAGGCAGACGTCCTGCAAGGCCGGCGGCACGTCGCCGGCGGCGATGCGCAGGGCCAGGCCTTCGACCAGCGCGGTCTTGCCGACGCCCGGGGCGCCGACCAGGATCGGGTTGTTCTGCCGGCGCCGCAGGAGGATGTCGATGCACTGGCGGATCTCGCCCTCGCGGCCGATGATCGGGTCGATGCGCCCGGCCCGGGCGTCGGCCGTGAGGTCCTGGGTGTACTGCTCCAGCAGCGGGTCCTCGGCGCTCTTGGCGTTGCCCTTGCCACGCTTGGCCGGGGCATTGGCAACGGGTTGTTCACGGGAGCCGGCGGTCAGCTCGACGAACCTGCCGCGCAGGCGGTCCACGGGGATCGCCAGCAGCGCCGCGGCGCTGTCGAGCAGTTGCGCGCGCAATTCATCGCGCTCCAGCAGGGTCAGCAGCAACTGGCCGGAACGGATGCTCTGCTCGCCGCGCAGGCTGGCCGCGAGCACGGTTTCCTTGAGCAGGTTGACGG
Organism: Pseudomonas japonica; assembly: GCF_900188455.1. GTDB lineage: Bacteria > Pseudomonadota > Gammaproteobacteria > Pseudomonadales > Pseudomonadaceae > Aquipseudomonas > Aquipseudomonas japonica. The sequence goes on along the minus strand of NZ_FZOL01000008.1, from coordinate 75,503 downwards.
TCTGCGCCGACAGCGACGGGGTCCGTGTGTTGCCGCTCTTGAACAGCTCCAGGGCACGGTTGATCTGCTCGCCGAGGGCATCGCGCTCGACCTTGAACGCGGGCAGCAGGCAGGCCAGGTCGCCGGCGTCGATCTCCAGCATTTCGAGGAGGAAATGCTCGATCTCGACGAAATGATGACCTCGCTGCAGGCAGCGTTGCGCGGCGCGCTCCAGGGCGTCGCGGGTGTCACTGTTCAAGCATGCGATCAGACTGCCGAGTTCCATGTTCTGTCCTTGCCGACTGGCGCAGTCGGGTTGCGATTCGCTGACGGTGAGTCGGGTTGTCGGCGCGCTGCAGGCCGCAGTTCCAGTTCAGTTGCGGGGGCTGCTCGCGCTTGAGGTAGAGCGGTTGCGCGCCGTCGATTTCGAGGACCAGCGCGCAGTCCAGGTCGGGGCCGAAATACAGCGCGGCGAGGTCGGCCAGTTGCCGGTGCACTTCGCCTTGCGGCAGCAGGTCCTGTGCCTGCCGGGCATTCAGCGGGCCGAAAACCAGGGTGATGCCGGCGTGCTCGTCCCAGATCCGCTTGCCGGCGATCGCCGTGCGCCCGAGGCTGAGGTTGCGCCGGCCACGGCCCAGCACGCTGCGGCTGCCCGGGGGGATTTCGCACCAGGCGCCGGTATAGGGTTCGCAGCGCAGCGGCAGGTCGAAGTGATGCCGAACGATGGAGACGAACCCGGCCAGGGAGCGCCGCCCGCCGGCGAGCAGCGCGGTGCGCGCCAGCAGGGCGGCATCCGGCAACTGCTGGCGCTCGCGCAGGCCTTGCGGCAACAGGCCGCTGAGGGCGCGCAGTTGCTGGTGTACCGGGGTCGCGCCGGGCTCGGCGAAGCCGAGGGCGACGCGGTGCTTGCGCAGGGCCCGGTAGAGCAGGCTGAGCAGGCGGTGCTGGAACAGGTCGAGAAACTCCGCTGGCGCATGGTCGCGGGCCAGCGCGCGCTGCTGCAGCCATTCCTGGAAGGCGTAGGGCAGCGGGCCGTCCGGGCCGCCGAGACCGAACAGCGGGGTGCTGAGGATCGGTCGCGGGTCATGGGCGTCGTGGCTGAGCTTTTCCACCTGGCTGGCGGGAAACACCGGGGTCAGCGGACCGCGCAGGCGCACCGCCTCGTTCTGCGGCACGCTGCCGCAACCCAGCGAGGTGGCCTTGCGGTTCTCGTGTTCGAGGATCAGCAGGGCCTGGAGCAGTTCGAAGCCCTGGGGCCGTCCGCGCAGGGTGTCGCTCAGAGGCTCAGGGGCATGCCGGCCTGCGGGCTCCATGTCTTGATCTCCTTGGTGGCGTCGTCGGCGTCGACCAGTACCGTACTGATGTAGCGGTTGGCGGTGGCATACAGCGAGAAGAATTGCGCCAGCACCGCGGAAAACAGCACGGTGCTGTGGCCGACGAAGTGCGCCGGGTCCAGTTGCACCCGCACCTCCAGCCCCTTGCGCCAGCCGCGCCAGGCGTCAGTGCCGACATGGGCGACGCGGCGCTCGCTGCTCAGGCTCTTCAGGCCGTCGATCTGCCGACCGGCGCTGGCTTCGTTGCGCAGGTTGTGCAGCGTCAGCATTTCGCGCAGGGCATCGAGGGCCTGCGGGCCTTCCACCAGCGACAGGTGATTGAGGGTCAGCTGCGACACCAGGCGCCAGCGCGACTGGCCGTCGAGGCTCGGCACACCCTGCGAGCTGGGCGGGTTGACCAGGCGCGCGCTGGCCGGTGCGCCGGGGCGCTCGAACGACAGCACGGTGCCGGCGGCCAGGCTCTGTGCCAGATGGCGGTTGGTGCACAGCAGCTCGGCGCTGAGGCTGAAGTTCCAGGCCTGGCGCAATGGATCGAAACCGGGGTCGACCAGGCTGACCAGCAGGTCGCTGCCGATGCGGTTGGGCGTCAGGCCATGGATGCGCCGGGCATGCCAGTACAGCGTCGTGGCGCTGCCATGCTGGCTGCCGTAGTAGGGCGCCAGCGGGCGCACCACGCCATCGGCACCCAGGGCGCGCATGCTGCGAATGCTGTGGATCTCCACGCTGTTCTCGCGGTGGCTGTCGGCGACCAGGCGGTATTCGCTGCTGCGCCCGTCCGGACGCAGCGGCTCCGAGGTGCGGCGGAACAGGTTGATCGCCGGCGCGCAGCCCAGGGCGATATCGCTGGCCTGCAGGTACAGGTGCGGCGGCGCCGGGCGGTCGAAGACCAGGTACAGGTACAGGCTGTTGCCCTCGACGTGCGTGGGGTCGACCGGGACATCGAAGAAGTGGAATTTCTCCGGGAAGGCGAAGTACTCGGCGAGCAGGCGCAGGCCGGGGTGGACGCCATCTTCGTCGGGCAGCAGGGCCTGTTCGTCGGCGAAACCGACCACCCGCGGCAGGTCCGCCAGGCGCCGCAGCTTGTCGCGGCTGGCACCGTTGAAGACGCTGAGGGTATGGGCGCCGAGCAGGTCGTAGAGGGTCGCGTTGACCATCGGCGAGGCGTCGAGGTGCAGGCGCAGCTGACGCACGCCAAGCTCGGCCCAGCTGGCCTTGCCCAGGCAGTCGATACGCAGGCGCAGGGCCGAGCCGGCGTCGTAGCGGCCACTCAGTTCGCGCGCTTCGTCGCCGCCCAGAAGCACCGCTTCGGCGATCTGCAGCGGCCACAGGGTGACCTCGGCGCCGGTGCGGAAATGAATGCTGTCGCCACGGGTGGTGGTGACGAACAGTGGGGTATCGCGTGGCAGTGTGTAACCGGTTTCCAGCGCGCCCTTGGTCGGGTCCGGCTCGAAGCGCACGATGGCGCACGAGGGCAGGGGACGCAGGGCCAGCGGGTAGAGCTGTTCGAGCAGGGCGTCGCTGAATTCCGCGTAGTCGTCGTCGAGACGACGCTGCAGGCGCGCCGACAGCAGGGCGAAACCTTCCAGCAGGCGTTCGACGTGGGGGTCCTGGCTTTCCCCCGGCGACAGCTCCAGGCGCCGCGCCACCTTCGGGTAGCGGTTGGCGAAGGCGCTGCCGGCGTTGCGCAGCCAGGTCAGTTCGCGTTGGTAGTAATCGAGCAGTTGCGGGTCAATCGAGTCGCTCATGGCTGACCTCCACGCCCGTATCGCCGGTTTCCAGGGCAAAGGCCACCGGCCATTGCTGGCCACCCTGGTGGAGCATGCCGCTGAGCAGGATGTTCAGCGCGCGCGGTTGCCCGGCCACCAGGCGCACTTCCACCTCGCCCAGGTGCAGGCGCGGTTCGAAGTGCTTGATGGCGGCGCGGATTTCCCGGGCGATGCGCCGGCGGTCGTCGCTGTTGCTGGCCTGCAGGCCGCTCCAGTCGCCGATGCCGTAGTCGAGCACGGTGGGTGGCGTGCTCAGCGCCGGGCCCGAGCGGCGACTGTTGAGCAGGCGCGACAGCTCCTCGCGGACCGACGCGGCCAGGGCCTGGCGGTCGAGCGAGTGGGTGTCGCCCGCGCTCCCGGCCAGGCGTTCGAACAACAGGGGACGCATGCCGCTGGACATCTAGACGAGGCCTCAGCTGCCGGCCTTGTTCAGGGTCATGTCCCAGCTGGTACCCGCCACGCCTTCCTTGGTGCCGTCGTCTTTCTGCGTGGTCAGTTCCCATTTGATCTTGGTGAAGTTCAGCGACATGGTTTCCACCGGCTTGCCGCCGGTGCCGCCGCTGACGCTGAGGTTCGACAGGATCACGTTGTCCAGGGTGTAGACGATGAACGGCATGATCTGCCCGCTGCTCTCGGCGGCGTTGCGGCCGATGGTGATCTTGGCCTGGGTGATCGGCTTGCCGGAGACGCAGTACAGGTTGAGGTTGGGGGTGGAGGTATCGATGAACTTGGTCAGGGTGAATTCGCCAACGAATGGCTTGCCCGAGGTCCGTTCGGTGTTGCTGACGTCGTTGGTCACCTGCATGGCGACGTTATGGCTGTAGGACATGATCTCGATCTTGTCCTTGTAGCCCTCGATCAGCGAGTCACCTTTGATGTCGTCGCCGAGGTCCAGAATGATCGCATCCATCGCGTGAAGCTCCTGCAGTCAGAAAGTGGCAAAAAGAAGGGCAACGGCTCCCGCGGGCGTACCCGCGGGAGCTCCGGTCAAGCGGCGGCCGGTGGTGGCAGGGTGGCTACCAGACGGATCGAGGCGGTCAGCTCTTCCAGCTGGAAGTGCGGACGCAGGAACACCGTGGCACGGTAGGCGCCCGGCTTGCCCGGTACTTCGGACACGTCGATGCGGGCTTCGCGCAGCGGGTACTGGGCCTTGATGTCCTGCGGGGCGTTGTCGTTGACCAGCACGTAGTCGGCGATCCAGTTGTTCAGGTAGGTCTGCACGTTGTCGCGGGTCATGAAGCTGCCCACCTTGTCGCGCATGATCACCTTCAGGTAGTGGGCGAAGCGCGACGAGGCCAGCACGTACGGCAGCATCGAGGAGATCCGCGCGTTGGCGTTGGCCTCGTTGGTGTTGTAGGTGCGTGGCTTGTTGGTGGTCTGGCCGCCGAAGAACACCGCGGTCCCGGTGTTTTTCTTGTGGCACAGGGAGATGAAGCCGAGGTCGTTCAGCTCCTTCTCGCGACGGTCGGTGATCGCCACTTCGGTCGGGCACTTCAGGGTCAGGTCACCCGAGGCGGTCTTGAAGGTGTGCTGCGGCAGGTTGCTCAGCGCGCCGCCGCTCTCGGCGCCACGGATCGCCGCACCCCAGCCGTACTTGGCGTAGGCGTCGGTGATGCGCGAGGCCAGGGCCCAGGCCGCGTTGCCCCAGAGGTACTGCTTGCCGTCCGGATCGCCGACCTGTTCGGTGAAGTCCATGCCTTCCACCGGCAGGGTGTCCTTGCCGTAGGGCAGGCGCAGGAGGAAGCGTGGCAGCACCAGGGAGGTGTAGCGCGAGTCTTCGCTGGCGCGGAAGTCGCGCCATGGGCCCAGCTCCAGGCTTTCGAAGATCTTCGCCAGGTCCTTGGGCACGGCCAGGTCGTTGAACTGCTTCATGTCGAACAGCAGCGGGCTGGCCGCGGCGATGAACGGCGCGTGGGCGGCGGCGGCGACTTCGGAGATCTTGCGCAGCAGGGCGATGTCCTGCGGGTGACGGCCGAAGAAGTAGTCGCCGACCAGCACGCTGAACGGATAGCCACCGAAGGTGCCGTATTCCTCTTCGTAGATCTTCTTGAACAGGACGGTCTGGTCGAAGTCAACGGCGCGGGTCAGGTCCTTGCTCAGCTCGTTCTGCGAGACATTGAGCAGGCGCAGTTTCAGGCGGGTGCTGGTCTCGGTGTTGCTGACCAGCATGTGCAGGCCACGCCAGGACGCTTCGAGCTTCTGGAAGCCTTCGTCGTGGAGGATTTCGTTGAGCTGGGCGCTGATCAGCTTGTCGATCTGGCTGATGCGGTCGTTGATCAGGGCGCGGGTGTCGGGATCCTGGCCCTGACTGACGGCGAGGGCCTTGTCGAGGACCTGGCTGGCGAACTCGGCGATCATGTCCTGGGCGTAGATCTTCTGGCTCTCGTCATGGACGATCTGGCCTTCCTTGATGATCTTTTCGAGCAGGGTCAGGGTCTGGGTACTGCCTTCGCTTTGATTCTCGGTGCTGGACGCGGGCATGGTGAAGTCTCCGGGAGCAGATGGAATGATCGGACAGGCGAATCAGGCGTCGGACCGCTTACTCGGTCTTCGCCTCGGGGTTGTCGCCGGCGTCCGCGTCATCGTTCTTGGCATCGGGGGTGGCGTCGGTCTTTGCCGTGTCGGCACCGGAGCGGGCAGCCTTGATCGCTTCCAGGTCCTTGTCGGCGCTGGCCAGGACTTCCTTGAGCAGTTCGTCGAGCTTGTCGTTGCCGTCGAGCTTGGTCAGCAGGTCGCGCAGACGTTCGCGGGCTTCGAACAGCACCTTGAGGGAATCGACCTTCTTGACCACGTTGATCGGGTCGAAGTCTTCGATCTTGTTGAATTCGAGCTTGGCGCTGAGGGTCTTGCCGTCGTTGCTCAGGGTGTTCTTGACGTTGACGGTGACACTGGGGGAGATGGAATCGAGGACTTTGTCGAAGTTGTCGCTGTCGATCTCGACGAAGCGCCGCTCGGCAAGTTTGGCCGCGTTGGCCTGGGAACCCGAGAGATCGGCGAGGATGCCAACCACCAGCGGCAGTTCCTTTTTCTCGATGGCGTTACCGGTTTCTACGTCATAAGTGATCTGCACGCGAGGCGGGCGAACCCGGTCCAGCTTGTGCTGAATACTCTCTTCCATAGTGGCTGACTCCGATGCAGTAGGCGGGCGCAATGCAACGGTTTCCCACTGATCGCATTCCCTTGCTTAGACCGCGGAGTGGACACTCTCGCGTGGAGGATCCTGTTTTCCGCAATCACCTCAATTCGTCGTGGTGGCGAATTGGCATGGATGCTATAACAGGCATGCCGAAATGCAAATAAAACTTTTCTTGGATCGTCATGCATCTTAAAAAGTTCATATTTTTCAGATTGTTGGTGGTACTTTTAGGCATCGCCCCGATGAGCGGTTGCTCATTGTTTGGATCCAAGGTAAGTGTCGAGGGAGTTACCTTCGATGTTGCTTTGCGTGCAAACGACGACGCGCCGATCGCGGTCGACTTTATTGCGGTGAATGATGTTGATTTGCTCGCAAAGTTGTCCGGACTGACAGCAAAACAATGGTTTGCAAGTCGTGATCAATACCAGCGCGATTTCCGCCAATATTTGTATGTCTGGGGCATGGAACTGGTACCGGGACAGTTGATTGAATCGTCAACTTTCCCCCTGGATGGCAAACCCTCGGTGGGGCTGCTGGCCTTCGCCAACTACCAGAGTCCGGGGGCGCATCGCCTGCGCCTGGAAGACCAGCGCAGCATCCGCCTCAAGTTCGATGCGCGCGAGATGACCCTGCTGGATCAGAACATTCGCTGAGCGCGGCCTGTCCGTCGCGCCGGCCATACGGCAAATACAGGACGTCAAGGGAACCTATGAGCGTGCGACCTGATGTGGTCTGCTGGTACGAAGGCATGCAATTGCTGCCCCAGCATTTTCAGCTGCAAGGGCTGCGGGCGGAGGCCATGGCGGCCCACCTGGCCCAGGCCGCCAACCCCTGGTATTGGGGGGTTTCCCGGTTTACCCATGAACCCGCCGCGCTGGTCGCCGGCAAGCTGCGGGTGCTGAGCCTGGAGGCCACCTTGCCCGACGGCATGCCGATCAGCATCGACCCGGCCCAGGGCGGTCTGGCCGAGCTGGACCTCGGCGAAGCGGTGGCGGCGTCGAGCACCTCCACCGTGACCGTGTACCTGGCGGTCAACCCGCTCTGGCAGGGCCAGCGCCTGCGCAGCCTGGACGGTCGCTGGCGCTCCGACGAGAGCGAGCCGGTGCCCAACCTCGACAGCAGTCTCGACGAAGAGCGCATCAAGGTCTGGAAGCCCACCCCGCGCCTGGTCACCGACGCCGACAAGGGCGACAGCATCTGCCTGCCGCTGCTGCGGGTACGCAAGGAAGACGGCGGTTACCGTCTGCGCGACGACTTCATCGCGCCGACCCCGCGGATTCTCCCCGAGTCGATCCTCGGCCAGCGCATCTTCCTGCTCTGCGCGATGATCCGCGAGAAGTGCGTGTTCCTCGGCGCGCGCCTGCGCGACGTGCAGCTCGACGGCGATCCGTCCGCGGCCCTGGAACTGCGCCGGCAGTCGGCGGCGCTGTGGGCGCGCCTGCCGGAACTGGAGGGCGCGCTGAACAGCCGCATCGCCACGCCGCAAGGTTTGTACGGGCTGCTGCTGGGCATGGCCGGGAGCTGGTCGGTGCTCGACCCGATCAAGGGCGTGCCGGCTTTCGCCCCGCTGGATTTCCTCGACCTGTACCGCGGCTTCGACGAAGTGCTGCGCTGGATGGAGCGGGTGCTGGGCAACCTGCGCCTGGGCTTTCGCAGTGTGCCGTTCGAACAGAAGGGCAATGTCTACGAGATCCAGCTGCCGTCCCGCGAGGCCAGCCAGCAACTGGTCATCGGCCTGCGCATGCCGGCCGGTTCGCCGGAACAGGACGCCAGCCTGTGGCTGGGACGCACCATCATCGCCTCCGCCGCTCATGTTCCCGACCTGGCTCGCCAGCGCAGTCCGGGCCTGGGGCACATGCCCATGAGCCGCAAGGACCAGGTCGCCTACGGCGTTGGCGACGACACCTGCCTGTTCGTCATCGAGGCCGATGGCAAGAGCTTCGATCCGCAACTGCCGTTGCAGATCGTATCGGCGGCGGGCGGGGAGACGTTCCGGCCCTGGCAGATCGTCCTGCTGATCGATGACAACCACGAACAACAAGATGCCTGACAAGGGTAGGGAAGCCTATGCCAGAAGGGATTGCTGTCTCGCGCTTTCGCGGCGTGCAGGATGCGCCGCTGACCAGCGCCTTTCGCGAGGTCTGGCAAGACTGGGCGCAGGCCTGGGACGAGCTGGACAAGCGCGCCGAGGACACCGACAAACTGCTCGACCAGGTGGTCGAGCTGTCCACCGCCGCGACCCGTCGCCTGTGGCGCACGGCCTTCGCCAGTGTCGGTGATTCCGCGCCGCTGCAGATCAAGTCGATGGTCTATGCCTTCGTCGCCCTGGTCGACGAGACCCTGCTGTTCGCCGACTGGCCCGGCCAGCCGGCCTGGCAGGAACGACCGCTGGAGCTGCGCCTGTATGCCAGCCGCCAGGCCGGTGATCGCCTGCCGGTGGAGATCAAGCGCCTGCTGGACGAGCAGGCGCCCACCAGCCATGACCTGGGCAATGTCTACCTGCTGTGCATGATCCTTGGCTTCCGTGGTCGCCTGCGCGGCCCCGCTGGCGAGGCGCTGCATGCCAAGTGGCGCTACGCACTGTTCAACTTCACTCGCCAGCGCGACCCCGACTACGCCAACGTCAGCGCCTTGCTGGCCGAGCCGGCCAGCAAGGCGCCGCAGCAGTCGCCGATGCGGGAAACCCTCGGCGACGGGTTGCGCCTGGGGCTGCTGGTGCTGGGTGTGGCCCTGCTGCTGATCGGCGTCGGTCATCTGTTCTGGCGTGATATCGGCCAGGAACTGTCGCCGGTGCTGCACCTGGCGACGCCGTTCCAGATCCAGGAGCGCAGCTCATGAGCCTGTCCATGCTGGCCTGGGTGGTGGGCCTCGTCGTTGTCCTGCTGATCGTCCTGCTGCTGGTGCTCTGGCTGCGCAATCGCAATGGCGCGGCGGTGCGCAGTTTCTACCTGGCCGTGCGCCAGATGGAACACGAACAGGGGGTCAGCGATCGCTACCAGGCGCCCTGGCTGCTGATGCTCGGCGACGAGGTCGAGGGCAAGCGCCTGTGCGCCAGCTGGAACCTCAACCCGGTGGACAAACCGGCCTGGTTCGGCCGCTGGTGGGCCGACCCCAGCGGCGCCGTGCTGGTGGTGCCGCAGGCGTTGTTCATGCCCGGCGAGGGCATGAAGCAGTCCAGTGGCTGGTGGAACCTGATCAGCCTGCTGTTGCGCCTGCGCGCGCGGCGGCCGCTGGACGGAGTGGTCTGGACCGTCGCCGCCGCCGACCTGCTCGATCCCGACCGCGCCGCCACCCTTGGCCTGGACGCGCGGCGGCGCTTCATCGATCTGCTGCAGCGCCTGGGCATCAGCCTGCCGGTGTATGTGGTGATCACCGGCATGGACGAAGTGCCGGGCTTCCAGGAACTGGCCCGGGCCCTGCCGGAGGAGGCACGCCGGCAGGTGCTCGGCTGGTCGTCGCCGTTCGCCGCGGATGCCGCCTGGCAGTCGCAGTGGACCGACGATGCGCTGGATGGCATCACCTACGCGCTGTCCGAAGCCATCGTGCAGATGGGCACCCTGTCCGGGCAGTTGAGCGGCGACCTGGACACCCTGCCGCAGCGTTTCGATGGCATGCGGCGCAACCTGCAGATGCTGCTCTGGCCGGTGTTCCAGGGCAATACCCACGGCGAGGCGCCGGCCTTGCGCGGCCTGTATTTCACCGGCGCCCAGGCCATCGCCGGCGCGGCCGACAGCTTCACCGCGCTGGACCAGCCGCCGCTGCAGAACGTCTTCGCCCAGGGTCTGTGGCAGCAGCGCATCAATGCCGAGCGCGGCCTGGCCCGGCCGATTCCGCGTCTGCTGCAACTGCGCCAGCGCTGGCAGCGTGTCGCCGCGTTCAGCGCCGCGCTGGTCGGGGTGATCTGGGCCATCGCCATGGTCTGGGTCTGGCGCGATTCGCTGCGCGATGCCGGCGAGTTGTCGCGGCTGCTGCAGAACGCGCAGAACGACTACGTCGCCATCAGCGACGACAGCCATCGCCAGGAACTGACCCGGCACAACGTGCAGAGTTTCTGGAACGTGCTCGAACGCGCGCCGCGCTGGCACTTCACCTCGCTGGCCTACCCGACCTCGTGGTTCTCCTCGCTGGACGGGCAGATGGACCAGGTGCTGCAGCACACCGCCATGAGCCATATGAACCAGCCGATCCACAATCTGCTGCAGGCCGAACTGCGCGATGTCCTCGCCCTCGGCGAAGCCGGCCGGCGCGGCAGCGCCCCCCAGGGCGGCGATCCGGCGCAGTGGCCGAGCTACCTCAAGGCCCGCGAACTGGTGGACAAGACGCTGCGCCTGGAGCAGGCGGCCACGCTCTACGCCCAGGCCCAGGCCAACCAGAAGAGTCCGCTGGACCAGCTGATTCCGCTGAGCAACCAGACCCTGGACATGAACCTCAACGTCGGCACCCTGCCCAACGAGAAGTACTACAACCGCCTGCTGGTCAACCAGGGCATCAGCCCGCTCAAGCCGATCGACCTGTCGCTGCACCGCAGCGCGATCCAGGCCAGCTTCAACCAGCTGATGGAAACCTGGCTGGGGCATTACTTCCGCACCGATGGCTATGTCACCTCGGCCGGCTACCTGAAGCTGTACCTCGACCGCCTGGAGAACGGTTCGGGGCAGACCCTGCGCGAACTGGAGCACATGGACGCGCTGATCGAGGACCTGCAGGCCTCCATCGACCTGACCAACGCCACCTGGAGCCGCGGCAAGGGCCAGGACCTGGTCGCCGGTTACGGCGAGATGCTGGAAAAGGTCCGCCAGAGCAAGCTGCTGGGGCCGGCCATCGCCGATGAAACCGAGCGCGTGGCCGAGCAGCTGCAGTATCGCTTCAAGGACCAGTGGGTCGCCCAGGGCGGGGCGAGCAAGCACCTGCTGGTGCAGAGCAGCACCGGCCAGCTGTCGTTGCAGGAGCGCATCCTCCACCTGCAGAGTGCGATCAACCTGCTGCTCAAGCGTGATTTCGTCGCCCGGGCTCTGCGCGAAGAGCCGCTGGGCGATGCGGCGCAACTGACCCATGTCGACAGCGAAGGGCTGCGCCTGGCCCAGAGTTACTACGACAGCTACAAGCAGTATGCCCACGAATCCCTCTCGGGCATTCCCCCGGTATACCGCAACGCGCTGCTCAAGACCGCCGAGAACACCGCCGGCGATGCCATGTGGGCCAGCCTCAACCGGCAGACCGCGGAACGCCAGCTGCTCAGCGCGCCGAGCTTCCAGGTGCGTACCGACCAGGCCCTGGCCGTGCATCGCGCCTTTGTCCAGTTGCAGCGCCCGGACCTGGCCAGCGGTCTGCAGGGTGCGCTCAACCAGAGCGCCCTGGCCGACGTTTCACAGGCCATCGACGAAGTGTTCCAGCAGCCGATGTTCCGTGATCGCGCCGACATCAACCAGTGGGACGGCTCGAAGGAGTTCGGCCTGCGCCTGTTCCGCGCGATCGATGCGCAGGACCTGAGGAGCAGCCTGGACCAGCAGTTCGCCGTGATCACCGCGATCACCGAGGAGTCGGCGCCGGCCAAGGATTGGCTGATGACCCAGTTGGCCAACCTCAACCTCACCGAGTCGGAGCTGGTCAGCCGCTTCAACTCCCTCGGCGAGGAGATGGTCAAGTACAAGGGGCAGAACCCGTCCAGCTCGCCGGCGCTGATCACCCAGCTGATCGTTCGCGACTTCAACGACATGGACCAGAGCAACTGTCTGAAGATCCTCGGTTCGGCCACTGCCCCGCATGCCACCGGGCAGTTGACCCAGCGCTGGGTCAGCCTGCAGCAGGCGGCCCTGCAGCGTTGCCAGTGGCTCCAGCGCCAGGCGGTAGCGAGTGCCTGGAACGACCTGGCCGGCTATTTCAACCAGTACCTGGCCGGGCGCTTCCCGTTCGCCCTCGACCGTCATGCGCCGGACGCCGATCCGGCGCGGGTGCAGTACTTCCTCACGCTGATCGACAACCGCCTGGCCCAGGCCCGCGATGGCCTTGGCCTGCTGACCCTGCGCGAGCGCGCGGCGGCCGGCGAGTTCCTCGACCGCATCGCCCAGGCGCGGCCGTGGCTGGGGGCCATGCTGGTGCGCGACAAGGCGGGGCTGTCGGGGATCGACCTGGAGGTGACCTGGCGCACCGACCGCGACAGCGAGCGCGGCGCCGACCAGGTGATCGCCTGGACCCTCGGCAGCGGCGTGCGTGAAATCGCCTGGCCGGGCGACGAGCAGGTCCTGCACTGGAGCGTCGGCCAGCCGCTGAGTCTGCGTCTGCGCTGGGCCCGTGACGGCACCCAGCGGCCGGTCAACGATCCGTTGCAGCAGCAACTGCACGTCAGTGGCCTGGAGGCCGAGTGGCAGTACCAGGGCCCTTGGGCGCTGCTGCGGATGATGGCCGCGCACAGCTCGATGCTGCGCCAGCCCAACGTCGACTACACCGAATTCCCGTTGAGCCTGGAGGTGCCGGTGCACGCCCAGCCGGAGGAAGACAACCAGACCCAGATGTTCCTGCGCCTGTCGCTGATGAGTCAGGGCGGCAAGGCACCGCTGTCCATTCACCCGTTGCCGGTACAGGCACCGCATTCACCGTTCGGCTACGCACCGCGTTCGGTGGCCGATTCAGGAGATTACCCATGACCACACCCGGCTTTTCCCAGCGGGTCAGCCAACTGCTCGAACCGATTCCCGGCGAATTGCCCTGCGGCAAGAGCATGCGTTACGACGCCGTCTTCGATCGCCTCGAAGACCTGCGCCGCGAGGACGACACCAGCCTGCCCACCGGTGTCTGGTCCACCAGCGAGGTCAAGCGCGCCGACTGGGCAGGCGTCGAGCGTCTGGCCACGCAGGTGCTGCAGGAGCGCAGCAAGGAACTGATGATCGCCATCTGGCTGGGCGAGGCCTGGCTGCACCGTGAAGGATTCAAGGGCATCACCGATGCCCTGGCCCTGATCGGCGGGCTGTGCGAACGCTTCCCCGACGACCTCCATCCGCAGCCCGAGGACGGCGACCTGGCCTGGCGCGCGGCGCCGTTGGCGTGGATGGCCCGGCGTTACGATCAGGTGCTGTTGACTCGCGTGCAGCTGTTCCCTGAATCGCCGCCGGACCTGGATGGCTTCAGCCTGTACCAGTGGTCGCAGATGAAACGGCGCCAGGTGCCGGTCAACGACAGCAAGCCGGCCAAGGCCGCCGCCGAGGCGGCCCAGGCGTTGCAGAAGAAGGTCACCGAGCTGGCCCGCAACACCCCGGTGACCTGGTGGTTGCAGGGGGTCAAGACCATCGCCACGGCGCAGGCGCAACTGGTCCTGCTGGATGGCTGGTGCGACCGCAACCTGGGGGATGATGCGCCCGGCTTCGCCGACCTGCGGCGGACCTTGCAGCATCTGGAAGAAACCGTGCGCGAGTTCATCGCCCTGCATCCGCCGCAACTGCTGCCGACCGAGCCCGAAGCGCCGGCGGTGGTGCAATCGCAACAGGAGAATTCGCAATCGATGGACGTGCCCGCATTCGTGGAAAGCCGCCAGCCCTTCGCCGAACCGCGTACCCGTGACGAAGCCTATCGCCAGTTGCTGGTGATCGCCGACTACCTGGCCCGCACCGAACCGCACAGCCCGGTGCCGTACCTGATTCGCCGCGGCGTGGAGTGGGGCAACAAACCGCTGCGCGACCTGCTGGCCGAGCTGATCGAGTCCGACGCGGAAGCGCGGCGGTTGTGGACGTTGCTGGGGGTGTTGTGAACCGCTGAGGACGGTGTACGCGGAACCTGTAATTGGATGCGGCTTTAGCCGGAATGCCGTACCACGCGAACGGCGGCGCAGCCGTCGTAGAGGCTGAGTCCCGGGTTTGCCTGACACACCGTGCACTCAGGTTTCATGGCCGCTTCGCGCCCAATCGCGGATGAATCCGCTCCTACAGGTACCGCGTCGTTCGTACCGACAAACAGGACGTTGCCCGATGATCCCACCCACACTGCACCTGCTCTGCGGCAAGATCGCCGCCGGCAAATCCACCCTGGCCCGCAACCTGGTCGCCGAGCATTCGGCGCTGCTGCTCAGCGAAGACCAGTGGCTGGCCCGCCTGTATCCCGGCGAGATCGGCTCTGTGAGCGACTATGTGAAATGCGCCCGGCGCGTACAGGAAGTGGTCGGCCCCCTGGTCATCGACCTGCTGCGCGCCAGGGTCACGCTGGTCCTCGACTTTCCGGCCAACACCCGCGCTGCCCGGCAATGGCTGCGCGGCCTCGCCGAAGCTGCCGAGGTTCCTCATCGCCTGCATCACCTCGATGTCGACGACGCCACCTGCCGCGCCCGCCTGCATGCACGCAATGCCCGCGGCGAATATGAGTTCGCCGCCACCGATGCCGAGTTCGACTTGATCACCCGCTACTTCGAAGTCCCGGATGAGGAGGAGGGGCTGGCGATCAGTCGACATCGCGCCTGAGCCTGCTTGCTGCCCTGCCTCGATGTCACACCTTGTCCAGGGACCTCGGCGTCAGCGACTGAACATCCGCTGCAGCCCCAGCGCCACCAGCGCGCCGCCGGCGCAGCCGTTGATCCAGCGCTCGATGCGCAGGTACAGGCCGCGCAGGTGCGAGGTGCCGAAGACCATGCCCAGGCCGACATGCCAGCCGAACGAGAGCACGCCGATCAGCACCACGGTGGCGGCGTAGAACCACAGCGGCGGATGGCTCGGGAAGATCGCGGCGAAGGCGCTGGTCCAGAAGGCCGCGCCCTTGGGGTTGGTGATGCAGGTCAGCAGGCCGGTACGGAAGGCGGCCAGGCGTGAGCCGTCCAGGTGTGGCTGCTCGATGGGGCCGCCGCGGGGTGTAGGATGGAATGCCGACCAGAGCAGGCGCGCACCGTACCAGACCAGGTAGCTGGCGCCGAGCAGGCGCACCGCCGAGGACAGCCAGGGGTGCTGCGCCAGCAGCGTGGCCAGGCCGGCGATCGAGACGATGACCCAGAATACCGAGCCGGTGCCGATGCCGAAGGCGACATAGCGCGCGTCGCGACGGCGTTGGGCCAGGGCCATCTGGCTGAGGATGAAGAAGTTCGGACCGGGGCTGGCGAGGACCGCCAGGTAGATGCCGGTGATCAGCAGGAGCGAGTAGAGGTAGGTCATGGCGGGACCGGGCGGGCGGAGAGGGTGGGGCCATGTTGCCGAAAAGCGGGGTGGCTGGGAACTGCTGCGCGCTTTTGTTCGGCTGTGTTGTTGTCGGTGTCATCTCTGTATGGGGATTTACACAGCGCTGAGTGCCTGGCAGCAAATCGCATCAGGGCCGCGAGGTGTTCGGCTCAAGATGTGTAGCACCCTCAAGATCGAGCGCCGCCCGCGCGGCGCTTCGCGAGCAAGCTCGCTCCCACAGTTTGTTGCAACGAACCTATGCCTGACAGGCCATGGTTGAACGCCTTGTGTGTACGACGCGGTATTGCGTCGACCCCAAAAGCTTTCCCACGATAGATCGCCAGGCGCCAAAGGCTGGCAACTCAAATCCCACAGGCCATGGCGCGTTGCAACAGACTGTGGGAGCGAGCTTGCTCGCGAAGCGCCGCGCGGGCGGCGCTCGATCTTGAGGGCGCTGCACATCTTGAGGCGAACCCCCGGCGCCCCTGACGCGCTTTCCTGCCAGACGCTCAGCGTTGTGTAGATACCCATGCCCATGCCCATCAGTCAGTGACCGCTTCGAACACTTGCCAGCGCACCGAGCTGACGCCTTTTTCCAGGCTGATGCGGCTGACCAGGCGTTCCAGCTGGCTGGTGGCGTCGTGATTGCCAAGCAGTTCGGCGCGTACCTCCAGCTTGATCGGGTTGGCCTGGTCTTCGCTGTGCAGCGACTGCAGGCGCAGGCTGGCGCCGTCGAAGCTGTGCAGCATCAGGCTGCGCACCTGGATTTCATCCTCGGCGCGGCAGACGATCTCGACGCTGTAGCGCTGTTCGGACTCGCTGGCGGGCACCACGTCCTGATGGTTCAGGCGCTGGGCGATATCGCGCAGGAGGATGTTGGCGCAGAGCACCACCAGGCTGCCCAGCGCCGCCTCCAGCAGCAGGCCCATGCTGCACAGCACGCCGATGGCGGCGGTGCACCACAGGGTGGCGGCGGTGTTGAGGCCGCGCACGTTGAGGCCGTCGCGCATGATCACGCCACCGCCGAGGAAACCGATACCGGAGACCACGTAGGCGGCGATGCGCGAGGCGTCGCTGGCCAGGCCGGGCACGCTCTGGGTCATCAGCACGAACAGGCAGGCGCCGGTGCTGACCAGGGCGTTGGTGCGCAGGCCGGTGAGGCGCTGACGCAGTTGCCGTTCGGCGCCGATCAGGGCACCGAGGGCGAGGGCTGCGGCGGCGCGCAGCAGAAAGACTTTCCAATCCATGATTCACCTCTTTCTCCGGCCAGGGGCCGGTGCTGACGCAGGTCGTCGACCGGCGCGAATTCGGGTTCCGGATGGCGAAAGGTCACCGGGCGTCGCCAGGCCGCGCGCGTGCGGCCAGGGGAAGCGGGGAGGGAGAATGGGGATGCGTCATCCCGGGCGGGATGCGGATCGCCACTGTCCGCTGTGATCAGCGAGACAGTGGCAGGAGAAAGGCTGCCGGACGTGCTCGCTGTTCAGACCTGTCGCAATCGACTGGGGCAACTGTCCAAGGCAGGACTCCTGTGTGATGAGAAATTGCGGCGCACCTTACGCCCGTGAAAGTGCTGGGTCAAGCGCTGCGCTTTGCCTTTCACACGCGCAGTGCAGAGCCGCCGCGCAGGCCGCGGAGGGCGGGTTTGATGAAAGATTCGACAGGTTCGTGGAGCGCTTGCGATCAGTCCTGCTTGCCGAGCCTGTAGCGGTCGAAATGCTGGATGTGATCGTCGAGGTTGTCTTCCAGCATCATCCGGTACTGCTCGCAGAAGTACTTCAGCAACTCCTCCCGCGCCGCGGCCATCTCGTCGGCGGACTTGAAGCTGCGCGCGCTCATCCAGGCGTTGAAGCGACTGGCGCCGAAGGTCATCGAGGCGCTGACCTTGCCCAGGTCCTGGAGGCTGTCGATCTGCTGGTTGGCCAGGGCGATATGGGCGTCGGCGCGGTCGTAGAAGGAGTCGTCGGTGGCTTGGGACATGGGGACGGAGGCCTCGGGATTGGGGGGCGCGATTGGAGCATGTTTGGCCCGCGCGCGGCTAGCCGCTGGCGATCAGTCGCGCGCCTCGACGTAATGGGACTCGCCGCCACCGCTGGCGCCCGACAACCAGCCCCAGACGAAACTCAGCGTGGTGCGCCCGTCAGCATCCACGCCGACCTTGCCACGGGACCAGCCGGCGAGCATTTCGCCATTGCCGGTCAGGCAGTGAAAGAGCAGTTCGATGCTGTCGGGGCCGGTGGCGCGGCCGACCTGGTGCCCCAGGCGGATGTGCCCGCCCTGATAGGTGCCGAAGATATCGTTGCCGGCGACCTGGTAGTGAAACACCGTGCTGGCGTTGGAGAGTCCCTGAGCGTTGTGGGTGGTGACGAAGCGGCGATCGTGCAGGCGCTCGCTGATCGTGCTGAAGAAGGTTTCCATGTTCGAGGCATCCTTGCGTGGGGCAGGGGTTTCAGAGAAAGGCGAAATCCGCGGGTTCGAAGCGTTCGCTGGTGTCCATGTGGATATTGCGCAAGGTCACCGTTTCCAGGTGCGAGGCATACAGGGGCTCGGAGAAGTAGCCGACCAGGATGGAGCGTCGGCGTGCGCCGGAGAGGTTCAGGCTGCCGGCGTGGATCAGGTCGACATCGAACACCAGGATGTCGCCCGCCGAGCCGCTGAGCTGGATGACCCCGGACTCGTCGCTGAAATCGCAGGGCGGGGCTTCCGGGGCGGGGCGATGACTGCCGGGTATGAGGCGCGTCGCGCCGTTCTGCGGGCCGTAGTCATCGAAGAAGACCAGGGCGTTGGCGATGTCGCCCGGTCGTTGTATCGACAGGTCGCGGTGCAGTTGCTGGTGGCCCCCTCCGGCCAGGGGGTCGCGGCCGTCTATCTGGGAGATGAAGAAGCGCTCGCCGATCAGCTCGCCGACCGCCGCCAGCACCTGGGGCAAGCGGCACACCTGCTGGATGGTGGGGTCGGTATCCAGTTGCGAATGAAGCCAGTCCTTGCCACGTGGGGTCGACCATTGGTCCGAGGGCCTGGCGCCGGCATCGAAGGTGGCGCGCAAGGTGTCCAGCCAGGCGTCGGGGATGGCCTGGCGCAGGAGGATGTAGCCGTCTCGGTGGAGCTGGTCGCGCGGGGTCATGGCGGAGTGGGTTCGTGGCGGGCCAGCGGGTGAGCGTAGCCTTGGGCGGAGGAGGGTGTCAATTTGCCATCTTTGTGCCGTGGAATCGGGCGCCGCCCGGCCAGCCACAAGGTTCCGTGTCGTGCTCGATAGCGAGGTTTGGCGCAGGACCGTGTGGGAGCTGGCTTGCCAGCGATTGGCCTATCCAGACACCGGTGAATTCAGCTGACTCCACCGGTGACTTCCAGGGCCTCATCGCTGGCAAGCCAGCTCCCACAGGGCCAGTACCCAGCCCGGATTTCGCGGTGTGCCAGTGACCTCGCCGGGTATTGCCGAAGTGCTTTTTCAAGGCTGACCTTGGCCCCTGTGGGAGCGGGCGTTGCCCGCGATGCGATCTCAAGGGCGCCGCCTGGCTCGGATCCTTTCGCCCCATCGACAGCGTCGATACCCCCTATGCAATTCAATCATTTCCCTATGCGCCCGCAGACCAGCAGACTCCCCGGCGTATCCCATCCTGCCGATTCAAGGACCGAGTCATGACGCCATCAACGTCCCCGCGCAACCCCTGGCTGGCAGTCGCCGCCGTCGCCCTCACCATCTTCTCCGTAGTGACCACGGAAATGCTCCCGGTCGGGCTGCTCAACCCCGTCGCCGAAGCACTCGACACCTCCCTGGGCACGGCCGGCCTGATGCTCTCGCTGCCCGCCTTGCTGGCCGCGCTGTTCGCCCCGCTGGTGGTGATCGGTGCCGGCGGCACGGACCGGCGCGTCATCCTCGCGGTGTTGCTGGGTCTGCTGGTCCTGGCCAACCTGGCGTCGGCCCTGGCACCGACCTGGCACTGGATGCTGGCCGCGCGGGTGCTGGTCGGTTTCTGCATCGGTGGCACCTGGGCCATCGCCGGCGGCCTGGCGGTGCGCCTGGTGGAGGCGCGTTCGCTGGGGCTGGCGACTTCGATCATCTTCGGCGGTGTGGCCGCTGCCTCCGTGCTGGGGGTGCCGCTGGGCGCGCTGGTGGGTGATTTTGCCGGCTGGCGCTGGGCCTTCGCCGCCATGGCCGGGTTCAGCGTGGCAGTGCTGCTGCTGTTCCTCGCCGTAGTGCCGCCGCTGCCGGTCAGCGGCTCGGCGACGTTGCGCCAGTTCGTCGAGCAACTGGGCAATCGCGCGTTGCTCGCCGGCCTGGTATTGACCCTGTTGCTGGTGGTCAGCCACTTCATGGCCTTCACCTTCGTCCGCCCGTTGCTGTCGTCGTTCTCCGGCTTCGACGGGCAATGGATCGGTGTGTTGCTGCTGGGCTACGGCATCGCCGGTATCGTCGGCAATTTCCTCAGCGGCACCCGTGCCGCCCGCCAACCGGCACGGGTACTGACCTGCATTGCCCTGGGGCTGCTGCTGACGCCGCTGCTGTTCGCCAGTCTCGGTCACTCCAACCTCGGCGGCGCCCTGTTGCTGCTGGGCTGGGGACTGGCCTACGGCGGTGTGTCCGTGGGCCTGATGACCTGGGTGATGCACGCCGCGCCACGGGCCATCGAGGTTGCCACCGCGCTGTACGTGGCGGTGTTCAACGCCGCCATCGGCCTGGGCTCGTTGCTGGGGGGCAGCATGGTGGATGGCGTGAGCCTGCTCGCCAACCTCTGGCTCGCCGCCGCCATCGCCGCCGCGGCGCTGCTGCTGACCCTGGTCATGCAGCGTGCTTCGCGGACGTCCGCCGTCGTTGAACAGGGCTGAGTCACGCCTTCAAGGACCAGGGCGGGTCGTGTGGGCGCTCAAGGCGCTGCAGGTTGTCAGCAATCCCCGTAGGAGCTGGCTTGCCTGCGAAAGGACCGCGCAGCGGTCCCAAATGGGTAACGACTCGATTGGGCCTGCTTCGCAGTCCTTTCGCAGGCAAGCCAGCTCCTACGGGAGTTCAGCGTGAGATCAGGCGGTCAGCGCCTGATTCCGCTCGGATCTGCCTGCAGCAACCAGCTTTCACGCTTGCTCGCCAGCTCGGCTTCCAGGATCGACACCCCACGCTCGCGCAACGAGGTCCGTTCGCGCTGGAAGGCGCCGTCGATCAAGCCCAGCAGGTTGCGGCTCTGCGCGGTCGAGCGCGGCGTGTTCACGTCATCGCTCAGCACGCCATCCACATAGGTGCGAACCCGCTCGTTCTGGCTGGCCTGCTGGCTGGCGCTGGCTTCCACCAGCTTGTTGTCCTTGTTGTACGCAAGGCGTGTGCTGCTGCTCGCGCGGTCGTCGATCTCGTGGTAGCGGTAGTTCTGCGACTTGAAGTCGGTGCCGAGCGCCAGGGGCACCAGCGGGTTGAGGCCTTCATGCCAGGCGGCGCTCAGGCGTGACTGCTGGTCCTGCTGCACCGAACGGCTCGACAGGGCAGTACCGTTGACCTTGGTGGTCTGCGACACCTCGTAGTCGAAGCGGTCGGTCTCCGTCAGCCGCAGCGGATTGACCGTCTGCTCGGCCTTGCCGACCTTGGCGGTGAAGTCCGCCAGGCCGCTGAGCAGGACCCGGTCGTTGCCGGTCAGCACCTTGCCACCCGTGTCCGAGGCACGGTCGTCGTCGGCACCGTTGAGCTGGACGAAGGCGTCCTTGAACAGCCCCATCAGCTCCTTGTCGCCCTTGCCCCGTGCCTGCGCGGCATCGAACTGGCCGAGGTAGTTGCGTACAGCCGCCTGGCGCTGGCTGGCATTGCCGAGCAGCGAGGCATCGCGGGTATCGAGGTTGAGTTCGAGGTTGCCGGACGGGCCGTTGACGTTCAGCGAGCGGGCGCTGTCGCTGATGTTCAGGGCGAAGGTCTGCGGCTCGCCACTGGCGGTCTGCAGGCGCGCGTCCATTTTCAGCGAGCTGAACAGCGCCGGGTCGAGCTTGACCAGGCTACCGAGCTTGAGTTTCGGCGGCTCCTCGGTCAGGCCGTTGATCGCCGCCTGGAAGCTGCCGGCCAGGTCGGCGAGGCCGCTGAGCTGACGGCTGTCGAGTTCGCCGTCGAGCACCTCGGCGCTGACCGCCAGCCCCTCGTCGCTGCTGGCCAGGGACAGGCGCACCGTGGCCCCGGAGGCGGTGGTCAGGCTCAGGCTGATGGCGTTGGTGGGTTCCTGGCGCAGCTTGTCGGCCTGCAGTTTCAAGGCCTCGGTGCTGGGCTGCGTGCCGTCGGCGTAGGTGAATACCGATTGCGAGACGTTCTGGCCGCCCTTGAGCACCAGCTGTTCCAGCAAGGCCGCGCCGACGCCCTGGAACCGCGCGTTGTTGGCGGCGGACTGGACCCCGGTCAGCAGGGCGATGTTGAGCTTGTCCGTGCTGTCCTGTTCCAGGGCATAGCGGGTCGCCGAGGAGGCCAGGGTGCCGCGCGCCGTGTAGAGGCTGGGGTCGGCGTTGCGGGCGGTCTGGCCGAGGCTGACGGTGGTGCTGGGGATGACGCGGACCGACGCCGTGGCCGCATTGTCGCGGCTGACGCTCTGCGTCGCCTGGGGTGCGACAAGGGGCGCAGTGATGCGCAATCCTGAAATGTTGAGGGTCATGCTGAATACCCGTTGTTTCCGTACGTGTTCCGACTGTATCGGCAGGCCTTGGCAAAGCTTGAAGCAGCAGGCCGGTCGGCCGCGGTCTCAGTCGGGCAAGCCGGCCAGGCGCAGCCCGTCGGCCAGGCGGGCGAGGTCCTGGTCGCGCTGGATCGGCAGCCATTCGCGCAGGCGCGAGGCACGCAGGCTCGGATCCAGTTGGCGCAGGCGTGCCAGGGCCTGATGCGCTTCACGCTGGCGGTCGCAGTGGGCATGGCTGGCGGTCACCAGGACGATGGCGGCCAGCAGGCTGGGCAGGTTGCCCAGGGCCTTTTCCGCCCAGCTCACCGCGCAGTCGTAGCGCCCGGCGAAGAAATGCGCCAGGGCCATGCCCACCTGCATGCGGAACATCTCCGGATCCAGCGGGCTGAGGCGCGCGGCGTGGTTGAGGTTGTCGATCGCGGTCTCGGTCTCGCCGCGCAGGGCACGCAGGATGCCGCCCAGGTACCAGGCCGGAGCCAGGTTGGGATTGAGCAGGCGCGCGCGGTCGAGCAGGGCGATGGCGCCGTCGATATCGCCGGCCAGATGGCCCAGGGCATGACCGCCACGGGTCAGGGCCACGGCATCGTCGCGGCCGAACGCCACCGCCAGGCGTGCCAGGCGCGCGCCTTCGGCGATTTCGCCGGGACGGTCGCGCATCCAGCCGTTGAGCTTGCGCCAGAAATAGCACCAGGCGGCCATGCCGTAGGCGGAGGCGTATTCCGGATCCAGTTCGATGGCTTTGTACAGCAGCGGCAGCGCCTCTTCGATGGCCTCGCGGGTGCCGTTGTACAGCCTGGCCGTGCCGCGCAGGTAGTAGTCGTAGGCGCCCAGGCTGTCGGTCGGCTTGCCCTTGGCCCGTTCGGTCTCGGCCCGCTCCAGTTGCGGGGCGATGGCGCCGACCACGCGCTCGGCGATGCGGTCCTGCAGGGCGAAGACATCGTCCAGTTCGCCTTCGAAGCGCTCGGCCCAGATATGCGCGCCGCTGCTGGCATCGATCAGCTGGCCGGTGATGCGCACACGGTTGCCGGCCTTGCGGATGCTGCCTTCGAGGACGTAACGCACGCCCAGTTCGCGACCGACCTGCTGGATGTCGACCGGCCGTCCCTTGAAGGTGAAGCTGGAGTTGCGGGCGATGACGAACAGCCAGCGAATCCGCGACAGGGCGGCGATGATGTCCTCGACCATGCCGTCGGCGAAGTAGTCCTGTTCGGGGTCGCCGCTGAGGTTGTGAAAGGGCAGGACGCTGATCGACGGTTTGTCCGGCAGCACCAGGGCATGCCGCGCCATGGGCTCGTCCGGCGTCGGCGCCGGCGCGTCGCTGCCATCCTCGCGAACCTCGCCGACGAAGCGGTAGCCCTTGCGCGCCACGGTGCGCACCAGGCGCTGTTGCTCCCCGGAATCGCCGATGGCCTTGCGCAGGGCGTTGATATGGCTGGTGATGGTCGATTCGGAGACGATGCGCCCGGCCCACACCGTGCTCAGCAGTTCGTGCTTGCTGACCACCCGCTCGCGGTTGTCGAGCAGAAGCAGCAACAGGTCGAACACTTGCGGGCCGATGCACACCACCTGGCCGTGCAGGGTCAGCTCGCGGCGCTGCTGATCGAGCACATAGTCGTCGAAGGTGAATGGCATGCCCTGTCCTCTACCCGATGCCCTGGGCGTCGTGTCCGAGGCGGCTGCTGGAATGTACCGGTGTTCGATGATACGACCGCGCACCCGGGCTGCACAGGGTGCCCGGTCGCCGCTGCGCGGTTCTGGACGAAAAAGCACGCCGTTCTGGAGGTAAATCCATGGGCCCGGCAAGGACTTGTCCGCGCCGCGGGCGCATCGTTGTTCCATCCCGGCGGCAATGGTGCCGTCGACAAGAGGAGTCAGCCCATGAAGATCGTCGTCATCGGAGGCACCGGCCTCATCGGTTCGCAACTGGTCGACAGCCTGCGCGCAGGTGGTCACGAGGTCGTTGCGGCAGCGCCGAGCACTGGTGTCAACAGCATCACCCGCGAGGGCCTGGACAACGCCATGCAGGGCACCGACGTGGTGGTCGATGTGGCCAACGCACCGTCCTGGGAAGACCAGGCGGTACTGGATTTCTTCCGTACCTCGAGCCTCAACCTGCTCGCCGCCGAAGCGGCCGCCGGGGTTCGCCACCATGTCGCGCTGTCGATCGTCGGCAGCGAGCGCCTGCCGCACAACGGCTATTTCCGCGCCAAGGTCATGCAGGAAAACCTGATCCAGGCCTCCGGCGTGCCGTTCACCATTCTGCGTGCCACGCAGTTCTTCGAATTCGTCGGCGGCATCGCCGAGGCGGGTGTGGTCGGCGAGCGGATCCTGTTGTCGCCGGCGCTGTTCCAGCCGGTGGCCTCGGCCGACGTGGTCGCCGCCCTGGCCGATATCGCCCAGGCCGCGCCGGCCAATCGCACCCTGGAAGTCGCCGGCCCGGAAGCCGCGCCGCTGGACGAAATGGTCCGGCGTTTCCTCCAGGTCACCGGCGATCCGCGTGAAGTGGTGGCGGATGTCCACGCCCGCTACTTCGGCGACGAGCTCGACGACCGTTCGCTGACCCCGGGAGCGGGTGCGCGCCTGGGCGCGATCGATTTCGAACAGTGGCTGGCGCGTTTGCGTTGAGCACGCCCGTCGTCCTTCCATTCTTGAACAGGAGCATCGTCATGTTCAGTCGCATCGTTCTGGCCGCCGCGTTGGCGGCCCTGTCCCTCACTGCCGTGTCCGCCGACGAGCGCCCGGCGAGCAAGGTTTCGCTGGTCTTCGACCAGCCGCTGCCGAACGTCCCCGGCAAGAGCATGCGCGGGGTGATCGTCGACTACGCACCGGGCGCGGCCTCGCCGTCGCACCGCCATCCGAAGTCGGCGTTCATCTATGCCACGGTGCTCGAAGGCGAGGTGCGCAGCAGTGTCGACGGTTCGCCGGAGAAGGTCTACAAGGCCGGCGAGCACTGGTTCGAGACGCCCGGCGCGTTCCATGGGGTCAGCGCCAATGCCAGCGACAGCAAGCCGGCGAAGCTGATGGCCGTGTTCGTCCTCGACAGCACCGAGAAACAGCTGGTCACCCCCAGCGACAAGTGAACCATGGCCCCGGCGGCGCGTGCGCGCCGGGGCGACAGAGGAGGATCGAGCATCATGAACCTGCCCGAGCAAGCCGTCGCCAGCGCCGACGGCGCCAGCCCCGCCGTGGCGCGCAGCCGCGGCGCCCGGCGTCTCGGCGTGTTGTTGTGCCTGTGCGCCCTGGTCGTGCCGGGCGCTGCCTGGCTGATGCTGCGCACGGGCAGCACGACAAGCACCGACAACGCCTATGTCCGCGGCGAAGTGACCGCGCTGGCGGCCAAGGTGGCGGGTTATGTCGTGGCGGTCGAGGTCGCCGACAACCAGCGCGTGAGCGCCGGCGACGTGCTGTTTCGCATCGATGACCGCGACTACCGCGCGCACCTGGCCCAGGCCGAGGTCAATGTCCGCGCGGCCGAAGCGCGGCTGGGCGACATCGACGCCGAAACCCGCCTGCAGCAGGCGCAGATCCGCCAGGCCGCGGCGGGCGCCCAGGCGGCCCGGGCCGAGCGGGGCCTGGCCGAGAAGACCCACGAACGCAATCTCAAGCTGATTTCGCACAGTGCGGTCAGCCAGGCCCTGGTCGACCAGACCGCCGCCGCCCGCAGCAGCGCCCAGGCCACCGTCAGCGCGGCGGCGGCGACGCTGGATGCGCAGACCCTGCGCATCGGCGTGCTGGCGGCGCAGCGCGAGGCGGCCCAGGCGGCCATCGTCCAGGCCGAGGCGGCGCGGGAGCTGGCGCGTATCGAGCTGGAGCACACGGTGGTGCGCGCGCCGCTGGCCGGGGTGGTCGGCAACCGTCAGGTGCGTCCAGGGCGCTTCGTTACCCCGGGCGTGGCGCTGCTCGATCTGGTACCGGTGGACGGTGTGTGGGTCGTGGCCAACTTCAAGGAAACCCAGCTGGCGCGGCTGCAGCCGGGGCAGACGGTGCGGATCGATATCGACGGCTACCCGGACCAGCGCCTCGACGGTGTGCTGGACAGCTTCGCGCCGGGCAGCGGTTCGGCCTTCAGCCTGCTGCCGGTGGACAACGCCACTGGCAATTTCGTCCGCGTGGTGCAGCGTGTGCCGGTGAAGATCCGCCTGCTGCACAACCCGCTGCCGGGGCGCATCGTGCCGGGGTTGTCGGCGCGGGTGTCGGTGGACGTCGGGAGCGCCTGGTGAACTGCCTCGACGGGCGCTCGCGGGCCGGCCTGCTGCTGCTCGCCGGCATCCTCCTGGCAACCCTGACCGAGGCCATCGCCAGCAGCGTGCTGGCCTTCGGCCGGGGCGAGATCATGGGCGCCGCCCATGCCACGCCGGACGAGTTCGCCTGGCTCGATGTCGGTTACATCGCCGGCAAGCTGTCTGGTTTCCTCCTGGCGCCCTGGCTGCTGTCGAGGCTGGCGCCGGGCAATCTGCTGGTGGCCGCCAGCGTGCTGATGGGCGTGGCCTGCGCGGCCTGCGCCGGCAGCAGCGAGCTGCTGCCGTTGAGCTCCTGGCGGGTGCTCCAGGGGCTGGCCGGCGGCGTACTGCTGGTGGCCGGGCAGGCGACGCTCTTTCTGCTCTTTCCCCGCAGTCAGCAAGCGTTGCTGCAGGCCCTGTTCGCCATGGCCTCGGTGGTCGCGCCGGCGGCCCTGGCTCCGGCATTGTCGGGCTGGTTGATCGACAGCCAGTCGTGGCCCTGGAGCTTTCTTGCCGTGGTCCCTCTGGCCTGCGCCGCCAGCGGCCTGCTGCTGGGCGGCGGGGCCGGGCGCCTGGGGCTGGCGCCGCGCCCGGGTGACTGGCCCGGTACGTTGCTGGCGGCGATCGCCCTGTGTTGCGCCACCTGGGTGCTGAGCCAAGGCAGTCGCTGGGACTGGTTCGAAGAGCCGCGGGTGCTCTGGCTCAGTGCGTTCGGCCTGACCAGCCTGCTCGGTTTCCTGGCCCTGCAGTGCTTCAGACCGGGGGTGCTGGAGGTCGGGCTGTTCCGCTGCAGCGATTTCAGCTTCGCCTTCATCGTCAGTTTCGTCGCCGGCGCGGCACTGTTCGGCAGTGCCTTCCTGATTCCGGCATTCGCCCTGAGCCTGCTCGACTTCACCCCGATGGCTGCCGGCGCCCTGTTGCTGCCCGGTGCGCTGCCGTTCATCGCGGCGCTGCTGCTCACCGCCTGGCTGGTGCGCGGACGGGGGCTGGCGCCGTTCGCCACGGTGCCGTTGGGCATCCTCCTGATCATGGCGGCGATGTGGCTGCTCGCCGGTTCCGGCCTCGACAGCGGGGTCGACGACATGCAGGCGGCGGTGCTGCTGCGCGGGTTGGGGCTCGGCTTCCTGTTTCTCTCGATCACCCTGATCGCCTTCAGCCAACTGGACCGCGACCACCTGGCCAGCGGTATCGCCCTGTTCAACATCGGCCGGCAACTGGGCGGGCTGATCGGCGTGGCCGGTTTGCAGACCCTGATCGACCACCAGCAGGCCGCCAACCGGGTGATTCTCGGCAGCCATCTGAATGCCGGAGACCCGGCGCTGGTCGAGCGCCTCGCGCAGAGCAGCGCGCTGCTCGCCGGCGAAGGCCTGGACCGCCTGGCGGCGGGGCGCGCCGCGCTGGGCCTGCTGGGCCGGGCCCTGGGCGAGCAGGCCGCGGTCCTGGCCTTCGATTCGGCCTTCCTCGCGGTGGCCGCGCTGTTCGTCGTCGCCGCGCCGTTGCTGGTGTGCATCAAAGTGATCCTGGCCCGCCGGGCGCAGCGCTTGCGCTGAATCGAGGTTGCTCCGGCGGCGTCGAAGTCGCAGCATGGAGGCCTTGCCCCGAATCATCTGCCCTCGCGCACAGGCCCGGCCATGAAGCACACCCACCTCACCTTGATCTGTCACGCCCGCACCGATGCCCAGCGGATCGGCCGCTTTCATCTGGGCGAAGACCCGCTGCTGCCGCTCGACCCGCCGCCGACGAGACCCGATGCGGCCCGCGTGCTGATCGCCCCGGAGCTGCGCGCGCGGCAGACCGCCGAAGCACTGGGCCTGGTCGGGCCACTGGATTCGGCGCTGCGCGATTGTGATTTCGGCCGCTGGCAGGGGATGAGCATCAAGCACCTGGAGCAGCAGGATCCCGCTGGTCTTGGCCTATGGCTGGGCAGCCCGGACGCCGCGCCGCATGGCGGTGAATCGGTGAGCCAGCTGTGCGCGCGGGTGGCGCAGTGGCTGAGCGAGCTGCCACGGCAGGGCGAATGGCTGGCGGTGACCCACCCGATGGTGATCCGCGCGACACTGCTGCATGTGCTGGAGGCGCCGCTGGAAGCCTTCCATCAGATCGATGTGCTGCCCCTTGCCCAGGTCCACTTCAGCCACTACGGGCGCTGGCGGCTGCGCATCGAGTGAAATGCACAGCCCCGCGTCAGTCGCCACGCGGGCCTGACGGGCGATCGTCCGGGCGCGGGGGCCTGGATTCGATACGGTGATCCAGCAGGCTGATGACGCTGCCGGTGATGGCGATGACGACCAGCAGCGCCAGGCCGATCTGCGAAGGTTCCATGAACAGGCTCCAGTGAGGTTGAAAAGGGCTCAGGTCATGCGCCGCAGGGCGACGACCATGCCGACGCCGAGCACGGCCATGCCCGCCAGCAGCGCGGGAAACGCCAGCCACCAGGGCACGCCGGCGGTCATCATGCTGAATTCCGACATGCCGCCGATGCTGGCGATCAGGTTGAGGGGCAGGAACACCACGTTGATCAGGGTCAGGTTGCGCAGGGCCAGGTTCATGCTGTTGTTGGCCAGGTTGCCGCGGGCCTCGATCAGGTTGGCGAAGATCCTCGCGTGGATCTTCGCCTGCTGGTAGCTCTGCTCGTTCTCGATGACCAGGTCATCGAGCATCTGCAACTGGCCGGCGCTGAAGCCGTGGCGCTGGCCGTGGCTGCGCAGCAGGGCGAGGACCGCGCCGTTGCTGTGGATGGCATTGACGTAATACACCAGGCTCTCGCTGAGGTTGTACATCTGCACCAGGTGGGCGTTGTCCATGCCGCGGGTGAACTGCTGCTGGATGTCCCGCGCGACCTGCTTGACCACCCGCAGATGGCCCAGGTAGTGGTGCACGCTTTCCTCCAGCAGGGCCATCAGCACGTCCAGCGGACTGTTCAGGCCTTGCCCGCCACGCAGGCCGGCGAGCAGCGAATCGCTCGCGCAGATCACCACCAGGCGCCGCTCGTTGAGCACCACGCCGAACGAGGCGACCTGGAAGGCGCGCCCGTCGAAACTTCGCGGGCGCTTCCAGACCAGGAACAGGTGGTCCGGCTTGATCTCGATGCGCGCGACTTCGTCCGGGTCCAGCGACGACTCCAGCACATGCCCGCCGATGCCCAGGTGCTGGTGCAGCCGCGACTGTTCGTCGTGGTCCGGGGCGATGCAGAAGCAGATGCTGGCCCGCTCCGGTGCGGCTTCGCGCAGTTCGCCGGCGGCGATCTCGTAGCTCTCGATCATGGGCTAGCACGCCTGCCCGCGGTGCTTGGATTCGAGGCGGGTGACGAATGCCTGGAGCACCCGGCGGTACAGTTCGTCGCCGAGCACGGCGTCCTCGATGCCGGCGTCGAGGTTGGGGTTGTCGTTGACTTCGATCACCACTACCTGCTCGCCGGTCTGTTTCAGGTCGACGCCGTACAG
Source organism: Pseudomonas japonica (assembly GCF_900188455.1). Classification (GTDB taxonomy): domain Bacteria; phylum Pseudomonadota; class Gammaproteobacteria; order Pseudomonadales; family Pseudomonadaceae; genus Aquipseudomonas; species Aquipseudomonas japonica. The sequence continues at coordinate 45,871 of NZ_FZOL01000008.1, read as the reverse complement.
CCCGTCGCCGATCAGCCGCGCGGTGTCCAGCGCCAGTTGCAGCACCGCGGGCGGCACCTGCTGCACCGCCAGTGCCCGGCATTCGCCGTTGACTTCGCCGGCCACCGCCTTGTGGTTGTAGATCTGCCAATGGCCCTTGGACATGAAGTACTGGCAGGCATACAGGGCCTCGCCATTGAGCACGCCGATGCGCCAGTCGAACTCGGTGTAGCAGTATTCCTGGGCCAGCAGCAGGACCGAGTGCTGGAACAGTTCCTCGGCGGCGGCGACCAGCGCCGGTGCATCGGCGACCTTGATCACGCCGCGGGAAAAGCAGCCGTCGGGGATCTTCAGCACCAGCGGGAAACCCAGGCGCCGGCCGACCTGCTCCAGCTCCTGGGGGCGGTCCTTGTAGAGGATTTCCGTGGCCGGACTGCCGAGGCCGTGACGGCGCAGCAGGTCGGCGAGGTAGACCTTGTTGGTGCAGCGCAGGATCGAGGACGGGTCGTCGATCACCACCAGCCCCTCGCTCTCGGCCTTCTTGGCGAAGCGGTAGGTGTGGTCGTCGAGTCGGGTCGTTTCGCGGATGAACAGCGCGTCGTACTCGGCCAGGCGCGCATAGTCCTTCTTCTCGATCAGCTCGACATCGATGCCCAGTTGCGCGCCGATCTCGACGAAGCGTTGCAGCGCCAGCGGGTTGGAGGGCGGCAGATCTTCCGCCGGATCGCGCAGGATCGCCAGGTCGTAGCGGGCCACGCGCCTGGACGCCGGCTGGCGCCAGGTGCGCCGGTTGAAGGCGTCGAGGGCATCGGCGAACAGGTGCTGCTGTTCGTCGCGCAACTTGTGCAGGGCGCCGGGCTTGATCCCGGCGATCTGCCAGGTCTCGCCACGGCGGAACTCCACCAGCAGCACCGGGCAGGGGAAGGTCTCGAACAACTGGCGACCGATTTCCTGCAGTGGCTCGATGCGGGTCTTGCCGAAGTACAGGGTCAGGGTGAAGGCCTCGGTACTGGCGTAGGGGTGGTTGGCCAGGGCGCGCTGGATGACCCGTTCGAGGTCGTCGAGGCCGACCCCGTACAGCGACTTGCGCGCCAGTTCGCTGAGGGTCCGCACCGAGGGCAGGACCTTGTGCCCGCGGGCCTCGGCCAGCAGCGAGCAGTAGTAGCCCTGGCCGAGGTACTTGTAGTTGCGGCACAGGTTGATCACCTGGGTGCGGCTGGCGCTGTGGTCGCTGTGCTCCAGGTAGTCCTGGGCGAGCATCAGGCTTTCACTGGGCAGGTAGCTGGCCCAGTCTTCCTTGCGTTCGACGAGGATCAGCAGGCGGCTGCCGCCGCGCTGTCGACCGGGAGGTTCCTCGCCGAGAGTGATTGTGGCTTGCCGGGTTTTGTCCAATACTTCGGCCACCTTGGTCTGCACCGCTGACATGAGTTGACGATCCCTGGTTGGAAGAACACGCCGCTTCCATAAACCACGAACCGTACGGGCTGTCCCGTTTCGTTACTCACTCTTTACGGTGTCACCATGTCCTTTGATTTTCGCGTTGCATCCACGGCCGATATCGCCCCCCTGGCGGCCCTGGAACAGGAGTGCTTCACCTTCGATCGCCTGCGTGCGCGCAACTTCCACTGGCTGCTCGGGCGTGGCAACGCCAGCCTGATCGTCGCGGTGCGTGACGGGCAACTGGCCGGTTATGCGTTGCTGCTGTTCCGTCGGCGGACCTCCCTGGCCCGCCTGTATTCCATCGCGGTGCACCCGCGCTGGCGCGGACATGGCCTGGGCCCGCGGTTGCTGCGGGCGGCGGAAGCCGGCGCGCTGGCGCGCGATTGCCGCGGGCTGCGTCTTGAGGTGCGGGCGGACAATCCTGCCGCCATCGGCCTCTACGAAGCCCATGGCTATCGGCGCTTCGCCGTGGTCGAGGACTACTACGAAGACCATGCCCAGGCCCTGCGCTACGAAAAAACCATCCTGAGCCAGGCGCCAGCGCCTTCGCCCTGCAGCGGGTGCGCGCGGCGGTGATGCTGCGCGCGCGGCCGAGGGTCAGTCGAATACCCCGCGCAAGGTCAGGACGAAATTGCGCGGCTCGCCGTAGTAGTTGCCGTACTCGGAGGTGCCGACGCTTTCGTAGTAGCGCCGATCGAACAGGTTGTTGCCCTTGAGCGCCACGGTCCAGTTGGCGTCGACCTTGTATTCCACCAGGGCGTCATACACCGCGTAGCCGGATTGGCTGAAGTCGTAGTCGCGGCTGTCGATGACGTTGCCCACGCTGTCGAAGCGGTAGGCCTGGCCGGACACGTAGGTCGGGCTCTGCACGGTCACGCCGCCGCCGACGCGCAGGTCGGAGAAGGCGCCGGGCAGGGTGTAGGTGCTCCACAGCTTGAACAGGTGCTTGGGCGTGACGGTGCTGTAGAGGGTTTCCTCGGTGTCGTTCTGCACCCGGTTCCAGGTGTAGCCGGCGAGGATGTCCCAGCCCGGGGCGATTTTGCCGCTGGCCTCCAGGTCGATGCCCTTGCTGGTGATCTTGTCCTGGGCCAGGTAGCAGCAGGCGCCGCTGTAGCTGAACACCGGATCGGGGTAGGCCGGGTCGATGGCCGCCTGGTTCTCCCGGGTGGTGTGGAACAGCGCGGCACTGAGGTTCAGCGCGCCGTCGAACAGCTCGCCCTTGATCCCGGTTTCCCAGGTCCTGCCAGTCATCGGCTGGATCGAGCTGGGCGCGTCTTTCGGGCCTTGCAGCTTCTGCGCCTGGGGCTTGAACACCTCGGCGTAGCTGACGTAGGTCGACCACTGCTCGTCGAGGGCGTAGATCAGGCCGCCGAAGGGCACCAGGGTGGTCGGCTCGCGATCGGCGACGCGGTCGCGCAGGGCCCAGTCGCCGCTGCCGTCGCTGTTGCGCATCTGGTAGGCCTGCTCGAACTTGTAGCGCTGGGCGCGGGCGCCGGCGACCAGTTTGAGCGGGTCGCTCAACTGCAGGCGCAGGGTCGAGTAGACGCCGTACTGCTCGCGGGTGTTGGGCGAGTAGTCGCGCCAGAACACATGGCTGGTTTCGTCGCCGTCCAGCGGCGTCGCACCCGGATTCCACAGGTCGATCAGGCCGCCTTTGCCGCGCATGCCGGGGGCGCTGCGCCAGCGGCTGGTGACCTTCTGGTAGTCGGCGCCGAGCAGCACCTCATGACGCCGGCCGAAGGCATCGAAGCCGCCGGACAGGTTGACGTCGAACACCGACTGCTTGCTCCAGCTCGACACGTAGCTGCCCCACCAGTACGGGCCGTTGTTGGTGGTCTCGTCCACCGAGCCGTAGGGAATCACGCCCTCGGTGGTGGCGTGGTTGTAGGAGTAGGTGTAGGAGGTGTTGAGTTTCCAGTCGTCGTTGAAGTAATGGTCTATCTTGGCGAACCACTCGCGGCTGTAGCTGTCGCTCCAGGCCTGATCGGTGGTGTACCAGGTATGCCGCGGCAGGTGCAGGTCGCCGCCGGTGCTGTAGCGCGGCAGGCCGTCGCCAGTGCCGTTTTCCTTGACCTTGTCGTAGCTGCCGCCGAGGGTCAGCGTGGTGTCGCTGCCCAGATCGGCTTCGAGGATGCCGTAGAGCATGGGCTTTTCCGTGCCGCGGTTGTCCATGAAGTACTGGCGGTCGGTGTAGGCGGCGACCAGGCGTCCGCGCAGCGCGCCGTCGAAGGCCAGTGGGCCGGTGACGTCGACTTCGCTGCGGTAGTTGTCCCAGGAGCCGGCGGAGGTGTCGAGCTTGAGCTGGTAGTGATCCAGCGGGCGCTTGCGCACCAGGTTGACGATGCCGCCCGGGTCGCCGGTGCCGCCGAGCAGGCCGCTGGCGCCGCGCAGCACTTCGACGTGGTCGTAGGCGGCCATGTCGTATATGCGATCGCTGTAGAAGGTGCCGATGCCGTTGCCGATGTCCATCGGCGCGGCGCCGTCGATCTGCACGTTGTCGATGCCGAAGCCTCGGGAGTAGTACTGCTGGGTGTGGTAGCTGGCGTTGCGGGTGACGATGCCCGGGGTGCGCTTCATGGCGTCGGGCAGGACGGTCATGCGCTGGTCCTCGATCATCCTGCGGGTGATGACCGAGACCGACTGCGGGGTGTCCTTGAGGCTGAGCGGGGTCTTCGAGCCGACGCTGACCAGGCCGGTGGTGTAGGACCCGGAGTTCTCGGTCATCTCGCCCATGCCCTGGCCGCTGATGGTGGTGGTGCCCAGCTCCAGGGCGTTGGAGAGGGGGTCCGGACGCGGCACCAGGCGATAGCCGGGGCCGTCGCCGAGCGCCTGCAGGCGGGTGGCCTGGAGGATGCGGGCGAGGCCGTCGGCCACCGAATAGTCGCCGCTCAGACCGTCGCTGCGCAGGCCGGCGGTGAGCGCCGCATCGACGCCGATCATCACCCCGGCCTGCTGGCCGAAGGCGCCGAGGACGCTGTCCAGGCTGCCGGCGGGGATCCGGTAGCTGCGGGTCTGCTGCTGGGTGCTGTCGGCGACGGCGAGCAGCGGTTGGGCAGCGCTGCCCAGGGTCAGGCCAAGCAGGGCCAGGCGCAGGGCCCGGGCCAGTGGGGTGGGGCGGTTGTGCATGAAGACGATCCGTTGGTTGGCAGAGGATGGACCAATGCTGATCAGTCATGGTGCTGGGGCTGCTTCGCAGCCCTTCGCGAGCAAGCTCGCTCCCACAGGTATCGCACTGCACAATTCTTGTGGGAGCGAGCTTGCTCGCGAAGGGCCGCAAAGCGGCCCCAATGGGCTTGACTGACCGGCATCAGGGGACGGGCGCTGTTTTTCAGCGTTCTGTCTGTCTTGATGCACGAGTCGAGGAAAACTGCCGGGGTGAAGCGAAATTATTTTCATTTCGCTGATACCGCGCGGCAATCAGGCCGCCACCACCGTCGCCCACAGCCCCAGCACCCGCTCCACTTTGACCGGCAAGACCCGGGTCAGCAGCTCCAGGCTGGCCTCCGGCTGCGCCAGCGAGTACGACCCCGACACCGCCAGCCCGGCCACTTCCGGCGCGCAGCGCAGCACGCCGCGGCGGTAGCGGTCGAGGTGGGCCAGGAGCAGCCGCAGGGGCATGCGCTCGGCCACCAGCAGGCCGTCGCTCCAGGCCAGGGCCGCGGGATTCAGCGCCTGCTGCGCGCCACGGAAATCCGCCTGGCGCCCGGCCCCCAGCACCAGGCTGTCGCCCTGGGGCAGGGCCAGGGTCGCGGTGCCGGCGAACACCTGCACCTGGCTGCCGGCCATCCCGGGCAGGTCGCGCGCGATCACCAGCCGGCTCGACGCCGCCGCCTGCACCCAGCCCTCGGCGGTGCGAATGCGCACAGCACTCGCGCTGTCCGTGCTGACCAGCACACGGCCGAGATTCAGCGCCAGTTCCAGCCCCGTTGCGCTCATCCGCCCATCCAGCGCGGTGCGCGTGTCCAGTTGCACGTCGACCCCAGCGGCCACCTGCAGGCTTTGGCGTTCGCCGGTGCCGGTGTGGTGATCGCTGAACAGCTCCGGCAGCAGGGTTCGCTCGCGCACGCCGAGGCCGGCGGCGCCCAGTACCGCGAAGCCGGCCAGGCCCTTGAGCAGCGCGCGCCGTGAACTGCCACCACGCACCCGCAGCAGGCCGCGGGCATCGGCCGCCGGCATGGCCTGGGTGGTCTGGCGCAGGTCCTGATTCAGTCCGACCAGGCGTTGCCAGGCCAGTTCATGGGCTTCGTTCTGCGCGCGCCAGGCCGCGCAGGCCTGGTGCTCCCCGGCACCGCAGACCCCGGATTGCAGGAGCACCATCCAGTGCAGGGCCTGTTCCAGGACCTGGGGATCGACGGCCTGCCGATCCAGCGGCTGGAACAGCTTCACGGCGCGTAGACCGCCGCGTAGCACACGCGATAGGCCTTGAGCATGGCCTTCTGCACCACGTTCACGCTGATCCCCAGGCATTCGGCGATCTGCGGATAGGTCAGGCCATCGAGTTGCGACAACAGGAAAATCTCCCGCCCGCGTGCGCCCAGGCCGTCGAGCACCCGGCCCACGGCGTCGAGGGTTTCCAGGACCAGCAGGCGGGTTTCCGGCGAGGGCGCCTCTTCCGGGTCGAGGGCCGCCAGCGATTGCACATAGGCCTGCTCCAGCGCCCGGCGGCGGAAGAACTCCGCGCAGAGGCGGGTGGCCACGGTCGCCAGGTAGGCGCGGGGTTCGCGAAAGACCGGGAAGACATCCTGGCGCATCAGGCGCAGGAAGGTGTCCTGCGCCAGGTCCTGGGCTTGCTGGTGATTGCCCAGGCGGCGACGCAGCAACTGGACGATCCAGGCGTGGTGCGCCACGTAGAGTTCGCCAACGGCGTGATGCGGTGAAGTGGAAGAAGGCATGCGCGCGGTTCCAGACCAGACGGGAGCGGGATGACACGCATGATAATGCTTCCTATTAACTCCGGTACAAGAAAATCTTTGCCCAACCGCTTCCGGCCGTGCGCGAGCGGCTGCATCGGCCTCACAGGTCGTCGGTGAACTGCTTGAGCCAGGCCCTGACCATCTCCGAGTACGGCGCCTCGGGGGCGGCCATGCCGCGCATCTCCAGGAGGATGCGCTCCTGCATCAGGCGCAGGCGTTTGCCGATCTTGTCCAGGGGCGCGCCCGTCGGCTGCGGCGCTTGCTGGTCGAGGTCGGCGATGATTTCGCCGAGCTCGACCACCAGGTCGCCGAGAAATTCGAGGCTGCGCAGCAGCCGGGTGCGGTCCTGGACCAGGCCGAGGCGATTGAGCCCGTAGGTCTGGATCGACACCGCTCCCTGTTCACTGGGTTGCTGCGGGTCGCCACCGGGCAGGACCAGGCCGATGGGCGAGTCGCGGTCGATATGAAAGCGCAGGTGCAGCCGCGGATCGTCGCGGGTCGGGTCGAGCAGCAGGGCATCCTCGTCGTCGTACTGGTCGCTTTCGGCCAGCAGGCGCTTGTCGTTGTCCTTGAGCGGGAAGCTGTCCTTCTTGCCGGCGTCGCACAGGGCAAGGTGCGTGCGGCTGTGGTCGTACAGGTCTTCGAGGCGGGTCGAGGGGTCGGCGACATGCTGCTTGCGCCGGCGGTTGCAATCGATGCAACTGGGCAGCAGGTTGTCCCAGCTCATGGCCAGCCACCAGTAGCCGGGGTGCCCGTCGGCTTCGCTGACGGCGGCTTTCGGTCGATAGTGCTCCACATCCATCGGTGCCGAGGCCGAGTAGAAGGTCTCGCAGTACGCGCACTTGTTGTGAAACAGCTGGGCCAGCTTGCGCTTGACCTGGTCATGCCGGTAGGCCTGGTAGGCGAAGCTGCCTTTGTCCGGGTTCGGGTCGTGCTGATGTGCCCGGGCCCGGTCGCGTTCGCTGTGGCCGTCCTTGTCGAGGGCGCCCAGGCAGGCCGGGGCGCTGTCGGCGGGGCGTTTGACGGCGCGCATCAGAGCACGCTCCGCAGGGCCGCGACGATGTGCTGCTTGACCGCCTCGGCTCGCCCGCCGGCTGGTGCCGGCGTGTTTTCAGGTACTCGGCCACCGCCTCCTGGACGATACGGTGGACTTCCGAGGTGCCGATCGGCAGCGCGGACACGATGTCGTTGCGGAACTGCTCGATGCTCAGTTGTTCGGTCGCGTCAGGGTCCGGTTTTCGCAGCAGGTCGGCGATCTTCGCCAGTTGCTTGTCCATCGCCGGATCGTCGGTGGAGTGCAGCTGGAACAGGTCCGAGGTCAGTAACTGTTCGAGGCGCAGTTCCGAGGCCGGGGGCAGCTCGATCAACAGTTCGGTGCGTATCGGCAGACCGGAGTCGGTCATGCCGTCGTTGACCCTGACCCGGCGCAGCACCACGGTTTCGCCGTCGTCCATGCCGCGCAGGCACAGCGGATCATGGGTCGTGGCGATGAACGTGACGTTCGGCAGGGCCCGGCGCAGGCCGCGCATGATCTGCATTTTCCAGCGTGGATGAAGGTGTGCCTCGACTTCGTCGATCAGCACCACCCCGCGGGCGCTCTCCAGGTTGTCGAAGTGCGGATAGACCTTGCGGTCCATCATCCCGCGCATGATGTCGCAGGCCATGGCGAGCACCGAGCGAAAACCGGACGAGGCGACATTCAGCGAGCTTTGCGAGAGAACGCTGCCGTCGCTCCTGAAGGCGGTGACGACGAAGCACTGCTGGCCCTGCGGGTCGCGGCGCACCACTTCGAAGTTGCCATCGATGGAGAGGATGTGGCTCAGGGCACGGATCACCATGGCGAAACGGTCCGGCTTCAGGCTCAGCAGCCATTTTTCCGGATTGGGCAGGACGCTGCCGTCGAACAGGTTGTTGACGAAGGTCTGCGTGGCGACGTTGCTGCGCCCCTTGTACTGGTACTGGCGAAAGGCGCCGTAGGCGAACACGGGGATATGCTCCTGGCTGCCCTTGGCCGGGTTGATGCTCGTCGGCGCGATGCTGCGCACGCGCCTGGACTGGTCGGAGAGACGGATCTCGACCACCGCTTGAGTGATCTCGGACGGCGCCTGCGCGCCCAGATACTGCGTGTTGAGAATGAAATTGCGCGCGGTGAGCCCCAGCGCCCTGACCGCCGAATCCGTCGACAGCCCGAGGGCGATGGCTTCGAGAATCGAGCTCTTGCCCGCGGCATTTTCGCCGAGGATCAGCAAGGCCGGAGTGCGCGGCGCAGGCTCGCTCGGCAGCGTCGGCCTGGGTGTCGGCAGGCTGATCTCGAGATGTTCGAGGGACTTGAAGTTCTCGATCCGCACGCTGGTGAGGCTGGCATCGCTCTGCCGGCTGAACTGCTGCCGGGTACCGGAAAACTCCATCAGGTCCTCCAGGACCACCTGTTGCCAGCACTGCTGCAAGGTCCGCGGACCGGCATTGCCTTCATGCAGTTGCTTGAACACGCGATCTATTCGGCTCGCGGAGAGCACCGGCTTCGCGCCCCGTTTCGCACCTATCGAGGCCGCCAGGCGACGCAGCAGCAAATACCAGGATCCACCGAACTCGAATTGGGCGAAGTCGAAGATCGCCCCCGTATCGGCGCTGCCTGGCACTTTCATCCAGTCGACCAGCTTCTCGAAATACAGCCGATAGGCCGTCGCGCGCTGCTGGATCCGCTCCGGGGCATTCAGCGAAAAGTGCTGGAGGGTCAGCACACCGCGTTCGCTGAGACCGATCAGGCGCCCGTCGGTCTGTGCGCCGATGTGCTTGTGCAGATCGCGGTCCTCGCAGGGATCGAGCAGCACCGGCCGTTCCTGCAGGGGGTAGTCCGGCCAGAGTCCCGTGGTCATCTCGGCATACCGCTTGAACACCGGCAGGTCGGGGATTGCCGCGCGCTTGCCGTACACGGGGAAGTATTCGGCCTCTTGCGGCAGGCAGGAGGTGCAGATGGCGTAGAAGTTCTGCCAGGCGACGTCCAGCCAGCAGTAATAGAGGTGCGCCTGCTCGCTGGCCTGGTGCGGCAGGGCATTTGCCGCGGGACGAAAGCGATAGGGCTGGGTCGGCACCCGGGCTTCGCAAAAGGCGCAGCGCTTGACGAACAGCGTGTTCAATTGCTCGCGCAGGCTGGCGTGGCCGAGGTTGAGCGAGGATTTGACCGCCTGTTGCTGGGACAGCTGTTCCTGACTGCGGGCCATGAATCTGGCCGTGGCGTATTTGTGCTTGCGTGCCTGCTCATCGGTGAGAATCGCGGGTGCTTTGACCGATCGTTCGATGTAGCGCATGGCGGGCTCCCGGCGCTGGACGGTTCAGATCTTCGGGGTGATTTTCAGCTGTCCCAGGGGGGGCGGTGCTTTCTTCGCCAGGTTTACGCCGACGTCGGCTTGCACCGCGCCGGCGGCCCGGAGGCCGACGAGAAGCGCCAGGGCGGCCTGATGCTCACGGCGGTTGTACTCCTTGGGCAGGAAGTGCCATTTACCCTGCTGCAATGACGGGTTGAGGGCGACGCAGGCGGGTTGCATGACGCCGAGAAAGGTCCGCAGACGTGTATCGCAGTGCACCCGCCAGCCCTCGCCATGCTGTTGCCCGTTGGGATGGAAACGGTCGATCAGGCGCTGCGCCGCCAGTTGCCCGGCCTTGCCGAGGGCAATGATGTGCGGCTCTGGCATGTTCAGATTCAGCCCACCTTCGTTCGAGCGCAGGCTGATCTGCACGATACGGTCGCGAAAACCGGGGGTGGGGAACATCAGCTCGTCGCGCCAGTTCTGCATGGTATTGATCATGCCGACGAAGAAACCCACCAGGCCACCCAGCGCGCGGCTGTCATCCGGGGGCTCCCAGAAGCGCTGGCGACCGCCCTTGCCGGTGTCGGGCAGGTAGATGCGCCCGCCCGCGTTGCTGCCGTCGTCATTGCTGCGGATCGGGTATTTCGGATGCTCCGCCTTGAGGTTGATGGCGAACGTCGGATGTCCCGGCAGCATGGCATCGAACATGTGCAAGGGCAGGTTGCTGCCGATGCCGCCATCGGAGAACCAGACCCGCTTGGCGTTCACCTGGCGGTCCTTGTCGTGGCTGCCGGCGCTCTCCATGCTCCAGTCGACCGCGTACAGCGGGATGGCCGACAGCAGCAGCGGAAAGCTCAGGCTCATGCGTACCGCCACCACCACGGGCAGGGCTCCATCGCGGGGGAGCGGACGCAGGGGCTGGCCCTGCGCGTTGCGCACGTCGAGGCCCCTCTTGCCATTGGCGTGGAGCTGATCCAGGTAGTCCATGACCTGCGCCGGAAACAGGCGCTGCCATTCCTCCCGCAGGTAGAAGAACGAGTCGGCGCCGTCGCGAAACGGCAGGCTGTAGACCATCTGCTGGCTGACCGCGGTGGTCATCATTTCCAGGTTGATATCACGGTTGTTGGGATCATCGCCCCACAGATCGCCGAAGGTCAGCGGCCGGCCCTTGGCGTCGAGCTGGGCGAGGTCATTGAGATAGCCCGTGAGCCAGTCGGTCAGGCCCTGGTCGTCGGCGGCGGCGCCCTCCGCGGTGCGGCCGCTGCACAGCCCGTAGCCGTTGCCATGCAGGCCCTTGAGCAGACCGCGGGCGAACAGCGCGACCATGACCAGCAGCAGGAGGCCGAGAATCAGCACGGCGACCAGCGACATCGCCAGTGCGCTCGCGAATATCCGCCCGCTCACGGGCTGGCCGCCGATGCCCGACAGGATCAGTGTCATCACGGACCACAGCAGCGGCGGCAGGAACAGCAGCGCGCACGAACATTCGCCGCTGGCGGCACCGGCCAGGCCCAGGGCGACGATTGCGCTGACCGTGAGCATCAGGAGCAGGGCGGTCAGCAGCGTGGTGACGACATCCGGGTTCGCCTGCACGACGCTGACGAACGGGGTGAGCAACAGGCTGCCCAGCAGCAGGCCGGCGAGCAGCAACCCGCTGTACATCCCGACGATGCCCTTGAGCAGCGTCAGCACGGCCTGGCCCGGGGGCTGACCGAGCAGACCGCTGAGCACCGTGAAATGCGCGCGCAGTGCCGCGGCCGGCTGGAACAGGCTGAACAGCCGGGACTTGCCGCTGCGTTCGTCGATCTTGCCGAGGAACTCCGGCAACTCGTTCAAGGTGCCGAAGGCGTTGCTTGCGCGGTGGTGGTACTTCGCGTACTGCGCGGCAGCACAGCCCGCGGCGGCGATGGCACCGGCGGAGGTGCCGCCGATGTTGACGAAGTCGTATTCCGTGGCCAGGTGGGCGATCAACCGCGGGTAGACCACCCCGCTGGTAATGCCGCCTTTCATGACCAGATCGCATTTTTCACGCATGCCGCTTCTCCCCGGGGCCTTCCGAAAGACGGCGTGCCCGCCGACAGGAATCAGGGCCGCTGAAGGTAGATATTAGGCCGGGTAAAGGCAGTCTGCTATTGCGGTTGCGGCGCGCGGCAGCCTGAGATCCTTCAGCTATCCTCCTGTCTAGTAGTGGGAATTTTCCTTGCCGTGACACTGAAAGTTACCTTTGTCCTGGGCAATGGGCCATGGCAGTCGTTTAGGCTCCGACCTTCGGATCTTTCCAGGAGGTCTGCAGTCATTGTTACGAGGATTGAAGAAGGAGAAACACATGCTCGCCCGGTCTCTGACCCTTGCCGTCCTGCTGGCCATCGCCGGTCCGCTGTTCGCCGATGACAAACCTCTGGATCAGGATCTGGGCAGGGCCCGTCCGCTGGTGATCATCGCTCCCACCTCCGCCGACCCGCTGCTGCGCGGCATCAATGAGGCCCTCAAGGACCCGGCGAACCAGGCGGGGTTCAAGGAGCGCAACCTGGTGCTCTACAGCATCGCCGGGATGGTCGGCAAACGGGAGGACAAGAACCTCGAACAGCAGACCACCATGGCGCTGATCCGCCAGGTCAGCCGCGGCGCGCGGACCGGGACCCAGGTCACCCTGGTGGGCAAGGACGGTACTCAGCACCCGCTCGACAACGACGGCTCGCTGGAGGTGGCGAAGATCTTCGCCGCGGTGGATGCGCTGCCGGCCGAAGAGAAGGCCGTCGCCACCCCGGTTCCCGAGCCCGCGCCGGTGGCCGAGGCCAAGCCGGGCAAGGGCGGCAAGCCGGGTGAGGCGGCGAAACCGGTGAAACCGGCCAAGCCGCTGCCGCCACCCAAACCGTTGGAAGATTGAAACCGGTCAGATGAAAAAAGGCCGACGCCTCATCCGCGTCGGCCTTTTTCGTTGCCTCAGTGGAAACGTTCGGCGCTGTAAGGTGCTGGGTCGGTGAATGGGGTCGCGCCGGTCATCATTTCCGCCAGCAGCCGACCGCTTACCGGGCCGAGGGTCAGACCGTGGTGGGCGTGGCCGAAGTTGAACCACAGGCCTTTGTGCCGACTGGCCGGGCCGATCACCGGGCGCATGTCCGGCAGGCACGGGCGACGGCCCAGCCATGGCGTTTCGTCGATCCGCTCGCCGAGGGGAAACAGGCCACGGGCCACGGCTTCGCAGCGCTGCAACTGGATCTCGTTGGCGGCATCGTCGCTGGCGGCGAACTCGATCCCGGTGGTCAGGCGGATGCCCTGTTCCATCGGCGCCAGGACATAGCCGGCCTGGGCATCGCAGATCGAGTGGTGCAGGTGCGCGCCGGGGCGCGCGCGGTAATGGGCGTGGTAACCACGCTTGATTTCCAGCGGAATGCGATAGCCCAGCGGCTTGAACAGCTCGGCGGCCTGCGGACCGAGGGCGATCACCACCTCTTCGGCGCTGATCGGGCCGCGGCGGCTGTCTACCTGCCAGTCACTGCCGACCTGGCGCAGGCTGCGTGCATCGCCGTGGATGAACTGGCCGCCACGTTGCACGAACAGCGCCACATAGGCGCGCACCAGCGCGCTGGGGTTGCTCACGGTCTTGGGATCGAGCCAGTGGATGCCGCCGATGGCGCCCTGGCTGAGGTCGCCTTCACGCGCATGCAGTTGCTGGCGGTCGAGGATCTCGAAGGCCAGGCCGTAGGCGCGCAGCGACTCGGCATCGGCCTTGGCCGCGGCGAACGCCGCCTCGTCGCGGTACACCTCGATCCAGCCGTTGGCCTTGACCAGGGCCTGGGCGCCGGCGGCTTCGATCAACTGGTCGTGTTCTTCCACGCAGCGCTGCACCAGCGGCAGCATGGCGCGGGTCGCTTCGGCCAGCGGCGCCGGTGCCGAGTTGCGCCAGTAGCTCAGCAGCCAGGGCGCGACCTTGGGCAGGTAGCGCCAGCTGAAGCGCACGTCGGACTGCTGGTTGAGACCGTAGCGGGCCAGTTTCGACAGTTGGCGCGGGAACGAATAGGGAATCACGCTGGAGCGTTCGATCAGCCCGGCGTTGCCATGGCTGGTGCCGCTGCCGGGTTCGTCGCGGTCGATCAGGACGACCTTGCGGCCGCGCGCCTGCAGATGCAGGGCGGTGCTGACGCCGACGATTCCGGCGCCGAGAACGATGGTTTGGCAGTGCATGTGAAAGGTTCCTCTACGGCAGGGTTCAGCGCAGGTGACGGCCCAGGCGGGCCTCGATGAGTTTCAGGCCGCGGCGCACGGCCTCGACGATCAGCAGGTAGAGCACGGCGGCCCAGAGATAGATCTGGAAGTCGAAACTGCGCGAGAAGGCCAGTTTGGTCACGCCCATCAGATCGTAGATGGTCACCAGCGAGGCGATGGCGCTGGCCTTGATCATCAGGATCAGTTCGTTGCCCAGCGGCCCGACGGCGATCACCAGCGACTGCGGCAGGATCACCTTGAAGAAGGTGGTCGAGCGTTTCAGGCCCAGCGCATCGGCGGCTTCGTATTGCCCCGGGGCCACGGCGAGCAGGCTGCCGCGGAAGATCTCCGCCTGGTAGGCCGCGGTGTTCAGGGTGAAGGCGAGCAGGGTGCAGTACCAGGCATCGCGGAAGAACCACCACAGGCCGACGTCCTGCCAGAAGGCCTTGAGCGAACCGAGACCGTAGTACAGCAGGAACAGTTGCGCCAGCAGCGGCGAGCCGCGGAAGAAATAGATGTAGCCGGCACTCAGGCGCTGCACGAGGCGGTGGCGCGACATCCGCGCCAGGGCCAGGAGCAGGCCGAGCAGGGCGCCGAGGGTGAAGGAGATCGCCACCAGTTTTGCCGTCACCAGCAGCCCGTCGACGAAGCGCGGGCCGTAGCGTTCCAGCAGGTCGGGATCGACGACCAGGGCCAGGAGTTGGTCGAAAGTCATGTCCGGGCGCTCCGCAGATGGCGACTGTAGTGCCGCTCGATGGCGTTGAACACTCGCCCCGACAGCGCCGAGAACAGCAGGTAGCACAGGCAGGCGACGCCGTAGAACAGCATCGGTTCCTTGGTCACGCTGACCGCCAGGTTGGTCTGGCGCATCAGGTCGACCAGGGAAATGGTCGAGACCAGCGAGGTGTCCTTGAGCAGCGACAGCCAGTTGTTCGACAGGCCGGGCAGGGCGATGCGCAGCAACTGCGGGAAGATCACCGTGGCGAAGGCGGTGTGCTTGCGCAGGCCGAGGGCGGCGCAGGCTTCGTACTGGCCCTTGGGCACGGTCTTGAACGCGGCCAGCCAGATTTCGCTGGAGAACGCGGCGAACACCAGGCTGAAGGCGACCATGGCGGCGAGGAAGGTGTTGATCAGCACCTCGCCTTCATAGCCGAGGGCGGCGAGGAGTTTCTGCGCGGCGATCTGGCAGCCGTAATAGATGATGAGCAGGGTGAGCAGTTCGGGCAGGCCGCGGAACACCGTGGAGAACAGTGTGGCCCAGGCCCGTGGCAGGCGTTTCTGCGAGCGCGCGGCGAGGGCCACGGCCAGACCCAGGGGCAGGCCGATGGGCAGGCAGGCCAGGGCCAGGGCCACGGTCACCAGGGCCCCGGCGAGCAGCGCCTGGCCCCAGCCGCCGCTGGCGAAGGAGAGCAGGGAGAGTTGGTCGAGCATGGTCGGAACCCTTGTGCGCATGACCCTGTAGGAGCTGGCTTGCCTGCGAAGGACCGCATAGCGGTCCCAGACCTCACCGCTATCGGGGACCGCTTCGCGGTCCTTCGCAGTGGTTCGGCACTCCGACGAGCCAGCTCCTACGGAGAGGGGGATGCCAGTGCTTCAGTGGTAGATATCGAAATCGAAGTACTTGCCGGCGATCTTCTGGTAGGTGCCATCCGCCACGATCGCCGCCAGCGCCGTGTTCAGCCGCTCGCGCAGGGCATCGTCTTCCTTGCGCACGGCGATCGCCGCGTCGGCGCGGGTGCCATTGACGTCGCCCAGGGCCTTGCAGCAGTCCTTGCCGGTCTTTTTCAGCCATTCCAGCAGCGGGAACTTGTCGGCGATGACCCCGTCCAGGCGGCCGGCGGCGAGGTCGGCGTTGGCTTCGTCGAGGGTCGGGTACAGCTTCACGTCGGCGCCGGCCTTGCCGTAGACGTCCTCGGCGTAGATGGCCTGGGTCGAGGAGGCCTGGGCGCCGACGGTGTAGCCTTTGAAATCGGTCTGCGCGTCGCTGATCTCGCTGTCCCTGGCGACCGCCACCGACAGCGGGGTGCGGTAGTAATGCTGGGTGAAGGCAATCTTCTTGCGCCGTTCCTCGGTGTCGATCATCGACGCCACCACCGCGTCGTACTTGCGCGCGATCAGCGCCGGAATGATGCCTTCCCAATCCTGGGCGACCAGGGTGCACTCGACTTTCATGCGTTCGCACAGCGCCTTGGCGATATCCACATCGAAGCCGTGCAGGGTGTTGTCCGAATCAACGTAGTTGAAGGGTGGGTAGGCGCCTTCCGTGGCGATCTTCAGGGTTTCGCCCTGGGCCGACGTGATGCCGGCCAGCAGCAATGCGCAGGCCCCCGCGAAACGAATGACAGGTTTCATCTGACACCTCGATCTGTGAATGCACTCTCTGGCTATTGTTTTGCCGTTGACGTGTAGCCAACGAACTCGTTGTGTAGAGCGGCAGTTGCGTCCAAGCGTTTTTCAACATCAGGCCCGAGTTTCCGGCAGACCTCGTTGACCATCAGGTGTACCCACGACAGCATCGTCGCGGTGGACTCCCAGAACAGGTTGAACTGGGTGGGGATGCGGAACACCTCGTCGGCGTTGGCATCGGCCCAGTCACAGAAGGTGTCGGTAACCAGTGTTACCGGGATGCCCGCTTCCCGTGCCTTGCGACACAGCAGCAGGGCATGGCGCGAATAGCGGCGCGCCTCGAAGACCACCAGCGCGCAGCGGGCAGGGTCGCCCAGCAGCACTTCGCCGAAGTGCCCGGCGCTGCCGTCCACCACCTGCACGCCGTCGCGCAGGTACTGCAGCAGGTGGCTCATGCACTGGGCGATGCCGCGCTCGGTCTGGAAACCGGCGATGAACACCCGCGGGCGTTCGGCCAGGCGCTGCGCGGCGATGTCCCATTCGGGCGTGCGGCGGTATTCGTGGACCCGCACCAGGGCGGCGATTTCCAGTTCCAGGCTGCGGCCTTCGCCGTCATCGCCAGGCTGTTGGCGGAATTCTTGCAGTCGATCGCCCACCAGCCACGGACCGTCACCGAGGTCGTCCTTGAGGTCCTGCTTCAGCGCTTTCAGGTGTTCGTAGCCGAGGGCGCGGCAGAAGCGCCCGACGCTGGACTCGCTGACCCCGATCTTCTGCGCCAGGCTGGCCGAGGTTTCGAAGGGCAGGTCGGTGAGATGGGCGAGCATGTAGGTAGCGATCTTGCGACCCGAGGCCGAGGCATCGTGCAGGCTGTTTTCCAGGCGTTGCTTGATCGGTTGGCTCACGGCGCGTTCTCGCTGGCGGTGGTGCTGGAGGCAGAAAATGAATGTTTTCTGTCATGAAGTCAATATTTGACAGATTACTGTCATGCGAGGAAAGTCCTGTTCATTGCTGTCGCTGTTCCCCGTCCAATTCCAATCAAGGGAGCTTCAGATGTCCGCACCTGCCAGACAGATTCCGTTCGCCGAGCTGGTCAACCTGTTGCAGCGCATCTTCGTCCGCCACGGTTGCAGCGAGTCGGTAGCCGGCGTGCTGGCCGCCAACTGCGCCAGTGCCCAGCGCGATGGCGCCCACAGCCATGGGGTATTCCGTATTCCGGGGTATGTCTCGACCCTGGCCAGTGGCTGGGTTGCCGGCCGGGCCGAGCCGGTGGTGCGGGATGTCGCCAGTGGTTATGTCAGCGTCGATGCCGGCGGCGGTTTCGCCCAGCCGGCCCTGGCGGCGGCGCGCGACTTGCTGGTGCGCAAGGCGCGCAGTGCCGGCATCGCCGTGCTGGCGATCCACAATTCCCATCATTTCGCCGCGCTGTGGCCGGATGTCGAGCCTTTCGCCGACGAGGGCCTGGTGGCGCTGAGCGTGGTCAACAGCATGACCTGCGTGGTCCCCGAGGGCGCGCAGCGGCCGTTGTTCGGCACCAACCCGATCGCCTTCGCCGCGCCGTGCGCGGGTGGGGCGCCGATCGTCTTCGACATGGCCACCAGCGCCATCGCCCATGGCGACGTGCAGATCGCCGCGCGCAAGGGCGAACTGCTGCCGGAGGGCATGGGCGTGGACCGTGCGGGCCAGCCGACCCGCGATCCGGCGGCGATTCTCGACGGTGGCGCGCTGCTGCCGTTCGGCGGGCACAAGGGCTCGGCCCTGTCGATGATGGTGGAGTTGCTGGCGGCGGCGCTGACCGGGGGCAACTTCTCCTTCGAGTTCGACTGGTCGCAGCACCCGGGGGCGAAGACGCCGTGGACCGGGCAATTGCTGATCGTCATTGACCCGAGCCTGGCCCAGGGTGAGCGTTTCGCCGAGCGCAGCCGCGAGCTGGCGCGGCAGATGGAGGCGGTGGGGGTGACGCGGATGCCGGGGGCGCGACGGTTCAAGGAACGGGCGAAGTCGGCGCGGGAGGGGGTGAGTGTGACGGCGGAGGAGTGGGAGCAGTTGCAGGCGCTGGCTTGAGTTGATCCCTGTGGGCGCTGGCTTGCCAGCGATCGGCATGGGTATCTACACAACTTTGACGGCCTGGCGGGAAACCGCATGAAGGCCGCCAGGTGCCTGTCTTGAGTGTTGTAGCGCCTGTGAGATCGAGCGCCGCCCGCGCGGCGCATCGCGGGCAAGGCCCGCTCCCACATCGGTTGCAACGTGCCTATGCCTGACAGGCCATGGTTGACCGCCTTGTTGGTTCGACTCGATACCGAGTCGAGCCCAACAGCCTCCCCGCGATGCATCGCCGAAAAAACAAAGGCTGACAACTCAAATCCCACAGGCCATGGCACGTTGCAACCGATGTGGGAGCGGGCATTGCCCGCGATGCGCCGCGCGGGCGGCGCTCGATCTGGAGGGCGCTGCAAGGCTCAAGACAGGCACCTGGCGGCCTTGATGCGGTTCCCGCCAGGTTTTCAGAGATGTGTAGATACCCATGCAGCGATAGGGCCCGACCAGGCAACCTCTTTGTCCTTGCCGGCCTCATCGCTGGCAAGACCAGCTCCCACAGGTTCCGTGCCGGGCCAGGACTGTGTGGCTGGCAGGATTCCCTGTGGGATCTGTGCCGTTTCGAATTCATGCATTCATGCACATACCGGTTGCGCAGGAGGCATGTTCCTCGGGCCCTACTCCGGGTATTCTCGACACACTTTGTTCGATTGATCCTCTCCCAAGGAGTTGTGCGCTGTGTTCAAACATGTCGATGCCTATGCCGGTGACCCGATTCTGTCCCTGATGGAAACCTTCAAGACCGATCCGCGTGCCAACAAGGTCAACCTGAGCATCGGCCTGTATTACGACGCCGCCGGCGTGGTGCCACAGCTGGCGGCGGTGGGCGAGGCGGAGCGGCGCCTGGCCGCCAAGCCCCATGAAGCCTCGCTGTACCTGCCGATGGAAGGCCTCGCCGGCTACCGTCAGGCGATCCAGAACCTGCTGTTCGGCGCCGATCACCCGGCGGTCACCAGCGGTCGCGTCGCCACCGTGCAGACCGTCGGCGGCTCCGGCGCGCTGAAGGTCGGCGCCGACTTCCTCAAGCGCTACTTCCCCGAGTCCGAGGTCTGGGTCAGCAATCCGACCTGGGACAACCACCGCGCGATCTTCGAAGGCGCCGGCTTCAAGGTGCACACCTATCCGTACTTCGAGCCGACCACCCGCGGCGTCGATTTCGCCGGCATGCTCGCCAGCCTGCAGAGCCTGGCGGCCAACAGCATCGTTCTGCTCCACCCGTGCTGCCACAACCCCACCGGCGTCGACCTGGACCAGGCCCAGTGGCAACAGGTGATCGAGGTGGTCAAGGCGCGCAACCTGATTCCGTTCCTCGACATCGCCTACCAGGGCTTCGGCGCGGGCCTGGTGGACGACGCCTTCGCCATCCGCGAAGCGGCCCGGGCCGGTGTGCCGTGCCTGGTCAGCAACTCGTTCTCGAAGATCTTCTCGCTGTACGGCGAGCGGGTCGGCGGCCTGTCGGTGGTCTGCGACGACGCCGAGACCCAGCAGAGCGTGCTCGGCCAGCTCAAGGCCACCGTGCGCCGCAACTACTCCAGCCCGCCCGCCTTCGGCGCGCAACTGGTGGCCGCGGTGCTCAACGACACCGGCCTGAATGCCCAGTGGGCGGCGGAAGTGGAGCAGATGCGCCTGCGTATCCTGGAGATGCGCCAGGGCCTGGTGGATGCGCTGGCGGTGCTGCTGCCGGGGCAGGACTTCTCGTTCTTCCTCAGCCAGCGCGGCATGTTCAGCTACACCGGTTTCAGCGTCGCCCAGGTGCGTCGCCTGCGTGACGAATTCGGCGTGTACCTGATCGACAGCGGCCGGGTGTGCATGTCGGGCCTGCGTCCGGACAACCTGCAGCAGGTGGCCGAGGCGTTCGCGGCCGTGCAATAAGCGCTGTCACGCCTCTGAACTGCGCCCCGCCAACATCCGGGGCGCAGTTCATTCCCCCGTAGGAACGCGGGGCGCAACCGGGGATGCAGCGCAAAGGTGCAACCATTCCTCGGGCAGGGCTTTGCAAGTGCAACCAATCAGCGCACAATCGCGCCCCTCTTTTAGGGCCGGGGTGTGCTGAGGTGTCTATTCAGCCGCTTCCGGTGCTGTTGCAGTCTTGCGAGTGGAGTTGCACCCGGAATGAACGAGCAGTCCCCGAGCGTTGAACAACGCTTTGAATCCACCCCCGCCGCGCGCCTCGCCAGCTGGGATCGTCATGACACCACCTGGATGCTCGGCCTGTTCGGCACCGCCATCGGCGCCGGAACCCTGTTCCTGCCGATCAACGCCGGCCTCGGCGGCTTCTGGCCGCTGCTGATCCTGGCGCTGCTGGCCTTCCCGATGACCTACTACGCGCACCGCGGCCTGACCCGCTTCGTCCTTTCCGGACGCGACAGCGGCGATATCACCGAGGTGGTCGAGGAGCACTTCGGCCTCAGCGCCGGGGCACTGATCACCGTCCTGTATTTCCTCGCCATCTTCCCGATCCTGCTGATCTATTCGGTGGCCCTGACCAACACCGTCGGCAGCTTCCTCGAGCACCAACTGCACATCCAGCCGCCGCCGCGCGCGCTGCTGTCCTTCGTGCTGATCCTCGGCCTGCTGGGCGTGGTCCGTTGCGGCGAGCAGGCCACGGTCAAGGCCATGAGCCTGCTGGTCTATCCGTTCATCGTCGCCCTGGCGTTCCTCGCGGTGTTCCTCATCCCGCACTGGAACGGCGGCATCCTCAGCACCGCCACCGGCCTGCCCGGCGGCAGCGCCTTGCTGCACACCCTGTGGCTGGCGATCCCGGTGATGGTGTTCTCCTTCAACCACTCGCCGATCATCTCGGCCTTCGCCGTCGACCAGAAACGCCGCTACGGTGACCACGCCGACGAGCGCAGCGGGCAGATCCTCGTCCGTGCCCACCTGCTGATGGTGGCCATGGTCATGTTCTTCGTCTTCAGCTGCGTGCTGACCCTGTCCCCGGCGCAACTGGCCGAGGCCAAGGCACAGAACCTGTCGATCCTGTCCTACCTGGCCAACCACTTCAGCAACCCGACCATTGCCTTCGCCGCGCCGCTGATCGCCTTCGTCGCCATCGCCAAGTCGTTCCTCGGTCACTACATCGGTGCCAGCGAGGGCCTGAAGGGCATGATCCTGAAGACCGGCAAGCGCCCCGACGCGAAGACCCTGGACCGCGTCACCGCGGCGCTGATGCTGGTGGTGTGCTGGATCGTCGCCACCCTCAACCCGAGCATCCTCGGCATGATCGAGTCCATGGGCGGCCCGGTGATCGCGGCGATCCTGTTCCTCATGCCGATGTACGCGATCCGCCGCGTGCCGGCGATGCGCAAGTACAGCGGCAAGCTGTCCAATGTGTTCGTCGTGGTGGTGGGGCTGGTGGCGTTGTCGTCGGTGGTGTACTCGCTGTTGCCTTGAGGTATCGGGCCCGCTGTCGCGGTCCTTCGCGAGCAAGCTCGCTCCCACAGGCGAACGGGTCATTGTGGGAGCGAGCTTGCTCGGGAAGGCCTGCGACAGCAGGCCCGATTGTTCGGCAATGAGCTGGCGGATTGTCCACAAACATTGTCTGGAAATTCAACAATTTGCATTCCCCCATAGGTGCGCGCGCACTTTCGTGCTTAACTCTGGGTCCTTCAATCCCCGCATAAGGACTCCGCTCATGGCTCAAGTGACTCTCAAAGGCAACCCGGTTCAGGTCAATGGCGAGCTGCCGAAGACCGGCGCACAGGCTCCGGCGTTCTCGCTGGTCGGCGAAGGCCTGGCCGACGTGTCGCTGAAAGACTTCGCCGGCAAGCGCAAAGTGCTGAACATCTTCCCGAGCGTCGACACCCCGACCTGCGCCACTTCCGTGCGCAAGTTCAACGCCCAGGCCAGCGATCTGGCCAACACCGTCGTGCTGTGCATCTCCGCCGACCTGCCGTTCGCCCAGGCGCGTTTCTGCGGTGCCGAAGGCCTGACCAACGTCAAGAACCTGTCGACCCTGCGCGGCCGCGAGTTCCTGGAAAACTACGGCGTGGCCATCGCCAACGGTCCTCTGGCCGGCCTGGCTGCCCGTGCGGTGGTCGTGGTCGACGAGAACGACAAGGTGCTGCACAGCGAGCTGGTTGGTGAAATCGCCGACGAGCCGAACTACGACGCAGCGCTGGCTGCCCTGAAATAAAGGGCGCGGTCGGCATCCTTCGCCGACAAATGTAAAACATTGAAACGGCCTGGCTCTGTCCAGGCCGTTTTTGTTTACAGTTCAGGACCTTGGCAACGTCAGCGATCGGTAAATTGCCGGTAAAGGCGCTTTGCTAAAGCGTCTCAAGTGCTTATCGTTCAGCCTCCTTCAAAGTTTCCTGCGTACTCATGGTCGAGAACCCGATGCAATCTTCCTCCCGTTCCTCCCGTCGCTGGCTCTTCAGCCTGTTGATTCTCCTGGTGATCGCCGGCCTGTGCTGGTGGCTGTGGCCTGCGCCGGCGAGCCACACCGCGCCGGCCGCCAAGGGCGAAGCCAAGGCCCAGGGCGGCGGTCGCCGCGGTCCGATGGGCGGTCCGGGACGGCCGGGCTTCGGCTCGTCCACGGCCAGTGTGCCGGTGCGCGTGGCGCCGGCCACGGTCGGCGACTTCCCGCTCTACTACAAGGCTCTCGGTACCGTGACCGCGACCAACACGGTCAACGTGCGCAGCCGGGTGGCGGGGGAGCTGGTCAAGATCCACTTCCAGGAAGGCCAGCAGGTCAAGGCCGGCGACCTGCTCGCGGAAATCGACCCGCGCAGCTACCAGATCGCCCTGCAACAGGCCGAAGGCACCCTGGCGCAGAACCAGGCGCAACTGAAGAACGCGCAGATCGACCTGGCCCGCTACAAGGGCCTGTACGCCGAAGACAGCATCGCCAAGCAGACCCTCGATACCCAGGAGGCGCTGGTCGCCCAGTACCAGGGCACGATCAAGACCAATCAGGCGGCGGTCGGCGATGCCCGGCTGAATCTCGACTTCACCAGGATCCGCGCGCCGATCAGCGGCCGCCTCGGCCTGCGCCAGCTCGACCTCGGCAACCTGGTGGCGGCCAACGACGCCACCGCGCTGGTGGTGATCACCCAGACCCGGCCGATCACCGTGGCCTTCACCCTGCCGGAAAACGATCTGAACACCGTGCTCGGTCGCTTCCGCAGCGGCGCGCCGCTGCCGGTGGAAGCCTGGGACCGCGGCGACACCCGCCAGCAGGCCAGCGGCGTGCTGAACAGCATCGACAACCAGATCGACACCACCACCGGCACCCTGAAGTTCAAGGCACGCTTCGAGAACAACGACGAGGCGCTGTTCCCCAACCAGTTCGTCAACGTGCGGCTGCTCGCCGACACCCGCAAGGACGTGGTCCTGGCCCCGTCGGCGGCGATCCAGTTCGGCACCGACGGCACCTTCGTCTATGTCGTCGACGGGGAGAGCAAGGTGCATATCCGCAAGCTCAAGGTCGGCGCCAGCGATGGCGACCAGACCGTGATCGAGGAAGGCCTGGCCAAGGGCGAGCGGGTCGTGCTGGAAGGCACCGACCGCCTGCGTGACGGCACCAAGGTGGATGTGGTCGACGATCCCGCCCAGGTCCCGGCCAGCCCCGGCCAGCACCTGCAGGGCCAGGACAAGCCCGATGTCTCGGAGTCCGAGGCCCCGGCGCGCAACGGCAAGGCTGGCGCATGAACCTCTCGCGCCTGTTCATTCTCCGCCCGGTCGCCACCACCCTGAGCATGCTGGCCATCGTCCTGGCCGGCCTGATCGCTTACCAGCTGCTGCCGGTGGCGGCCTTGCCGCAGGTCGACTATCCGACTATCCGGGTCATGACCCTGTACCCCGGCGCCAGCCCGCAGGTGATGACCAGCGCGGTGACCGCGCCGCTGGAACGCCAGTTCGGGCAGATGCCGGGCCTGGAGCAGATGGCTTCGACCAGCTCCGGCGGCGCCTCGGTGCTGACCCTGCGCTTCAGCCTGGAAATGAACATGGACGTCGCCGAGCAGCAGGTCCAGGCGGCGATCAATGCCGCCAGCAACTTGCTGCCCAGCGACCTGCCGGCACCGCCGGTGTACAACAAGGTCAACCCGGCGGACACCCCGGTGCTGACCTTGGCGGTTTCCTCGAAGACCATGCCGCTGCCCAAGCTCAACGACCTGGTCGACACGCGCATGGCGCAGAAGATCGCCCAGATCAGCGGCGTCGGCATGGTCAGCATCGCCGGCGGCCAGCGCCAGGCGGTGCGGATCAAGGTCAACCCCGAGGCCCTGGCCGCGGCGGGACTCAACCTGGCCGACGTGCGCAGCCTGATCGGCGCCTCCAACGTCAACCAGCCCAAGGGCAACTTCGACGGCCCGACCCGGGTGTCGATGCTCGACGCCAACGACCAGCTGCGCTCCCCCGAGGAATACGCCAACCTCATCCTCGCCTACAACAACGGCGCGCCGCTGCGCCTGAAGGATGTCGCCGAGATCGTCGACGGCGCCGAGAACGAGCGCCTGGCGGCCTGGGCCAACCAGAACCAGGCAGTGCTGCTGAACATCCAGCGCCAGCCGGGAGCCAACGTCATCGAGGTGGTGGACCGGATCAAGAGCATGCTCCCGGAGATCACCGACAACCTGCCGGCCGGCCTCGATGTGGTGGTGCTCACCGACCGCACCCAGACCATTCGCGCCTCGGTCAAGGACGTGCAGCACGAACTGCTGATCGCCATCGCCCTGGTGGTGATGGTGACCTTCCTGTTCCTGCGCCGGGTCAGCGCCACCCTGATTCCGTCCATCGCCGTGCCGCTGTCGCTGATCGGCACCTTCGGCGTCATGTACCTGGCCGGGTTCTCCATCAACAACCTGACCCTGATGGCCCTGACCATCGCCACCGGCTTCGTGGTGGACGATGCCATCGTCATGCTGGAGAACATCTCCCGGCATATAGAAGAGGGCGAAACGCCGTTGCAGGCAGCGCTGAAGGGCGCGAAGCAGATCGGCTTCACCCTGATTTCCCTGACCTTCTCGCTGATCGCGGTGCTGATTCCGCTGCTGTTCATGGCCGACGTGGTCGGGCGGCTGTTCCGCGAGTTCGCCATCACCCTGGCGGTGGCGATCCTGATTTCCCTGGTGGTGTCCCTGACCCTGACCCCGATGATGTGCGCGCGCCTGCTCAAGCGCGAGCCGAAAGAGGCGGAGCAGGGCCGTTTCTACCGCGCCAGCGGTGCCTGGATCGACTGGTCGATCGAGCGCTACGGCAGCGCCCTGCAGTGGGTGCTGCGGCACCAGCCGCTGACCCTGCTGGTGGCGGTGGCGACCCTGGGGCTTACCGTGCTGCTCTACCTCGCCGTGCCCAAGGGCTTCTTCCCGGTGCAGGACACCGGGGTGATCCAGGGCATTTCCGAGGCGCCGCAGGCGACGTCCTTCGCCGCCATGAGCCAGCGCCAGCAGGAACTCGCCGCGCTGATCCTGCAGGACCCGGCGGTGGAGAGCCTGTCGTCCTATATCGGCGTCGACGGCGACAACGCCACGCTCAACAGCGGACGCCTGCTGATCAACCTCAAGGCTCACGGTGAGCGCGACCTGACCGCGGCCCAGGTGATCGCCCGCCTGCAACCGCAGGTCGACCGCCTCAGCGGCATCCGCCTGTTCATGCAGCCGGTGCAGGACCTGAGCATCGAGGACCGGGTCAGCCGCACCCAGTACCAGTTCAGCCTGTCCTCGCCGGACGCGGCGATGCTCGCCGAGTGGAGCGACAAGCTGGTCCACACCCTGCAGCAGTACCCGCAGCTCACCGATGTGGCCAGCGACCTGCAGGACAAGGGCCTGCAGGTCTACCTGGTGATCGACCGCGACGCCGCCAGCCGCCTGGGCGTGACCGTTGCGGAAATCACCAACGCCCTGTACGACGCCTTCGGCCAGCGGCAGATCTCCACCATCTATACCCAGGCCAGCCAGTACCGCGTGGTGCTGCAGGCCGAGGCGGCGTCCAGCCTCGGGGCCAGGGCGCTGGAGCAGATCTACGTCAAGACCGCCGCCGGCAGCCAGGTGCGCCTGTCGGCCCTGGCGAAGGTCGAGGAGCGCCAGGCGCAACTGGCGATCGCCCATATCGGCCAGTTCCCGGCGGTGATGATGTCGTTCAACCTGGCCGAGGGCGTGTCCCTGGGCGAGGGTGTGCAACTGATCGAGCAGGTGCAGCAGGACATCGGCATGCCGCTGGGCGTGCAGACCCGCTTCCAGGGCGCGGCGCAAGCCTTCCAGGCCTCGCTGTCGAGCACGCTGCTGCTGATCCTCGCCGCGGTGGTGACCATGTACATCGTCCTCGGCGTGCTCTACGAGAGCTACATCCACCCGGTGACCATCCTCTCGACCCTGCCGTCGGCGGCGGTGGGCGCCTTGCTCGCGCTGATCCTCAGCGGCAACGACCTGGGCATGATCGCGATCATCGGCATCATCCTGCTGATCGGCATCGTCAAGAAGAACGCGATCATGATGATCGACTTCGCCCTGGAGGCCGAGCGGCACCAGGGCCTGGACCCGCGCACGGCGATCTACCAGGCCGCGCTCCTGCGCTTCCGGCCGATCCTGATGACCACCCTGGCGGCGCTGTTCGGTGCCGTGCCGCTGATGCTCGCCACCGGCTCCGGCGCCGAGCTGCGCCAGCCGCTGGGCCTGGTGATGGTCGGCGGGCTGCTGGTCAGCCAGGTCCTGACGCTGTTCACCACGCCGGTGATCTACCTGTACTTCGACCGTCTGGCCCGGCGCTTCAAACCGCAGGCCGATGCCGCGGGAGAACACGCATGAGCGCCGTTCGCCGACTGAGCGGGGGCCTGTCGTGAACCTGTCCGCGCCCTTCATCCGTCGCCCGGTGGCGACCATGCTCCTGAGCCTGGCGATCATGCTCCTGGGCGGTGTGAGCTTCGGCCTGCTGCCGGTGGCGCCGCTGCCGCAGATGGACTTCCCGGTGATCGTGGTCTCGGCCAGCCTGCCCGGGGCCAGCCCCGAAGTGATGGCGGCCACGGTGGCGACGCCGCTGGAGCGCAAGCTCGGCACCATCGCCGGGGTCACCACCCTGACCAGCGGCTCCAGCCAGGGCTCGACCCGGGTGATCCTCGGTTTCGACCTCGGTCGCGACATCGACGGCGCCGCGCGGGAAGTGCAGGCGGCGATCAACGCCACGCGCAACCTGCTGCCCAGCGGCATGAAAAGCATGCCCACGTACAAGAAGATCAACCCGTCGCAGGCGCCGATCATGGTCCTGTCGCTGACCTCCGACGTGCTGCAGAAGGGCCAGCTGTACGACCTGGCCTCGACCATCCTGTCGCAGAGCCTGTCCCAGGTTGCCGGGGTGGGCGAGGTGCAGATCGGCGGCAGTTCGCTGCCGGCGGTGCGCATCGAGTTGCAACCGAAGCTGCTCGCCCAGTACGGCCTGGCCCTGGAGGACGTGCGCGAAAGCGTGGCCGCGGCCAACCAGCGCCGGCCCATGGGCTTCGTCGAGGACGGCGAGCGCAACTGGCAGGTCCGCGCCAACGACCAGTTGGAGAAGGCCAGGGACTACGAGCCGCTGGTGATCCGCTACCAGGACGGTTCGCTGCTGCGCCTGAGCGATGTGGCCAAGGTCAGCGACGGGGTGGAGAACCGCTACAACAGCGGCTTCTTCAACGACCAGCAGGCCGTGCTGATCGTGATCAACCGGCAGACCAACGCCAACATCATCGAGACCGTCGAGCAGATCAAGGCACAGTTGCCGGCCCTGCAGTCGCTGCTGCCGTCCAGCGTCAAGCTGGACATCGCCATGGACCGCTCGCCGGTGATCAAGGCGACCCTCAAGGAAGCCGAGCACACCCTGCTGATCGCCGTGGTGCTGGTGGTGCTGGTGGTGTACCTGTTCCTCGGCAACTTCCGCGCCTCGCTGATCCCGACCCTGGCGGTGCCGGTGTCGCTGGTGGGCACCTTCGCGGTCATGTACCTGTGCGGTTTCTCCCTGAACAACCTGTCGCTGATGGCGCTGATCCTCGCCACCGGCCTGGTGGTGGACGACGCCATCGTGGTGCTGGAGAACATCTCCCGGCATATCGAGGACGGCCAGCCGCCGCTGCGCGCGGCCTACCTCGGCGCGCAGGAAGTGGGCTTCACCCTGCTGTCGATGAACGTCTCGCTGGTGGCGGTGTTCGTTTCCATCCTGTTCATGGGCGGCATCGTCAACGCGCTGTTCCGCGAGTTCTCGATCACCATGGCGGCGGCGATCGTCGTCTCCCTGCTGGTGTCCCTGACCCTGACCCCGATGCTCTGCGCGCGCTGGCTCAAGCCCCATGCGCGCGACGCCGGGCCGACCCGCCTGCAGCGCTGGAGCGACCGGGTCAACCAGCGCATGGTCGCCGGCTACGACCGCAGCCTGGGCTGGGCCCTGCGTCATCGGCGCCTGACCCTGCTCAGCCTGTTCGTCGCCGTCGGCGTCAATATCGCCCTCTACGTGGTGGTGCCCAAGACCCTGATGCCGCAGCAGGACACCGGCCAGTTGCAGGGTTTCATCCGGGGCGACGACGGCCTGTCGTTCAGCGTCATGCAGCCGAAGATGGAGATCTACCGCCGCGCCTTGCTCGCCGACCCGGCGGTGCAGAGCGTGGCCGGCTTCATCGGCGGCAACAGCGGCACCAACAACGCCATGGTCCTGGTGCGCCTGAAGCCGATCAAGGAGCGCAAGCTCGACGCCCAGGCGGTGATCGAGCGGCTGCGCAAGAACATGCCGCTGGTCCCCGGCGGACGCCTGTTCCTGATGGCCGACCAGGACCTGCAACTGGGCGGCGGCGGTCGCGACCAGACCACCTCGCAATACCTCTACACCCTGCAGAGCGGCGACCTCGCGGCCCTGCGCGAGTGGTACCCGAAAGTGGTGGCGGCGCTGCGCGCGCTGCCGGAACTGACCGCCATCGACGCCCGCGACGGCAGCGGTACCCAGCAGGTGACCCTGGTGGTCGACCGCGAACAGGCCAAGCGCCTGGGCATCGACATGAACATGGTCACCGCGGTGCTCAACAACGCCTACAGCCAGCGGCAGATCTCGACCATCTACGACAGCCTCAACCAGTACCAGGTGGTGATGGAGATCAACCCGAAATACGCCCAGGACCCGAGCACCCTGGAGCAGGTCCAGGTGATCACCGCCGACGGCGCGCGGGTGCCGCTGGCGACCTTCGCCCGCTACGAGAACAGCCTGGCCAACGACCGCGTCAGCCACGAAGGGCAGTTCGCCTCCGAGGACATCTCCTTCGATGTCGCCGAGGGCCACAGCACCGACCAGGCCCTGGCCGCGGTGGAGCGCGCGGTGGCGAAACTGGGCCTGCCGGAAGCGGTGATCGCCAAGCTCGGCGGCACCGCCAACGCCTTCGCCAAGACCCAGGAAGGCCAGCCGCTGATGATTCTCGGCGCCCTGGTGCTGGTGTACCTGGTGCTGGGCATTCTCTACGAGAGCTACATTCATCCGCTGACCATCCTTTCAACCTTGCCGTCGGCCGGAGTAGGGGCCTTGCTCACCCTGTACGTGACGGGAGGCGAGTTCAGCCTGATCTCCCTGCTGGGCCTGTTCCTGCTGATCGGCGTGGTGAAGAAGAACGCCATCCTGATGATCGACCTGGCCCTGCAACTGGAGCGCAATGACGGCCTGAGCCCGGACGAATCGATCCGCCGCGCCTGCCTGCTGCGCCTGCGGCCGATCCTGATGACCACCCTGGCGGCGATCCTCGGCGCCTTGCCGCTGCTGCTGGGCAGCGCCGAAGGCTCGGAAATGCGCCAGCCGCTGGGGCTGACCATCATCGGCGGCCTGGTCTTCAGCCAGGTGCTCACGCTTTACACCACCCCGGTGGTCTATCTCTACCTGGACCGCCTGCGCCATCGCTTCAACCGCTGGCGCGGAGTGCGGACCGACGCTGCCCTGGAAACCCCGCTATGAGCCAACGTTCGTTTCTTTCCGACCCTTCGCTGATGCGCCTGCTCGGTGCTCGCGGCTCGCGCCTGCTGGGCGCCGGGCTGTGCCTGGCGATGCTCAGCGCCTGTACCCTGAGCCCGGACTACCAGCGCCCCGAGATGCACACCGAGGTGCCGTTCAAGCATGCCGAGGGCTGGACCCGGGCCAATCCTTCCGACGCCCTGGCCCGCGGCGCCTGGTGGGAGCTGTACGGCGATGCGCAGCTCAACGGCCTGGTCGAGGAGTTGAATGCCGGCAACCAGACCGTGCAGCAGTACGCCGCCCAGTACCGCCAGGCCCAGGCTCTGGTGCGCAGCTCGCGGGCGGCGCTGTTTCCCAGTCTCGACCTGAGCGCGGGCAAGACCCGTTCCAGCCAGGGCACCGGCAGCAGCAGTTCGAGCCTGAGCAACAGCAGCAGCGGGATCCGCGACACCTACAACGCGCAACTGGGGGTGAGCTGGGAAATCGACCTGTGGGGCAAGCTGCGCGAAGGCCTCGATGCCAACCAGGCCAGTGCCCAGGCCAGCCTCGCGGACCTGGCGGCGATACGCTTGAGCCTGCAGTCGGAACTGGTGCAGAACTACCTGCAGTTGCGGGTGATGGACGAACAGAAGCGTCTGCTCGAAGCCACCCTGGCGGCGTATCGGCGTTCGCTGAAGATGACCGAGAACCAGTACCAGGCCGGGGTTTCCGGCAAGGACGCGGTGGCCCAGGCGCGGACCCAGCTGAAGAGCACCGAGGCCGACCTGGTGGACCTGGTCTGGCAGCGTGCGCAGCTGGAAAACGCCATTGCCGTGCTGCTCGGCAAGCTCCCGGCCGAGTTCGCCGTGGCGCCGACCCGCGATATTCCGGGGCTGCCGCAGGTGCCACTGGCCTTGCCCTCGCAGTTGCTGGAGCGGCGCCCGGACATCGCCTCGGCGGAGCGCAAGGTGATGGCGGCCAACGCCAACATCGGCGTGGCCCGCGCCGCGTACTTCCCGGACCTGAGCCTGAGCCTGAGCGGCGGCTACAGCAGTAGCAGCTTCAGTGACTGGATCAGCCTGCCGAACCGCTTCTGGTCGGTGGGGCCGAGCCTGGCCATGACCCTGTTCGATGCCGGCAAGCGTTCGGCGGAAGTCGACCGCAGCGTGGCGGTGTATGACCAGACCGTGGCGCAGTACCGGCAGGCCGTGCTGGACGGGTTCCGCGAGGTGGAGAACTACCTGGTGCAGCTCAAGGTCTACGCCGACGAGGCCGAGATACGCCAGCAGGCACTGGAATCGGCGCGGGAGTCGCTGCGCCTGACCGAGAACCAGTACAAGGCCGGGTTGATCGGCTACCTGGATGTGGTCAACGTGCAGACCACCGCGCTGAGCAACGAGCGCAGCGTGCTGACCCTGCTGCAGGGAAGGCTGGTGGCCAGCGTGCAGTTGATCGCCGCGCTGGGTGGCGGCTGGGATGCGCAGGCGGCGTTCGCCGAGGAGTGACGGGCTACCGGCGCTGTAGGAGCGTGGCTTGCCCGCGAAAGGACCGCGCAGCGGTCCCAATTCTGCGGAGACTGGATTAGGCCTGCTCTGCAGGCCTTCGCAGGCGAGCCAGCTCCTACAGGGGGCGCGCAGCCCAGCCTCGCAGGCACGCCGGCCAGTGAACGCCAGCGTGCAGTCGTTTCATCTGGCCATCACTGAAACTCCGTGCGTTTCGCCAAAGCTTGAGTACAATCATCGGATTTTTGGGCTGGCACATTGCCCCCGTCGTACCCGTCCTGGATTCCTTCATGCTGATCGGCAGTTATTCCCCCTCTCTGGTAGTGATTTCCCTGTGCGTGGCGATCCTCGCCTCCTATACCGCCCTCGATCTCACCGGACGCCTGGCCACCGCCAAGGGGCGTGCCGCCTTCCTGTGGATGGCGGGTGGTGCGCTGGCCATGGGCATGGGTATCTGGTCGATGCATTTCATCGGCATGCTCGCCTTCAGCCTGCCGATCCAGTTGGGCTACGACATCACCCTGACCCTGTTGTCGCTGGTCATCGCCGTGCTGTCCTCGGGCTTCGCCCTGTGGCTGGTCAGCCAGCGCAGCCTGCCGCTGCGCATGTTGCTGCTCGGCGCCGCGATCATGGGCGCGGGGATCGCCTGCATGCACTACACCGGCATGGCGGCGATGCGCATGCAGCCGGGGATCGAGTACGACCCGCTGCTGTTCGGCCTGTCCCTGCTGATCGCCGTCGGTGCCTCGATGGCGGCGTTGTGGATCGCCTTCCGCCTGCGCCGCAACACCCCCTACGTGCGTCAGGTGCGCGGCGGCGCGGCGGTACTGATGGGCGTGGCCATCGTCGGCATGCACTACACCGGCATGGCCGCGGCGAATTTCCCCGAAGGCAGTTTCTGCGGCGCCTTCGACAGCGGTTTCAACGGTGACGGCCTCGATTACCTGGTGCTGATCACCACCCTGGCGGTGCTGGCGGTGGCGCTGCTGACCTCGGTGCTGGATGCCCGCCTGGAGGCCCGTACCGCCGAGCTTGCGCGCTCGCTGACCCTGGCCAACCAGGAACTGACCCAACTGGCCCTGCACGACACCCTCACCGGGCTGCCCAACCGCACCCTGCTGGCCGACCGCATCGACCAGGCGATGAGCAAGGTGGCGGAGCAGGGCGGCTGCTTCGCCCTGATGTTCATCGACCTGGACGGTTTCAAGCCGGTCAACGACGCCTTTGGCCATCACACCGGCGACCAGTTGCTCAAGGAAGTGGCCGTGCGCCTGCGCGGCCACCTGCACAGCCAGGACACCCTGGCGCGTATCGGCGGCGACGAATTCGTCCTGCTGGTGGAGCTGGACGACCCGGACGACGCGGTCAACGTCGCCGCCAAGCAGGTCAATCTGGTATCCCGGGCCTTCAAGGTGGCCGAGCAGAGCCTGCAGATCTCGGCGAGCATCGGCATCGTTCTCTACCCCGGCAACGGCCTCGACCAGCACGAACTGCTGCGCAACGCCGATGCCGCCATGTACCACGCCAAGAGCGGCGGCAAGAACGGCTACAGCTTCTTCGACGTGTCGATGAACAGCAACGCGCGCCTGCAACTGCAACTGCTGCAGGACCTGCGCACCGCAGTGGAAGAGAAGCAGTTCCGCCTGTTCTACCAGCCCAAGTACGACGCCATCGGCCGCCATCCGATCGGCGCCGAAGCCTTGCTGCGCTGGGATCACCCGAGCATGGGCCTGCTGTTGCCGGACCGTTTCATCGTGCTGGCGGAAAAGACCGGGCTGATCATCCCGATTGGCGAATGGGTGCTGGAAGAGGCCTGCCGGCAGATGCGCGAGTGGGTCGACCAGGGCTACAGCGACTGGCGCATCGCGGTGAACCTTTCGGCCATCCAGTTCTGCCATGCCGGGCTGGTCGACAGCGTCGCCGCGGCGTTGCAGCGCAACGGCCTGGCACCCAACAGCCTGACCCTGGAAATCACCGAGACCACCGCCATGCGCGATGCCGACGCCAGCCTGTGCGTGCTGCAGAGTCTGTCGGACATGGGCGTGGACCTGTCGATCGACGACTTCGGCACCGGCTATTCCAGCCTGATGTACCTCAAGCGCCTGCCGGCCAACGAGTTGAAGATCGACCGTGGTTTCGTTCGCGACCTGGAGCAGGACAGCGACGATGCCGCGATCGTCTCGGCCATCGTCGCCCTGGGCCAGGCGCTGGGCCTGCGTATCGTCGCCGAAGGCGTGGAAACCGATCGCCAACAGGACTTCCTGACCCGCCTGGGCTGCGATTCGCTGCAGGGCTATCTGCTCGGCCAGCCGGTACCGGCCGAGCGCTTTCTCAAGGATATCGAGCGGGTGAAGGCGGCCCAGGCGCGCGTCTGAGCGTCAGGCCGAACGCCTGATGGCGCAGGACGGCTGGAAGGCTTCCAGTTCGTCTTCCACCGCCTCGATGATCCGCTCCACATCGTGGGCGGCCATGACGGTGGAGCAGGGGATGCCGGCGATCGCCAGCAGGGTTTCGCCGGTGGCCCGGTCGAAGAGGCGGGCGACCATACTGCGCGGCGCATCCATGCTCGCTTCGAAGCCCAGAGGGTGAAAATGCCAGCGCATCATCTGGCATGCGCCAGGGAACGTGAGTTTGTTCATGCAGGCCTCCTTGTACCGCGCGACGATGACCTCGGATGAATCTGTAGGCCTTTTCCAGCCCGAGGCTAACCATAGCAGTATTACTTTGTAGGAAAAGGAATAATTCCCGCTGCTTTTTACCGTTCCATGACCGTTGTCACATTCGCGTCCGCTAGCGATTTTTTGCGCAAACGTTTTCTCCGCCGCTTTCATCCGTCCGACCGGGACACCGCGACGGAATACCGGCGGTCGCCGCCACTGATTGGATCCAAAGTTTCCGACCAATGGCGTGATTGCAAATGCCTGTCATTCCGGCGCAAACGTTTCAGTTGAGAAGGCCGGCGGCGATGTTCACGGTGAAGCCGAGAATCGCGGTATTGAACAGGAAGCCGATCAGCGAATGCAGCAGCACCACTCGCCGCATGCGGCGGCCAGCGATGCCGACATCGGAGGTCTGCACGGCGACGCTGATGGTGAAGGAGAAGTAGTGGAAGTCCCAGTAATCGGGATGCCGCTCGCCGTCGGCGAAGCGCAGCAGTGGCTCCTTGCCGTCGCAGGTATAGAACAGGCGGGCGTAGTGCAGGCTGAAGATGGTGCCGATCAGCAGCCACGAGCCGGCCACGGTCAGCCCGGTGCAGGCGTAGTGCAGAAGCAGCGCCTGGCCGTGCAGTTGCTGGCTGCCGACCAGTTGCAGGGTGACCGCGGCGAGGCTGGCGATCGCGGCGATGCTGACCACGAACAGCACCAGCGCGGCGTTCTCGTCTTCCACGTCGGCGGTGCGCCGGACCGCGTCGGCGCTGGCCTTCAGGGTCAGGTGCAGGACCAGCAGCAGGTAGATCCACACCGCGATGTTCCACCCCAGCAGCACATGCTGGACGCTGTCCTCGGCGGGGATGAACAGCCCGCCGAGGAGCCCGATCAGCGCGGCGATGCTCAGGCGGGGATGGGTACGAGCCAGTTTGTGGAATGTCATGTGACCTCGGTGCGCGGGTGGTTCCGGCAACTGTAGACGTTACCCCGCGCGTCGGCGTTGCGTCGCAGGGGCTTGCCGCTGCCGCCGCGCTCGGTCATCCTGCGCCGCTTCGGTCACCCACGCTGTCGAGGAACCCCAAGGTTTGCCCGAGTCACTGTCCAATCCGCTGTCGCAATATCTCGCCCGACTGGCACCTTCCAGCCAGTTGACCATGAAGTACGTGCTCCAGGATGCCGCCGACCGCCTCGGTTTCGCGGACATCGACATCCTCGACGTGCCCTGGCACGGCCTCGATCCCGCCCATGTCACCGACCTGGTGGCGGCGCTGCGTGGCGACGGCTATGCGCCCAACAGCACCTCGCTGTACGTCAACGCCATTCGCGGGGTGATGAACGAAGCCTGGCGCCTGGGCCTGATCGACCAGGAACGGCTGCTGCGCATTCGAGAGGTGAAGGGCGTGCAGGGCAGCCGCCTGCCGGTGGGGCGCAACCTCAAGCGCAGCCTGATCCGCGAACTGATGGACGTCTGCGCCGCCGACCCGCGGCCCCAGGGCCTGCGCGATGCGGCGGTGATCGCCCTGCTGTACGGCACCGGCATGCGCAAGTCGGAGTCGGTCAACATCGACCTGGACCAGGTCGACTTCGTCGAGCGCAGCCTGCGGGTGCTGGGCAAGGGCAACAAGCAGCTGGTCAAGTACGCGCCGGTGTGGGCGTTCGAAAAACTCGATGCCTGGCTCAAGCTGCGCCGCGAGCACCTGCCGGCGGGGCAGACCGACGATGCGTTCCTGTTCAACCGCATCCGCCGCGGCAGCCATATCACCCGCGAGCGCATCACCAAGCACGCCATCTACTACATCGCCCGCCAGCGCGGCCAGCAGGTCGGGGTGAAGATCATGCCCCACGACTTCCGCCGCTCGTTCATCACCCGGGTGATCGAGGAGCACGACCTGTCCATCGCGCAGAAGCTGGCGCACCACAGCAACATCCAGACCACCGCCAACTACGACATGCGCGACGACAACGAGCGCAGGCGGGCCGTTGACCGGTACGACTATTGAGCGTGATGGACAGGGACTATTTTTTCGTCAGGGCGATGAGCTGGCCGACAGTGGTTTCCGCTGAAATGGCATTGTCGGGGATCCTGCTTGCGATCTGCTCCTGGAGCTCCAGGAGCACTTCCACGACGTCCAGTGAGTCCAGCCCCAGGTCCATCAACCTGTCCTGAGCTGTCGGGGTCCGGTTCAGGTTCAAGTGCTCGACGAGGAATCGGATGACCTCTTCGCTGTGTTTGTCCGCCATTTCCGCTGCTCCTGTAGGGTGGACGACAGCGCCATTGGAACAGAGCGGCGAGCCCCGCGAAACTGACAGAAATATCAGGTGCCGCAGCGAGGGAGTATCCGTTTCGCGCATAGCTGCCATGCACGAAGCGGTGACTTCGCCGCACCCGGACGGGTGCTATAGTCGCGCCACCCGGCTTGGCCAAGCTGCCTGATTCCCGCCTCGCACAAGGAGCGCCTGTGAGCACCTTCACCTATTCGGTCAGCCCCGAGATCTTCCACGACCACCCCGGCTACCGCCGCGGCGTCGTGGTGTTCCGCAACCTCGACAACCGCCACCCCGACGTCGAACTCACCGCTCAGTTGCGCGCCAGCGAAGACGGCCTGCGCCAACGCATCTCCGGCAACCCCGCCGACTTCCCGCAGATCGCCGCCTGGCGCGAGGCCTATCGACGCTTCGGCGCCAAGCCGTCGGAACATCGCAGCGCCATCGAGGCCCTGAGCCGCCGCGTGCTCAAGCCCGACAGCCTGCCGGACATCAACCCGCTGGTGGATATCGGCAACCTGCTGTCCTTGCGTTACCTGCTGCCGGCCGGCGTGCACCCCATCGCGCTGCAGTCGCGCGAAATCGAGCTGCGCAAGGCCTGTGACGATGACCGCTTCCTGGTCGAACAAGGCGTGGAGCCGGAAAACATCGCCAGTGGCGAGATCGTGCTGGCCGCCGGTGCTCGCGTCCTGACCCGGCGCTGGACCTGGCGCCAGGCCGCCGATACCCGCACCCTGGCCGACACCGATTGCGTGTTCTTCGATATCGACGGTCTGCCGCCCACCAGCGCTGCCGATGTGCAGGCGGCCATGGCCGACCTGGTGGAACTGGTGGCGCGCTTCTGTGGCGGCGAGTGTGTCGGCCACGGGGTGCTGCACAGCGGGCAGCCGACCCTGACCCTCGACCTCGTCTGAGGACCCGCCATGGGCCCGGCCTTCAACAACCTCAGCATCGGTCAGTTGCGGGTGCTGCTGACGCTGCTGGAAGTGCGCAACCTCAGCCACGCGGCGACGCGCCTGGGCACCAGCCAGTCGGCGCTGAGCCGGCATCTGGCGCAGTTCCGCGAGGCCTTCGGCGATCCGCTGCTGGTGCGCCAGGGCCGCCAGTACATCCTCAGCGAGCGTGGCCTGGAGTTGCTGGAGCCGGTCAGGGCCGTGCTTGGCCAACTGGAGGATCTGGGGACGCCGTCGCGGTTTGCCCCGGCTACCTGCGAGCGGCGTTTCGCCTTGGCCGGGTCCGATCATGTCGCCCAGTACATTCTTCCCGAATTGCTGCGCGACCTGGCCCAGGTGGCGCCACGGGTCAGCATCGACTTCCGCCCGTGGGAGGCCAACCGTTTCGACTGGCTGGCCAGCGGCAAGATCGACCTGGCCACCAGCATGATCGAGGACACCCCGGCGGAGTTTCACGGTCGGGTCATCGGCGAGGACATGGCGGTGTGCTGCATGCGCCAGGACCATCCGCTGGCGACGGCCGGGACGCTGGGGGTCGAGCAGTTCCTCGCCTGGCCGCACCTGAAGATCAGCACCGGCGGCGACAAGGACAGCTTCGTCGATGCCTGGCTGCGCAAGCACAACCTGCACCGCGACCTCAAGCTGACGGTGCCGTACTACTCGGCGGCGCTGGCGGTGCTGCGCGGCAGCGACATGCTGCTGATGCTGCCGGAGCACATTGCGCGCAAATGGGCCGAGCAGGCCGGGGTCTGCTATCGGCCACTGGCCTTTGTCCAGCATGCATTCCGCTACTGGGTGGTGTGGCATAGCCGCACCCATGGGTCGGCGGAGCAGCAGTGGTTTCGCAAGTTCATCCATGACCATTGCCGGGGCTCGCAGTTTCTCAGCCCCGGTGCCTGAAACTATCCAGCCCTCGCATAGTTGCCATTCAATATTGCCGGCTGTTCATCAAGCACGTTGCTGTTAACTTGAACGTCGACGAAGTGCAACGACAACTTCGCAGCCAATAAGACATTGCAATCCAACCTGCCGAACTATCGTCGGGTGCGGACCCTGCCGCGCCCGAAAAAACAATATGGACAACAAGACGATGAGCAGAGCCACAACTTCCGACTCCGCCCTGGCGCGGGGACTTTCCAATCGCCATATCCAGATGATCGGCCTCGGCGGCGCCATCGGCACCGGCCTGTTCCTTGGCAGTGCCGGGGTGATGAAACTGGCCGGGCCTTCGCTGTTGCTGGGCTACGCCTTCGCCGGCCTGATCGCCTTCCTGATCATGCGCCAGCTCGGCGAGATGCTGGTGGACGAGCCGGTGTCCGGCTCCCTCAGCCATTTCTCCAACAAGTATTGTTCGGGCTTCCTCGGCTACCTGGCCGGCTGGAACTA
The DNA here is from genome assembly GCF_900188455.1 of Pseudomonas japonica. Lineage (GTDB taxonomy): Bacteria > Pseudomonadota > Gammaproteobacteria > Pseudomonadales > Pseudomonadaceae > Aquipseudomonas > Aquipseudomonas japonica. The sequence continues at coordinate 6,963 of NZ_FZOL01000008.1, read as the reverse complement.
CACCGCCGGCTACATCCTGGTGGGTATGGCCGAGCTCACCGCGGTGGGCAAGTACGTGCAGTTCTGGTGGCCGGAAATCCCCACCTGGGCCTGTGCCGCGTTCTTCTTCGTGCTGGTCAACGGCCTCAACCTGCTGGCGGTGAAGATCTATGGCGAGACCGAGTTCTGGTTCGCGGTGATCAAGGTGACCGCGGTGCTGCTGATGATCGCCCTCGGCGCCTGGTTGCTGTTCGGTCCGACACCGCCCGCGGGCGCGGCGGTCAGCAACCTGTGGAGCCATGGCGGCTTCGTGCCCAACGGCGTCGGCGGCCTGCTGCTGGCCATGCCGCTGATCATGTTCGCGTTCGGCGGCCTGGAGTTCATCGGCTTCACCGCCGGCGAGGCCCGTGATCCGCAGCGCACCATTCCCAGCGCGATCAACAAGGTTCTGCACCGCATCGGCCTGTTCTACATCGGCGCCCTGGCGGTGCTGCTGGCCCTGACGCCGTGGGACGACCTGGTGGCCTCGCTGTCGGCCGGCGGCGATCCGTACAGCGCCAGCCCGTTCGTGAAGATCCTCGACCTGCTGGGCATCGGCGCCGCCGCCCATGTGCTCAACCTGGTGGTGCTGACCGCGGCGCTGTCGGTGTACAACGGGGTGGTCTATTGCACCGTGCGCCAGTTGCACGCCATGGCCGGGCAGGGCCATGCGCCGCGGCGTCTGCTCAAGCTCAACCGCAACGGGATTCCGGTGAATGCGTTGTTCGTCACCGCCGCGGTGACGGCGCTGGCGGTGCTGCTGAACTGGGTTTCACCCAACGGTACCCTGGAACTGCTGATGGCCCTGGTGGTTGCCACCACGATCATGAACTGGATGCTCACCAGTTATACCCACCTGAAGTTTCGCCGGGCCAAACAGGTGGCGGGGGAGAGTACAAGTTACAAGTCCCCGCTGTTTCCCTTGAGCAACTATCTGTGCATCGTTTTTATTGGCGCAATCATGGCGATCATGGCCTTCATTCCCTCGATGCAACTTTCCGTCTGGTTGATTCCGCTCTGGCTGATGTTGATATACGGCACGTACCGCAAATATCACGCCAGCAAGTCCGGCGCCCTGCATTTCGAATAATCCGCAACAGGTAATAACGATGAAAAGCGAACTCCCAGCTGTTCAACAGCTCACGGGCGGCGAAGCCCTGGTCGAAAGCCTCAAGCTGCACGGTGTCGATACCGTCTTTGCACTGCCCGGTGCGCAGATCTACGGCCTGACCGATGCCCTGGCGCGCAATGCCGACAGCATTCGCACCCTTGGCGCCCGCCATGAGCAGACCAGCGCTTACATGGCCTTCGGCTACGCCCGTTCCAGCGGACGCCCGGGCGTGTTCAGCGTGGTGCCCGGCCCCGGCATCCTCAATGCCAGCGCCGCGATGCTCACGGCGCATGGCTGCAATGCGCCGGTGCTGGCGCTGACCGGCGATGTGATGAGCGGTTTCAAGGATCGCGGTCGCGGCCAGTTGCACGAGTTGCCGCGCCAGCTGGAAATCCTCCAGGGCATCGGCAAGCACGCCGCCCACATCGAGCAGCCGGCGGATGCGCCGTGGCGGGTGGCCCAGGCATTCCAGGCCATGCAGTCCGGACGCCCGGGCGTGGTGTCGCTGCAGGCGTCGTGGGACTTCTTCACCCGCAGCGCCGCCGTGCGCCTGCAGGCCCCGCTGGCCCTGCAAGCGAAGCCACCCGTGGATACCGATGCGGTGGAGCGTGCGGCAAAGCTGTTGAGCGCGGCGAAGGCGCCGATGATCTTCGTCGGTTCCGGTGCCCTGGAGGCCAGCGCCGAGGTCGGGCAACTGGCGGAGGTGCTGGGAGCGCCGGTGGTGAGTTTCCGGGGCGGTCGCGGCGTGGTCGCCGACGACCATCCGCTGGGCTTTACCGTGGCGGCCGGTGCGCGCCTGTGGCCACAGACCGATGTGGCGGTGGTGATCGGCTCGCGCTTCGAGCTCCTGGATATTCGCTGGCGCCATCGCCCGGACGGGCTGAAGTTGATCCGTATCGATATCGACCCGGCCGAGGTGCGGCGCATTCCCGCCGAGGTGAACCTGCTGGCGGACGCCGCCGAAGGAGCCGGCGCCCTGGCCGAGGCGGTGCTGCGTGCCGGCCCGCCACGGCGTCGCGATGCCGAAGTCGCCGAGGCCAAGGCCGCGGCGGAGCAGGCCATCCAGTGCGTACAGCCGCAACTGGATTACCTGCGGGTGATCCGCGACGTGCTGCCCCGGGACGGTTTCTTCGTCGAGGAAATCTCCCAGGTGGGCTTCACCTCGATCTTCGGTTTCCCGGTGTACCAGCCGCGAACCCTGGTCACCTCGGGGCACCAGGGCACCCTCGGCTTCGGTTTCCCTACCGCGCTGGGGGTCAAGGCGGCGCATCCACACAAGGCGGTGGTGTCGATCTGCGGTGACGGCGGTTTCATGTTCGCCGCGCAGGAACTGGCCACGGCGGTGCAGTACGGGCTGAACCTGGTGACCATCGTGTTCAACAACAACGCCTTCGGCAACGTCTACCGCGACCAGCAGGAAAGCTTCGGCGGCCGCCTGCTCGGCTCGGAGCTGGTCAATCCGGATTTCGTCCGCTTCGCCGAGTCCTTCGGCGTGCAGGCCTTGCGCGTGGCCTCGCCGGCGCAGTTGCGTCCGGTGCTGGAGCAGGCCTTCGCCGCGGAGCGTCCGGTGCTGATCGAGGTCAGCGTGCCCCGTGGCAGCGATGCCAGCCCGTGGCAGTTCCTCCACCCGACCTTTGCCCAGTAAGGAGTTGCAGATGTTCGAACATGTCGAGACCTATCCCGGTGACCCGATCCTGTCGTTGATGGACGACTACCAGCGCGATCCGCGGGCGGACAAGGTCAACCTCAGCATCGGCTTCTACTACGACGGCGCGGGCCAGGTGCCGGTGCTGTCCTCGGTGCGCCAGGCCCGGGCGCTGCTGGAGGCGCGGGCGGAGACGGCCAACCTGTACCTGCCCATGGACGGCCACGGCGGCTTCCGCGAGGCGGTGCAGCGCTACCTGTTCGCCGACAGCGACAACCCGCGCATCGTCACCCTGCAAAGCGTCGGTGGCTCCGGAGCGTTGCGTGTCGGTGCGGATTTTCTCAAGCGCTGGTACCCGGATTCGCAGGTCTGGGTCAGCGACCCGACCTGGGACAACCACCTGGCGATCTTCCAGGGCGCGGGCTTCGGGGTGAACCGCTATCCGTACCTTGACGCCAGCGGCCAGCAGGTAGATTTCCAGCGGCTGCTGCAGGTCTTCGCCACGCTGCCGGCCAACAGCATCGTGCTGCTGCATGCCTGCTGCCACAACCCCACCGGTGTGGACCTGGCGCCGGGGCAGTGGGATGCGTTGTACGCGGTGTGCCGCGAGCGTTCGCTGATCCCGTTTCTCGACGCCGCCTACCTGGGGCTGGGGGAGGGGCTGGATGAAGACGCCTACGCCATTCGCGCGCTGGCCAGGGCCGGGATCACCGGGTTGGTGAGCAATTCGTTTTCCAAGGTGTTCTCGCTGTATGGCGAGCGGGTCGGGTCGTTGTCGGTGGTCTGCGACAGCGTCGAGATCGCCGGGCGGGTGGCCGGGCAGTTGAAGGGAACGGTGCGGACCAACTATTCCAACCCGCCACGGCATGGCGCGGAGCTGGTGGCGACGATTTTCTCGGATGTCGGATTGAATGCGCTGTGGCGCGAAGAGCTGGATGCCATGCGCGAGCGCATGCTGGCGATGCGGCGGGCGTTGTACGAGCGGGTGAAACCTCTCGACCTGGACTATCTGCTGCGGCAGAAGGGCATGTTCAGCTACACCGGATTGAGCGCTGCGGCGGTCGATCGCATTCGCGAGCGGCATGGTGTGTACCTGATCCGCAGCGGGCGCATGTGCGTCGCCGGACTTAACGAATCCAACCTGGACCAGGTGGCCAGGGCGCTTTCGGACCATTGAGAGGGCAATTGCCTCTTGCGCCCTTCGGGGCGTTTTTTTTGGGTTTTTCATGGAGACCGCATCAAGGCCGCCAGGTGCCTGTCTTGAGGCTTGCAGCGCTCTTGAGATCGAGCGCCGCCCGCGCGGCGCATCGCGAGCGCGCTCGCTCCTACATTTTTTGCAACGTACCTATGCCTGACAGGCCATGGTTGACCGCCTTGTGTGCACGACGCGGTATCGCGTCGACCCAACAGCTTCCCCGCGATAAATCGCCAAGCGCCAAAGGCTGGCAACGCCGCTCTCACAGGCCATGGCACGTTGCAAAAAATGTAGGAGCGAGCGTGCTCGCGATGCGCCGCGCGGGCGGCGCTCGATCTCAAGAGCGCTACAACACTCAAGACAGGCACCTGGCGCCTTGATGCGGTCCCCCGACAAGCCTTCGAAGAGCTCCCTCCCACACATTCACCTGCGTCCAAGGCAGCAACGGGTTGCTGAGCCCTTGCTCCTGACGCAGCAATCCGCCCCCGATAACCAGCACAACCCCCGTCCTGCAAGGCCTCCAGCCCCTGGCACGGCCATTGCCATGCTGCTCTCATCCGTATAAAGAGAGCTGCCCATGACCCTCCCGTTTCGCCGCCATCGCCTGGCGCTTCTGATCACTGCCGCCTTGCTGCCCGCCCAGCCCTTGCTGGCCGCCGAACCTGACGACACCCCGGAGAAAAAGCCGGACGCCCTGCCCACCGTGACCGTCACCGCGCAGAAGCGCGAGGAATCGCTGCAGGATGTCGCCGCCGCGGTGTCCGCGGTTTCCGGCAAGAGCATCCTTGAAACCGGTGGCGGCTTCACCGCCGGCAAGGCCCTGCGCGATGTGCCCAACGCCATCGCCCCGGAGTTCGCCGGCAACCAGCGCCCACGCTGGTACATCCGCGGCATGGGCTCGGGGGACATGGCCTCGACCACGGTCTACCCGGTGGGCATCTACTTCGACGACACCTATATCAGCCCGCATATCGCCACCGGCGCTCCGCTCTACGACCTGGAACGGGTGGAAATCCTTCGCGGCCCGCAGGGCACCCTGTGGGGCAAGAACACCACCGGTGGGGCGATCAACTTCGTCTCGCGCAAGCCGCAGTTCGAGGAGGGCAACGGCTACTTCAAGGTCGATGCCGGCAACTACGACGCGCGCCAGTACGAAGGTGCCTACGGCGGCACGCTGGTGGAGGATCGCCTGGCCGCGCGGGTGGCCTTCGTCGACCAGAGCCGCGATGGCCAGTTGAAGAACATCGTCGATGATCACACCGTCGGCGATGTTCACGACCAGTCCGTGCGTGCGCAATTCCTCGCGCGCCTGAGCGATGACCTCGACGCCACCCTGCAACTGCGCTCCCGCGACTACAAGGGCCAGGGCATCGCCACCCGCGCCTGGGGCGCCGGGCCCGGCGGGACCACGCTGTTCGGCCCGGCGCCGGCGGTGGACGACGACGAAGCGGCGTTCACCGGCAAGGCCGAAGACCGTATCCAGCACAACGGTGTGCAGTTGAACCTGCAATGGGCGCTGGGCGAACTGACCCTGGACTCGATCACCGCCTTCGACGATATCCAGGAAAAGGCCCAGGGGCCGAACATGGGCATCTACGAATTCGGCCGTTCCCATGGCGACGATCACTGGCGCCAGGTGTCCCAGGAACTGCGCCTGTCCTCGGCGCGGAACCAGCCGGTGAGCTGGATCGTCGGCACCCACCTGTTCCACGAGAACCTCGACAGCGCCAACAGCAGCGCCATCCTGCCCACGGCCTACAACGCGCCGTTCGGCGTTGCCAGCTATGGCCGTACCGACCTCGAACAGACCACCACCAGCTACGCGCTGTTCGGCAGCTCGACCTGGCAGGCCACGGATGACCTGAGCCTGACCCTCGGCCTGCGCTGGACCCGCGAGACCAAGGACATCGACCTGCACCGGGTTGCCGCGACGGATGCCGCCGACGTGTCCTTCGGCGGCGTCGAGGGCTGGTGGAAGCAATACACCGGTGCCCTGGCCACGGTCGCCAGCCAGGACGAAAAGCGCACCTGGAACAAGCTGACCTACGATTTCACCCCCGAGTACCAGCTCAACGACAACGCCCGGGTGTATTTCCGCTACGCCAAGGGCTTCCGTTCCGGCGGCTTCAACGGCGGGGCGACGGTGCAGGTCGAGGCCTCGGTGGTGGCGCCGGAGAACGTCGATGCCTACGAGCTGGGGATCAAGAGCGAATGGTTCGACGAGCGCCTGGTCGCCAACGCCAACGTCTTCTACTACGACTACGCCGATATCCAGGTGAACAACGTTTCGGTCAGCAACGGTCAGGTGATCTCGCTGCTGACCAACAGCGGCGCCGGGGTGATTCGCGGGGCGGAGTTCGAAGTCCAGGCGCTGCCGTTGCAGAACCTGCAACTGCGGGGTTCGCTGGGGTTGCTGCATACCGAATTGAAGGACTTCTCGTCGCCGGGCGGGCCGGATTATTCCGGCAACCGCATTGCCCGGTCGCCGTCGCGGACCCTGTCGGTGGGGGCGAGCTATCGGATTCCATTGGAAGGGGGTGATGCCGTGACCCTGGACAACAGCTGGCGCTACCAGAGCCGCATCTACTTCCTGCCGACCGCGCAGGAGGACCACAGCGTGTCGCAGGGCGGCTATACCCTGGGCAATGCCAGCCTGACCTACCATTTTGGCGGGCGCCAGGACCTGGACGTCAGTGCCTACGTGAACAACCTCACCGACAAGCGCTACAAGACCGACAGCGTGCCGCTGCCGTTCGATGTCGCCTGGGATGCGCGGGGGGATCGGCGGACGTATGGGGTGTCGGTGACCAGCCATTTCTGATCCGCAATCCGTTGTGGGCTTGCCGGGACACCGAATCAGGGCTGCCAGGTGTCTGTCTTGAGTCTTGCAGTGCCCTCAAGATCGAGCGCCGCCCGCGCGGCGCATCGCGAGCACGCTCGCTCCTTGTATGTTGTGTCTGACCTGATGCAGGAGGTTATTCTCGTCAGGTTGAA
>NZ_FZOL01000039.1 GCF_900188455.1 Pseudomonas japonica | reverse complement strand
TTCACTACAGTTATCGTCACTCAGTCTGGTCACCGCTTTCAGGTGACTGATTTTGGCCCATGCCGGGCACACTGGGAGCGGGCGTTGCCCGCGATGAGGCCGCAACTGACACACCTATGCCCCCAATCAATCCCCTCAATTGGCCCGTCCTACGCCGCACAACTACTCTTCAGACATGCATTTTCATAAAAGTCTGAGGATCCCGCCCATGAGCAAACGCCTGCCCAACCTCCCCGCCTGGCAGTGGCGTGGCTACCCCGACAACCACCGCAACCCGACCAATCTGGTGCTGCACCTGATCGCCGTGCCGCTGTTCATCGTCGGTACGCTGCTGGTGTTGTCGGGGGTGTTCGGGCTGGACCTGGGGCAGATCGCCGTGGGTGTGATCGGCCTGTTCGCCGGGTTGGCCCTGCAGAAGCACGGCCATCGCCTGGAAGCCGAACAGCCGGAGCCGTTCAGCGATCGCCAGGATGCGGTGAAGCGCCTGCTCACCGAGCAGTTCATCACCTTTCCGCGCTTTCTGTTCAGCGGTGCCTGGTGGCGCGCCTGGCGCGAACGCCACCGGCACCGCTGAGGCTCAGGCGAACACCGTCACCGTCTGCCGGCTGATCGCCAGCAGCTCGCCGGCGGCATTCCACATGCCCGCCGCGGTGTGGCCGTAACCGTCGCGGGCATGTTCGATCTCGGCGCAGTACTGACACCAGTCCAGGGTGCTCAGGCTGGCCACCGGCTGGACGAACTCGATGGTCCAGGTCAGGGTGCTGCCCGCCGCCGGTTTGCTCAGGTACGGCATCAGCGCCGGCGGCCAGGCATCGACCAGCGCCAGCAGGTGCGCCTCGGTCACCGGCTCTTCCACCGCATCACGCAAGCGCACCCAGCCGCCCATGCGGCGCCCCGGCGTGTTGGTGAACGGCAAGGCGCCGATACCCCAGCGCATCGCCAGGTGCCGGGTGTACTCCGGGGTAACGCCGGGAATGAACGGCAGCTCCGAACTGGATTGCTCCAGGCTCTTCATCTCCACCGCCGGCAGCGCCGGCACATCGACCACCGAGCTGCGTCCGGCGCCGAAGCTGCCCTGCACCAGGGTCACCGTCTGGCCATTCTGCACCGCCCGTCCCAGCAGGGAACTGACAGCCTTGCCCTCGCGCAGCAGCTCCACTTCGAAACTGATCGGCACATTGGGCTCGGCCGGACCGACGAAGGTGATCGCCAGGGATCGCACAGGACGCTCCGGCGACACCCGCGCGTGCATGGCTTCGTACACCAGCGCCGCCATCAGGCCGCCGAAACAGGCACGCCCCTGCGCCCATTCGGCGGGAATCACCACCTCGTGCGGGCGCTGGCGGACGGCAGTGAGCAATTGGGAAAAATTCATGCGGACCTCGTCCTGCGGAAAAGTCCTACGATCTTAAGAGGACAACTCAGGCCCGGCAGGACGCATAACTGCCAAGTTTGATGCCGATCAGTCATCGATACGCTCTTGTAGGAGCTGGCTTGCCTGCGAAGGACCGTGCAGCGGTCCCCGACAACGCTGAAGTCTGGGACCGCTTTGCGGTCCTTCGCAGGCAAGCCAGCTCCTACAAGAGCGTATGCAAGGTCCGTCAGTCAGCGCGCGTCGATGTGCTTGAGCAGCCTGGCCAGGGTCTTGTCCGACTGCCGTTCGGCCTTCACCAACTGCTGCTGCCACTCGGCAACCAACGGCGCCAGGTCGGCCTGTTTCTCGGCCTGGGTCAGCCACTGCAGAAGGTCATGCCAGTGCCCGAGGTCGTCCTGGGCGCGCTTGAGCTCGGCGCGCATCGACTTCCCGATACGGCTCAACTGCGGATAGGCTTCGGCGCCGTAGCGCGCCCGCTTGATCAGCAAGCGCAGACGATGGCGGTCGTGGGCCGGATCGTGCACCGCCTCGACGATCTGCTTCCATTGCTTGTTCAGGCGCTTGTCGATGCGCTTGCCGAGGTCCGGCACCAGCTCCTGCTGCTGGATGGATCGGAGGAAGTGCGGAAAGGCATCGATCACCGCCAGCAATTTCTGCAACTGCGTGCTCGCCGCCACCGAGGCGAAAACCACCCCCTCGCCAGCGAGACGACGCTGCCCCGCCTCGTCCTGGTGACGCTCGAACAACTGCTCGGCGAGCACCTCGCGATCACGCAGCGGCGTGGTCATGTCGCCGATGGCCTTGGCCGCGCCCTCCAGCTGATCGACCCCGGGCAGGCCGCGCAGCGGCCGCAACAGGCTGCGCAGGCGTCGCACCGTGGTACGCAGATCGTGCAGGGCCTCGCTGTCGGTGTTCTGCGCCAGACGCGCCTGGCACGCCATCAAGCGCACCTGAAGACCGAGTACCTCGGCGACTACGTGATCGAACATTTTCGACATGGCACTACCTCACTCCTCAGCGGCCGGCACGCGACTCGCGAATATAGAACCGGGCCTTCTCGGCCTTGCGGGTGCAGCCTTCGAAGGCTTCGAACTGCTGCTGGGTCTTGGCCCCGGTCAACAGCGACAGGGCCTTGGAGTAACTGACGGTCCCGGCGAAACCTTCGGCCTTGGCCAGGTCGAGCTCCTTCCAGGCTGCGTCGAGCTGGGAGCCGCAACTGTCACGATAGGCCGTCTTGCCCGCGCAGCCGGCCAGGGCCAGGACGATCAAGGGCAGGGAAATCCAGGCTTTCATCTGTGTTACCTCGAAAAGAGAATAAATCGTGTCGGCCTTTTCGACGACAGACGCCAGGAAAAGTGCCATAACCAGCGTAGCCCAGCGCTCTCGGCGATTGAAGCGCGACGGTCAACGGGTGCATTCTCAGGGCATCGGACGGGGATCGACGCGGGAACGCAATCATGAACAAGCGCGTGGCACTGGTGTTGGGCTCGGGCGGTGCCCGGGGGTATGCGCATATCGGCGTGATCGAGGAAATCGAGCGGCGCGGCTACGAGATCGCCTGTATCGCCGGCTGCTCCATGGGCGCGGTGATCGGCGGGATCTATGCCGCCGGCAAGCTGAAGGACTACCGCAACTGGATCGAAAGCCTGGACTACCTCGACGTGCTGCGCCTGGTGGATGTGAGTTTCCGCCTCGGTGCGATGCGCGGCGACAAGGTCTTCGGACAGATCCGCAAGATCGTCGGCGAAATCAATATCGAGCAGTTGCGCATTCCCTACACCGCGGTGGCCACCGACCTCACCAACCAGCAGGAAATCTGGTTTCAGGAAGGCTGCCTGCACCAGGCCATGCGGGCCTCGGCGGCGATTCCCAGTCTGTTCACCCCGGTGGTCCAGGGCAACCGGACCCTGGTGGATGGCGGCATCCTCAACCCGCTGCCGATCATTCCGGTGGTGTCCAGCCACTGCGACCTGATCATCGCGGTCAACCTCAACGCCACCAACCAGAAGCAGTACGTGCTGCCGGTGATCGAGCGGCCGGCGGCGTTCAAGCTGCGCTTCGACAGCCTGATCAATTCGTTGGGCTCGCGCCTGCCGTTCCGGCGCAAGCAGGCCGAGGTGCTGCTGGGACTGGAAAAGGAACTGGCGCTGGAGCAGGGACTGGTCGGCGAAGCCGTGCCGGTGCCCAATCCGTGGCTGGCCGATGCCGCCAGCCCCAAGGCGCAGCAGCCGTCGGCGGCGCCGGAGAGCGATGGCGCGCCGCGCTCGGCCACCGGCTCGTTCATCGTCGACAACGTCGGGCCGGCGTCGTTGCTGGACCTGATCAACCAGAGTTTCGAGGTGATGCAGACGTCCCTGGCGCAGTACAAGATCGCCGGCTATCCGCCGGATGTGCTGATCAACGTGCCGAAGCGGGTGTGCCGGTTCTTCGAGTTCTACAAGGCGCCGGAGCTGATCGCCCTGGGGCGGGAGATTGCCCGGGATACGCTGGACAACCATGAAGGCGAGAAGCGCTGATCGGCCCGGTATCCGCGTCGCTCCCATCGCGGGCAATGCCCGCTCCCACAGGGTTCGGCGGTGCATGTGACCCTTGTGGGAGCGGGCGTTGCCCGCGATGAGGCCCTGAAGGTCAAAAAGGATTTCCGGCTAGACCTGATCCTGCCCGATCAAGCGATACCCCACCCCCGGTTCGGTGACGATGAAGCGCGGCGCCGTCGGATCATCCCCCAGCTTCTGCCGCACATGCGCCACGACGATGCGCAGGTAGTGACTGTCGTCCACATGGGTCGGCCCCCAGATGTCCTTGAGCAACTGCTGCTGGGTGATCACCCGTCCCGGATGCCGCGCCAGTTGCGCCAGCAGCGCGTATTCCTTGCGGGTCAAAGCCACTTCCTGGCCATCCAGCAGCACCCGCCGGTAGGCCAGGTCCACCGTCAGCGGCCCGAAGCTCAACGCCGCCTGCGCCGTGCTCGCCTGCGGCACCTGGCGCAGCAAGGCACGCACCCGGGCGAGAAACTCCTGGATGCCGAACGGCTTGGTCACGTAGTCGTTGGCCCCGCCATCCAGGGCCTGGACCTTCTGCGCCTCGCTGGCGCGCACCGACAGGACCATCACCGGCACCGCGCTCCACTCGCGCAACTCGCGCAGCACCTCCTGGCCGTCCATGTCCGGCAGGCCGAGGTCGAGCACCACCAGGTCGGGACGCGACAAGGCCGCCTGGCTCAGCCCCTCGGCTCCACTCCCGGCCTCCAGCACCTTGTAGCCCTGGGAGGCCAGGCTGATGCGGAGGAATTTGCGGATCTGCGGTTCGTCGTCGATGACCAGCAGGGTCGCGGTCTGGCTCATGGGGTCTCGCTGTCCAGTTCGGGTTGGGCCGGAAGCGGCAAGCATAGTGTGATGCAGGTGCCACGACCACCGAGCCCGTCCGCCACCTGGATATGCCCGCCGTGGGCGCCGATCATGCCGCGGCAGATGGCCAGGCCGAGGCCGGTGCCCTGGCCGCCGCGATCGCCGCGGGCGGCGGTGTAGAACATGTCGAAGATGCGTTCGCGATCCGCCACGGCAATGCCCGGGCCTTCGTCGGCGACGGCGAAGCACAACTGGGTGTCCTCGACCGCGACGCGCAGTTCCAGTTGCCCGTTGGGCGGCGAGAAGCGCGCGGCATTCTCCAGCACATTGATCAACGCCTGCTCGATCAGCGCCGCATGCACATACAGCAACGGCAGCTCGGCCGGGACCTCGGTATGCAGTTGCAACGGCGCCAGCACCACGCGCAGACGATTCAACGCACTGCCGACGATGTCCGCCGGCGCCACCCAGTCCCGCGCCAGCTTGAGGCCGCCGTGGCCCAGACGGGTCATGTCCAGCAGGTTCTGGATGTAGCGGTCGAGGCGTTCGGCCTCGTCGCGGGTGCCTTCCAGCAGTTCGCGGCGGTCCTCCGCGGGGATCGCGTCGCCCAGGGCCAACAGGCTGTCGATGCTGCCGCGCATGGCGGTCAGCGGCGTACGCAGGTCATGGGAGACCGAGGCGAGCAAGGCGCTGCGCAGTTGTTCGGTTTCGCCATGCAGGCGCGCCGCTTCCAGCTGATCGACCAGGCGCGCCCGGGCCAGCGCCTGGGCCAGCGGCTGGCTCAGCGACTTGAGCAGGCGCCGGCGCTGCGCGGGCAGGCTGTCGTCATCACGGGCGCGCACACCGAGCAGCGCCAGCGGCCCCTCCTCCGCCGACAACGGCCACCACCACCAGCGCCCGTTGGGCAGGGTGTCGCTGCCCTGCCCGGCTTCCTGGTCGTGCTGCCAGGCCCACTCGGCGGCGGCGCGCTCGTTGTCGCTGAACTGCAGGTCACCACCGAAGGCCACCTGCAGGCGCCCTTCGGCATCACGATCGAGCAGGCAGGCCTGCACCTGCGGCCAGTTCTCCAGATGCTGTCCGGCGGCGCTGAGCACCGCCTGGCGGTCGGTGGCGGCGGTCAGGCGACGGCTCAGTTCGAGCAGTTGCCCGGTCTGTTCCTGGGTCTCGCGCAGCGCCTTGAGCTGGCGCCGCTGACGCGCCGCGAGATTACCGGTGAGCACCGCCATCAGCAGGAAGAACAGCGAGGTCAGCACGTCCTCCTCGCGCTGGATGGCGAAGGAAAAATTCGGCGGGATGAACAGGAAGTCATAGGTCAGGAACGACAGCGCCGCGCAGGCCAGGGCCGGGCCGATACTGCTGCGCACCGCCACCAGCAGCACGGCGGCGAGGAATACCAGGGAGATGTTCGGCAGGTCCATGACCCGCGCCACCGCCGAGGCCAGCGCGGTGGCCAGCACGGTCGCGGCCAGGGCCAGGGCGTAATGGCGCCAGACCCATTCGCGGGGCGCGGCCGCGCGGGCTGGCTCCGGCTGCTCGTCACGGTCGAGGACGTTGATTTCCAGGCCATGGGCCTCGCGCAGCAGGCGTGTCGCCACCCCGGCGCCGAACAGCCGCCGGCGCAGGCGATCGCGCGATTGCCCGACCAGCACCAGGCTGGCACGGCGCTCGGCGGCATGCTGGAGCAACGTGCGCGCCACCTCCCCGGCGCGCAGCACCACCACCTCGCCGCCCAGGCGCTCGGCCAGTTGCTGGGCCGCCTGCAAACGCTGGCGCGCGGTTTCGTCGCGCAGCTTGCCGTTGTCCACATGGACCAGGCTCCACGGCAGATGACGACGCTGGGCGACGCGGCTGGCATGGCGCACCAGGCGCTCGGCCTGGGCATCGCCGTCCACCCCGACCAGCAGGCGTCCGCGCAGGGCCGGTGCGTCCTGGCCTAACGTCCGGTAACCATGGGCCAGGTCGGCATCCACCTGGGCCGCCGCGGTCTGCATCGCCAGCTCGCGCAGGGCGGTGAGGTTGGTCTGGGTGAAGAAGGCATCGATCGCCGCCCGCGCCTGCTCCGGCACGTAGACCTTGCCGTCGCGCAGACGCTCCAGCAGTTCGCGCGGCGGCAGGTCGATCAGGACCAGCTCGAAGGCTTCCTGCAGGACCCAGTCCGGCAGGGTCTCGCGGACCTGCACGCCAGTGATGCCGCGTACATGGTCGTTGAGGCTTTCCAGGTGCTGGACGTTGACCGTGGTGTAGACGTCGATGCCGGCCGCCAGCAGTTCCTGCACGTCCTGCCAGCGCTTGGCGTGACGGCTGCCGGGGGCATTGCTGTGGGCCAGTTCGTCGACCAGGGTCAGTTCCGGGGCAGCCTTGAGCAGGCCGTCCAGGTCCATCTCCTCGAGCATCACGCCACGGTACTCCGAGCGCACCAGTGGCTGCTGCGGGATACCGCCGAGCAAGGCCTCGGTCTCGCTGCGACCGTGGGTCTCGACCACCCCGGCCAGCACCTTCACGCCATGGCGCAAGCGGGTGTGGGCAGCCTGCAGCATCGCGTAGGTCTTGCCCACGCCCGGCGCCGCGCCGAGAAACACCTTGAGCCGGCCGCGCCCCTGGCGCGGCAGCTCGGCCAACAACGCATCGGCGCGCTGGGAATCACTCATGGTCTGGAAGTTTCCTTATTTCGAGAGCGGTGCGAGGCGGTCGAGGGCCGCGTTGAGCATCAGGACATTCACCACCGGCGGCCCCACCAGCGGTTGCAGGGTGGACTGCTCGACCAGGCCTTGCAACGCCTGCGGCGAGATTTGTCGCGCCGCGGCCACCCGCGGCAACTGGTAGGCCACCGCCGCCGGCGACAGATGCGGATCGAGCCCGCTGCCGGAGGTGGTCAACAGCGCCAGCGGCACCGGCCCCCCGGCCTGCTCGTACAAGGCCGCGGCACTGTCACCGATGCGCTTGGCCAGGGCTGGGTTGCTCGGCGCCAGGTTGCTCGCGCCACTGGACACCGTGGCGTAGTCAGCGGCCGAAGGGCGCGACTGGAACCAGGCCTCACCGCTGAACGGCTGGGCAATCAGGCGCGAGCCGCGCACCTGGCCCTGGTCGTCGCGCAGCAGGCTGCCATTGGCCTGGTCCGGGAAGGCCACCTGGGCGATGCCGGTGACCGCCAGCGGATAGACCACGCCGGTCACCAGGGTCATCAGCAACAGCAGGCTCAGGGCCGGACGAAGAGAGGTAGTCATGTTCAGGTTCTCCAGTTCACACCAGTTGCAGGGCGTTGAGCAGCAGGTCGATCAGTTTGATCCCGGCGAACGGCACCAGCAGGCCGCCGAGGCCGTAGATCAGCAGGTTGCGCCGCAGCAGATGGGCCGCGCTGGCGGCCTTGACCCGCACCCCGCGCAGGGCCAGGGGGATCAGCACGACGATGATCAGGGCGTTGAACACGATCGCCGAGACGATGGCGCTCTGCGGGCTGGCCAGTTGCATCAGGTTGAGCACGCCCAGTTGCGGATAGATCGCGGCGAACAGCGCGGGGAGGATGGCGAAGTACTTGGCCACGTCGTTGGCGATGGAGAAGGTGGTCAGCGCGCCACGGGTCACCAGCAGTTCCTTGCCGACCTGGACCACGTCCAGCAGCTTGGTCGGGTCGCTGTCCAGATCGACCATGTTGGCCGCCTCGCGCGCCGCCTGGGTGCCGTCGTTCATGGCCATGCCGACATCGGCCTGGGCCAGTGCCGGGGCGTCGTTGGCGCCGTCGCCGCACATGGCGACCAGGCGGCCTTCGTCCTGTTCCTGGCGGATCCGCGCCAGTTTCTTCTCCGGCGTGGCCTCGGCGAGCACGTCGTCGACCCCGGCCTCGGCGGCGATGGCGGCGGCGGTCAGCGGATTGTCGCCGGTGACCATGACCGTGCGGATGCCCAGCTTGCGCAGCTCGGCGAAGCGTTCGCGGATGCCCGGCTTGACCACGTCCTTGAGGTGGATGACGCCAAGCAGGCGCTTGTCCACGCAGACCAGCAGGGGCGTGCCGCCGCTCTGGGCGATCTTGTCCACTTCGCGGGCCAGCGGCGCGGGCATGTCGTTGCGCTGCATGCCGACGAACGCCAGCAGCGAATCCACCGCGCCCTTGCGGTAGCGGCGCGGGCCGAAGTCGACGCCGGACAGGCGGGTCTCGGCGCTGAACGCCACCGGCACCAGCTGGCTGGCCGCGGGCTCGGCGAAGTCGTGCAACTGACGCAGGAACTCGACGATCGACTTGCCCTCGGCGGTGTCGTCGGCCAGCGAGGCGAGCAAGGCACCCTCGCCCAGTTCCCGGGCGGTGATGCCCGGCGCCGCATGCACCGCGCTGCAGCGGCGGTTGCCGAAGGTGATGGTGCCGGTCTTGTCGAGCATCAGCACATGCACGTCGCCGGCCGCTTCCACCGCGCGACCGGAACGGGCGATGACGTTGAGGCGCACCAGGCGATCCATGCCGGCGATGCCGATGGCCGAGAGCAGGCCGCCGATGGTGGTCGGGATCAGCGTCACCAGCAGGGCGACGAGGAACACCAGGGGGATCGCGCCGCCAGCGAAATGAGCGAACGGCTGCAGGGTCACCACCACCACCAGGAAGATCAGGGTCAGGCCGATCAGCAGGATGTCCAGGGCGATCTCGTTGGGCGTCTTCTGCCGCTTGGCGCCTTCCACCAGGGCGATCATGCGGTCGAGGGTCGACTCGCCGGGATTGCTGGTGATGCGTACCAGCAGCCAGTCGGACACCAGCCGGGTACTGCCGGTGACCGCCGAGCGATCACCGCCGGACTCACGGATCACCGGTGCCGATTCACCGGTGATGGCCGCTTCGTTGACCGCGGCGATGCCTTCGATCACCTCGCCGTCGCCAGGGATCATCTCGCCGGCATCGACGCGCACCACGTCGCCCTTGCGCAGGGCGGTGGCAGCTACCGTTTCGAACGCCCCGGACGCCGTGCGGCGGCGTGCGCTCAGCCCCTGGTTGCCGGCCTTGAGGCTGTCGGCGCGAGCCTTGCCGCGGCCTTCGGCGAGGGCCTCGGCGAAGTTGGCGAAGAGCACGGTGAACCACAGCCACAGGGCGATCTGCACCGCGACGGCGGTGGGTACCGCGCTGTCGGGCAGCAGGCAGAGCACGGTGGTGAAGATCGCGGTCAGCTCCACCACCAGCATCACCGGGGCGCGCTTGAGCTGGCGCGGGTCGAGCTTGACGAAGGCCTGTACCAGCGCCGGTTTCCACAGCGCGGCGAACGAGGTCTTGACGGTAGTGCCGCTTGCCGTTTTCACATCGCGAATCGGCATGTTCATGGAGTGACTCCTTGCAGGACCAGGCTCAGGTGTTCGGCGATCGGGCCAAGGGCCAGGGCCGGGAGGAACGTCAGGCCACCCACCAGCAGGATGGTGACCACCAGCAGGCTGACGAACAGCGGCCCGTGGGTCGGGAAGCTGGCCTGGCCCACCGGTGCGGTCTTTTTCAGCGCCAGGCTGCCGGCCAGGGCCAGCACCGGGAGGATGTAGCCGAAGCGACCGATGAGCATGCCCAGGCCGATCATCAGGTTGTGGAAGGTGGTGTTGGCGCCGAGGCCGGCGAACGCCGAACCGTTGTTGGCGCTGGCCGAGGTGTAGGCGTAGAGCAACTGGCTGAAACCATGGGCGCCGGGGTTGCTCACGCTCGCCGCCGGGCCTGGCAGCGCCGTGGCCAGGGCGCCGAGGATCAGCACGCCGACCGGCATCACCAGCAGGGTCGCCACCAGCAGTTGCACTTCCCGCGCCTGGAGTTTCTTGCCGAGGTACTCCGGGGTGCGCCCGATCATCAGGCCGGCGAGGAACACCGCGATCAGCACGTTCAGGAGCATGCCGTAGAGGCCGGCGCCGACACCGCCGAAGATCACCTCGCCGACCATCATGTTGACCAGCGCGACCATCCCGGTGAGCGGGTTGAGGCTGTCGTGCATGGCGTTCACCGAGCCATTGGAAGCGGCGGTTGTGGTCACCGTCCAGAGCACGCTGCCGGTGGTGCCGAAACGACTTTCCTTGCCTTCCAGCGGAGCGCCCTGTTGCACCTGCGGATTGTCCAGCGCCGGGTTGGGCTGGTGCTCGGACCACAGCGCGGTGGCGCCGCCGATGAGGAACAGGGCGAGCATGCCGGCGATAATCGCGCGACTCTGGCGCATGTCCTTGACGTAATGGCCGAAGGTGAACACCAGGGCCACCGGGATCAGGATGATCGAGGCCACTTCGAAGAGGTTGCTCCAGGCCGTCGGGTTCTCGAACGGATGCGCCGAGTTGACGCCGAAGAAGCCACCGCCGTTGGTGCCCAGTTGCTTGATCGCAATCTGGCTGGCGGCCGGGCCGAGCGGGATCACCTGGTCGGCGCCCTGCAGGGTGACGGCATGCACGTAGTCGCTGAGGGTCTGCGGAACGCCCTGCCAGACCAGCAGCAGCGCCAGCACCAGGCACAGCGGCAGCAGGCCGTAGAGGGTGGCGCGGGTCATGTCGACCCAGAAGTTGCCCAGGGTCCCGGCGCTGCGCCGGGAAATGCCGCGGCACAGGGCGACCAGCACAGCCAGGCCGGTGGCGGCGCTGACGAAGTTCTGCACGGTCAGGCCGAGCATCTGGCTCAGGTAGCTGAGCGAGGCTTCACCGCTGTAGGACTGCCAGTTGGTGTTGGTCATGAAACTGACCGCGGTGTTGAACGCCAGCGACCATTCCTGGCCGGGCAGGTGCTGCGGGTTCAGCGGCAGGTACGCCTGCAGGCGCAGCACAGCGAACAGGAACAGGAAGCCGGCGAGGTTGAACACCAGCAGGGCCAGGGCGTACTGCTTCCAGTTCTGCTCCTTGTCGGCCTCGACCCCGGCGATGCGGTAGCAGCCGCGCTCCACCGGGCGAAGTACGGGGCTCAGCCAGGTGCGCTGGCCTTCCATCACCTTGTAGTAGAAACGCCCCAGCCATGGCGCCGGCAACAGCACCAGGGCGAAGAACGCCAGCAGCAATGCGTAATCGTAACTGTGCATGGCCGCTCCTAGCCGCGATCGGCGCGCAGCAGCGCTACCATCAGGTACACGAACAACGCCACTGCCAGCAGCAGTGACACCCCGTCCAGAATGTTCATCAGAAATCTCCGTCCAGCGGCCGGTTGCCGCGTAGGAAAATTCTCTGGCGAAGAGGCGTAAAGGGGCGAGATCGGGGTAAAGCCCAGGGCATAAAGAAACCGTAAAAATCGCCACGACCGCGCCCCCCCGTAGGAGCTGGCTTGCCTGCGAAAGGACCGCGCAGCGGTCCCGATTTGGGCCATCCAGTGAGATCCATGGGACCGCTGCGCGGTCCTTTCGCAGGCAAGCCAGCTCCTACGGGGCGCCGACGTAAACGGGTCGATTCAATGCACCCCACACATGACCCGACCACTCCCCGTGCATAGACAGAATCGATATCGGTTATAAGCTAATTCGATACAAATATATTTGGGCATAAAAACATCCGTTATGCTGCGCCGGCCCCGTCGATCAAGAGCGTGTCAGGTAACGTATGGATGTAGGTTCGTTTGGCTTCACCATTGCTGGTCTGGTTGTAGGATTCATCGTCGGCATGACCGGCGTCGGCGGCGGTTCGCTGATGACCCCGATCCTGCTCTGGTTCGGTATCAACCCCGCCACCGCGGTGGGCACCGACCTGCTCTACGCGGCCATCACCAAGGCCAGTGGCGTCTGGGTCCACGGCAAGCAGAAGAACATCGACTGGGCCATCACCGGCTGGCTGGCGCTGGGCAGCGTGCCCGCGGCGGCGGCGACCCTGTGGTTCCTCAGCACCCTGCACACCGACACCGCGGCGCTCAACGCGATCATCAAGCAAGGCCTGGCGGTGGTGCTGATCCTCACGGCCCTGGCGATCCTGTTCAAATCGCGCCTGCAGGCCTTCGCCAGCAAGCATGCCGGCGACCGCTATCACCTCAGCGGGCGCAGCCTGAATATCCTGACCGTGATCACCGGCGTGGTGCTCGGCGTGATGGTTTCGCTGACGTCCATCGGCGCGGGTGCGCTGGGTACCGTGGCGCTGTTCCTGCTCTATCCGTACCTGGTGACTCGCCGCCTGGTGGGCACCGAGATCGCCCACGCCGTGCCACTGACCCTGGTCGCCGGCCTGGGCCACGCCAGCATGGGCAATATGGACTGGTCGCTGCTGGGTTATCTGCTGCTGGGGTCGTTGCCGGGGATCTATATCGGCAGCCATCTGACCGGGAAGATTTCGGATTCGGTGTTGCGGCCTTGTCTGGCGGCGATGCTCTTGCTGATCGGGTACAAGCTGGCGTTCTGATACGAACGCCACCTGACCAAAAAGGCCGCCGGGCGATCCCGGCGGCCTTTTTCATTTCTGCTGAGGTCTCTTCAACAGCGACTCCACCAGCGCCTGGCAGATCTCCAGCGAATGCTGGGTCGCCCAGGCGAGGCCTTGTATCGGCTTGCTAGCTGACTCGCAGACCTGGAAGTTGGTTTCCCAGGCCGAGGCGAGGGACAGGCTCAGGTGCACGAGAGCATCTTCCATCCGGGCGCCCTCGCAGACGGCGAACAAGGGTGGATGGCTGCCGTTGCAGGTGGCGAAGTGGGTGTGGGCGGTGCGAGGTGGATCGGGAACCGGTTTGATCATGTCGACGCTCCTTATGACTGATGGGATCGCCATCCAGAACGTGACCAAACGATTTGGGTGGCGACTGTACGTGGATTGGTCAACCGGGGATCTAGGAGCATTACCCGGCGCACCCGAAGGCGCCCCACGCACAGCCGCCATGACAGCAGCAGATGCGCTCATGCTCCACATATCTCAGGTGACCAAACCTGATCGCTGAGGTGCAGCGACCGGCGAAGACTAGGAGCGGATTTCCTGGAGCGCAACGACAAACGAGGCGCGGAAGTATGATTGGGAAATTGCCTACATAAAAGTCGGAAATAGAGGGAATTTCGTAGCTGTATGCAACATTCTCGGGCAGCGCATTCGGTACAGGAGCGGACTTACCGGGGCGCCAGTCCGGCGCCCCTCACCAATCGCAGGGGCGCCAGGGGGAACACTATTCCACCAGCGGCACTCTTCGGCTGACCTCGATTTCCTGCATCGCATCCAACTGCGTCTCGATCTGCAGGAAGCGCATGGCACGCTTGGGCGAGACTTTATCGGCAAGGCGACGCGTGTACTTTTCACGCAGTTCGATGTGATCTTCCTGAAGGACGTAGATGCGATTGAGCAAGTCAGTGGCGAGTTCGTCGGTCACATAGCCTTTGTCATACGCCTGGCCGTAATCGATCATCGCTTCCAGGGTCTTTTTATTGATCTTTACGGCCTCTGCCCGGTAAGTGTTGTAGATCGGCCAGAACGTCTCGTTCTCCGCACCTTCAAGACCCATATTGTTCTTGACCACGAGTTTGCGCTTGTAGTCCGCGTCATCCAGGTTGTTCTGTATCTGTGACTGATTTCTTTCCATGATTTCCTTGCCCGTGGGCAACTCGTTTGCAGAGGCCATCAGCGGCATGCTGACAAACACGAGTGCGGTGACGACGGTGCGTAAGAACATTTCCATTTCCTCGGTGATTGGTGTTCCCGGGTATGTCCAACTGAGCGCAATGGTTCTTTCGAAACCATGGCCAGGCATTTCCAGCCAAGCGTACGGACATGACCATTCGAGACTAATATCGATCAATTGAGCCAAAATTGGCTCAATGTGAGCACAAAGCTATCACCAAGTCTGCTCGCGATCAAGGAGGTGATGGATGGAGGGCCGTGTCGTCGCGGCTCAGCCAGGCCACGGCGACACGGAGTTGAGACGCTGGTAGGGGTCGAAACCTTGGCCGACAGCCGGTTGCACCGGATACGTCCAGCAGGTGGCCACTCGAAACCGTCTCTGATCGATAGCAGCGTCACCATTTACCGCTGAGGGCGTAGAAACCACTGGTGAGCTCGACCGTGAACTCAGCATTCGGCGCCGTCGGGATCCACTGGTTCAGGTTCTCCACATTGAAACGCACGTTGGAAAATGCACCTGCCAGATGCATGCTGTTTTCACCATCGAAGTCATGATTGATCTCGATGAATCCGGAAGTGGCCAGGGTCGTGATGAGGTTCACTTCACCCACGTTGCTGAGGACTCCCAGCTCCAGTCCCAACCAAGGGCGGTGCCAATGGTCATTGGGCGTGGACAGGTCATGTACCGCACCGCTATGCCGGTCGAAAACCGTGAAGTTGATCCGCTCCACCAATACGGAGAACAAGCTCTCCGGTGAATAGGTTTCCGCGCCGAGGATCCACGCAGGCAGAACGCCGCTCTCATCCCCGAAATTGTCTGAGCGCGTCTTGTCCATCCATTTGGCAACGAACGGGTGGGGCTTACCCTCGAAAAGTGCGCTGGTTTCGAACCTGTCGCCATCGGGCAGTTGCCTTTTCCCTGACGATCCCGCCTCGATAGCGCGACGCAATTCTGGCTCGTTTTTCAGATCGACCCGCAAAATATGCGTGGTGCTGCTCACCTGCGTATGTTCAAGGACGCTTTTCACGTTGACGCCTGACATGCGGGCAAGAAGATTGATATCCATGGTGATTATCCTGAGCAGGTTGCAGTGGCGGGGGTCACGTTGCCCCGTGTTCCACGGCGAGATCGCCGTATTTCGCCTGGCCAGTCTATGACCCAAATGCTTGTGCCAACACCTGACAGAACTGTCAGGTAGCGGTGCTGGGGCGGACAGGCATACCTGTTCGGATACGCCAGGACGCTGATGTTGGCAGTCATGGATCACAGATACTTCAACCACACGACATCCCGCCGCCGCGCCTTCAACCGCGCGAACCAGCGCACCGGCAGGTACAACCCCAGCGCCAGCAGCACCGCCCCCAGCCACATCGCACCCACCGAATCGAAGCCGAAATACTGCCCATGGTTGGTCCCCCACAGCGCCACCGCCACCAGGTACAGCAGCTTCAGCACATACAGATGCAGCAGGTAGAAGAACATCGGCGCCGCACCGAACACCGCCAGCCAGCGCACCACCCGCCCGTCGTTGCCGCGCTCGAACCGCACCAGCAGCAACAGACCGATCCCCAGGGTCAAGGCGAGGAACAACAACGACGGCGGATACTTGGTGATGTTGAAGAAGCTCATCAGCGTCTGCACCGCCGTCTCGCCACTGACCCAAGGTTTCTCGCCATAGCCATTGAGCAGACGCAGGAAAAAGAACAAGCCAAGCACCGAGCCCGCCGTCAGCAACAACCGACGACGCCGCTGCCCGGCCTCGCTGGCCCGGGCGAACCATGGCCCCATCGCATACCCCAGGGCGATCACTCCGATCCACGGCAGCAGCGGATACGACGTGCGCAAGCGCACCCCCTCGGACACTTCGATCCAGCCCCGGTCATGCAGCACCGCCCACGGCACATGCAGCACCGACTCCACCGGGAAGTGCAGGCCATCCAGCAGGTTGTGCCCCGCCACCAGCACCACACCAAGGCCCACCAGCAACGCCCGCGGCAACCAGATCAACCCGGCGAGCGAGAGCATGCTCAGGCCGATGGCCCAGATCACCTGCAGGTAGATCACGCTCGGCGGCAGCTGGAAGGTCCAGGCGAAATTCACCAGGGTGAACTCCAGCACCACCAGGAACAGCCCGCGCTTGAACAGGAAACTCGATACCGCCGCCCTGCCCTCATGCTTCTCGCCGTAGAGAAACGCCGACAGGCCGGTGAGCAGGATGAACACCGGCGCGCACAGGTGCGCCAGGGTGCGACTGAGAAACAGCGCCGGGTCGGTCTGGGCCACGTCCATCGGATCGCTTACCTGCATGTGCAGGTAGAAGGTCTCGCGGACGTGGTCCAGCAACATGAACAGGATGACCAGCCCGCGCAGGGCGTCGATGGAGTGAAGACGGGAGGAAGGTGGGACGGACATGCGCAAGGACGACTCGCTCAAAAAATGCAATGTTATTACATGATGGCACGATGCCCGATGGCCCCGCTACCTTCACGCCAGCGCGCCCGACTCCCGTTGCCCGAACCAGGCCAGCACCGCCAGCCAGACCACCGCCACGCCATAGTTGAGACGCTGGTACAGACCGAAGCCATGGCCGCTCTCCATGGCCCCGGCCATCAGGCCAACCGTGACCAGCGACAGCAACACACAGAGCAACGAGAACCGCGCAAAGCCGACCGAACCGAGCTGGCGCCTGCCAAGGAAGATCCACAACACGCTGGCCAGGATCAGCGAAACGAACATCACCAGCCCCGACAGGTTGTGCAGCTTCTGCGCCAGCGACGGTTCCACCGGCAGGCAGCCCTGGTCGCAGGGAAAGATCCCGGCGCCGATGCTCGCCAGACCATGCACCAACACCAGCAGCGCACTCATCGCCGCCAGCCCCGAACCACGGAAACGCCGCAGCAGCCCCAGCGCGCAAAGCACGAACAACAGCCCCAGTGGCAGGTTGTTCACCCATGGCGACCAATCATGGGTCGGTGCCCCCACCGCCCCCAACTGACTCATGGCCAGATCGACATGGCTGTAGCCCGGGAACTGGCTGGCGGTCAGCAGCACCCCGAAAAACAGCCAGAACGGAATCAACAGGCCGGCCCCCAGCAACACCCGATCGATCGTCCTCATGTGGCTCATCACTCCTTTGTCATTCGAGCCGACATGCTATTGATCCCCTTCCCACGAGCGTTACCGAATTTTTTGCAAGGCAGCTTGCCAGTGCGTCATCCTGTCGCCCCCTCGGCAAGGATTGCTTTTCGTGACACGACGTCTCCCCGGCACCACTGCCCTGCTCGCCCTCGAAGCCGCCGCCCGACACCAGAGTTTCGCTCGCGCGGCGCAGGAACTGTCCGTCAGCGAAGGTGCCATCAGCCGGCAGATCGCCAAGCTGGAAAGCCAGCTCGACGTGCGTCTGTTCCACCGCGTCGGCAACCGCGTCGAACTGACCGAACCCGGCGCACGCTACGCCGCCGACATGCGCGAAGCCCTCGACCTGATCGAGCGCAAGACCCGCCAGTTGCAGGCCGAATCCCGGGTCGATGCGCCCCTGGAAATCGGCGTGATCCCGACCTTCGCCAGTCGCTGGCTGATCCCGCGCATGGCGCAGTTTCACCAGCGCCATCCCGGGATCCGGGTCAACCTGCGCGAACGCACCGAACCCTTCGATCTCGCTGACAGCGAGCTGCATGCGGCGATCAATATCGAGCATCCCGCATGGGCCGGATTACACGTCCAGCCCTTGTTCCAGGCCCCGCTGCTCGCGGTGTGCCATCCCGATCTGGCCGGACGCGAACCTGCTCGGATGCCGTTGCTGCACAAGTATGAAGACGGTGAACAATGGACGGCCTACGCACGGCACAGCGGTATCGCGTTGCCCAGCGCCGACAGCGGTCCGCGCTACGACCGCTTCTCCCTGCTAATCGACGCGGCGCGGGCGGGGATGGGCATGGCACTGGTGCCGCGCCTGTATGTCGAGGAGGATCTGCACGGGGGACGGCTGTGCGCGCCGTGGCCGCACGCTCAGCCGTTGAGCGAGCGCTATGTGCTGGTCAGCCGGCCGGGGCAACCGTCCACGGCACTGGAAACCTTCAGCGCCTGGTTGCTTGAGCAAAGTACCGCCGGGTAGCGACCCGGACACAAAGCGCCCGGGTCGCTAGCGGATCTACACGTCCCCCGTGAACTCGTAGAAGCCAATCTGCAACTCGACGTCGAATGCGTGGTCCGGCGCCTGTGGCAGGTATTCGCGGCAGTTGGGCATGTGGAAGACCACGTTCGAGAATGCTGCGGACAGACGCATCTGGTCCTCACTCACCGGTACGTGGTGAACCTCGGTCTCGCCTGCTGCCACGGACGCGCTGATCGTGCGTAGCTGGTCTCCTTCCACCAGATAGCCAAGCGAATAGCGGATCATTGGCCGGTCGAAGGGGCTGCTCAGTTCGGTAGACAAGTCGTAGGTCCCGTCCTGGAAGTCGAACGAGAAGAACCCAAGGAAATCGCGTACCGAGCCATAGACACTGTTGGGGGGATAGGAGCTGATCCGGAACACCCAACCCGGTACAATCTCCTCCCCGTTGTCGGCGTCGGACCAGTTCAGCTCACGGTACTTTTCGACATGATCCGGAGCAAACGTCTTTTTCTCGCCATTCACGAAGTAATCCGTCTGGAAGACATCCCCATCGGGCAGTCCGGTGGTGTCCGCCTTGAACTGGCGGGCCAAGGTCGGCTCGTGTTTCAGGTCGATGACCAGGTAATCGGCGCCCACCAGTTGCTTGTGTTCGACCACGCTGTGCTCGTCGATGCCCCACAGGCGGGCGAGTGTTTTGATGTCCATGAGTCAGACTCCCGTGCAGCGCTGCCAGCGATGGGATGCTTCGTTCCCGACAGGAGCGAAGAAAGCCTCGCGGTGGCAGCTTCACCCGGGGGCTTTCATCGGCGGCGATGCCGAACTGCGCGTGTTCAATCTAGGGGGCGCCGGGCACCGGCACAACTGACAGAAATATCAGGTGCCCAGCGAAAGACAGACTTGCCATTACCCTGCCGACAACGCTAACTTCAGCCCCATGAACCTTTTCCGCAGCACCTCGACCACCACCACGACCACCGCCAACGGCGGGGTGCGCGGGTGTTCCTGAGCTGCTGAAGCCAGACCCGAAAGGCCCCGCCAGCGATGGACGGGGCCTTTTTCGTTGTCCCGTGTCGCTGGCTCATCACAAGGAGCGACACCCATGCATGCACTCTTGATTCTCGATCTGCAGGTCGGCCTGTTTCACGGCGCGGAGAAACCGTGGCGTGGCGACCTCATGCTGGACGCAGTGAATACCCTGCTGGACAAGGCCCATGCCGCCGGCGCGCCGGTGTTCCTGGCACGTCACGTGGGGCCGGAAGGCTCGCCGCTGGCGCCGGACAGTGCGCTCACGCGGTTGATCCCGGAACTGCGCCTGGACGGCAGCGAGCGAGTGTTCGAGAAGCGACGGCCGAATGCCTTCGTCGGCACCGGACTGGTGGAGATGCTTCACGAATGCGCGGCGACGGGAGTGGTGATCGCCGGGATGAAGACCCAGTACTGCGTGGACAGCACCTGTCGCGCGGCGGGCTACCTGGGGTTCCCGGCGGTGCTGGTGGCGGATGGGCATACCTGTTCGGATACGCCGGGGTTGAGCGCGGAGGCGATCGTGGCGCATCACAACGGGACGCTGGCGGGGGCGTTCTGTCAGGTGGTGCAGGCGCGGGAGTGGGAATTCTGATTGTGTGCCGTTGCTGATGGCCTCATCGCCGGCAACGCCGGCTCCCACAAGACCTGCGGTGCACGCGATCACTGTGGGAGCCGGCGTTGCCGGCGATGGGGCCATCAGCCGCAATGAAGATCCGGGATTACAGCCCCTGTTCCAGCGCCAGCAGATCCGCCAACGGCTGCGCCCGACGAATCAGGCGAATTTCTTCACCATCCAGCAGCACCTCGGCCAGCAGCGGCCGGCTGTTGTAGTTGGACGACATCGACGCGCCATAGGCGCCGGTGTCATGCATCACCAGCAGATCGCCGACCCGCGGCTGCGGCAGCAGGCGCGGCACCAGGCCCTGGTCGTCCTGGGTGAACACGTCGCCCGACTCGCACAGCGGCCCGCCCACCACACATTCCACTTCGACGCGATCCGCCGCCTCCAGCACGCTCATGTGGTGATAGGCGCCATACATGGCCGGACGCATCAGGTCGTTGAAACCGGCATCCACCAGCACGAACTGACGGCTGCCCGCGCGCTTCACCGCACGCACCTCGGTCACCAAGCGCCCCGATTCAGCCACCAGGAAACGCCCCGGCTCGATCTCCATGCGCACCGGATGCGCAAGGAATGCCTCGATCTCTTCCCGCGCCTGCTGCCAGGTACTGGCGTAGCGCTGCACATCCACCGCCACGTCACCCTCGCGGTACGGCGTGGACAGGCCGCCACCGATGGAGAAGGCCTCGATATCGTGGTCCAGCGACTTGACGGTGGCGACCATCGCCCCGCCCACCTGGGCCAGGTGGCCGTAATCGACGCCCGAGCCGATATGCATGTGGATGCCCACCAGGTGCAAGCCGTACTGACGAATCACGGCCAGGGCATCGCCGACCTCCTCGTGCCAGATACCGTGCTTGCTGTTCTCGCCACCGGTGTTGGTCTTGCGGCTATGGCCGTAGCCGAAGCCCGGGTTGATCCGCAGCCACACGCGATGGCCCGGCGAGTGCTCGCCCAGCTGGCGCAGCATGTCGATGGAGCCGCAGTTGACCTCGACCTTCAGTTCCACCACCCGGCGCAGGGTCGGCTGATCCAGCAGGTCGCAGGTCAGGACCACCCCGGCCGGATCGCCTTCCGGGCTGTAGCCGGCCAGCAGCGCACGCTCCAGCTCGCCCAGGGACACCGCGTCGACGCGCACGCCGTGTTCGCGCATCAGGCGCAGGACATGCAGGTTGGAGCAGGCTTTCTGGGCGAAGCGCACCACGTCGAAGCAGGCCAGGCGCTGGATGCGCTCACGGATGATGGCGGCGTCGTAGGTCCAGAATGGCGTCGGGAACTGTTGCGCGGCGGCGGCCAGGGCGGATGGCGTGGTCATGGCGGGAAAAGGTCCTGCGAAAAGTGGGAAGACCACCATGATGCCGAAGGGCGATCATTCAGAAAAATATCTATTCTTTTTCAGTCCATTCAGTTCTGATATGCCACCCTTCCCCGCTCAGGTTCCTCTCGATGAGTCTCTCCGTCCGCCATATCGAAGTGTTTCGCGCCATCATGCTGGCCGGCAGCGTCACCGGCGCGGCGCGCCTGCTGTTCACCTCGCAGCCGACCCTGAGCCGCGAGCTGGCGCGCCTGGAAAGCCTCACCGGCCTGAAGCTGTTCGAGCGCCAGGGCGGGCGCCTGCTGCCCACCGCCCAGGCGCTGATGCTGCTGGAGGAAGTGGAGCGTTCCTACGTCGGCCTGGAGCGGATCAACAGCCTGGTGGAATCGATTCGTCGTTTCGAGCATGGCCAACTGGACCTGACCTGCCTGCCGCTGTTCTCCCAGACCCTGCTGCCACGGGTGTGCAAGCGCTTCCAGCTCCAGCAGAGCGGCATCGGCCTGTGCATCAGCGCCCAGGAATCGCCGCTGCTGGAGGAATCCCTCAGCGCCCAGCGCCATGACCTCGGCCTGACCGAAGGCGAGCAGGTGCCGCGCGGCACCCGCGGCGAACCGCTGTTCAGCGCCGACATGCGCTGCGTGCTGCCGGACGGGCACCCGTTGCTGCAACGCGAGCGCCTGGCGATGGCGGACTTCCAGGGTGTGGCCTTCATCAACCTGGCCGGGCGCGATATCTACCGTCAGCGCCTCGACGAACATTTCCGCGAGGCCGGCGTGGAGCGGCATACGGTGATCGAAACCACCAACGCCGCCTCGGTCTGCGCCATGGTGCGCGAAGGCCTGGGGGTGGCGATCATCAACCCGCTCAGCGCCTTGCAGGAGAACGGGCGCGGCCTGCAGGTGCGGCGGCTGGCGGTATCGATTCCCTATCGGGTGATGCTGATCCGGCCGGAGTTTCGCCCGTCGTCGGTGTTCGTCGAGGCGTTTTGCGCGGCGTTGCATGAGGAGGCAGAGGGATTGATGACGCGCTTGGCACAGCTCGGTTGAATCGCCGGGGCCGCTTTGCGGCCCTTCGCGAGCAAGCTCGCTCCCACAAGGCTCCAGTCGACGCGGACATCGTGGGAGCAAGCTTGCTCGCGAAGGACCGCAAAGCGGTCCATCTGGTAACTAATCCATTAAGCAGCCTGAAAGCGGACAGAAACCCCAAAAAACAACCGAATAAATATAGTAAAAATACTATACAACACAGGTATTACTTCCATATCAAGACAGGACTGTTATATAAAGCCCCCGGAGCCATCTGCGCCGCATCCTCTCGACAAGGACGCGGCAAACATCAAGAGCTAACAATCAGCCGCCGGGTGCCACACATGTCGATACCAGTTCTCGCCGCCAGCAGTCCGTCCGCGCGTCCTTTGCGGATTCGCGCACGCCATCGCCGCAGCCTCTTGCGAACACCGATCCCCGCCCCGTCGCCGCATCGCGACTGAGCACACGCACATCCCGCTGTTTTTCCGGTGACGGGCCGCGCCCGCCGCCATGGCGCCCTGCACGCCGAAATCCTGCAGACCCCTAAAAAACACAAGAAAATCCAAGGAGCCCCCCCCCATGAGCACCCCCGACCTGGCCCACGCCCAGCGCTGCGCGCGGATCCGTGCCAATCCGAAGTTCCACGCTCTGGTGCGCAGCCGCGCACGCCTGTCCTGGTCCCTCAGCGCCACGGTGCTGGGCGCCTATTACCTGTTCATGGCGGTGGTGGCGTTCCAGCCGCACTGGCTGCATGCACCGCTGACCGAAGGTCGCCAACTGACCGTGGGCATTCCCGTGGCGGCGGCGCTGATCGTGCTGTCCTGGCTGCTCACCGGCTGGTACGTGCGCAATGCCAACACGCGCTTCGACGCCATGAGCGCCGACCTGCTGGAGGAGCTGAAATGAGCCGTCGCATCCTGGGCCTCGCTGCCCTGCTGCTGGCCCCGGCGCTGGCCCTCGCCGCGCCGATCGTGGCCGAGAAGCAACCGATCAACCTGCATGCCATCGGCATGTTCTTCGTCTTCGTCCTCGGCACCCTGGCCATCACCTGGTGGGCCGCGCGGCAGACCCAATCGACCTCGGACTTCTACACCGCCGGCGGCGGCATCAGCGGCTTCCAGAACGGCCTGGCGATCGCCGGCGACTACATGTCCGCGGCAACCCTGCTGGGCCTGTCCAGCCTGGTCTTCGCCAAGGGCTATGACGGCTTCATCTATACCGTGGCGTTCTTCGTCGGCTGGCCGATCATCACCTTCCTGATGGCTGAGCGCCTGCGCAACCTCGGCCGCTTCACCTTCGCCGACATCGTCTCCTACCGCCTCGACCAGACCCGCATCCGCACCTTTGCCGCGTTCGGCTCGCTGACCGTGGTGTGCTGCTACCTGGTGGTGCAGATGGTCGGCGCCGGCCAGTTGATCAAGCTGCTGTTCGGCCTCGACTACCGCACCGCGGTGATGGTGGTCGGCGTGCTGATGCTGGTCTACGTGATCTTCGGCGGCATGATCGCCACCACCTGGGTGCAGATCATCAAGGCCGTGCTGCTGCTCGTCGGCGGCAGCACCCTGGCCCTGCTGGCCATGGCCGAGTTCGGTTTCAGCTTCGAGACCCTGGCCACGCGTGCGGTCGAGGCCCATGCCAACGGTTTCAACATCATGGGCCCAGGCTCGATGCTGGCCGACCCGGTCAACGCCGCGTCGCTGTCTCTCGGCCTGGTCTTCGGCATCGCCGGCCTGCCGCATATCCTGATGCGCTTCTTCACCGTGCCGAACGCCAGGGAAGCACGCAAATCGGTGTTCTACGCCACCGGTTTCATCGGTTTCTTCTTCCTCGTGGTGATGGTGCTGGGCTATGCCGCCATCGTCATCGTCGGCACCGATCCGCAGTTCTTCGTCGGTGGTGATGTGAAAGCGGCGCTGATCGGCGGCGGCAACATGGTGGCGATGCACCTGGCCAAGGCGGTGGGCGGCAACCTGTTCCTCGGTTTCCTCTCGGCGGTGGCCTTCGCCACCATCCTCGCGGTGGTCTCCGGCCTGGCCCTGGCCGGCGCCTCGGCGATTTCCCACGACCTCTACGCCACCGTGCTGAAGAAAGGCACCGCCACGGAACAGCAGGAAATGCGCGTGACCCGCTTCGCCACCGTCGGCCTCGGCCTGGTGGCGATCTTCCTCGGCTTCCTGTTCGAGAACCAGAACATCGCCTTCCTCGTCGGCCTGACCTTCGGCATCGCCGCCTCGACCAACTTCCCGGTGCTGATCATGGCCATGTACTGGAAAGGCCTGACCACCCGCGGCGCGCTGGCCGGTGGCTTCGCCGGACTGGTCAGCGCCCTGGTGCTGGTGGTCCTGTCGCCGGCGGTATGGGTCACGGTGCTGGGCAACGCCAAAGCCATCTACCCCTACGACCACCCGGCGCTGTTCTCCATGCCGCTGGCGTTCCTGGTCACCGTGGTGGTCTCGCTGCTCGACAACAGCGCGCGCGCCAGCCGTGAGCGCGAGGCCTTCGACGACCAGTTCGTCCGTGCCCAGACCGGCCTCGGCGCCGCCGCCGCTTCCGCCCACTGATGCAATCCTCGACTGCCCACCTTGTGTGGGAGCGAGATTGTCGGGGCGCTGAACCGTCGCAAAGGCCCGCAACGCGGGCCCAACAACCCAATAACAACAAGAGACTCCCTATGTACCGCACCCTCACCCCACTGGCCCTGGCCCTCCTCTGCCCGACCACCCAGGCCGCCTTTCTCGACGACAGCAAGGCCAGCGTGGAAACCCGCAACTTCTACTTCAACCGCGACTTCCGCCAGGACGGCGCCGCGCAGTCGAAGATCGACGAATGGGCCCA
This sequence comes from Pseudomonas japonica, assembly GCF_900188455.1. Lineage (GTDB taxonomy): Bacteria > Pseudomonadota > Gammaproteobacteria > Pseudomonadales > Pseudomonadaceae > Aquipseudomonas > Aquipseudomonas japonica. Next base: position 12,528 of record NZ_FZOL01000039.1, on the reverse strand, counting down.
GGGCTTCCTGCTGCGCTACGAGTCCGGCTTCACCGAAGGCACCCTCGGTTTCGGCGTCGATGCCATCGGCCTGCTCGGCCTCAAGCTCGACTCCAGCCCCGACCGCGCCGGCAGCGGCTTGCTGCAACGGGACCGCGAAGCACCGAAGCGCGCCCAGGACAGCTACAGCGACCTCGGCCTGACCGCCAAGGTCCGCGCCTCCAAGAGCGTGCTCAAGCTCGGCACACTGATTCCCAAGCTGCCGGTGCTCATGCCCAACGACTCGCGCCTGCTGCCGCAGGTGTTCGAAGGTGGCCAACTGAGCGTGCAGGAAATCAGCAACCTGGGCGTCGAGCTCGGCCGACTGCGCCAGGTCAACCAGCGTGACTCCCAGGACTACGAGGACATCGGCCTGACCACCGGCGCGGCGAAGCAGATCGTGGTCCGCCAGACCGGCAGCGACCGCTTCGACTTCGGCCATGTCAACTACAAATGGACCGACAGCCTGAACACCAGCTACAGCTACGGCGGCCTGGAGCACTTCTACCGCCAGCACATGCTCGGCCTCGGCCACACCTGGGCACTGGGCAACGGCCAGACGCTGAAAAGCGACCTGCGCTTCGCCCGCTCGCTGGATGACGGCGGCAGCAACGTGGACAACAAGGCGCTGGGGGCGATGTTCACCTACGGCATCAACGGCCATGCCTTCGGCCTTGGCTACCAGCGGATGAGCGGCGACACCGGTTTCGCCTACATCAACGGCACCGACGCGTACCTGGTGAACTTCGTGCAGATCGGCGACTTCGCCAACAAGGACGAGCGCTCCTGGCAAGCGCGCTACGACTTCAACTTCGCCAGCGTGGGGATTCCCGGCCTGACCTTCATGACCCGCTACCTGCGTGGCGACAACGTCGACCTTGGCGCGGGGCGCCCGGAAGGCCGGGAGTGGGAGCGGGACATGGACATCGGCTACGTGATCCAGAGCGGACCGCTGAAGAACCTGGGGGTGAAGTGGAGGAACGCGACGGTACGCTCGACGAACTTCGGCAATGACCTGGATGAGAACCGGTTGATCGTGAGTTACACCTTGGCCCTCTGGTAAATCACCGGCGCCGCTAACCCCTGTGTAGGAGCTGGCTTGCCTGCGAAAGGACCGCAACGCGGTCCCGGTTCTCCATCCAAAGCCGGGCAGAGACCACATTGGCCTGACTGTAGATCAGGAACCGGGACCGCTACGCGGTCCTTTCGCAGGCAAGCCAGCTCCTACGGGACCGCGCAGCCTTCAGATCATCCGGCAATTTCCTCCATCGCCACCACCCGCTCCGCCAGCCACTGCGCCAGCGCCTCCGGCGCCAGCGGCGGCGAATACAGGTAGCCCTGGGCCACCGGATAGCCCTGCTGCTTGAGCCAGACACTCTGGGTATCGGTCTCGATCCCCTCCGCCACCACCGTCAGGTGCAGGCTCTTGCCAATGCCCAGGATCGCGCTGCTCAGGGCCCGCGCGGCCTCGTCATGCTCGATGTCGGCGACGAAACTGCGATCCAGCTTCAACTCCGACACCGGCAGGCGACGCAGGTAGCTCAGGCTGGAATAGCCAGTGCCGAAGTCGTCCATGGACAGGCGAATGCCCTGGGCATGCACTTCCTCGATGGTCTTCATGGTGCTGGGGTTGGTGTCCAGCAGGATGTTCTCGGTCAGCTCCAGGGTCAGGTCGGTCGGCAGCAGATCGTTGTGGCGCAGGGTGTCGGCAATCATCCGCGGCAGGTCGAGGTTGTGGAAACTGGTTGGCGACAGGTTCACCGCCACCGCCGGCACCACCAGCCCCCGCGCACGCCATTCGGAAAGCTGCCGGCAGGCTTCGCGCAGCGCCCAGCGCCCCAGCTCGGCGATCAACCCGCACTCCTCCGCCAGGGGAATGAAGCGCGCCGGGGACACCTCGCCCAGTTGCGGATGGGTCCAGCGCGCCAGCGCCTCGACGCCATACAGGCGACCGCTGGACATCTCCACCTGCGGTTGATAGTGCAGACGCAACTGCCCCTGCTGCAGCGCCTCGCGCAAGGCGTTTTCCAGGGCCAGGCGCTCCTGGGCCAGCTTGTTCATCTCGCTGCTGAAGAAGCTGAAGCAGCCACGGCCGCTGTTCTTCGCCTGGTACATGGCCATGTCGGCGCGGTGCAGCAGGGTTTCCACGTCGCAGCCATCGGAGGGGTACATGGCCACGCCGACGCTGGCGGAAATGGCGAACTGGGTGCTGGCGATGGTCATCGGTTCGCTGAGCAGGATCTGGATGCGCTCCACCGCATCGGCGGCATGGTCGCCGTCACACTGCGGCAGGATCACCACGAACTCGTCACCGGACAGGCGCCCGGCGATATCGGAGGCGCGCAGCTCGCTGCGCATGCGTGTCGCCACCTGACGCAGCAGCTCGTCGCCGGCCGGATGGCCGAGGGAGTCGTTGACCTGCTTGAAGCGATCGAGGTCGATGAACAGCACCGCCACCTGTTCGTTGTTGCGCGCCGCGCTGGCGATCGCCTGGTCGGCCTTGGCCTGCAGCAGGCTGCGGTTGGGCAGCCCGGTGAGGGCGTCGTAGTAGGCCAGCTGGCGAATGCGCTGGCGCGAGTTTTCCCGCTCCAGGGCCAGGGCGCAGAGGTGCGCGCAGGCATCCACCAGGCGCTGGTGGAACAGCGCCGAAGCGACGTTGCGCGCCTGGCGGAAATAGAAGGCGAAGGTGCCGATGGCCGCGCCCTGGCTGTTGCGGATCGGCGTCGACCAGCAACTGCGAAAGCCCAGCTGGCTGGCCAGGTCCTGGTAGTCGGCCCAGAGCGGATCGGTGGTGATGTCGTCCACCAGCACCGACTCGTTGCGCCACGCCGACGTGCCGCAGGAACCCACGGTGGGGCCGATGCGCACGCCATTGAGCTGGCGGCTGTAGTCCACCGGCAGGCTCGGCGCGGCCAGGGAATGCAACTGCCCGTCCTCGTCGACGCGCAGGATCGACGCCGCCAGTTCCGGGGCGATGCGCTCCACCTCCAGGCAGATCAGTTCCAGCACCTCGGTCAGCGGCTGTTCCCGGGCCATGGCCTCCAGCACACGGTGCTGCAGGGCCTCGTGCATCTTGGCCTGGGTGATATCGGTGAACAGGGTGACGGTGTGCTGCAACTGCCCGGCGTCGAAGATCGGGTTGCTCACCACCTTGGCCCAGTAGCGCTGGCCGTGCTTGCCGCTGACGATTTCCTCGCGCTGCATGGAGCCGGCGGCGTACATCTCGGCGTAGTACTCGGCGATGCTCTGCTCGTCCCGGTCCGGCACCAGCAGGGCCATCGGGCTGCGCCCCACGATCTCTTCGCCAGCCCAGCCGAACATGCGGCTGAAACCGGCGTTGGTGTAGGCGATGCGGCGCTGGCTGTCGCTGATCATCACCGCCGTGTCGCTGGCATCGGCCACCAGCGACAGCACCCGCAGGCGTTGCTGCTGGGCCTGTTCCTGGGCCAGGCGGGCGGTGATGTCGGTGGCGATCTTGAGGATCTGCGCCACCTCGCCGCGCTCATCGCGCACCGCCGCGTAGGTCGCCTCCAGCCAGCGCCGGCTGCCGTCGCGGTGAACCCGCTCGACGATCCCGGAGCGGGCATCGCCATCGCGCAGGCGTACCCAGAAATCGGCGTATTCCGCACTCTGCGCCAGGGCCGGCGGACAGAGCATACGGTGGTGACGCCCACGCAGTTGTTCCAGCGTGTAGCCCATCAGCACCAGGAAGTTTTCGTTGGCCCGCAGCAGGGTGCCGTCCGGGGTGAACTCGGCGATGGCCATCACCCGGTCGAGGGCGGCCAGTTGAGCCAGCGACAATTCGATGGAACGGTTGTCCTGAGACGTCATGTTCTACTCAAAAGATTCCGGCTCTGAACGGCCGGTCGGACCTGGAGAAGCCGTTGCCCAGCAGCGTCCCGGGATCACTGGACACCGCCTCCTTGGCACACGATTTGATGTCAGCATGATATTACCGCCATGGGCGATGGGTCCATCACCGCGCCTGCTCCGCCAGCGCATGAAAGCTGCCGCGGGACCCGCAGAATCGCAATAACGCCTTGAAATATCGAAACTTTGCATCCATTCGGTGACCACTTGGTCAAACCAATTACCGCGTTGGCGTTGTGGCTATTCGACCAAAGTCTCATTACCCTTGGCGCGACAATATCCGGCCACGAGCGCAGTATGCCGCGCTTCCCGCGCAGCGGCATGGCAATCAGCCATCTATTTTCCACACCGGTTCACTGATTCAAGATCGAGGCAAGGGGGCTTCGGGTGCCGTTCAAGACTTTTTTCCGCTGGGATCTGCGCAGCCTGATCCTCCTGCTTACTCTGATCACCGCCCTGGTCACACTGCTCAACAGCTTCTATGCCAGCTACCGCGTGCAATACCAGTTGCTGATCGACAACGCGCTGGAAGCCAACCACGCCTATGCCTCGAAGCTGGCCTCCAGCACCGAAACCTACCTGCAGGCTTCGCAGCAGCAACTGGCCTACGCGGCCAATCTGCTGGCCGAGCGTTTCGACGCCATCGACTACCTGCACCAGGAGGTCACCCGCCTGCGCCGTCAGACCAACACCTTCAATTCCGTCGTCATCACCGATGCCGGGGGCAAGGTCCTGACCACCTCGCCGGACACCCTGCAGATCGTCGGCAAGACACTGCAATCGGAAGGTGCGGTGGCCGCCCTGCGCGAGCGCAAGCCGATGATCTCCAGCCCCTACGTGTCGTCGGCGAACAACCTGATCATCTTCATTTCCCAGCCGGTGTTCGATCGCAGTGGCAACTATCTCGGCCTGATCGGCGGGAGCATCTACCTCAAGCACAAGAGCATCCTCAACGAGCTGCTCGGCGAGCACTACTACAACAACGGCTCCTACCTCTACGTGGTCGACGCCAATCGGCGTCTGCTCTATCACCCGGATGCCGACCGGGTCGGCAGCATCGTCGGGGCCAACAGCCTGATCGACAATATCGCCGGCCTCGACAACGGCATGCAGCGGGTCATCAACAGCCAGGGCATGGACATGCTCGCCGGCTTCGCCACCGTCCCCTCGGCGCACTGGGGCATCGTCGCCCAGCGCTCGACCGAATCGACGCTCGAAGGTCTCAACGAACTGCTGCTGAGCGTGATCTTCAAGACCATCCCGCTGGCCGTGGCCAGCTTCATCCTGATCTGGTGGTTCTCGCGGATCATCGCCCAGCCGCTCAAGCAACTGGCTGCCGGCGCGCACAAGATCAGCGAACCGGACACCGCGCTGCAGATCGAGAGTGTGCGCTCCTGGTATTTCGAGTCCTCGGAACTCAAGCGGGCCCTGCTGATCGGCCTGAACCTTCTGCACGAGCGCCTGGGCAAGCTCAACCACGACATCCAGACCGACCCGCTCACCGGCCTGCGCAACCGCCGCGGCCTGGACCTGGCGGTAACCCTGTGGCAAGCGGAAAAGCGTCCATTCTCGGTGGTGGCCATCGATATCGATCACTTCAAGCGGGTCAACGACAGCTACGGCCATGCCGTGGGCGACGAGGCGCTGCAGGCCTTGGCCGAACTGATGCGCGGCTGCTCGCGGGACAACGATGTGATCTGCCGTTCCGGCGGCGAGGAATTCTTCATGCTCCTGCCCGGGGCCAGCCCGCAGGTCGCGGCACGGGTCGCCGAACGCCTGCGCGCGGTGGTGGAGCAGACGCCGTTCGAGACCATCGGCCACATGACCGTGTCCATGGGCGTGGCGGCCTGGCCGCTGCATTCGGAGAATGCGGCGCGGGTCTTCGAAGTGGCCGACGAGCAGTTGTACCAGGCCAAGCAACACGGGCGGAACCGGATCAGCGTGGCCCCGGTGCCCGAGGTGAAAGCCCCGGTTTGAGGAGGCTGCCGGCAAAGGCAGCCACGCGACTCAAGCCGCCACATCCCTGCCGACCACCACCTTGGGTTTGCCCGGCTTCAACCGCGAAACCCCGAACAGCACCAGCGCCAGCCCGGCGATCTGGTACGCGGAAATCTCCTCGCTGAGCACGGCCCAGGAGGCGAAGACCGTCAGCACCGGGCCAAGATTGCCCACCGCCGCCGTCTGCGTCGCACCCAGGCGCTGGATCGCCAGCGCTACCCACCAGATCGGCAGCACGGTGGAGAACACCGCCATGAGCAGCGCGTTGAGCCACACCGCGGGCGGCAACCGGCCGAGCAGGGTGAAGTCTGCGGTCAGCAGGTAATGTCCCAGCACCATCAGCGACGAAGCGGTACCCGCCAGGCCGGCCAGGCGCATGGAGCTCATGGTCCTCAGCATCATCCCGGTGCCGGAGTAGTAAAGCGCGTAGGTCACCGCGCTGGCGAAGACCCACAGCGAACCGAGAATCACCTGGTTGCCCACCCCGGCAATGCTTATGTCATGGGCGAAAGCGATGCCCAGCCCCAGATAGCACAGGCCCATGGCCGCCAGCACGCGCGGCGTCGGCCGTTCGCGCAGGGCCACGGCCTGGAAGATCAGCACCAGGGTCGGATAGGTGAACAGGATCAGGCGCTCCAGTCCCGCACTGATGTACTGCAGGCCGTAGAAGTCGAACAGACTGGCCAGGTAATAGCCGAACAGACCAAGCAGCAGCACGCGAACGGCGCTGCCCCAGGTCAGCGGCGCGTTGACGTGATGGCGACTGAGCCACACCAGCCAGACGAACAGCGGCAGGGAAATGCCCATGCGCAGCGCCAGCAGGGTAATGGCATCCACCGTGCCGGCGGCGTAGGCCAGCTTGACGAATATCGCCTTGAGGCTGAAACCGAGAGCGGCGAGCACGGCGAACAGGCTGCCGTTGTCGAGGTAACGCTGAATCCGGGAAGGCAAGGTGATCATTGGAGCTCCGCACCAGAATGTGACAGGCTTATTCTGAACAGAACGCCATCGCGCCAGAATCGCTTTTTTCCGAACAGGGCGTTCTGAATTGGAGAACACCCATGCACTTCGATCTGCCCGACCTGCGCCTGATCGCCGCCATCGCCGAAAGCGGCAGCCTGAGCAAGGCCGCGGCGGGATTTCCGGTGGCGGTGTCGGCAGCCAGTACGCGCCTGCGCCAGTTCGAAGAGCGCAGCGGCCTGACCCTGTTCACCCGCAAGGCCGACGGCATGCAACTGACGCCGGCCGGGCGCCTGGTCCTGGAAGCGGCGCGCAGCGTGCTCGGCGAGGCACGCAAGCTGGAAGACACGCTCGAAGAGCTCGCCGGGCAGAAGCGCATCATCCTCCACCTGGCCGCCTCCACCGTGAGCAACAGCACCATCCTGCCCAGCGTGCTCGGGCCGTTCCTGTTCGACTACCCGGAAATCGACCTGCACCTGGTGGAGCACAAGAGCGTCGATATCCTGCGCATGGTCCGCGGCGGCGAATGCGAGATTGGCGTCTACGACGGCAACCTGGTCAATGAAGGCGTGATTTCCGTGCCGTTTCGCAGCGAGCGCCTGGCCCTGCTGGTGCCGGCGGACCATGCGCTGGCGGAGCGTGGCCAGGTGCACTTGCATGATGCCCTCGCCTACCCCTTCGTCTGCCTGCCGCCGGAGCGGGCCATGCAGCGTTTCGTCGAGGAAAAGGCGATGAACCTGTCGATGCCCCTGAAAATCCGCGTGCGCGCCCCGGGCTTCGAAGCCATCGCGCAACTGGTGGCGCAGCGCGCCGGTATCGCAATGCTGCCCGAGACCACCGCGCGGCGTCTGGAGCAGGAACTGCCGGTGCGTTGCCTGACCCTGGAGGAGCGCTGGGCGGCGCTGGAACTGCGTATCTGTTTCAGGGAATGGGAGACGTTGAGCTCCCATGGGCGGCAACTGGTGACCTTTCTGTCCGGACATCGCTGATACGGGGCGGGGCAATCGCCAACGGGTCTAACGAACTGGCATTTCTGTCAGGTGTCGGCCGATGGGTCGCGCACTAGCATGGTCGTGTCACTTTCCGCAGGGGAATCCGCCATGACCTATGCCGTGACCAGCGCTTGTATACAGTGCGGCACATGCTTCGACGTCTGCCCGGTTTCATGCATCAAGATGAGCAGCAAACAGGCCGTCATCGATCCGGTTGAATGTATCGACTGCGGCGCCTGTCTTCCGGTATGCCCGACGGAAGCAGTGAAGACCGAATCCGACGCCAGCTCGGCTGTGCTGAAGTTCAACGCGACCGAGAGCGCCAGGCTATAGCGCAAGCGACCGGACCTGCGCCCGCGCTCCCGGCTGTTTCAAGAAGTGATGGCGCGGATTCTGATAGACTGGCAGCCTTTTCCTCGATTGCAGATCCCTCCCGCATGGCTGCCAACTGGCCACGCGGGAGCGTTCTGACGAGCTCCACGCTACGTAGTCGAAAAATGCTCCCAGAATCCGCGACAACCCCAGACACCCAGCCAGCCGCCCTGTCCCGCCGCTTTTCCGTTGCGCCCATGATGGACTGGACCGATCGCCGCTGCCGCTACTTCCTGCGCCTGCTCTCCCGCCATGCCCTGCTCTACACCGAGATGGTCACCACCGGTGCGCTGCTGCACGGCGATGCCGCACGCTTCCTCGGCCATGACGCCGCCGAATACCCGCTGGCCCTGCAACTGGGCGGCAGCGTGCCGGCGGACCTCGCGGCCTGCGCCAGGCTGGCCGAGGCGGCGGGCTACAACGAGGTCAACCTGAACGTCGGCTGCCCCAGCGACCGGGTGCAGAACAACATGATCGGCGCCTGCCTGATGGGCCATCCGGCACTGGTGGCCGACAGCGTCAAGGCGATGCTCGACGCGGTGGACATTCCGGTCACGGTCAAGCACCGCATCGGCATCAACGGCCGCGACAGCTACGCCGAACTGTGCGATTTCGTCGGCCAGGTCCGCGATGCCGGCTGCCGCAGCTTCACCGTGCATGCCCGGATCGCCATTCTCGAAGGCCTGTCGCCCAAGGAGAACCGCGAGATTCCGCCACTGCGCTACGACATCGCGGCGCAGTTGAAGGAGGATTTCCCCGATCTGGAAATCATTCTCAACGGCGGGATCAAGACGCTGGAAGAGTGCCACGAGCACCTGAAGACCTTCGACGGCGTGATGCTGGGGCGCGAGGCCTACCACAACCCGTATCTGCTGGCGCAGGTGGACCAGCAGCTGTTCGGCAGCAGCGCGCCGGTGGTCAGCCGCAGCGAAGCGCTGGAACGGCTCAAGCCGTATATCGCCGCGCACCTGGCCGCGGGCGGCGCCATGCATCACGTGACCCGCCACGTCCTCGGCCTGGCCCAGGGCTTCAAGGGCGCGCGGCGGTTCCGCCAGTTGCTCTCGGTGGACGTGCACAAGACCAACGATCCGCTCGGATTGCTCGATCAAGCGGCAGAGTTGCTAAAAGGCCACTAGGAACCCGCGCGCCCTGGGGTACTCCAAGGCATACCCGCAAAAAGCCCGCCGGGCTGGCCTTGAGCCACCGGCGGGGCTCGGGTAATGTCGTTGCACCGCACAGGACAGAGCACGCTCATGACTTCCAAGCTGGAACAACTCAAGCAGTTCACCACCGTCGTCGCCGATACCGGCGACATCGACGCGATCAGCCGCCTCAAGCCGGTCGATGCCACCACCAACCCTTCGCTCCTGCTCAAGGCCGCCGCCATGCCCGGCTACGCCGATCTGCTGGATCAGGCGATCAGCGGCAGCAAGGGCGATGTCGACCTGGCCTGCGATGCCTTCGCCGTGGCGGTGGGCAGCGGCATCCTGAAAGCGATCCCCGGGCGTATCTCCACCGAAGTGGACGCGCGCCTGTCCTTCGACGAGCCGGCCCTGCTGGCCAAGGCGCGCAAGCTGATCGAACTGTACGACCAGGCCGGCGTCGGCCGTGATCGCGTGCTGATCAAGCTGGCTTCGACCTGGGAAGGCATCCGCGCCGCCGAGACCCTGGAGAAGGAAGGCATCCAGACCAACCTGACCCTGCTGTTCTCCTTCGCCCAGGCCGCAGCCTGCGCCGACGCCGGGGTCTTCCTGATTTCGCCGTTCGTCGGTCGCATCTACGACTGGTACAAGAAGTCCACCGGCAAGGAATACGTAGGCGCCGAGGACCCAGGCGTGCAGTCGGTGACGCGGATCTACGACTACTACAAGGCCAACGGCTACGACACCGTGGTCATGGGCGCCAGCTTCCGCAATATCGGCCAGATCGAACAACTGGCCGGCTGCGACCGCCTGACCATCAGCCCCGAACTGCTGCAGCAACTGAGCGACGACCAGGGTCACCTGGAGCGCAGGCTGAAGCCGGGAGCCACCGGCGAACCGCGCCTGGAGCTGAATGAAAGCCGCTTCCGCTGGGCCTTCAACGAAGACGCCATGGCCACCGAGAAACTGGCCGAAGGCATTCGCCTGTTCGCCCGCGACCAGGAAAAACTCGAAGCCCTGCTTTCTGCAAAGGCTTGATACAAATATCGATTTGCCAGTAGCGGCGACAGCGCGGAAAGTCCCGCCTCCTTCGCAACTACTGGCAGACGATTTCCCGTCCTGATGTCCGACTCCTCTTCATTGCCACTGGTGCTCGCCGGGCCGCTGCTGCGCCGCCTGGAGGCCCGACGCATCGTTCTGTGGCTGGTCGCCACGCGACCGCTGCGCGCTGAACTGCAGCTGTACTGTCCCGAGCGCGAGACACTCAGCCTGACCCTGGACAGCCAGTACTGCCAGGTCCTGCCGGTGGGCCGCCAGGCCTTCGTCCACCTCATCGATGTGCCGCTGGACACGCCGCTGCCCTGCGATGAACGCATCGGCTACGACCTGCTGCTGGACGGAGTCGGTATCGCCAGTTGGGCGCCGCACCTGCTGTACGACGGGGCGATGACTGCGGATTTCGTGGTGCGTTCGCGCCTCGACCAGTTGCTTCATGGTTCCTGCCGCAAGCCGCACCACCCCGCCGCCGACGGCCTGCTCTGCGCCGACCGCCTGCTGGCCAGTCCGCACGCCGCCAGCGAGCGGCCGGCGTTGCTGATGATGAGCGGCGACCAGGTCTACGCCGACGACGTGGCCGGCCCGATGCTGCGCGCCATCCATCAACTGATCCAGCGCCTGGGTCTGTTCGAGGAATGCCTTGACGGCGCGGTGATCCGCGACAGCGCCGAGCTGTACGGCCATCCGGCCAGCTACTACCAGCGCGGTGACCTGCTGCCGGCCCTGAAAAGCAACGAAACCCTGCGCGAACGCTTCTTCGGCGGCGTGCGCAAGCCGATCTTCACCAGCAGCAGCGCCGACAACCATCTGGTGACCTTCGGCGAAACCCTGGCGATGTACCTGCTGGTCTGGTCACCGCTGCCGTGGACACTGATCGCCGCGGACATGCCGCCATTGAACGCCGAGCACCAGGCCCGCTATCGCCTGGAACAGGACTGCCTGGCAACTTTCATCGACGGACTCGGCGGCGCCGCCCGCGCCCTCGCGCACCTGCCGACGCTGATGATCTTCGATGATCACGACATCACCGATGACTGGAACCTCTCGGCGCAATGGGAAGAAACCGCCTACGGCCACCCCTTCTCGCGGCGAATCATCGGCAATGCCCTGCTCGCCTACCTGCTCTGCCAGGCCTGGGGCAACGATCCCGATGCGTTTCCCGAGCTGCTGGGCAAATGCCGGGAGCTGTTCTCCAGTACCGGCGAGGACCGCCACCTCAGCAGCCCGCTGCAGGACGCCCTGATCAATGACCTGCTGCGTTTCCAGCGGTGGCACTACGTCCTGCCGACCCGCCCCGCCCTGCTGGTGCTGGACACCCGCACCCGGCGCTGGCGCAGCGAAAGCAATCTGGCCAAGCCTTCGGGCCTGCTCGACTGGGAAGCCCTCTGCGAGCTGCAGCAGGCCTTGCTGGACCATCCCTCGGCGATCATCGTGTCACCGGCGCCGATCTTCGGCGTGAAACTGATAGAAACGGTGCAGAAGATCTTCAGCTGGTGCGGCTACCCACTGCTGGTGGACGCGGAAAACTGGATGGCCCATCGCGGCGCGGCGCAGGTGATCCTCAACATCTTCCGCCACTCCCGCACACCGGGGCACTACGTTGTCCTCTCCGGCGATGTGCACTACTCGTTCGTCTACGAAGTGCTGATCCGCCATCGACAGAACAGCCCGCACCTGTGGCAGGTCACCAGCAGCGGGATCAAGAACCAGTTTCCGGCGCGGCTGCTGGAGGTCTTCGACCGGCTCAACCGCTGGCTGTACTCGCCCCGTTCGCCGTTGAACTGGTTTACCCGGCGGCGCTTGATGGAGGTGGTGCCGCGGGTGCCGAGCCGTGCCGAGTCCGGGGAACGGCTATGGAACAGCGCGGGACTGGGGCAGGTGTTCTTCAATGAGGCGGGGCAACCGGAGCGGGTGTTCCAGCTGAATGCGGACGGGTCGGAAAAAACCGAGTTTCTGCGGCGGGATTGAGGGCCTCATCGCGGGCAACGCCCGCTCCCACAAGGTTCGGCGGCGCACATGGACCTTGATTGGGTCGAGGTGACGGGACCAGCCCGTCACCCCTCCCACACCACCGGACGTGCGGTTTTCCGCATCCGGCGGTTGAATCGCTCAGCGTTGCA